>DATNPV010000218.1:0-55080 GCA_036703055.1 Waterburya sp.
GAGCTAATTGACGTTGAGAAATTTCTTCCCTTTGGTAAACCTCAATGATCTTTTGTCGTAAATCAATTGAATATGCTTTCATCTCGAATTCGCTTGCTTAATACTGGTGAGTGTATCTCATCTATTTGAGAAACGCTATAACTCTTCCTCTGTTTCAAAAAAGTCAACCGCGCCGCTGCTGATTTCGTAGTAAGCACCAATCACAGCAATCTCCTTGTTGTGCATGGCTTCTACTACAACTGCGTTTTGCTTAAGTTCGTGTACTTGCCTCCGAACATTGGCGATTACTGCTTCTCGCATCCGTGCTTTTGAGTCGCGGATTCGTGGCAGCTTGCTCACAGATGGCGCAATGCGATCGATCAGAAACTGAATATACTCGGATTCAAAGCGCCGTTCTGCTTCATCTAGCATTGCTGCTTGCACAGCACCACAGCCCTCATGACCCATCACAACTACTACCCGTGTTTTTAAGTGCCTGATAGCATACTCAATACTTCCTAACGTGCCTGCCTCAACAACATTACCGGCAATACGAATGACAAATAAGTCGCCCGCCCGTTGATCGTAAATAATTTCCGTCGGCACCCGACTATCCGAACAGCCAAGGACGACGGCAAAAGGAGTCTGCGTGATAACTTGTGCGCGGCGAGCAATGGCTGAAAAATCAGAAGGGAGTCTTCGCCCACTGAAAAAGCGGGCATTGCCAATTTTTAGAGCAAGAATAGCTTCCTCACTAGTTTTGATAGTAGGGGCTTTGAGCTGAGCAACCTCCCGCATTGTGAGGTTCGTTTGAAACACGCGGCCCAACTCTAAATCTTGCTCTATGAGTGACTGGTCTTCCACTATTGCTTCTGAGTGAT
Organism: Waterburya sp.; assembly: GCA_036703055.1. Classification (GTDB taxonomy): domain Bacteria; phylum Cyanobacteriota; class Cyanobacteriia; order Cyanobacteriales; family Coleofasciculaceae; genus DATNPV01. The sequence goes on from DATNPV010000218.1 coordinate 861, forward strand.
TTGCTTTTCCATCCATAAAGCGTTGTCTTGTGAAAATTTTTTGACCATAAAAACTTTACTCTTACAGAGCCTGAGTTATGCAGCCATTGCAACAATTTTGGCAATATAGCAGTCGCCAAAATTGTTAGGACATTTTTCTGTTGCCTGTTCCCTATTTCCTATTCCCTCTAAAGCCAAATATAACGTCCTAACCGATATGTCCGTTGCTATAAATTGAATTTGACCTTTCTCGTTTGGCGATTCCCTAAGGTGACTACCAAAAAGCCCTAGCGTTGTTCGAGAGCGGTAATCTTGACCTCATTAAGTAAGTTAGCGGAATTGAGCGATCGCATTACCATTCCGTGTGCAGAAGAGCTAAAGACTTACATCCAAATCTGCACCATTCCTGGCGTCAGGACAACACTGGCAGTCTCCAGTGGCAAGGGAGGAGTCGGGAAATCAACCGTTGCTGTCAACTTAGCTGCTGCTCTCCAACGGCAAGGTGCAAAAGTTGGGTGACTGGATGCTGATGTTTACGGCCCCAACGTACCCCAAATGCTGGGATTGGGGCAAGCCGATGTGCAAGTCATCAATACTCCAAATGGGCAGCTCTTTGTGCCGTTAGAAGCGCATGGCATTTGCGCCGCAATAATGTGTCAGGACGCTTGCGCTAATGCTCGCGCTCGGTTCTAGGGGATTTGCGTCTAGGCGAGTCCGAGCCGCTCATTTCGGCAGTTGCTCGAGCAGTTGTTGGATGTTGTCCTCGATTTGCTTGAGTGCCACATCGGCAGGAATGTATTCCACGTCGCGAACCAGCCAGTATTCAATAGTATCTATCCATTGGGGGAAGCGCTCGACGATCAGAGGGCGGTGTTCTAACTCATCAACGGCAATAACTCTGGACGCTGCCGTCAAATCAGTTTCAGTTAGGGGGAGTGGATAGCGCATGTCGAGTGGCACGCTCACTCCGCGTGAGGCTAAACCCGTGAGGGCATACTTGGAGATGGCTCCGACATTATTTACGCCTAGTTCGAGTGCCAGTCCGCGAGAGCAAGCCATCCAATTTAACCCGTGCTTGGAAGCTTTTGCATTAAATAAATGTTCGGCGAATCGGCTGCGATAGTAATTGCCCGTACAAAGAAACAACAGGGTTTTCATCCGTTCTCACCGGGTTGAAAAGACCAATAACGCTAGCACTTGCTGCTCGTTAGTTTATCAGATGTAGGCAACGGAAATTTTAAGCGATCCAACACTGTTTATAGGAGACATAACACAACTTTTTCAACTTTTAAGAGATTGAATTAAAGCTCGTTGGGCTAACTTGGCATACGCCTTCGCCGTCTCATAGCCCATCTCCAAGCCAACGGCGATCGCCCGGAGTGATTCTCCCATCTCTCGGCGTGCTAAAATCATCGCCTGAGCTAACAGGCATCACAAGTTGTAACTCAGCAATAGGGGTCGCCTCAAAAAATCAACAAGAACTAATGAATCATTTGCAAAAAAAAACAACTAGGGAAAGTGGGGCTAGCTCTCCCTACAACCCTGGACACAGAACAACTATCTAGGCGGAATCTTTTTCACCTCCTACCACTCGACACGCGCCTGCGGGTTGTTGCCTTAGCCGGGTAGTGTAGTTCATGCACTCAAAAAACACTCACCTAGAGGGAACGAGCTGGAATTGCTTGTTAATTGCCGCAATTAATTGCCTGAACTCTATAGGTTTTATTAAATAATCATTAGCCCCTAGCTGTAAGGCTCGCATCCGATAGTTAGGGCTTGTATTAGCGGTCAGGAAAATTAACGGAATTTTGGCTGTATCGATCTTATCGCGCAAGCCTTTTAACACCTGAAATCCATTTAATATGGGCATATTAATGTCACAAAGAATCAAATCAGGTTTACACTCTTGAGCTAACTGTAAGCCGACTAAACCATTTTCAGCACAAACCGTATTAAAGTTCTCTAATTCGAGAAATTCTAAAAAAATAGAGCGAGTCAGGTCATCGTCATCAATGATTAAAATGAGATTATTCATGAGATTCTCCTGGGAATTTTAGAAAAAATTAAAACTTCACTCCTCTCGCTCTCCAAAAAAAGGATATTTTTTCTTCCTACCCTAAAAATTAGAGTAGGTAGGAATTGAACCACTGCCAAATTTGAAAAAGAATAATCCTACTCATTCAAGCCAATTTAGAGGCGAGGAGACTGGCATACTAGAAAAGGGCATAATTATAGAGTTAAATGAGTGTTTCTAAACAATTGTTCAATTCATTCTTGGCCTTAAAGCTTAGGATGTTACACCTTAAAAATCAAAATTTCGGGAAGAAATTGTAAAAAAATCGGGAAGAAGGCAAAATTTTACGGCAATTTTAGAAACAATTCTTAACAAAAACAAAAACGGCTACATTCCCCATCCCCGACTTTCAAGATAGGCATCATGAGCCAAAGCTCACAACGTACTCCCTTCGGAAGAAGCAAGCTAGGTGCAGCGTTCTCCGCAGGAGTAGGAATGAAGACTTTTCTTACTCCTTCTGCCTTATTTTCAAGATAGGTCTGTTGATGGTTTTTGCCAGAAGTTGCCAGTAAGCCGATTCAATGCGTATTAGCTGAGTCGCGTATGACCAACTCGTTGAGTCACATTCGGCACGACGCGCCAAGATTAATAGCTGCCTGGAGTATACTTCGATTTGTAGATTGACTTTTATTCTTTTACAGGAGATCGCGCTCGCACTTCAGAGCCATCTCCACATAATTCCTTGCTGCTTGGAGTGAATTGGTTAAGCTGGATAAAAGCGCCCTACCAGATTTACACCAATCTGAGGGGTAGCAACACTACACTAGGAGTTTGTCGGATTTATGGCTGATAGAGACTTCTGGGTTCAGCAGACTGTATCCCCTCTAGGAAGCGATACCCATAAAGCAGGGGAACCGTTTCCCTGTGACATTGATGCAGCGATTAGCTTTGTTTGAATTAACGGCACGTCAGTGTGTAGCGCCAAGGTCACCCTAGCGCTAGCCAAACGGACAGCCTCTGAATACGCTAACACGTTTTCTTAACACAATTGTCGCATTCGCCCCGCACTACACGATGCAAGCTGATTTACAAGGATTGGAAATTACAAAAGGTGAAATCAAGCACTGTAGCGGTGTAAGCATTGATGCTGTTTATAGGCCACCGACTCTTCGTAAGTTTTTATCTGAGATTGCTAAAACTTCTTTGGTTATTGTATGTATTTGTTTTACCGGCTTGGTGATTAGCCTGATGATTCCGAGCCAAATGCTGGCACTAGCAGCTATTAATGTTATAGCATCTGTCGTCCTAATAGCTGACGATTTGAGGAAGATAATATTTAGTTACCGAAACCGAAATCTAGCTAGGATATTTGAAGATGTAAAGCGATTTAATTCTGTTATTAAAGCGATAGATATAAACGACCAGATAGAATCAGTCGGTAATCATAACGTGCACTTGCAGAATCGAGAGAAGGTTATTCACGCCCTGAAAATTGCAAGAGAGGATATCATTCGTGCTTTGAAAACTGAGCGTATTCTCCGGAAAAATGCGAATTTCATGAAATTGAATACTGAATTATTTGAAAGTAATTTAATGGCTTTAAACGCTTTGCAGATTAATGACAAAGCTAGTGAACATGGACGATTGTTGAATGAAGCCCTACAGATTGTTGTGGATGTACAAGAAGAAATGAGAAAGTTACAAGACCAGCGCTTTTAGTAGATAACCCCATACAAGTGACTCTAAAAGGAGCAGCGCGTTTTGTGGAACCGGATTTGCAGGCATTAGGAATCTCGCTAGGAGAACTAAGATATCTAACGGGTGTTGAGCCGACGGAGGTGTTTAGACTGTCCCTTCTGCGCCATCCAAAAGAGCGATTCAATTTTCTGGTTCAAGAACTTATCTTAAGTCTTGCTTTGACACCCATTATTGTTGGATTGTTGCATGTCTTTGTAATTCTTCCTTTCATCGGTTCTTCACTATTTGCCACCCTTGTTACCCTGATTGTAGTACCCATCGTGATTTTGACAACACGATGGTTCTGGTTAAAACGCAACAGTTTTCCAGCTTTATGTGCCCTGCTGGATGAAGTGGAGCGATATCATACTGTGATTAAAGCCATTCACATTAATGACCAGTTACAGGCGGCGGGGACAACTAAGATGAGTGTTTGCGATCGCCAAAACATAATAGAAGCTTTAACCCTCACTAAAGAGGATTTAATACGGGCATTAAGAGCGGAGAGAATTCTTCGGGAAAATCAAAGTTTCCTGGTGGGTAATCCCGAACTATTGGCAACTAATCTGAAAATATTGCAAACTCTACAAGTGAATGACCAAGCCAGCGAATATGGGCGTCTGCTGAATGAGGCATTGCAAATTGCGGCTGGCGTTCAAGAAGAGATGAAGAAACTACAAAATACAGGTTATTAACAACCCAGGTAATGCTGTTATTGCAAATTATAGCTGTCGCCATAAAGCTTAGGACAGATTGAACGGCTAAAACGACCACGTACTCATAAAAAACCTTACTCGCTGCGCTGCGTCCGCTGCGTTAACTGCCTACTCCTGCGGAGAACGCTGCGCGAACTGCCTCCTGCCTTCTGCCTTTTGCTATAGATGCACAACGGTTTAAACGCGATCGCGCTTCTTCACAATTACCTGATTAGTTGCTGACTAATTTCCGAACCAATGCAGTCTGTTCAGGAAGAGGTTTCCAGTTGCAATCGAACCACAGTTTCTCTGGTTTGAGCCAGAAAGGCTTCTAGAAGAGGTTTGCCAAACTGGAGCAAATCTCGTGTAATTACTTCGCCTGCTGTCTCTGGTGTACCTGCATTGAAAGGTGGCTCAGGGTTGTACTCCATCATCAATTGGGTCATCTTCGCTACATCTTCCCCACGCAGCAAGCTCAGCAATGCTAAAGCAAAATCGATTCCTGATGTTACACCAGCCCCCGTCACGCGATTTCGGTCAATCACAACCCGTTCAGGTATAACCTCAACCCCCAACATTGCTAATTGGTCTCGAAATGCCCAGTGGCAGGTTGCTTTGTAGCCTTGCAATAAGCCAGCCGCCGCTAAAATCAGTGAGCCTGTGCATACGCTGGTTACATACTGAGCTTTTTTACCCTGCTGGTTAAGAAAGTCCAGAATTTCTGGATTTTTCATCACTTCGACTTGTCCAAGCCCGCCGCCAGGAACACAAATCACGTCTAGTGGTGGACAATCTTCAAGGGTTACTGTTGGTACAATGGTCAAGCCTTCGTTACTAGTGATCGGAGTTAGGGTTTTCCAAATCAAATGAATGATTCTGTTGGGTGGAAATGCCAGGGCTTGATAAGCTCCCATCACGTCTAGCTGAATGACACCGGGATAAATCAAAAAGCCAATTTGTAGGTGAGCCATATTTTTACGATTGCGTTAAATTTTCCATCGTGAAACTATCGTAAGGAAGAACTTTAAGCTTAGATAGTCCTCAAGTGGGTACACTTTCAGTGTGAGTATGGCTCGTTCTCTTCATCCTTTATTTCAGGCGATCGCAACTGCACAAAATGAGCAGATGTTACGACTTAACTTCATGGATAGTGTGCATGAATACTTCGGGGTGCAACGATGGGGGATTTACCTTTGGGATATAGAGAATCGTCTCTCAAGTTTTGATGTTCAGGGTGTCTCGGATGCTTTTGTCGAGCGATACGAAAAAATTGGTAAATCAGTTGATCCAGTGTTGAAATACGTTCTGGAGTATCATGCTCCAGCTCATGAAGAGTTAGTGCTACCTTTAGGAAGTTGGAAACAGAGTGAACTCTATCAAAGATGCTGTTCTGAGTACGATCACGAACATATTATGACGGGGCCAATTGTTGGTCGCGGTCAGTTGATAGGTACAGTTCATTTTGCTCGTGTCGGTAACGCGCCAGCTTTCAGTCAACATGATTTGATTAGTTTAGGTGCAGTGTGTACTCATTTATCTGCTTGTCTTGCCGCATTACAAAAACAGCCCCCCATCGCTTCAAACCCAATCCTTAAAAGGCTCACTCCACGAGAAGTTCAAATTGCAAATCTTGTCGCCCAAGGGTTGACCAATGCAGAAATCGGTGTGGAGCTATGGATTACCCAAAATTCTGTGAAACAAGCCCTGAAGCGAATGTTTCGGAAATTGGAAGTTTCTGCTCGGACAGAAATGGTGGCGAAATTACGAGATATACTCCAACCTTGAACCAAGTTGGAGAACAGGCGCAGGATAACAACAAGTTCTGAAAAGCAGACACATCAAAAGCACTTCACAATTGCCTGATTAGTCGCTGACTAATTTCTGGACAAATGCGGCATGTTCAGGAGATTGTACTCCTTGTTGTAAAACTGCCAATACGCTCTGCATGTTGCCAGCTAATAACTCTGTAACCGCTAACCATAGCCCAGGGAAGACTCGACTTTGTATAATTCCATCGGTATCAACGGGTAAATCAAGATACTCACCCTGTTCTAGATAGAACCAGCTAATTTTTTGATCGAGGACTTGCCAGACGATATATTCCTTCACGCCATTACGGCGATAGGCTTGTTTTTTAGCGTGAAGGTCGATGGCAGCACTACTGGCGGCAATTTCGACAATTAACTCTGGAGTACCTTCAAGATAATCATCGTCACTCAATCGCGCCTGTCCACCTGCTTCTGGAGCAATCAGGAGAACAGCATCGGGTTGTGGTTCGTTGTCGATATCGAGTCGCACCGTTGGTTCGACTCCCAATGCAACACCGGAAGTCATAGCTTCGTAGTTTCCTAGCCATGTCATAATCCAACCATGCGGTTGACCGTGGCTTTTGAAGCGCAGTGCGGCAGGCATGTAGACAATCCCTTCGATTAACTCGGCTTTCTTCAGGTTGGGCATGGCGTTGTAGCGGCGCTCAAACTCGTAACGATTTAAGCGATCGCCATTTTCTAGGGGGGGAATTGTCCAATGGTGGGAGGGCGTTTTCACCATAACAGCCAGGGTTGGGGTAAACCTATGTTCATCCTATCCAAATCAAAGGAGAGCGATTACCTGTGACTGCGTAAGTCCTGACTCCCATAGAGTCTGCATCAGAAAATTATTTCTTCCAAATCACCAATAGGACGCCACAGATAATCAATCCTAAGCCTATAACCCGACTAAAGGGAATGGCTTCTCGAAAGAAGAAATAGCCCATCAGTACGGAGAAAATGTAAATCAACGCCGCCGATGGCCCAGCAACGCTTAGATTGACCCGTGTAAGCAGCAAAATGTAAGCAAATGCTCCTAAACCATAGAAGCATAGACCTGCCACCAGTTCAGGAGTGGTGAACACCCCTAAAATATGACCCAGCCAATTGCTAGCATTTACTTTTCCTAGCCGCAGCGCTCCCATTTTCAGGAACAGTTGTCCAGCCGCGCTCATGGCGATCGCCATTAGAAAAAGACAAAACTCTTTTAGTGTCACAAAAGTATTGGGGAAGTGGTTTAGTATCATAGTTTACAGCAGTTGAGCCATCTAGGCATTGAAAAGCTGTTATCCCTGACCCCAGGTTGACTTAAGAGTAACGAAAAACACGAAGGATTAATACTTTTTAGTTTTAATGGCAAACCTCTTCAACTAGGAAAATAACTGTTCAGATTATGAATATCCAAGTTAATCAGTCGTTTAAATCCAGAGTTTTACCCATTTTTTTTATAGTTACTTTATTTCTCTGCCTTTCTTGGGCATTTAGTATTCTTGTAATTCAAGATTTATCGACGCCATTAACGGGGCGAGCTGGGCCAGGTAAAGTGGATAATTGGGATTATGTCGATAATTGGGAATATATAGGATTTTATTTTGCTAAAAACTTCCGATTTTTTCCACTTCCACATTTAGAGTTAGTCAATAACCAGGTGTTTTATCCTTATGGAACCAACAGTGTATTTCAAGGATGGGGAATTGAAAGGGATGGTTTCTATGCATTATTTTATACTTTATTCGGTATAGGCCCTTGGTTGCAACTATACTATTTTCTTACAGTGCTGATAACAGCAATAGGCACATTGATATTACTGATTCAAGATTATGGTTGGATGCGTGCTACTGGGGCTGGCTTCATTGTTTCTTTTTTTAATTTTTATGCTATTCATAAATATCCTCATCACCTCAATCAAGCCATTGCTCACTGGACTACCTTAAATATAGTTGCTGATTTCCTTCTTGTTAAAAGAGTTGTTCTCCGGCAATCTATCTCTCTTCGGTTAATTCTGTTGAGGGCTTGCTTGCTGATTCTTTTATTCGGTCAAGATTTGGGATATATCACTGGTTTTGGCTTAATGTCTTTTAGCATTTCTATATTGTTCATATTTATTTTGCAAGGCTATAGATATTTACGGCAAGAATTTAGACTAATTGAGTTATTATCTAATATCTTCACTACTTATAAAGCTGAATTTCTAACACATTGCCGTATTTCATTATTTTTAATAGTTTTAATTTTGACTGCTATTTATATTTATATTCCCTTAGTCTTTCAAATTGCTATAGTGGCAAAGAAATTGGAATTTACTGAAATTTTTTCTGGGGGTTGGTGGACAAACCCTCTTCGCCTGTTGATTCCTTTCTTTCCTTTCCTTAATCCCAAATTTCCTTTAGAAAAAATATTTGTAGATTCGCCCGAAGGCTTAGGTGCTGGAAGCCCTGGTTGGTTCTTACTCATTCTGGGAGCGTTAGGATTTTGGCAGGCACGCAAGCGTTTAACTATTTTTGTACCCCTCCTGCTCGTTTTCTTACTCTGCCTCTTGTATCATCCATCTTTCTTCCCAACAATTAGAATATTTCCCTGGTTTTCTTTTAATCGAGTTGGAGGCCGTAACACAATTATTTATCCAGTTATTCTTTGCATTTTTGCTCTACATATTAATCTAAATAATTGGCGTTGGCGAAGCAGACAACTGGTGACATCACTTTTAGTATTTCTAGCCTGTACTGAACTTTATACTGCCTATTTTTTAACGTTAGATTATCACCCTGTATCCCTCAACAAAAATTTCTTCAGTTACATGAATTATCTAAAACAGCAACCCGGAGAAGCTGTTTTAGATTGGCCATTCTGTGCCATAGGTGGTAACGGAGTAAGTGGTGGTCTTTGTCCTTACTACAACTTAAACTCTGGAGTTTACACCATGAGAAGATTTCATGAAAAAAAAGTGATGGGTCAGTATTTTGGTCGTTTGAATCCTTCTCAAATTGAGCCATATCTTCAGGCAGGATGGGACAAGTTATTGTTGCCGGACAGCCGAGATTTGGCGAAGGAGTCTCCTCAAGTCCACTGTTTTCGACCAGATGAATGGTCTTTTTTTACAGACTTTTATAAATTAAATGATTTTGCTGGTATCAATCTTTATCTAAATCTATTGCCAGACGACTGCATGGCTGAATTTTACAAGCGTTTAGGAAAGCCTGTTGCAGAAGCAATTGTTCCAGGTCCAGGTCGAGTACAATTTATTCCTAAATCGCCTGAGCTAAAAAGTCAGGTTAACTTGACCCTAGGAACCAAGCTAAAATTTGAGGCTCCACTGAATTTCTCGGAATCTAACTTATTAGAAGTCAATTCTCCTTATAGTTTAACGCTTACGGGATTAGAATCTATTGAGAAAGATGATAAAAACGGGAAGTTCCGTTGGGGTCTGGCTCCCGAAACCATGATAAGTTTTAGATTGCCTGAATCTCAACCCTTAGAGGTCAAAATTAAATTTGAAAATCTCCTGGAGGGGCAAAACATTAAAATTCAGTTTAATCATAATGAAGAGACAATTTTTAATATAAAAACAGGAGAAATTATTGAACGCAAACTAAAATTATCAGGAATCACTGGACTCAACAAAATGATTATAAATTATGAAAAAATTATGCCTTTTAATGATATGTTGATGGCAGTTATAAAATATCAGGGAATTGCAGGTCTAAATCCCAATAATCTTAGACAGAAAGTTAGAGATTGGAGAAAAAAGCGGGTTATCAAATTTAAAGAACTAGTCATTTCAGTAGCTCAATAATGAGTTTTGGGGTTCTCTTCCAGTGGGAAATGACAACTTTGGAGAAAGTCATCCGCCTTGAATTGCCTAGAGTTCATGCCACTCGTCACGAATCGCTGAGGTGAACGCCCTAGTGCAAGGCGGCGAAAGTTTCCCACCAGCTAGGTGAAAGGAGGGGGAGAGGGGGGAAGGGGGAGAAACGCCGACAAGAAAAGAAAACTAGTGGATTATTTCTGCCAGTCTGCACTAGACACAACGCCAGGGACTTGTGATTTTTTCTACTAGTCATAAGCGGTCGCGCATTGAAATTGCAAGTTTGTGTTTAGCTTGTTCCTTGTGGAACGGGCCGGAAAGCCCGTCCAGCTTATGCAAATTAGATGCACATCAGTTTACCAATTCTCTAGGAAGTTGCACCTTATGAACCCCCGGCTGTCGCCGTCCCCCTTAATACGGGGGACTACAGGGGGTAATGAATTAAGTGCATTGTGAACAGAGAAATGGTATCAGATTGAGGTTATCCACAGGTACACGAACTCTACTGACTCTGCTAGGTGAGCTGCCAGTCGGTAGCCTTTTTGGTAACCTTCCCAAGGTGAGAACTATTCCAGCTCTTCGCGGAACAAAGATTCAATAAAAACTGCACAGCCAGTAAGGTAGCCAATCAAAATTAATATTCCCAGCATAATGTTTACCTCCACTGTTACCTACGCCTAATCAGCTTGGGATTATGCAATTTGTTTAAAATTCTTCACACAAGAGGAGAGGTGAACGATTATTGGGCGTATTCTTCTTTCTGCTTACTCAATCCTGCAAATTTATGACCCTCACAGAAATGTCTCCTGTGACAACCATCACAAAAGTATAAGCCTTCAATCACATCAATCAATCTTATATATCACCTTTAAAAAGAAGTTTCGTCACATTAAATAAATGTATGGTATCACCGATCAATCTGAGCTTAATCACCAAAAAACTTAGTCTCAAATCACTCTATCCCTTTCACTAAAAAACCATAGTAAAAGAAGTGATAAGAAGCTTTTAGTCCCAGTCAAATTCTTCGCTTAATCGTGGCTGAGAACAAGCTTAACTGGATTAAATCTAAGTCCACAAACCTAAGAAGTCCGAAACTAATCATGCAAACCCTAACTCAAGTTTCTTACATCACGCCTCAAACATTACGCCAAGGTGACTCAGGTCAGAATGTCCAATTCCTGCAACAACTTCTCAACAATGCTCTCTATCCAGAGCCTAAAGACGAAAACAAACGTCTAGTTGTTGATGGCTTGTTTGGCAGTAAAACTGAGGATGCTGTCAGAATCTTCCAAGGTCCAAACAATGATGGAATTGTCAGTTCAAAAACTTGGCGTGCGTTAGGGGTTTATGCCAATATACGCCCCTAATACCAAGTTGCTCCTCAAGATAGTAAATAGGGGGACTCTTGGAGAAAGGAGGACAAGGGGGACTCTTGGAGAAAGGGGGACAAGGAGGACAAGGGGGAGAGAGTTAATTATACCAAATACCGCTCTGTATACCCCTTTTTCCGCTTGGTCGCTAATCTTTCCCCCTCTCCCCCGCCCTCCTCGGTTCACTTGGCTGCTGGGAAACTTTCGCCACCTTGGGTTAGCGTCCCCCTTGACACAATGTAAATATTTCGTTACATTAATTTACATAAAGAAACAAACGTAGAGAAAAGCGATATGTATACCACCGTTAATGAAGATGGCCTCCTGAACAACTACGCTCCTAAAACCGCTGTTTACTATGCCGAGTACCCAGCCGTGTGGGAGCAGCAACGTTATGCTCTTCAAGGTCTTGCGGCAGCTTTGTTAGTTAGCCTGCTGGTTTTGACGACGTTTGCCGTGAGCTGATCTCGGTAATCCTCCCGAAAAGTTTCTACACGCGACAAGAACGATAAATATCCTACATAAACGCCCCAGTTATGATGTGCTGGGGTTTTTTGTTTGGAGAATATCAATGGAAATTCTTCTCCCCGTCGCCGTGTCTGGATTTCTCCATGAGCGATCGCACCCTCACATCAGTCGCTCTAATCCAGCCAGAGGTGAGAAAAGCTGAGCTAGAATTGCCTCGTATAATAGCGTCCGTAGCTATCATTCGAGATTGCCATGACCAGTATTACTCAATCTCCCTACACTCAAGAGCAAATTACCGCGTGGCTACGGGGTTTGTTTACCGTTGCCTGGGCTGATGGTCATTTTGACCCCGAAGAGCAAGAGATGTTGGCAAAAATCACAAAGGACGAGCTGGCTCCGTCTTTAGATTTGCAGTCTTTTGATGTAAGAATTGCTCCAGAGGAACTCGCGGCAGCTTTGGGAAAAAACACGGTAACAGCAGAGAATTTTTTAAGAACTGCCGTGATGGTTGCTTTGGCGGATGGCGTGTACTCTGCCAGTGAAGCCAACGTTCTCCACCAGTTTAGTGACGCATTGAAACTCAAGGTAGATGCGCTGGATGCCTTGGAGATCACCATGTACGATGACACTCAGGCGAGTCAGTTACCTAACTCTGCTGTGGCAGTGATTCAGGAACCCAGGCGTTTACCACATCCCAATGCAGACGCTCTAGTACCGATACGGGAGTGGTTGGACGGAATGGAAATTCACGACCCACGGGTCGCCCGATTTATCTGTAAAATGATTCCGTCGCAGTGTCCGTTTGAGCGGGATGTGGTGCTATTTGGTCATAAAATTGTCCACATTCCACCGATGTGTAAGCTCAACCCCCTGTATGAACAGTTAGTTGGCTTACGCTTTCGGGCTCTATCCTATCTGGCGGATGAGCGTGGTGAAGACATCTCACCTTATTGTTGAGTCATTAGTGATTAGTCATTAGTCATCTCTCATCAGTCAGTGGAAAAATAACGGACAGCTGACGAAGAATTAAAGTCTAGGGACTAAAGACTAGAGACTAAGGACTAATCACTAACTATGCAATTTATTGATCAAGCAGAAATCGAAGTAGAAGCCGGAAAGGGTGGCGATGGAATTGTCGCATTTCGCAGGGAGAAGTACGTCCCCGCTGGGGGGCCAGCCGGTGGTAATGGAGGTCGCGGTGGTGATGTAATTTTGACGACGGCAGAACACCTGCAAACACTGCTAGATTTCAAATATGCTCACCGGTTTGAGGGGGAGAACGGTGGACGGGGAGGCCCGAATAACCGCACTGGGGCGGATGGAGGCGATCGCGTCATTCAAGTTCCCCTCGGTACTGTTGTCTACGATGCAGATACGGGTGAAATGTTAGGCGATTTGGTGGAACCGGAGCAAACTCTTTGTGTCGCCAAAGGCGGCAAGGGAGGCTTGGGGAACAAGCACTTCCTGAGCAATCGCAATCGAGCACCGGAGTATGCTTTACCAGGACTTCCCGGAGAAAAACGCCACTTGCGCTTGGAGTTGAAGCTGCTAGCGGAAGTGGGAATTATTGGTTTACCCAATGCCGGGAAGTCCACCTTAATTGCCTCTCTTTCCGCCGCACGACCGAAGATTGCCGACTACCCTTTTACTACGCTGATTCCCAATTTGGGCGTCGTGCGTAAACCCAGTGGGGACGGCACGGTTTTTGCCGATATTCCCGGTTTAATTGAGGGTGCACATCTGGGGACGGGTTTAGGTCACGATTTTTTGCGTCACATTGAGCGCACTCGCTTATTGCTACATCTGATTGATGCCACTGCTGATGACCCTATTGCCAATTATCACACCATTCAGCAGGAGTTAGAGGCTTATGGGCGTGGGTTGACAGAACGTCCCCAAATTCTTGCGTTGAATAAAATAGATGCTGTTGAGCCAGAGAGGGCAGATGAGTTGGCAACTGAGTTAAATCAGTTAAGTCAAGTGCCAGTTTTTCAGATTTCAGCAGTGGCTCAAATAGGATTAGACTCCCTCTTGCAAAAAATCTGGCAATCTCTTGACCATCTGACGTCTACGGAGTTGCCAACTTTAACGGAGCTTAGGTAGATGTTGGATTTAAAGGGATCTAACGATCCTCGTTGTCCAACGCAACTGCACGGTTCTGTGTGGCAGTAGTATCGGACGGCATTGAGGTCGTACTAGGACTTACACGGGGTTGATAAAAGTAGTCATAGGCCGTTTGAGAAATTTGGCGGATAAACTCTTGGGCAGTAGTGTCATTGAAGGGGCGTTTGACCATGACGGAGATAATGTAACGCTTACCCGTGGGCATAGCTACCAAGCCTACATCAGCGAGCATTGAGCCAATGTTGCCGGTTTTGTGGGCAATTATCGCTCCCTCTCCCAATCCTTTAGGGAGTAGGGTATTGATTTCATTCTGCTGCATGATCCCCAACATGCGATCGCGTGAGGGCAGTGACACTAACTGCCCTTGATTCACACTCGACATTAACAGTGCCAACTCTTGAGGACTCGTCATGTTCGTCCCCTCTAAATCTGGCAAGGGGTTACGTAGAACAGTGGTAGTTAAGCCCCAAGAACGGAACCGTTGATTAAGCGACTCCACGCCTCCGAGTCGAGCAATCAGCATATTTGTTGCTGTGTTATCACTAATCGTGATCATTTTCGTTGCCAACTCTAGAACCGTGTACTTGGTTCCTGGTTTTTTGTACTGCAAATCGCCCGAACCTGTTGCAATCATTTCCCCTTGCAACGTTAAGGTTTCATCCAGGCGAATTTTGCCCGCATCGACATCCTGAAATAAGGCCACGAATATGGGCACTTTAATGGTGCTAGCCGCCGGAAACGCCGACTGACTACTCAGGTCAATATAGGCTCCCGTATCGAGGTCAACAATAAAGATGCCTGGTTGCAATTTAGAGTTAGTACCTACTAGCGTTTGGAGCTGGGCTTTCAGGGGCGAGATTTCCTGACTCAGCGCTAGGGGTGCAGGGCGGTTCGCCGGTTTGGGGCTTTCTTGGACTTGACTCTTAGCGGGTTCATTCACTTTAACGGATGCTTGGCTGGCGGGATCGAGCGCAGACAACAACGTTCCTGCGATCGCACCAATGCCAATTCCCAAAATCAGCAGACGGATAATATAAACAAACGGGTTCTTAGAACGTTTTTGTGGACGCCGAACAATCCGCTTCGTCGGGATTGGGGTAGTCTGGGAGGTAGCTTTGACGCTGGCTCGTCTGCCGGCAGCTTTTTCCCCTTGAATTGGGGCAACCCCGTTGGTAGCCATGCGGGAGGAGCGATTCGCTCGGCGGCGTTGGCTGGAATGCTTCAAAAAATTGAACAGTTGGAACGTTGGTCGCTCGCTAGCTTCACGTCCCTTACTACCATTACTACCACGACCTGCATCCATCGGTTGGGGATTTTGACGGCTTGCCCTCGATGAAGGGGGAACAGGAGCGGTGGGTTGGGGTGGCTTCACCTGCCACGGATTGCTCGGTGAGTTGGAGGGCGAAGTCTTGTCTTCCCTTCTGTATCCTGAGACTTGAGGTTGTGAGTCAGAGGGGTGTGGCGGCGTTGCCCCATAAGTTGGGGAAGAGAGCCGCCGCTGAGGAATTTCTGGAATGGGTCGCAGGGGTTGTACCGCAGAACGGCCTGTCAAGACCGATTTCCTCCGGTTCTGCCGCACGGGTGGGGGTTTTGGCGGCTCAAAACTGGAGTTCGTTGACATGGGTATCGGTTGATACCTGCTCAGCCTAGCGCTGCGCCGACTACGATTCGGAGGTGGCGGAGGGATGGGCTTCACCTCCTGCCCGGACAGTTGTTTTTGCAGGTTTTGCTGGGGACGACGACGCAGTCGAAGACGCTGCTCTTGATGTCCCCCCTCAGAATTATCCGGTTGACGCCCGTTACCTATAGACGCTGCCACTGCTCACACCTCCCACACAACTAAGCCAGTTGGCTCAATGAAACACAACTTATCATTTTTGGATCAGGTTGAAAGTTGAATGTTATCAGGTTGTTAGCGCCGCGCAATAGGCTAACGCCTAAGGTTGAGTAAAAAAGCCAGTTGCTTTCCTTGTCAACCTACCAAGCTGTTAACTTTCAACCCTTGAAACTTACCAACGTTGAACACCTAACTCACTGGATGCAAACCTATTTTAAAACTCTTTTGATTTTGAGCCATGCTCAACAGACTTAGGCAGAAATTGTAACGCCCATTCCATTTGTCGGAGAATTCCCCTGAGCATAGTCACTTCCTCTGTAGTCGGGGCTGCCCGATGCAACAGACGGCGAAACTTTTCCATTCGAGCCAGAGCCGTATGGGGATAAAGATAACCAATTTTTAGCAATACAGCTTCCAGATGGTTATAGTACCCTTCCATAGCCTCTAATGGAGCTAATTCTCCCAAGTGGTTAGTTAGGGCGCTACTCTCGTGCCTGTCTGCGATCCCGTGAGTCTGCGTACTTTGGTAAAGCTCGTAACAGCAAATCGCGACTGACTGAGCGAGATTCAAGGAAGGATATTCACGACTCGAAGGAATACACACAAATCGCTGAGCATAGTTGAGTTCAACATTACTTAGTCCCCGGTCTTCCGGGCCAAAAATTAAGGCAGATGTCACGCCAGCCTCTAACAACCAAGGCAGCGCCGTTTTTGGGGGTTCTAGGGGTGTGGCAAGGGTACGGGTACGAGCTGTGGTTGCGATCGCACGTTGACATCCCGTTAAGGCATCTGGTAGCGTTGGCACTTGCTGAGCGGCTTCCAGAATATCCCCCCCATGAACGGCCATCTGTCGTGCTTGTGTTCCCAACGGGTCACACTGAGGATTGACTAACACCAACTGATGTAATCCCATGTTCTTCATCACCCGTGCTACGGAACCAATATTTAGGGGGCCAGCCGGCTCGACTAAGATAATCCTGAGGTTCTTTAAAACTAAACTAGGTTGATTGTCTTCTATCATTTAATAGATATTTACAAATGGATTAATAGTTTTTTACAATTAAATCATTCACGATATTGCCAACTTAACATGGCACGCCAGCGCTCCAAATCTGACCTGCCCAAAAAAATCTGTCCTGTCTGTGGACTGCCCTTCACATGGCGCAAAAAATGGGCAAATTGTTGGGATGAGGTGAAATACTGCTCAGAACGCTGTCGTAGACGTAAGTCTCAGGCCAGTTAATCGCCAGAGAAAACGGGAAGTGGGGAGAGAGGGAGACCTATGTATTTAGCGTTTTCTCCGACTAATACTCTGCCCTTAACAGAAACCTGCGGGAGCTCCCCCTGAGCCGTAAGGCACGCTTCGGTAGTTCATAGTAAGAATTCTCAAACCTTCACAGGATTACAGTCAATCAGATGCAACCTAAACTTATTATTCACGGTGGTGCTGGTAGTTCTCTCAAAGGGAAAGCAGCTATTGATGTGGTGCGTAAATCACTCTATGCAGTGATTGAGGAAGTTTATTCATTATTGCTGGCAGGTACGAGTGCCCGCGATGCTGTAGTCCGAGGTTGCCAATTGCTGGAGGATGATACCCGCTTTAATGCTGGCACGGGTTCAGTGCTGCAATCCGATGGGCAAATTCGCATGAGTGCATCGTTGATGGAGGGAACAGTTCAGCGCTTTAGTGGGGTGATTAATGTCTCCCGTGTACAAAATCCGATTAATTTGGCAGAATTCTTACAAAGCTCCCCTGACCGTGTGCTATCGGAAAATGGAGCCGCAGAACTGATGCGAGAACTGAATACCCCCCCGTATAATCCCTTAACTGACCTCCGCTTGCAAGAGTGGATACAAGAACGACAGGCCAATTTTGAGAAGACGATGGCGGGAGTGGTGGCAGAAAAGGAATTAGTGACCTCGTCTGAAGCGGGACGTGGCACGATTGGGGTTGTAGCCTTGGATAGTCAGGGAGGTCTAGCCGTAGGGACATCAACGGGTGGCAAAGGATTTGAACGGATTGGTCGTGTCAGTGATTCGGCGACCCCAGCGGGGAATTATGCGACCCCTCATGCTGCTGTAAGCTGTACAGGAATTGGAGAACACATTATTGATGAGTGTTTAGCGGCACGAATTGTAGTGCGCGTCACAGATGGAATATCCCTGACTGAAGCCATGCAGCGTTCATTCCAAGAGGCTAAAAACCATGGGCGAGATTTTGGGGCAATCGCCATTGATGCGACCGGTGCGATCGCTTGGGGGAAAACCAGTCAAGTGTTACTGGCAGCCTATCATGATGGTCAGCAAATTGGAGACACCTTGGAATGGCGAGGTGATGACTTAATCGGCTTTGTGTCTTAGTGGCTTGTAGGACATAACTCAGTCGTGCCTTTATCCTGTTCTTGACTCATTAAACGCTGAGGTCGCGATCGCAACCACACCATATACCTGAATCCCTTGTTGTTGTAAGAGTCGAGCCGCAGAGCGAACGGTAGCCCCAGTGGTGTAAATATCATCGACTAACAGCACTGGTGTGTTGGGGGGATGGGTGTGAAAGCGTTTACCCAGGACAAAGGCAGACGCTAAGTTTTGCTCTCGTGCTTGCGCCGACAGACCAAACTGTGCCTCTGTTGCCCGAACACGTTCTAAACCGAGGGGTTGATGTAGGTAACCCGTCACCTCACAAAAACTCAGGCTAATCCGTTCTGCCTGGTTGTAACCGCGTTGTTGTAGCTTGGCGGTATGCAGAGGAATGGGAACCACGGTTAATTTCTGAGTACGATGAGGTAGGGATGAAGTTCGCCAAGCTTGGCCTAGCCACTGCCCCAAAGGACGTGCTAACTGAGGTTGATTTTCATACTTGAGGGCGGCGATCGCTCGTTTCACAAGACCACTGTAATGAGCCCAAACAAATACAGGCAACTCTCCTGTCCACAACGCACTGGGTGTAGCCAGTTGGCAGCGTTGCAGTTGCCGCTGACAGAAGATACACAACTCCCCTTCAGCCGGACGATTGCACAGAGGACAGTTTGACTTTAAAAACAGAGCCAGTAGCCCGTTTTTTAAGTGTTTTAGGGGCGTTTCCATACCGACGATGCACCTTTTTCAAGTTCTTAAAACAAGGATGTCTCCGGGTGAGCCATATCGCCTCCAACTTTTATACCTGCTGTGCTAGATTGTAGCCCAGGCTTGCTAGTTGTTTCTTTATGCTCCAGTTTAGGAGAAGGTGAGGAGCGAGCAGAACCTGCGGGATCAGGTGCCGCAGAAACCCCTGGTGATGCTTGCTTGTTCGACATTAAGCTAAGCCCGCCTACAGCACCTGCAATCAGGGCGGTGTAGCCCAGATATAGATGAAGGGAATTGATTTGAAATCCTGGGACGGTTATCGAGTTATACCAAGAAGGAACCGCCGATTTCGACAAATCGGGTTCTGGGATGGAAGCCACCAACGCCTCGCCATTTAACCCTAAAGCACGGGCAAGCCGACGAATAAAGCCGCGAATGTATACATCCTCCGGCAACTGGTCGATCCGACCCGATTCCAACGCTTCAATTTGGCGAGGTGGTACAAGTGTTTGATTATGAATTTGTTCGATGCTCAGCGATCGCGCAAGACGTACCCGCAAAAGTTCTTGACCGACTTGACGTATCATCTCTTCCCGTTCTTGTAGGGTCTTTTGCTCGGCGAGTTCCGTCTTGGTCAGTTTTTTGGGCAGCTTAGTTTCACCAGCAGGTACTTTACTATTGAGCTTGGAGAGTTGGATAATTTCTTCTAGTGTTGTCTCTACCTGTAGCTCTTCGTGTACTGGATTGGCCTCTAATTGGTGGGATGCCTCTAAATGCTCTTCCTGTCTCGTTAAATCGTTGTTTTCGGAAGAGACAGGAATAATTTTATGTTGTCTTTTCAACTCTTGGAAGGTCAACCGAACGGCTTCTCGCCCCACAGCCTTGACCAAAATTTGGGCTGTGCTAGATGCCTCGCCTAACATGGTCTGTAGCCCAGCCATTGTGCGGCGATAAACTTCGCTATTGAGCAGTTCAGCTTCGATCTGATTGAGAATCAACCGCAATCCTTCATGAGAAATTTCAAGGGTCGGGCTTTCGATAACACCGTTACCATGCGTAGGTTGCATTACCATAACTTTTTCCTGTTCCGTGCTTGGGTAAAACTGTTTTGACTGAGCAACACCAGGGGTGAGATAGGAGTGCAATCATGCCACCCACAACAGTTGCCGACGAATTGACAGTGGTTTGGGCTATCTGAGTATTCTTTTCGGAAACCTAACCTGAAATCCGGAGAGTTACAGCAGAATTCAAGCCTCAGGAGTCAGCGCTGAAGAGAGTTAGCGTCCTGTGTACAGGAGTCCAGCACTCAGGAGTCAGAAGGAACAATTGCTCTATCTCTCTAGCTTTTGAGTTGAGAAGGTGTACTGCATTAACGGGGAAACTGCTCTATATCAAAATCTAGAGGGATTGAGTGGTTGTGTAATCCGAAGGTTCCTGAAGGGAGACAAGCTGAAGCTCAAAATCGTTTCAATCGAGTGATTCAACACTTCATCTACTGGCGCTGATTAACGATAGTTTAGACTTCTCTGAAATTGACTCTCCAGGAATGATATTTTATCTCAAAAAGTTTCAGTTTCTACCTTTTTTGAATGGCTTTGTTGAATTTTACCGTATCCGTACTGAGTAAAAAGAAATTTCGTTAACTCAAAAATCCTTTCCCCCATTCCCAAAAGTTATTCAAGCGGATGAGAAACGGTTACGACAAATTTTGATGAACTTACTTAGCAAGGCTGTGAACTTTGCAAAAAAAGGGGGTATAACGTTTAAAGTAGGTGATCAGGAGGCCAACTCCAGCTTTAAGTGGAAGATAGATACAGGTGTAGCTATTGCACCTGAGCAATTAGAAGCAATTTTTTACCGTTTCAACAGGTGGGTGAGGAGCGTCGGAAGACACAAGGAGCGCGATTAGGATGGGCAATTAGCCGCCAACTAGTCCAGATAAGGGGAGGTGAACTGAAGATGAGGCAACCTCAGAGGCATTGTGTAGCGAGCTGCAAGCCAAGGGGAGTTGGATGAGCAATGGACACCATTGACGACCCTTTTACGTCAACTGGACAAGAGTTTTAAAGGGAAACAAATCCTGGAGTTTCTCAAGCAATATTAAGAGGCATTCATGAGTGTGGATACTACTGAGAACGGTGTCATCTTAATCGTCGATGACACACCTACTAATTTAGAAGTCCTTTTCAAGATTCTATCGGATTCTGGATTTACAGTCGTGGTGGCCGAAGACGGCGAAAGTGCGATCAAAAGAGCGGAACATGCCCCACCTGACTTAATTTTATTAGATGTATTGATGCCGGGAATAGATGGATTTGAAACCTGCCGACGTCTCAAAGCGAATGAATCAACTAAAGACATTCCCGTAATTTTTATGACCGCACTGTCCCAAACGGTGGATAAAGTCAGAGCCTTAAATCTGGGTGCTGTCGATTACATGACCAAACCCCTTCAGCATCAAGAGGTCTTAGCTCGAATTAAGCTCCACATGCGTCTTCAGAAGTTGACTAAGACCCTAAAAGAGCAAAATCTACGCCTAGAACAGGAAATTCAAGACCACAAACGTTCAGAAGAAAAAATTCGGCAACAAGCAACTCTGCTAGATATTGCTACAGATGCAATTCTTGTTCAAGACTTGGATAACCAAATTTTATTTTGGAACAAAGGGGCTGAACGTCTGTACGGCTGGAAGGCCGACGAAGCGCTCGGCAAAAATGCTATGAGACTTTTATATCGAGGCCCGTTATGCGACATTGAAGACACCCCTACAAACTTAACGCAATGTGGTTCCTGGCAGGGGGAGTTGCGTCAAGTGACTAAAGAAGGGAAAGAACTTATTGTTGCCAGTCGTTGGACTTTAGTATGTGATGAACAAGGGCATCCCAAATCAATTCTTACTGTCAACACTGATATTACAGAGAAAAAACAACTCGAAGCGCAGTTTTTAAGAGGGCAGCGGATGGAGAGTCTGGGAACGCTAGCCAGTGGCATTGCCCATGATTTAAACAATGCACTGACCCCGATTATGATGACCGTTCAACTATTGGAAACAAAGCTTCTGGATGAGCAGAGCCAAGAGTGGCTTTCAATGCTGGAAACCAATGTGAAACGTGGGGCAGATTTGGTCAAACAAGTGCTGTTATTTTCACGCGGTCTTGAAGGTCAGCGCACTACTTTACAGGCGGAGAAATTAATCTCAGAAATTGAGCGAATTACTAAACAAACATTTTCCCGCGCTATTGAGATTCACACTGATCTACCGACGCAAAAGCTTTGGACGATCTCTGGGGATGCCACTCAACTCCACCAAGTATTAATGAATTTGTGCGTTAATGCTCGCGATGCTATGCCAGATGGCGGTATCCTGGAAATTTCTGCCAAAAACCTCTGGATTGATGAGTATTATGCCCGAATGAACCTTGAAGCTAAAGTGGGCCCCTATGTAGTGATTACGGTATCGGACACAGGAATGGGGATGTCTAGAGACATAATCGATAAGATTTTTGAGCCATTTTTTACAACAAAAGAATTGGGTAAAGGCACAGGGCTGGGTCTTTCAACGGTGATTGGGATTATCAAAAGTCACGGCGGTTTTGTGAATGTATATAGCGAAGAGGGAAAAGGAACACAGTTTAAGGTTTACTTACCCGTTACGCAAACTGAGGAGGCAGAATTTGCTACAGCAGAACATCACGAATTACTGGCAGGACATGGAGAATTAATTCTTGTGGTGGATGATGAGGATTCGATTCGTGAGGTGACCAAAAACCTGCTGGAAACCAATGAATACAAAGTTCTAGTGGCTAGTGATGGGATTGAGGCAATTGCTTTGTATACGCAACACAAGGAAGACATTAGAGTTGTGTTGATTGACATGATGATGCCCTCAATGGATGGCCCAACAACGGTGCGAATCCTACAAAAAATTAATCCCCAAGTCAAGATTATTGGGGTCAGTGGCTTGGTGTCGAATCATAAGATGATTGAACTGATTGGTAATAGCGTTAAAGCCTTTTTGCCCAAACCGTATCGCTCAAATGAATTGTTAGAAAATCTACAGCTTGTTCTTAGTACAAACTAATATTTATAGCAGAAGGCAGAAGGATTAGTACTAGTACGTGGTCGTTTGAGCCGTTAAATCTGTCCTAACCTTTATGGCGACAGCTATAACCGGATTTGATGTAACGGGTGTCTCAATTTTCTTAATCGTAAATTGGCCCCAAAAAGCAAAGCAACCTGCTACTTTGAAGTATCAGGTTGCTTTGAAGGAGTCCAAAGTGGAGCCTACGGGAATTGAACCCGTGTCCGCCCTGGGTATTTACCTCCCGCTCATTCACAGGTTTAGCCCATCTAACCCTCAGGGCGGGAACCATCCATTATCCCGGATGACAGGATTCTTTGGTGAAGTCTTTGCTAATAAACCGACCAAAGGCAGTTTACTAACGCATCCGTTGGGGTTGTTCCGTAGCTCTTAACGGAGTCAAACTACGGATAAGCGTACCTTTTTTAGAGGTTATTACGCAGCGACAGCTGCACGCTCAAAGCGAACGATGTTGTTTTTCGCAGTTACTTTTTTTTGAGTCCGGTATTTTCGAGAGAAGACTCACTCTCGACCTGTATCACAGGGCAGCTTTCGCCAACACGTCGAAACCATTAAGGCCCCATGTCATATACTCATATTATAGTCAACCGTTTTAACCCTTGTCACTAAACTCCAGCCGGAAGCTGTCGTAATCTCTGCACTGGCTTGGGAGGTTAACCGTACCCGCTTCAAACCGATAAAGTTATGCCATTCCCTAAATACCAGCTACAAGTGGGCATGGAGCATGGAGACTCTTAAAAAGAGGCATCTCCACTCTTATTTTGGCTCTCACTGTTAGTCTGATCTAATTCAGGCTTCTTGGACTTTGGTGCTTCTGGTGGAGGTAGGGGAGCAGATTTCTCCGTTGGTTTATTGGTTGACTCCGATGGTGGCGGTACATCAGATGCAGGTGCAGGCGCTTGCGTTTGTCCCGATGACTTTTGTCCGGGTGAGTGAGGTTCCTTGGGAGACGAGGCTGGAGCTGGGTTGGATGCCGGGTAAGGCGCTTCATTTGCTGGTGCAGGCGATGTCTTTGTCGGCTTCCGACGAGAGCGAGAGGCTGGAGCCGATTCTGTTTGAGACTCGCTGGAGTTGCTTGATTTTCTGCGCGAGGAGGTTCGGCGGGAGGAACTGCGAACGGGTTCTTCTTGAGTACGGGTAGAAGAGCGACTCTCGTCAGCAGATTTAGCAGGTTGACTCGTCTGTTTCGGAGTCTCCTGATTAGGTGTATCGGTACTATCAGTATTATCTGTATTGCCCGTATTGTCCGTGCTGGGTGAGGGAACGGGCGAAGCGGAAGGTTCGATGGTAGGTGTAGGCGTGGCAACCGATGGCTGGGGCTTAGGTTGATTCCTGATAGCCCCTAAAGCGACTAAACCTGTAGCGATCGCAAGGACTGCCCCAGCAACGATAGCAGGAACACCCAACTGCTTAACGATAGGAACCTTCGCGACAGGCTGGGACTTTTTCTGAAGTTGAGAGAGTTGCTCAGGAGTGATGGGAACAGTTGCTCCCGTGTGGGTAGCGCTAAAACTATTCGCCTGTGGCAGCGGAGAGTGGGGTAACAACGACAGCCATTCATCTACACTCGCAGGGCGGTAACGCGCCTCTACTGCCATCCCTCGCATGATTGCTTGATTCACAGATGCACTGATCTGGGGTTGGAGTTCGCGGGGGGCTGGCATCGGTTGGCGATCGCGAATGACAGCGGGTGTTGGGACTTGTGCTGTCAACAAGGCATACAGTGTTGCCGCTAAACCGTAGACATCTGAGGCTGGTGTCCGCTTTTCCTTAATTAAGTACTGTTCCAACGGAGCATAACCGTCAGACACCATACTCGTGTGAGTTTGGGTTGAGTTGGCTGTAAACTCTCTGGCAATACCAAAGTCAATCAACACTACTTCCTGAGTGCCTTGACGCAGAATAATATTTTCCGGCTTGATATCTCGATGAAGTAAGCCCTTTTGATGCACAACCTTCAAGGCTTCTCCCACTTGCCGCATGTAGTCAATTGCTGTGACTTCGTCCAAGGGTTTTCCGGGAAACACAACGGCTTGCAGCGTTGGGCCAGGAACGTAGTCCATGACCATGTAAGGCCATTCCGCTTCCACAAAAAAGTCACTAACCCGGACAATATTACGATGAATACACAAGGCTAAGGCTCGCGCTTCATCTTGAAACCGACGCTGGAAGTGAGCAAAATCCGGGTGTGACTGTAGAGACTCGTTCAGAGTTTTAATCACCACCGGCTGACCCAAGTAGTGATGGGTCGCTTTATAGGTAACACCGAATCCACCACGCCCCAGTTCTTGCTCTAAGGTATATTTGCCACCCTGTAACGTTTTACCAACTAACGAGTTCATACCTCTCACACCGTTTTTCGTTTTTGGTTGTTAGTTTTATAGGGAGAATCTCAGACCAATAGCAACCAGTTTCTCACTCTAGCTCAGAATTGATGGGGATGTTGAAAGCCGTGTGCAGGAAGTCAGTTTATTTCAATATTGCCACTCCTGACCGATACAGGTAGACACAAAGGCTTTAAACTCAGTATTCTCCTAATTTAGTAAAGAACGCAGGGATAAGCTATTCCACTTTTAAATTGTATGAGGAGGACGGGCAGGATGCCCATCCCACAAGAGTTTTAACACCAACGAAAGTACTTGCCTAGAGGTGGGGCAGCTTAGCATCAAATAATATCCATTACAAAATCTCGCATCAGCTCCAACACTTCTGGATTTAGTTCATGTCCCATGTCCAATTCTTTATACCGCACCTTTACACTCAGAGCTTCTAGTTTATCCCTGGCAGAATGCGCCTCATCAAGAGTCACAATCTTGTCCTGTGTCCCTTGCACCATTAAGACAGGTGGTACACTGCCCTTAACAGCTAGCTTGGGGGGTGAAGCTAAATAGCCACTCAAAGACACTAAACCCGCTAAAGGTAAGGTTAATCCTACATCCAGAGTCATGGCAGCTCCTTGAGAAAAGCCACTCAAAATGGTGGACTCCAAGGGAATACCCGTAATGGATGGCAACCACTTGAGCCAGCGCGTCAACCGTTGTCGGCTTTCAGCTAATCCCTTATGATTTGGGCTTTTCAGGTCGTACCACAGCTTACCCCCTGACACGCTTGGATCAGGAAAAGGTGCATCAGGAAACAAAAACAAATACTCAGGTAGGTTTACTTTCCCTGCCAGAGAAGCCAACGATTGGGATTTAGCGCCAGAGCCATGTAAACAGACGATTACTCCCCTTGGCATTCCACCGTTGGTCGGTTGCACCGAGATAAACTTTAAAGAATTGGGCTGATTTTCTGAACTTGGATTCGTTTGGGCGTTAGCAGACAGCAGTAGTGTGGTTGAGAGAGTAGCCGCGAAGCTAGATAACAAAAACTGACGCCGACCCAAGGGTCTTTTCTTCACTCGTGACCAAAAATTCCAACTCATCAATAATAATTCAGTCTGACGAATCCTTGAGCAAGGGAGTTCCGAGGGTCATCAAACGAACGATGATAGCGTAGCGGACGCTCTTAGTGCGAGTAAGGCTAAAATTACCCCAGCCATAAGGGGATGGGGTATGAATGTGGCATGGCTTATGATTCGGTCAGGGTATCCTTTCCATTTCCGTTGCGTTGCCTGCGCAATTCTGCCAGTTTTCTCAGCGAACCTCCGATACTCCGTGGCTGCGGCACATCTTTGTTGCCAGCCGGCCATCCCTCACGCTGGCGCGAACGAATGCCA
Source organism: Waterburya sp. (assembly GCA_036703055.1). Taxonomy (GTDB): domain Bacteria; phylum Cyanobacteriota; class Cyanobacteriia; order Cyanobacteriales; family Coleofasciculaceae; genus DATNPV01. The sequence continues at coordinate 27,584 of DATNPV010000218.1, forward strand.
TCTGTCTCCTCGGTTTGGTCGTGGAACAGAATTTGTCGGGTTGGGAAGGGTAAGTCAATGCCGTGAGCTGTCAGGGTATTCTTGATTGCCGTGAGAACCTTGTCCCGTGTTACCAAAGCATCTGCCTTTCGGGGTGGCTGAATCCACCAGCGAACACGGATATTCACAGTACTGGCAGCTAAGTCTATCACCAGCACATCAGGAGCAGGCTCTCTCAATACCCCATCCACACTCCTGACGGCTTCCAAAATCAATTGTTTGGCTTGCTCAATGTCATCCCCGTAGCCAATGCCAACGTCATATTCTAGGCGGCGGTTTTGAAAGGCTGTATTAACCATCACTGAATTCGTAAACAAATCAGCGTTTGGTATAACAATGCGGCGACCATCGTAGGTTCTAATAGTCGTAGCGCGTGTCTGAATGCCTTCCACTGTTCCTTCAAAATCTTTGAAGATAATCTGGTCGTCAAGTTGGAATGGCTCAGTTAAGAGAATCAAGATACCAGCCAAGAAGTTCTGAAGGATATCTCGGAAGGCGAAACCAATTGCCACACCGCCAATGCCTAACAGTTGAATTAGATCTCTTGCTTTAAATGAGGGGATAACAATCGATAACGCGACAAATAGACCGACTAAAAGAATCGCTCCTTGAGACAACCGTCCTAGTACCAATCCAAGACTCCGAGCTTGGCGATGCCTTCGGGTTAGACGCTTGACCAGGTATTTGACTGAGCGGGCAGCGCAATAAAACATGGCGAAGACAATTGCAGCCAAGACAATATTTGGCAGCATGATAATCAAACCATTAATCATGGCCTGAATTTTTCCCCATGCTGTTGATACTGCTTGATGGAGATTCATTAACTCCTCCAGTAGTAGAAAACGCTGTTCATCGTAATGAAGAGGAGAAGGTTTAAAATCTGCCTCAAGTCAGTATGTAGCTAAGCTATTCCGTATGTAATAAGTAGAGGGATCTAATTAATCGTAAGGTGGGCATTGCAGAGGATAACCCCTCAAAGCCTGACAACGGTTTGTTTCTAGGCAATGCCCACCCTACAACTATGTTTGGTTTATTTAAGCGCACCTACTTATCAATTTTCTAAAATAGTGCAATCAATCACCCCCCCGACCCCCCTGATTAAGGGGGAACTAGAACAGCATCGGTAGAAAAGATTTAGATCATCGATATAACTTGTCTTTTTGGTTATTGGATCGGCTACTGACTGGCTCGATCGGGTATGGGTGCAGGTCGTACGGTTAGCTGTACAGCTTGTCCTCCCCGTTGCACGGTTAGGGGCAACTGGCTACCAACCCCACTTTTTTCTAGTTGCTGCTGGATTTGTTCTGCCTTGGTAACTGGCTGATTGTTAATTGTTTGGATCACATCTCCGGGTCTAATGCCTGCTTGGTCGGCTGGCGAGCCCCGCACAACTCGAACAACGAGAACACCTTGGTCTGCCTCAATCCGGACGTTACTATTGGAACTATTGTTTAGTCGTTGCTTAATTTCTGGGGTGAGAGGTATCATCTGAACGCCTAAGAAAGGATGTTCCACTCGTCCCTTGGTAATCAGTTGATCGGCAATGCGTTTGGCGGTGTCAATGGGAATGGCAAAACCGATTCCTTGAGCTCCTTGGATAATGGCGGTGTTGATGCCAATCACTTGACCACGAGCATTGAGCAAGGGGCCTCCGGAGTTACCGGGATTAATTGCCGCATCGGTTTGAATAAAGCTAACGCGCTTGTCAGACGCCTGGATATCGCTACTAGAGCGGTCTATAGCACTGACAACGCCAACCGTTACGGTTTCTTGTAAGCCTAAGGGGTTGCCAATGGCGATCGCCCATTGACCCGGTTGTACTTGGTCGGAATTTGCCAGTTCAACCGTTGGTAAGTTGTTCGCTGGAATTTGAACGACGGCTACATCGGTTAATGGGTCTTCTCCCAGCACCTTACCTTCATAACTGCGACCATCGGAGAAGACGACTGACACGGTATCCGCTTTGTTGACAACGTGAGAGTTGGTCAAAATTAGACCTTTGGCATTGAGCACGAAGCCAGAGCCAATCCCTCGCTGAACTCGCTCTTGAGGCTGTACGGGGGACGCATCACCAAAAAACCGCCGAAATAGAGGATCGTTCAATCCGTCTGGTATCTCGGTTCTTACGGTTTGGGATGTGTTAATGCGTACGACTGCCGGTTCGACTCTCTTGACTACGTCAACCACGAAATTGGTGTCTTCCTGTGTTCGTGCCAGAGGGCGATTCGAGACCGCTTTGTTTGTGTTAACGCTTTCACTGGGTGAATTTTCGAGGGTTTGAGGATTGGTTGGTTGAGAAGGAGCAAGATTTGATGATTGGGCGCAGCCACCTAGCAGGGCGATCGCACTGCCAAGGAATGGTAGCAACAAGTAAAGGGCTGGCTTGGGCAAAAAAAACGGATGGGCTGGACGGGTACTATTTGATACAGCCTCGCTGGTGTATTGCTCCAACTCTCTTACAGAGTGAGAGGATGTTGAGGGAATTGGGTCGGGGTTGTGACTATAAGGGGTTTTTTCCATAAAGCTCTGTCCTCCTCCAATACGAACCAGCAAGCAGACTTTATCTGCACTAATCCAGACTTAGCCATTTTTACATCAATTGTCGTCTGTCTTCCGAATTGAGTTATTTGTATCACCCTGTAAATAACAGTTTAGGGAAGTGACAGGCTAGCGTTGTGTTATGGTTCGCGAATGTGCGATCGCATCAATCCTTCTTACGGCTGACAGCGAGCGAGATAAATTTGAGCCACCACATCCCTTGGGTTATGGCTAGTGACAGCTTCAAACCGTTGTGCCGCTTCCCTCGTTGCCTGGTAATGGTAGAGGAGTAACCCTTCCTCAAAGATGGCTTTTGTGGCTAACTTACCTTCTTTAATTTCCGGCTCATCTGCATCAAACACTTCAAAGACGGCTACAGCTTTTGACTTCCCCTTAACTTTGACCTTTTCAATAAAGCGGAGATTGTACTCAGTTGGGTTTTGCAAACGCCCCAAAGTATGGTGAGTGATGAGCAGCGACACTCCATAATATTTCGTCAGCCCTTCTAGGCGGGAGGCTAAGTTAACGGCATCACTGATCACGGTGCTATCCATGCGGTTTTTTCCCCCGACTGTACCTAGCATCAAACAACCTGTATTGATGCCAATGCCGATAGCGATGGGCTCATAGCCAGACTTAAGACGATATTGATTATAGTCGGCGAGACGTTGCAGCATGGCAATTCCTGCTTTGAGCGCATCATCAGCAACGCCGCTAAAGAGTGCCATAATCCCGTCACCCATATATTTATCAATAAAGCCCTGATTCTCGATAATCGCTGGCTCCATACGCTGAAGGTAGGCATTGATAAATTGGAAATTCTCCTGGGGCGTCATACATTCAGAGAGGGCAGTAAAGTCGCGAATATCGGAAAATAGTACCGACATCTCTTGCTGCACTTGGTCGCCTAATTGAACGTCAGCAACACTTGTTCTATCCAAAAGTTGGATAAATTGACGCGGGACAAAGCGTGAAAATGCTTGGTTGAGTTGAAAAAGTTCCGATGTGAACTTTATGCGCTCGGCTTCGGCTTGTTTGCGTTCGGTGATATCTTCGACAAAGCCTTGATAGTAGACTACTCTCCCATTGACATCGCCAACAGCGCGCGCACTCTCGCTAATCCAGATGATGCTACCATCTTGGCGATACACCTGAGATTCAAACTTGGATACTTCACCGTGCTGTTGCATTAATCTAACGAATTCAAGCCGACGGTAGGGATCGACGTAGTGTTGCTGTTGAATGTCGGTGAAACTTGCCATCAACTCTTCAGGAGAGTCGTAGCCGTATAGCAGTGCGGTGGCGCGATTTGCACTGATATACTGTCCGTCCGGGGTGGTTTGAAAGATACCTTCTAGCGCATTTTCAAAGATGGAGCGATACTTTTGTTCTGCTTTTAAAAGTTCCTCTTGAGCTTTTTTGCGTAAGCGGAGTTCGTCGTAGACATCGCTGATATCTCGACCTTCTACGATGAGGAAGTCAACCTCACCGCCCTCGTCAAAAATAGGCTTAATCGAAAAATCAATAGTGGCAATACGCTCACCAGCACCCAACACATCGATTTCATAGCGAATAAATTCACCTTGAGCGGCTTTTGAAATGGCTGATTGTAACTGCTTTTGAGTCTGGGGCGAAATTGTCCCCCAGTAGCATTCCCAGAATGGCTTCCCTACCACATCAGCTAGTTGCAATTCACCAAAATCTAATGCTGTTTGGTTGACTTCTAGGACAATCCCATCAAGACTGAGCATTCCTGTCAACTGAAAGGTTTGGTTAAAAATTGCCCGAAACTTGCGTTCGCTAGCACTGAGCAACTGAATCGATTGTTCTAACTCCTGATTCAAATACTGGAGTTGGGCATTTTTTTCGGCTAGTTTTTTATCCTGAATATAACTGTTTACCGCTTCTTTTACTGTCAAACTCAGGTCTTCAGACTGCCAGGGTTTGGAGATATAACGATATAATTTAGCATTTTTGATTGCATTTCCTATTGCTTCCGGATCGGCTTGACCCGTCAGCATAATTTTTAAAGTTTTGGGGGAGATAATATGAATGCGTCTGAGCAATTCATCTCCCTTCATATCGGGCATAATGTAGTCAGCAATGACTACAGCGACTTCATACTCATCTTCTATCAATTCTGAGATAACCTCTAAAGCCTCTTGCCCATCTTGAGCCATTTCAATTAGGTATTCATCCCCTAATGTGGCTCCTAGCTCTATTCTCAGACTCTCTAGAATCGTCGTTTCATCATCAACACAGATAATCGCAGGTAAGTTCATAACTGGGTGACTGCCGACTGAATCGTTTCAATTAATTCGTGGCTATCCCAAGGTTTAGAGAAGCAATGATAGAGATTTGCGTACTTTTTCGCTCGTTCAATAGCTTCTTCACTCGCTTGTCCTGTTAGCATTAATTTGATGATATTGGGATATTTCCTATGAACAGAAATTAGAAATTCATCTCCTTTCATTCCCGGCATTAGCCAATCGGAAATAAGAATAATAATTTGCAAGTCGTTCTCATTTAGTTCCTCCATAATTTCTAGAGCTTCATCAGCACTCTCTGCTAATTCGTAGAGGTAAGTATCGCCAAAAGCTTCTTGTAGTTCTATCTCCAAGCTTTTTAAAATTATTACCTCATCATCAACACATAAAATGGCAGCTTTAGATATGGCTCGGTTCCTCCTTTGTCTATAGCGGAAGGGATACGATAAATGTTGTTTGACCTGGTACGGATTCTACCTCAATTTTACCTTGATGTTTTGTAATAATCTTCTTGACGATGTCTAGTCCTAAACCGCTTCCTTCTCCAGCTGCTTTAGTGGTGAAAAAAGGCCGAAATATTTTTGGCATAATCTCAGGCGGAATTCCCTTGCCAGTATCCGTCATACTGACTGTAAGGTAGCTATCTTGCTTTTTTACCTCAATGGTTAAAGTCCCCCGATAGTCCATTGCTTGCAAGGCATTGTGAATTAAATTTGTCCAGACTTGATTGAGTTCATCGGGGTAGCACAAGATGGATGGTACGGCATCTTGATAGTTTTTGATAATTCTGACGCCTTGTTTGAGTTGATTGTGATAAAGGGTTAAGACAGTTTCAATTCCTTCAGAAATCTGTGCCTCTACCTTATAACCTGTGCTGTCATAGCGAGCGTAGTTTTTCAGAGCAAAAACGACTTTTGAGGCTCGTTCCGATGCTGTGGTGATGTTTCGGATACTGGTTTGAACGTTGGCAAATTGATAACTCGTTTTTAAAATATCTTCACCTTCTGGCTCTTTGAGCAACGGGACTAACGATTGAATGTCCTCATAAACACCCATTGCTACTAAGAAATTAGCTAAGGTAGTAGCATTCTCAATATTGTGGGATTGGAGTTGACTAGCCAACGACTTTTTAATTTGACGCTGCTCTCGAGTGGATAAAGATGTATCTTGTTGGCTTAATTTTTGCAGCAATGTCAAGAAATCTGATTGACGGAGTGGGGAGAGTTTTTGCAAAAATGCAGGGAATTGTAGAAGGTATTCCTTCCAGAAATTGGCGATATTTCTTACTGATGAGGTAATTGCACCTAAGGGGGTATTTATTTCATGAGCAACGCCAGCTATCAGTTGCCCCAGTGCTGCCATTTTTTCAGATTGAATCAGTTCTTCTTGAGTGGACTTCAGTTGTTGCAACGTCGAAGCTAATTCCTCATTTTTATCTTCGAGACTCTTTTGCAGGGAACGCAAAGCCAAGTGCGTTTCTACCCTCGCCACAACTTCTTCCATCTGAAAGGGCTTGGTGATGTAGTCCACTCCGCCGACGCTAAACGCTTTCACTTTATCTAACACATCACTTAAGGCACTGATAAAGATAACCGGAATGTCTTTGGTTCGTTCATCTGCTTTTAGTTGTTTGCAGACTTCATAACCATCCATCCCTGGCATCATGATGTCAAGCAAAATTAAGTCTGGTGGAAAAATTTGTGCCCCAGAAATGGCTAATTTTCCACTCGGTACGGGTCGAACTTCATATCCCTTTTCACTTAACATCCCAACTAAGAGCTGCAAGTTCTCTGGAGTATCGTCAACGACTAAAATATTCTTTTTTTTATCATTCATTGTTTATTGCTTATTGTTCATTGCTGATTGTTCCTAGTTCATTGCTATCAACCATGAACTAGGAACCATTATCTATTTCAGTAATTAAATTCAAAATCTTTTCGTATTCAAACTTATCGATATAAGTCTTGAAAGCATTGGCTAGAGTAGTATGTTCTGGACGAATTTGTTCAATAAGAGTGTAAATTAATTTCACATCAACACTGAGTATTGCCTGTTTTAGAGAGGTAACCCATGAATCGGGTAGCGCTGCTATAGCAGCAGTCGTGAGTACGTTGTACTTTCCATCCTCTGTTATGGATAAATCCCTTTGAGTTAAGCTTTCATAAACGTAACGCACTCCGATATGTTTGTTCATCATCTCAAAGATGTCTGCCTCCCGAAAGGGTTTTCGCATAAAGTCATCGCACCCTGCCGATCGCACCATAGTTCTCTCTTCTTCTAAAGTACTAGCTGTTAGAGCAATAACGGCAGTGGCTTGTCCCTTAATGGTTGATTTAATCTGCTTAGTTGCTGCGTAGCCATCCATAACGGGCATTCGCATATCCATCCAAATTAAGTGTGGCTCCCAATCGCCCCAAATTTCAACCGCCTCTTTACCGTTGCTTGCTTCCCTGAGTTCAAAGCCAAGCGGATTTAACAATTTAAGCAGTAGTAGGCGATTGTCAGCTCGATCATCTACAATCAAAATCCGATAGCGGGCTTGGTTGGGTTCTAGGGCAATGATTCGGTGCGTTGGTTGTTTGATTTCAATGTCTTTAGCATCAACAACGCTAACGATAATTTCAAATTTAAAGGTAGTACCCTTACCTACCTCACTGCTGACAGTCATTTCACCCCCCATCAGTTGCACGAACCTACGACTTATAGGTAATCCTAAGCCGGTTCCTTCCTGCGATTCTCTACCCGTTTTGGTTTGCACGAAGGCTTCAAATAGACTGTCTAACTCATCAGGAGCGATGCCTGCCCCCGTGTCTTCTACTTCAAATAGCAGACGCTCATGGTTCGTTGTTGATGGTTCATTGTTGATTGTTTCATCCGTACTATGAACCATGAACGATGAACCATGAACTACTCCTACTCGCACCGACACACCCCCCACAGAGGTAAACTTAAGCGCATTATTGAGTAGGTTAATTAAGATTTGACGTAATTTGACTTCATCCGTTCGCACGTAGCGGGGGATATCGGGGGCGCGATCGCAAATTAACTGCAATCGTTTATCCGATGCCTTGAGTTGGAACATATCTTCCAAGTCATCTAACAAACAATACAGATCGAAGTTTTTTTCATTAAGAGTAATGCGTCCTGCCTCAATTTTGGACAAGTCTAGAACTTGGTTAATGAGGTTTAGCAAGTGTTCGCCACTGCGGGTAATGATGCCGAGATAGTCTCGGTTTTCTGAGGATAGGCTGGGGCTTTTGAGCGTTAACTGGGCAAAGCCGAGAATGGCATTTAGGGGTGTCCGTAATTCGTGGCTCATGTTGGCAAGGAAGGTGCTTTTAGATTCGTTAGCCACTTCTGCCTTTTTTTTGGCAACGGCTAGTTCGACTGTGCGTTCCTCTACCTTCGTTTCTAGAGTCCGGTTATATTCGGCTAAATTGGCATAGAGTCGGGCATTTTCAATGGATATGGCAGCAGAGGAGGAGAGGACTTTGATGATTTCCAATCGATCGGGGGTAAAGGCTCCGGTAGTGAGATTGTTTTCTAGGTAAATAATACTGGTGAGTTTGCCTTGATTAATCAGAGGAACGCACAAAATAGATTTGGGTTGGTGTTCTTGAATGTAGGGATCATTCGTAAAGTTGCCCTCATTGGTGGCATCATTCAATACCAAACTTTCACAAGTGCGAGCGACATAATTGATGATGGTTGATGAAACGTTCTGATTGCCTTCAATGGGGATTGACTGCAATACGGTGATGGTATCAGAATCTATGAAACCTGCTGCTTCAATTTGCAGCTTTTCCTCCGTTTCTAAAATTAAATAGCCACATTGCGCTCCAGCATTCTCGATGAGAATTTTCATTAAGGAAGCGAGTAATTTATCCAGCACAATTTCGCCAGCAATAGCTTGTGATGCTTTCATTACAGTGGCTAAATCTAAAGCTACGCTTGTCTCCGTACTAGTGATTTTGGTTGTTGCTCCTGGCGTCTCTGTAATGTTCCTCGCGGTAGACGATTTAGCCACTAACTGGGGGTATTTTTCCTCCAAATCTTCCACTTTCCGTTTAGCGCCCCAAAGCTGGTAGCCATAGTGAGCTTTTTTAAGGTAGATTTGAGCAAATTCCTCTTTGCCTTTACCTAACCAGAACATAGCTGCTAATTCATTACCCAAGGCTTCATTCTGTATGTATCCATTTTCGCGGGCTGAAGTGATGGCGCGATCGTACAAGTCTATCGCTTCTATTTCTTTACCAGAGATACGAGCGATTTCAGCTTCCACTAATAGGTATTTGTGTAGGAAATTCTCCGGACAGTTATCTGCCCAAGTTTTCATCTTTTTTTGATTCGCTTCTAACGTTTCCCAATACTCTTGTTGTAGTGAGGAGCTGGTACTTGGATAAAGGGCACTTAAAGTTAGGGAATAGTAAAAGTAATGTTCGGTTTGAATGGGTACACCTGAAACAAAAACTAGACTGTTTATACTTTCTCTTGCCTGATTTAAAGCCTGTTCATAATCCCCATAGAGAAACAACATTTGGGTTTTAAAGATGTTATACGGTGCTACTCCAGTCAGGAAAGCCTTTTCCTTCCAGTTCTCGACGCACTGGAATTCATCAAAGTTCTCATCACTGAAGGAAAATTTATCAAGAGTTAATCCTTGTAAATTGAATAGGAAATGCTGAAACATTTGTTGAACTTCAGCAAAGATATAATTCTTGATCTGCTTAAGAAAATCAAAGTGCTTATCGGATTCTTCAAGAATGCTGCTAAAATTATCCGCAGCTATAATTCTTTGCACAATTAAATTGTAAGAATTATAGCTGACGTAAATATTCCCTGTTTCCACCCCAGCTAAGTAACCGTTCCTCAGAATAGGGATACTTTCCTTAAGATGGCTGCGCCAAGGACTAGTCAAGCCACCAAACATATTAAAAATTTTGCAAGCTAAATTAATATTATTGAACTGTTCGTTAAGCTTCATAGCTAATTGACCGAATTCATACCCAACTTCATAGTCAGCAAACCTAGCTCCTGCTATAAGTCCCCAGAAAGCATATGCATAAGCCGACTCCTCTGAGTTGCCGTGTTCAATTGAGAGGTTGACTACTTTTAGCGAAGCTAAGGCCAATAAATCTTGGTCAGTAAAGTAAGCAGGCCCAGTTATATTTATAAGGATTTTAATACAAGTTTTTATCTCTAGTTTTTTCAGTCTTGGAACATTAATTAATTGGGCTATTTTAATTTGTTTTAGATAGGAGCGATACAAGTGCAACTCTAATTCTAGGTTATGCAATATTTGTTTTTTTTCTGTTATTGGCAAGCTTAAACCAACACTTTTTAATGCCTCTGAAGCTATTTGTATTGCTTCTGTATACTTGCCAATATTTTCACATAAAACTATACGAATAATATAAGTTTCAGCTTTATCCAAATTAGATTTAGTTTGACCCAATATGAGGTTAAAAAACTCTTCTGCTTTGTCAAAATTACGGCAGAGATATTCACACTCAGACCTTTCTCGATATAAATTGAAAGTCAAGTCATAATGGTTCTTCCATGTATCTACAGGTAAAACCTCTATTCCTGGAGTAAAGTATTGAGCTAAAGCAGCAGCGTAAGCCGTTGACTCTTTGGCTTTTTTCCCTGCCTCAAGATTCAATTGGGCTAATTTAACCAGTTCAGGTTCATCGATTATCAATTCTCGACCTACATTCAGATGATCGACTATCTCAAAGATTTTTTCCGATCGCTCCTCAGTAGATAGGTTCGCTAGCAACAGCCGACCAATCTGGAGATGCACCACTTTTTTACGGTCTTCATCGATGAGAGAATAAGCGGCTTGTTGTACCCGGTCATGCGCAAATTTATAGTATTGAATTAATAGTTCTTCGTTTAAGTCACAGGAGGGCAGGATTAACCCTGACTGAACGGCTGTCGTTAGGTATCTAGAAATTTCTCTAGATGATTTTTCACAAATGATAGAGAGGGTATTTAAGTCAAAATTAGCACCCATACAAGATGCCAATCGTAACACCTGCTGAGTCAATTCTGGCAGTTTCTTCAACTTGCCAATCATTAAATCCACTACATTATCTGTAATGCCTTGTGCTTCAATTTCGGCGATATTCCACTGCCAGCTTAGGCGCTCAAAATCAAAAGTGAGTAGATTTTCTGCGTGTAGGGTTTTCAGAAATTCATTGACAAAGAAAGGATTGCCCCCAGTTTTACGCACTATCAGTTCTGCCAAAGGTTTAACGGCAGAGGTGTCACTATGCAAAGTTTCGGCAATTAACTGACTGATGTGTTTACTCTGCAAGGGTGCTAGAGTAATTTGATTAACCGTTGCCCCTTCAGTGCGTATCTCTTCAAGGGTGGCTGTTAAGGGATGATTGAGGTTGACTTCGTTATCTCGGTAGGCCCCAATCACAAACAGATATTGAGTATCCGCATCTGTCATCATCAGTTTGGTCAAATTGAGCGTTGCGGAGTCTGCCCACTGCAAATCATCTAGAAAGATGACCAAGGGATGCTCTTTTGCACAAAATGCCCGGATGAAGTTTTGGAAAACTAGATTAAAGCGATTCTGAGACTCAGCGGGGCCTATTTCTGGCACGGTTGGCTGCTTGCCTACAATCAGTTCGACTTCCGGAATCACGTCAATAATCACCTGACCGTTAAAACCAAAAGCAGCAAGGAGCTTTTCTCGCCAAAAGTTTAGTTGGGCTTCACTTTCCGTTAATAGTTGTCGTATCAATTCTTGAAAGGCATTGACTACAGCTGAGTAGGGAATATTTCGCTGAAACTGGTCAAATTTCCCAGAGATGAAATAGCCGCGCTTTTGAGTGATGGGTTTATGAACTTCAGCGACCAACACTGATTTACCAATGCCAGAATAACCTGCCACTAGCATCATTTCAGTTGTCCCTTTGCTCACCCAGTCAAATGCTACTAACAAGGTTTCAACTTCTGACTCTCGTCCGTAAAGTTTTTGGGGAATTTGAAACTTATCAGAAATATCTTTAGAACTGAGAGGGAAGTTTGATATAGTCCCATTGGATTGGAACTGAAAGAGACATTCTTCTAAATCGGCTTTGAGCCCCCAGGCACTTTGATATCGCTCCTCAGCTGTTTTTGCCATCAGTTTCATCACTATATCGGAAATGGATTTGGGGATGGGCGCACGTCGGTGCGCCCCTACAAGTTTGTGGGGGGGTGTCGGGACTTTAGCGATATGACAATGCACTAACTCCAGTGCATCGGTGGTTTCAAAAGGTAGTTGTCCTGTCAGCAGTTCATAGAAGGTGACGCCGAGAGAGTAAAAGTCAGTGCGGTAATCCAAAGAACGGTTCATCCGTCCTGTTTGCTCTGGAGACATATAGGCTAAGGTGCCTTCTAAAACATTCGGATTTTTCAGAATGGGATTTTCGCGGGTTAATTGCGTGGAAATGCCAAAGTCAATAATTTTGAGTTGCCCGGTTTCTGGGTTCAGGACGATATTGGATGGGTTAATGTCTTTGTGGATGACGTTGGCAGCGTGAATAGTGCCTAAAATCTCAGCTGTTCTGATAGCGATGTTAAGGAATTCTGGTAAAGGCGCAAGGTCTTGCGCCCATACACGGTTATTCATTAATTCTTTTAAAGATGATGCACCAAAATCCTCAAAGATGATAGTTAGACTCCTCTGATAAGGTTCTAAACCATAAGCTTTGACTATCCCTTCCAGATTTAGATTGCGGGTAATTTCATATTCCAGCTTATAGCGGGTGAGTTCATTCGGCGTGGGATAGTCTTCTTTCAAAAATTTGAGGATAACGGCTTTGTCATCCTGTTCTCGAATGCCTCGACAGACAACAGAATTAGCACTTTCATAGATTTGGGTGAGAATTTGGTAGCCTGGGATGGTCATCATAGTTAGGTTTGATTCAGTGCGAAGACTTTGTAATCTAAAAGAGGCTTAATGGTATTACAAATTACAGATAATGGCTTTAGAGATGAAGAACTAACTCTTTCTTAACTCACACCTTGGCGTATTCTCGAGTTCGCTACCCAACCCGCCCGGAGTTGAACATTTAGTGTTATAGCTTAAGTCCAGTTAAGTGGACTAAAATCCGTATAAATTAAGCAATTAGTCCTCTTTCAGAAGACTTGAGCTATGACGCGAGGATTTAAACCCTTGGCGGTGAGCTTCTTTGGTACAAGCTGCGAGTTAAGTCAGAGATCTTGCAGTATGTTGTTTTTACCCCACCCCAACCCTCCCCGAACTCGCAGGGAGGGAGCGAAATTCCCTCCTTACTAAGGGGGGCTAGGGCGTGTTTTCAAACTTCTCCGTCAGAGTCAGATCCCCCCAACCCCCCTTAAAAAGGGGGGAGAATGCAGTAAAAGTCCCCCAGACAACAAAAAGCGTAGCATCTTCTGGCTCCCCCTTTTTTAAGGGGGAACTCGGGGCCCCCCTCTGGGGATTAGGGGGCGGGGAGGGAAATCTCCGGGTTTGAAAACAAACCCTAGCCCTATGGTGCAATCTGTGAGTTAAGAAACAGTATCTGTATTATCACCCTGACGAGTGCGCTCAACTTTGCTGATGCGGGAGCAACCGAGTTTATGAATAGCTTTTATTACTCTAGGCAAAGAAAAAGCAGATTCATAGGAGTTTTCGCCACAGGGTAGATAGCTGAGAGCATTTTAACCCAATTTGAATATCACTCAAATAAGCCAGATTGGGTAGCTTTCATGCTTTTTAGAGATAAAGCGGTCGATAGAGCCTTGCGATCACGTTCTAAGGCATAAGCTTTTCTAAACATACCCTGCAAATTTAGCTAGCGGGTGATATCATACTCCTACTTATCAGGGTGAAGTCCAAAAGGATTGAGATAGTTTTCTTTGAGTACTTGAGGATTACGGGTTGATTATGCTGTTCTCGGATGCCTCGATAGACAACAGAATCGCTGCTTTCATAGATTTGAGTAAGGATTAGAATAGCCACAAAAAGTATTCATAAGCTGTAGACAAGCAACAGACCAATATCAAATCTCAGGAAAGATAGAAAATGACGCTCCAAAGTCAATTTGTAGGAAGTTGGCGACTCATATCTTGGGAAAACAGGGATGACTCCGGCAACGTCAGCTACCCATTTGGTCAAGATGCGATTGGCTACCTCATATACACCGACGATGGATATATGTCTGGTACTCTAATGAAAGCCAACCGCCCTCACTTTGCTGGTCAAGACATTCTGGGAGGCAGCATAGAAGAGCAGGCAAGAGCAGCCCAATCTTACATCCACTATTGCGGCAAGTACGAAATCCAGACTAACAAAGTCATTCATCACATTGAAGCTAGCCTGTTTCCTAACTGGGTTGGTATAAACCAAGAACGCTTCTTTGAATTCCAGGGAAATCAGCTGTCATTGAGTACGCCTCCTCTGCTGATGAACGGTAAGCAGCAAAGGGGTTATCTGATTTGGGAGCGAACTGGCACGCCCAAGAAATCTTTTGTAGCAATGTTGTGTGATGCATTGAAAGGCTTTTGAATACACCCTTACAGGCTGTCTTCTAAAGACAAGTAAAAGGAGACCCATAAAAGATGACTATACCCCTAAAATTTAGGCGCGGGTTTAGCTTGGATGAAGCTATACTAATGGCTCAATTTTCCAAGATAGCCTATCAAATTTTCACGTATGACGATGACAGTATTGAAGATACAGATATAAAAGGAATTTATAACTCCCGTAACCGGAAGCAAGGCTGGAAATTTGTCCATAGCATCCGTAATGATGAAACCAATGTTCGGGGATTTATCCTCAAAAGAACGGGAAGTAATCAGTATGCGGTGGCCTTCCGAGGTTCAATTCTGACCGACAGAGGCATGGTTGAACTAACAGACATCCTAGATAATGCCATTGACTGGAAATTGGTTAAATACGGTTCAATGACCGATACAAGGATTAAAGTCGTTCAAGGATTTTTTCACCCGTTTGAATCGGTATGTGAGCAAATACGAATCTTTTTCAAGACCTTACTTAATCAACTCACATTAAAAGATTTTGAGAAACTGGACAAGTTAGCTCCCGAACAACAGTTTGCCTGCGCTACGGCAATAGCTGATGCTGGGGCAATTCGACTAGGCACGAGTTATGAGCAGGAAGGCAGAGAGCTAATTGAGAAAGTCGTTGTTGATGGGGAAATAGGCAACAATGAAGAACTGGGGCAAGTTTTAGACTATCAAAAAAGGACATTATTAGCACTTGGAGCGATCGCGGAACCTGTAGACATTTACGTGACCGGTCATAGTTTAGGAGGGGGGTTAGCCAACCTGTGCGCTTTAGATCTCCGACGTTGCTTTGGTTCTGATTCAGACTTGGTGGCAAAAGTCTATACGTTTGGGGGGCCCAAAGTTGGCAATCAGCACTTCGCCAACTACTACGACGAACATGTAGGTGAGGGGATGAGCTACCGCGTAGAAAACTTACTCGATCCAGCACCTTATATACAATCGCCACCTCCCTTCCCGTTAAATCTTTTGCTTCCCCAGGAACTGCGAGTTGGGAATTTTTATATGGGGAAATATGTTAGTGTCGGAGAGCCGCATACGCTGATCGGGTTAGGTTCTCAATCAGTCTCTCTCAGTTTTGACGGTGCTTTAGAATTCTTAGGCGGCATTCCCTTTCCCCACAGCTACGATACCTATCTCCAGTTGCTCAAAGAAGAGCACGAGCGCTGGGAGCAATTGTCCCAACCCATCAAGGATATCCTCAGTCCGTTGATAGAAGGATTAATGCAGGAGCAACTTGAAAAACTTGCTGTTCGTTATCAGGCTTCAAATCAAGTTCTCAGGGAGCAGATATTGCAGGAAATTAACAGCCTCAAAGTTCGGCAAGCAATAGCTCAAAGTAATGGTGGTGAGGAAACACTTACGAGCAAAGAGACTGCTAATTGATTGGGCTGAGAGGCCATTTATAAAGTCAGAAGTAACTTACAGCTTTGGTGCTTTAGGCGCATACTATTAGTAATAGGATTTACGCAATATCTGTTGATTAGCCCCCCTACTCCCCTCTGCCCCTAATCCCCAAAGGGGACCCCGAGTTCCCCAGAGGGGAGCCAATGCGTAAGTCCTAAGTAAATTTTTATCAATTTAGGACTTACGCAAATTTCTCGTTTAAACACTATTAGTCATAGGGTGGGTAGTGCCCACCTTACAGGTAAAGGTTCTGCGTAAGTCCTGAATTCTAGGCTTTTTGCGCCGTAACGCCCGCTAGATCGGGTGCGTTACACGCTGTGTCACGCCACTACTCCTAATCTCCCCCTCCCCCCGTCCCCCCGTCAGCATCAATTCACAAATTAAATGCACGACAGCTTATATTGGGGGCGAAGTCGAAAGCATCCGAAAAGTTGCCTGAAAAATGGGTGAAAATTCTACCGAGTCAATGCAAGATTTTCAAAAACTAGCTAATCTTTCGCCAGACGAACAGCGAGCGCAAAACCTAAATCAGGGGTTGGAAAGCCAGCCGGAGTCTACCTCAAACAGAGCGGCAATCAGTCACGGGGAACCGCTGCGGTGGGAAGACGATGCTCCCACAAGCTTAGGGGAAGCTCTGCAACGAGTTGCCCAATTTCAACCAGCCAAAGGCATCGTGTACGTTGATGCTGATGGCTCCGAGCGAGTTCAATCTTATGCAGATTTATTGCAGGAAGCTCAGCGGATTCTGGCAGGCTTACGCAAGCTGGGCTTGAAAGCTCAAGATAAGGTAATTTTTCAACTGGAGCGCGATCGCGATTTCATTCCTGCTTTCTGGGGCTGCGTTCTAGGAGGCTTTGTCCCCGTACCCCTATCCGTTGCTCCCACCTACGAACAACCTAACACTAACACCAACAAGCTGCACTATGCTTGGCAGATGTTGGAGCAACCGATTGTCCTGACTAGCGAAGCGTTAGCTCCAGCAATCCGTTCTTGGTCGGCTATTTTAAATCTAGAGAACGTTCGAGTTGAAACGGTTGATGAATTGCGATCGCATCAACCCGATTGCAACTGGCATATCAGTCAGCCGGATGAGCTAACGTTGCTGCTGCTAACCTCCGGAAGCACGGGGATGCCAAAAGGAGTCATGCTCTCCCATCACAATCTCCTGAGTATGTCAGCGGGCACGGCTCAGATGAACGGTTTTTCCAGTCAAGATGTGCCGTTGAACTGGATGCCCTTAGATCATGTGGGCGCGATCGTATTTCTCCACATCATGCCTGTCTACTTGGGTTGCCAGCAAATCCACGTTAATAAAGAAGCGATTTTACAAAACCCGCTGAAATGGCTCGATTGGATTGAGCGTTATCGGGCTACCATCACTTGGGCACCCAACTTCGCTTTTAGCCTGATTAATGAACGTGCCCAATCTATTCGCCAACGACGCTGGGATTTATCCTCAATGCGATTTCTCGTAAACGCCGGGGAATCCATTGTCGCCAAAACAGCAAGGCGGTTTTTAGAGCTGCTTGTCCCTCATGGGTTGCCATCCACAGCGATTCACCCAGCATTTGGGATGTCTGAAACATCCTCAGGCATTACTTGGTCTAACAGTTTTTCTTTAGAATCTGCATCAAATGAAGACTCATTTGTAGACTTAGGCGCTCCCATTCCTGGCGCTTCCCTCCGCATTGTGGATGACAATGAGCAAATTGTTGAGGAGGGGATAATCGGTCGTTTGCAGGTTAAGGGACTTTCAGTTACCTCTGGCTATTACCACTCACAACGCAACCGGGACGTTTTTACAGAGGACGGTTGGTTTAACACGGGCGATTTAGGGTTTCTGCATCAGGGGAAACTAACTCTGACAGGTCGGGCGAAGGATGTCATTATTATCAATGGTGTCAATTACTACAGCTATGAAATTGAAGCTGTGGTGGAAGAAGTTGAGGGGATAGAAATCTCTTATACCGCTGCCTGTGCTGTCCGCGAACCGGGTAGTGACACCGATCGCTTAGCAATCTTTTTCCATACTCCTATTTCCGAGCCTAACCGCTTAGCTGCGCTAATTAAGGACATCCGTTCCCGCATTGTTCGCAACTTTGGGGTAAATCCGGCTTATCTGATTCCGGTTGAAAAAGAAGCCATTCCTAAAACTGAGATTGGGAAGATTCAGCGATCGCAACTGAAAAAACGCTTTGAAGCAGGTGAGTTCAACGACATTCTCCAACAGCTCAGCATTACAACCAACTCTGATGCCGTAGTGTTACCGAAGACGGAGATTGAACGTCAAATTGCCCAAATCTGGCAAGAGGTGCTCGGTCTGGAAAAGGTAGGAATTGATGATAATTTCTTCGAGTTAGGTGGACATTCCCTGCTATTAATGCAGGCTCAAAGTAAATTGCAGGAATACTTTGGACAAACGCTGTCTATTGTAGACCTATTTAAATACCCAACCATACATGCTTTAGCAAAATACTTAAGTCAGGAATCAACGGAAAAAACTGCCGCCCAGATCGGTCAAGAACGGGCAAAACACCGCACCCAGCGCCAAGCTGTGGGTAATGCCGACGTAGCTGTAATCGGTATGTCCTGTCGGTTTCCAGGGGCAGACAATATCGAACAGTTTTGGCAGAACTTGCGAGAGGGTGTTGAATCCATTAGCTTTTTCACCGATGAAGAACTTCTGGAATCAGGGGTAAATCCAGCGCTGCTGAACAACCCTAACTATGTCAAAGCCAGCCCCATCCTTTCCGATGTAGAGTCATTTGACGCTGAATTCTTCGGCTATAGTGCCAGGGAAGCCCAATTAATGGACCCGCAACAGCGTCTTTTGCATGAGTGTGCTTGGGAAAGCCTCGAAGATGCGGGTTACAATCCTCTCACCTACTCGGGTGCGATCGGTCTGTACGCCGGAGCGAGTACGAACACCTATTGGCTCAACAACATTTTTCCTAACCGCCATCAGCTGGATGCTAACGACGATTTGCGAGTCGCAACAGTGGATTCGATGGGCGGTTTGCAAATGATGATTGCCAATGATAAAGACTATTTGACCACAAAGGTTTCTTACAAGCTCAATCTTACTGGCCCAAGCGTTAACGTCCAAACCGCTTGTTCAACGTCCTTGGTGGCAATTCACATGGCTTGCCAAAGTTTGCTGAATGGCGAATGCGACATGGTTTTGGCTGGCGGCGTTTCCGTGCAGGTGCCGCAAAAGATTGGTCATTTGTATCAAGACGGCATGATTGTCTCGCCAGATGGGCATTGTCGCGCTTTTGATGCTGATGCTAGGGGGACGATTTTCGGCAGTGGTGTTGGATTGGTTGTGCTGAAGCGACTGGAAGAGGCAATGAGGGATGGCGATCGCATTTATGCTGTGATCAAAGGCTCGGCCATCAATAACGATGGTGCCACGAAAGTTGGCTACACGGCTCCCAAGGGAGATGGTCAGGCATCTGTTGCAACTGAGGCAATGGCAATGGCTGGGGTCGCAGCGGAGACGATTACCTATGTGGAAACTCACGGTACTGGAACAGTCTTGGGCGACCCGATTGAAATTGAGGGGTTGACACAAGCGTTTCGTAGTAGTAGTAGCGAGAAGAAGAATTTTTGTGCTGTTGGTTCGGTAAAAACCAACGTCGGACATCTCCAGATTGCATCTGGTATAGTCGGTTTCATCAAAACGGCTCTGGCATTATACCATAAGTTGCTGCCGCCTAGTTTGCATTTTGCAACCCCTAATCCCAAGATTGATTTTGCCAATAGCCCCTTTTACGTCAATACCAAGTTATCGGAGTGGAAAACAGAGGGAATACCCCGTCGCGCTGGTGTTAATTCTTTAGGTATCGGTGGCACGAATGCTCATGTCATTCTGGAAGAGGCTCCCTGTGAGGAGAGGGGGAGTGTTTGGAGTACAAGTTCCCCGATGCTTCAATATTCTCAGGAAAGCGATCGCACCGTTCACCTGCTAACTCTCTCAGCTAAAAATGAGCAGGCTCTGCAAGAACTGGTACAGCGCTATCAAGATTTTTTGATAGCTCATCGAGAGGTATCGCTGGCGGATGTTTGCTTTACGGCGAATACGGGACGTGTGCATTTTGACCATCGGCTGTGTGTGATGGCTTCGGATTCGGTGGAACTGCTGGAGGGGCTTCGTAGGGTAAGTGCTGGGCAGGAAGCTGGTGATGAATTTAGGGGGGGTTTGCAAGGTCTGTTTTTAACAAACCACAGAGGCACACAGGGCGCAGAGGAGGGAATTTTAAAAAGAGAGAAAGAGAGTGGGGAAGTTTTTCGCCAGTACGGTAGTTTGGAGATAGGCTCTGGTCAGGCGGAAGTAGTATTCTTGTTTACGGGTCAAGGGTCGCAATATGTGGGTATGGGACGTCAGCTTTACGAAACCCAACCGACTTTCCGGGAAAGCCTGAATCGCTGTGATGAAATTCTGCGTCCTTATCTGGAACAGCCGTTGCTATCAGTCCTGTATCCAGACAATCCATCAATTAATTTAAAATCTAACCCCCCCTTATCCCCCCTTAGTAAGGGGGGGAGCCAAAATTCCAAATTGGATGAAACTGCCTATACTCAACCTGCATTATTTGCTCTTGAATATGCCCTATTTGAATTATGGAAGTCCTGGGGTGTAGAACCCGCAGCCGTGATGGGTCATAGTGTCGGGGAATATGTGGCGGCTTGTGTTGCTGGGGTATTCAGTCTAGAAGAGGGACTGAAGTTGATTGCTCATCGGGGACGTTTAATGCAAGCCTTGTCTCCAGATGGGGAGATGGTGGCAGTATTTGCAGATTATGCCTGCGTTCGGGATGCGATTCAACCTTATGCTCAGCAGGTTGCAATTGCCGCGATTAACGCTCCGGAGAATATCGTGATTTCCGGAGAGTGTAAGGCAGTGGGAGAAGCGATCGCATCTCTATCAGCAAGCGGGGTGCAGACGAAACCGTTGAACGTCTCTCGTGCTTTTCATTCCCCGTTGATGGAACCCATACTGGCAGAGTTTGAGCAGGTGGCGAGGGAAATTACCTACTCTTCTCCAAAAATAAAGCTAATTTCCAATCTTACCGGGGAGCCGGCTACCGATGAAATCGCTACCCCCGACTATTGGTGTCGTCATATCCGGCAGCCAGTCAAATTTGCTGCTGGTATGGAAACGTTACATCGTGAGGGTTATAAACTTTTTGTGGAATGCGGTTCCAAGCCAACTTTACTGGGTATGGGCCGCCACTGTTTGCCAGAATCAGAAGGACAGTGGTTACCGAGTCTGCGTCAAGGACACTCAGATTGGCAGCAAATGCTCCAGAGTTGTGCAGTGTTGTACGTGAGTGGGGTACCGATAGATTGGTCGGGTTTTGACCGGGGGTATGTCCGTCATCGTCTGCAATTGCCGACTTATCCGTTTGTGCGATCGCGCTACTGGTTTGACAGGGTGCAAGACTTGCCCAGAGAAGAGAAGTCAGAAGCATCTCTGCGTTGGGAAACTGTCGTGGCAGCGAGTAGCTACCAAGCCCAGCAGGGGCCATTTGATTTGGAACTCCACAGCTATCGAGCCAAGTTAGAGTCTTATGACTCGTTGACCACTCAATATATTATCCTTGCCTTGCGAAACTTGGGCATTTATCACCAACTTGGCGAAAGGCATTCAGTAGAAACGTTGTTGTCTGGGTTCAATATCTTACCGACCTATGGAAAACTACTATCGAAGTGGCTGGAGCGATTGGTAAGAGAGAGCATATTGCAGCAAGAAAAGCAAGTCTTTGTCAATCGATATCCGCTGCCCAAAGTATCTGTAAATTCATGTTTGCAGCAAGCCAGAGAGCGATCGCAAAATGCTCCACAGTTAATCAATTTTATACAGCGCTGTGGGGAAAACCTAGCCGACGTTTTGGTGGGCAGGGGGCATCCATTAGAGTTGTTGTTTCCAGGCGGTTCCTTTGAATTCGCAGACTACCTCTATCAGCAAGCGCCTGAAACTCGCTATTTCAACAATATCGCTAGGAGCGTTTTGGAGGCAGTCGTCAAAACTCAGTCCCAAGACAAGTCGCTGCGGATTCTCGAAGTTGGAGGCGGAACGGGAGGCACCACCTCTTCCTTGCTGCCAATCTTGCCAAACGAGCGGACAAGCTATTGGTTTACTGATGTTTCAGACCTTTTCTTAGAAAAAGCCAAGCAGAAATTTAAGACCTATCCATTTGTCCGCTATGGTCTGTTGGATATCGAGCAGAATCCTCAAAATCAAGGCTACCAGATCCACAGCTTCGATGTGGTTGTCGCCGTCAACGTATTGCACGCGACTCGCGATATAGAAGAAACCTTGGAGAATGTTCGCTCTCTACTCGCGCCTGGTGGTTTACTCGTCATGGTGGAAGTGACTAATCCTCAATCTTGGTTTGACATTACCGTTGGATTAATCGAGGGTTGGCAGAGGTTTGATGACAACAGGCGAGGGGACAATCCGCTTTTATCTCAGGCACAGTGGGAGTCAGTACTAAGTGATTGTGGATTTGAGCGAGTGTTGGTTTTACCGAGTTCTGGATTGCCTACAGAAATTTTGGGTCAAAATGTCTTAGTTGCTCAGTCTCAGTTATTGGCAAAAGACGTAAGGGAGTTTTCCGAACTATCGCAGACTACCTCGAAGCGAGAGTCTGCTGCTAGGGAAGTTGAGGAGAGTGTAATTGGCGATCGCATCGTAGCAGCAGCACCGGATAATTTACAGCATGGGTGGGAGTCTCGGCTTCATGAGAAAGTAGCCAGTATCTTGGGAATTTCTCTCTCTGGCGTCAACCTCGATACTTCACTAACCAATCTCGGATTTGACTCCTTAATGGCAGTTGAACTCACGAACTGGATTGCCAAAGAATTGGGGGTAAATATCCCTGTAGTCAGCTTTCCCGGTGGTGCCAGCATTACTCAACTGACCAACCAGGTAAGGGAGGCAATGAATCATAATGCCACAACAGACTCCAAGGAAGGCAAGCCATCCCCCTGCTTAATTGCCCTTCAGCCTCAGGGAAGCAAGCCACCTTTTTTCTGCGTCCATCCTATTGCAGGAGTAGCCTTCCCCTATTATGAGTTGACTTATTTTCTAGGCAACGATCAACCCTTTTACGGACTGCAATCATTTGGTCTAGCGGGGGAAGGGAAACCCTTAACCCGAATTGAGGATATGGCGGCGCACTACATTGAGGCAATGCAGGCGGTTCAGCCACAAGGGCCATATCTTTTGGGAGGTTGGTCTTTTGGTGCCCATGTGGCTTTTGAAATGGCGCAACAGCTACAACAAAAGGGTCAAAAGGTTGCCCTACTAGCGATACTAGATACGCCTCCACTGTCTGGTAACAAAATCGCGAATTTCCTCCTACTGTCCAAAATTTTGCTCACTGTATCGACGCGATACATCTGGCCCTATGTTTACGATTACTTTTATCTAGCAACTGCAACCAATCAACCTAAAAAAGCTCCAGAAAAAGGAGCTTGGACTTTCGACAAATTGTCTTCCCTTATGAGGTCATCGCTGGGGACTAAAGTGATGCGGCAAGAGTTGAAACTGATGAAGCTTCGACAGCCAATTTTGCGCCACCTACTGCCTGTCATGTGGGCTAACAACGAAGCATTGCTCAACTATGTGCCGAAAGGTTATCCGGGCAAAATTACCCTTTTTCAGACTAACCAACACTTGGTAGTTAATCAGAAAGATATATCTTGGGGTTGGAAAGATTTAAGTCTAAAAGAAGTAGAGATTTGTCCAATTCCCGGTCATCATCTCAATTGTTTAAGGGTGCCCCATGTTAAGGCGGTGGCTGAAAAATTAGCACACTGTATTAAGCGGGTTGAGTCTTGGGATGAACGGTAGCTATCTTTCCTCCCAAGATGCTTATTGAACACCCCGGAATCCTTCAGCCAATGGAGACTAACTTTAACCTCGTCCCCTATACTTCTGACTCCTCAAATCGGTCTGTCCGCATCGGCGCTGGCAACTCGGTTCCTGTGTCAGGCTCAACGTTATTCCTCAACACCCACACCTCTACCTCCCATCCGTGCTGGCGGTTCAATGCCTCAGCGATGATACACGCATACTGACGGGTGGGGGCATACCCCACCACTTCCCAAGGTGGTGGCGCTCCCAAATATTCCTCCGCTCTTTCACCCAAACGACGAATCTCGTAGTCGGGTAACGTCTCCCGATTCTCCGATGGGGAGTTCGCTAGTAATTCCACATCGCGTACGGCGTCATTCATCTTTTCCCTCTGAACTGTTGTCTCAATACTTTGCCCAATATAATCAACTACAGGCTCTACTGCACTCAGCTTAACAGCCTGCGTGCAAGCAGCAACCAGAACGCCTGGTGTTTGCAACTCGGCTGTTCGTTTTAAATTCTTGTAGACAGTGCCCACCCTACATTCTGGCTACCTAGAGAACGCCCTTCGGAGGGATGACATAATAGACTGAAGACGATTAAATTCAAAAAATTACATGAAATAGTCAGAAAACGGAGGCAACGCTGTGAATTTAGGGAAATTGATAGGCTTACTGGCCTTTGCAGTTTCTCTCTACATTTTGTGGACAATCCGGCAAATTCTTCTGCTGGTCTTTGCCGCGGTTGTCTTTGCCGTTGTCTTGAACCGAGTCGTACGCTGGCTTCAGCGACGAGGACTCAAGCGAGGCATTGCTATTGCACTAACCGTTATTACCCTACTGGGAATTGTAGTTGTGCTTTTGGCCTTGATTGGCCCGTCCTTTGCTCAGCAATTGGAACAATTGATTGCCCTCGTACCCAACCTGTTACAACGGCTGCGAAACTCGTTAAACTCGCTGCAAGCTTGGGTTCCAGCGCAACTCTTAGATGTCCGTAACTTGGGTAATTTCATCCCTAGGCTTCAACCGATAGTAACTCAGCTATTAGGCAATGCCTATAACTGGTTCTCCGATTTGCTGGCTATTATCCTTAACGTATTGCTAGTCATCATTCTGACTATCATGTTGTTGGCAAACCCCACACCCTATCGACGGGGTTTTATCTTATTATTTCCCGCCTTTTATCGACGGCGTGCCAGTGAGATTATTGATGAGTGTGAAACCAATTTAGTTGGCTGGATGAGTGCCACTCTCATTAATATGGCAGCCATTGGTGTGGTGAGCTTTATTGGCTTGGTAATTTTGCGGGTGCCACTAGCGTTAGCTAATGCTATCTTAGCGGGTTTATTTGAGTTTATTCCTAATATTGGCCCCATTTTGAGTTTGATACCACCGATGGCTGTGGCCCTACTTGATGCTCCGTGGAAAGCCGTTGCGGTACTCATTCTGTACTTCTTGATTCAACAGTTTGAGGCTTATCTCTTAGTGCCCATTGTGATGAGACAACAGGTATCTTTGCTGCCAGCATTTACCCTATTATCGGTGATAGTTTTTGGTAGTTTTTTTGGTTTTTTAGGCGTATTTCTGTCTGTACCGCTAGTTATTGTTTCCAAAATTTGGTTGAACGAAGTTTTAGTCAAAGATGTTCTTAACAATTGGCACAGAAATATAATAGATTCTCCTCCACAGGATGCGCTAATTACCGAGAGTGAAATCACCGAACATGGCATTGCTGAAAGGGAGACACCTAGTTCTTAGTTTACTTGAAGTCAATTATACTTTGTACTACTACAAGGGTTTCTTCTGTTTGATTTGTATTGGATGTATTGAAGTTTAGAGTTTCAGTATTCCATTTCGCATTTGCCAAGTTGCCTATGATTTGCAAAGGGTAAGGGCTGAGGGGAAATCTACTTTACCCTTATCCCTTACCCTCTACTTTCTTTGCCGTTAAATCTAGAGCATCAAATGGGAATTACCCGCAGGTACTACCCTCTGTATCCTGCACTTACTGGCAAATGTAACCTCCATTTAAAGGTATGAACGTTCTTCCAGGAGGGCAGTCTGCTTGGGTGTAGCCCGCACCAGGAGCCGGGGCCGATGGTGCAGCAACCGGAGCTGCCGAGGCTTCCAGGAAGTTGGCTGGGGGAGTACTTCTCCCGTTACGACCCACGGCAGGAATCTCCAATAAGGCATCTTTGGCTTTTCCGGTGCCGTCATCAGTAACGGATGTCTGGTTCTCTGGATGTCCATTCGGGACGAACAACTGCGGGTGGTCAAAGGGTGCTCTTTCGTAGCGAACTCGCTCGTCAGTGAGGCTCTTCAGGAAGGCAACTAGCGCCTCTTTTTGAGCATCGGACAGGTTAAGCACTGGAAGACGAGGCGTCGCTGAGTCGTCCCCTGCACCCCGACTGTAGAAATCGACTACGTGCCGAAGGGTCAACATTCCCCCATTGTGCATGAAGGGAGCAGTTAGCTCGACATTGCGGAGGGTGGGTGCCTTAAAG
This sequence comes from Waterburya sp., assembly GCA_036703055.1. Classification (GTDB taxonomy): domain Bacteria; phylum Cyanobacteriota; class Cyanobacteriia; order Cyanobacteriales; family Coleofasciculaceae; genus DATNPV01. The sequence goes on from DATNPV010000218.1 coordinate 53,751, forward strand.
TTTCCGTCCGCAGACACTGTATCGTTGGCACCGACCGCGATATTTGGGGCTTGGCCGAAAACCTGCTGGAAACTTCCCTGCTGAGCTAGCCTTGCCTCTGAGAGCGGACGCGATGTAGGCTTCACCGGGTCGTTGCCACCCACGCCGATGTCTTCCAACTCTGGCCTGACACCAATCTTGAAGAAGCCAGTGTCTTCAACAATATTTGTCCCAGGTATGCGTGTCAGTCGCCCATTTTTCTTCACGTTGGAAACCGAAGCCGCTGTGAATTCCGGCCCACTATGACAGAAGATGCAACCGCTGTTCAAAAAAACGGTGACACCGTCCTTCTGCTGCTGAGTAAGGGCGTTCGTATTTCCTTCTTGGAACTGGTCGTAAGGTGCATTATCAGATACCAGCGTTGACTCGTACATCTGAATCGCCAGCCCAAACAAGAGCGGGAAGTTGTACTCCATCAACGTGTAATCTTGAGTAGTCAAATTGTTATCCGGTTTGTTGGTAATGGTTCGGCTACCGTCAGAGTTGATCTGAATGATTCGATTAGACTTCCACCACTCGTCCTTGAAGGCCGTTTGGATCAGCTGTTGGTAAGTATTCGTCTTGAGTCCCTGTTGCGGGTATCTGCTGTCTGTACCTAAGACGCTGTCCTCAGGATGCACAGTCTGCTTTCCGAGCGGCCTGAGGGCAAGTATCTTCTTTGCCGCCTTTCTAGGAAGCTTCTTGCCCTTGCCAGTACTCTTGAGTTGATGGACATCGCTTGGTCCCACCTTGTCGCCGATTTCTTGGAAGGTGCGCCCATCAGCAGACATCTCAAAAGAACTCAAGGGCGGCCCTACGGCCTGCGAAGCAAGGCTTGAATTCTCGAGCCTGACTGTAACCTCGTTGAGTTGAGCTGGGTTTCTTGCCTTGTAGAGTTTGGCATTGAGGTCTCTTGTCCCAAACGGATTCACCCCGTTAAACACATTCATGGCTCGTCCGTCCCAAAATTGGCGGTAGTTGTAAACCGCATTAATTACGGTCGGGGTGTTGCGGGGTTCCACTCGGCGGACGTTCGTATTGCCTACTCTGAATCCGTCCGTATCAGCCTTGTACTCTACTACGTCCTGAGAATTGCCAGGCACAACGTCCTTGAACTCGGAATTGAAAACTCCCTGCGAGGAGACGATGTCATTACTGTCCTTGGCAACTCCTGAAGTGCGGTCATTTGGGTTGTTTAGCTTGTGGAATGGGAAATCACCTGCTGTAAGTTGGTAGTTTGCTCCGCCCGTCTGGAATGTCTTATCCGGATTCGCACTCTTATCTGCATTGACGCGCAACAATCCCGGACTCA
>DATNPV010000220.1:0-55871 GCA_036703055.1 Waterburya sp.
GAAAAAAACCAGGGAGCCAAAAGAGCCAAAGCGTGAACTGCACCCATAAAGGCAACAGTCGGCCAACTGAGAGCAAGGCGATGCTTGCCTTCAGCAATAGTTGCTTGTGTTGTCATAAATCTTTCCTAAATATGCTGTGAATCATTCAAGGTGCATGCGGTTACTTCCAGGTAGCGCTCTGTGTGTCCCCAGAGCAGTCATCCCGTATCTCTGCACCCGTTGGTTGCTTCGCGCTCTCTTCTGTCTTTGCCTGATAGGGAAAATCAGTTTCTCCAAATACGGAAAGTTCCCAAAATCCCCAAACCTGGTCTCTGAAATCTGCTCTTAGTTTGCTGACTTGCGTCAAGACTTCTGCCCAGTTATAAGCAGTTTGAAGTTTGGTAGCCCACTCTGTTGCTGTTGGTCTTAACAGTTCATCGGGTTGATTAAGAGAATCAGACTCTGGAACATTCATCGTTAGTCTCAATAGCTTTTAGTAACATTCAATTGAGGAAAGTTACTTTTGCAAAAAAAGAGCTATATCCTTACAAGCGCAAATTTCAGATTGTATTCACTGAAAGTATGCGACCTTGGAGAGATAATCCCAGCGCTGACAGTTTCAGAGATGGATTATGCCATTTGGCATTGTGGTGTCATGCAGGTACTCGTTAAATCGGTTTCATCCAGGATGGCTTTGTATGAAGCTCCAATGAGAGTGACACCACTGAGGTTAATTCCACTCAAGTTGACACCATTTAAGCGTGCGTCACTCAGATTAGTCTCCTGGAAATCCCTTCTCCCGGCTGCATATAGCCTCAACATTTCAGTAGCATCCATTTCCGTTCCTCTTAATAAAAAACTTTTATAAAGCTGTATTTTTTCCTGATGAGTGATTAGCGATCGCTCATTTGCGATCAGCTCTAGTTCCAGCCTCAACAAGTTTGGCTAGTGAATCGATATCGAACTCGTTCAGGGCTTTGCACAGAGTTTCAAACTGCTTGTATTTCTCCAAGCTGTATTGGCCTTCATCCATGTTTAATATCTGACAAAACTGCTTGTAATCAGTTTTCCAGTGAAAAGTATTGAGAGCTTGAACAAAAGCTTTGATTGTCAGCATTTAAGATGTCCCTAATAAATAAGTGTGGAGAGTATATATTTTTGGTGATTTAGCGCTCATGCTCATTTGTATAAGTTAGTTAGATCAAAACGTTTTAGTAAAACACCTGTTATCTTTCAGTTATTGCCTTAGATTTACTTTAACTTGATGGTTTTGTCTAAAAACTAAAATCAAGAAATTCTTGCAGGAATTACAACACCTTTATTACACAGCTTTTAATCGTGAAGTTCACTAATCTTTAGATAGAAATGTGCTTCAAAAGCGAGGTGATTTTTAAGAATTTACTAACAAGTCCCAACCTGCCTTACCGGAGCCAAGCTTGAACAAAGCTAGAGATACCTAGCGATAGGTTACCCTCAAAACTTCCTCCCAATTCATCCTCAATGATTGTTAAATTGCTTGGCTGACCCCGCTTGATATCGATGGCAATTACTTGCGCTCCTTCCTCTTCTAAATCATCAATGTAACCCCCTAATAAAAGTTTCGCTTCGCTGGCTCTTGCAAAAGGACCAAAGTAGTAGATACACTGAGGCTCTTGGGTGATAATTTCGACCCACCAAGCCATTCCCATCTTCTCCAAATAACACGCAAAACATCCTTGATTATTTTCCCAACTTTTTCTGTCCATTCTTCGCGAGTCCTTTTGGTAGACTCTTGAACTCAAATTAGAATGATTTTTCCTGGTTAGATGGCAAAAGAATTTTTAAATTTTTACGGCCCAAAAACCTTAATTTTTTAAAGCTTATTATCAGGTGTAAGGAGTCACAAAGAGAGATTGGCTTGAACTAGATTTCTCATTAACACGCAGCTTATAGCAAGGGATGAGGACGCTAATTTCTTTATGGGTTTTGATTTCCAATTTGTCTGACGGCAGGGCTTCAAACAACAAACGCTGTCCCGGAAAAACGACTCGCTCCCAAGGCGAATTTAGAAGAGTCCGGATAATTTGAATTTTGCGACTGTAGTTGATATACAGCATATTTCAGGTTGATGAAGTACAGTATATCCAAGCAAGATACCCGACTTCTCCAAGAAGTCGGGTATCTCTGTACCTCGCTCACCTGAAAAGCGCTGTAGATGCAGAGGATTTTTTCCGGAGAATCATTAAGAACAGAATTTAAAAAAGTCATATTGATAATTCCTTTAAAAAAGGAAATTTGTTTTCAGTAACCTCCTCATCTCCGATGGAGATGAGGAGGTTAGGGAGGCGACATTTCTAAACGGCAAGCAATCACAGGATTTTATAAGTGTTTCGTCTCTACTAAATCTTTGTAAGCGCGAAAGTCGTCAAGCGTCACAGTGAATGTCGTTCATCCACCACGGCTTTCTACCTGAATCGTTCGAGAGAAGGTGCAAGACTTGCTTGTGTACGAAGGGCGAGTTTCAACTGAGTACCGCGAAAGCTGCCAATTTACCCTTTGGGAACGCGATAAAACTTTAGTCACCGGAGAGTCGGGGGCAAGTTAGACAAACGCGGTTTAAGGCTCAATGCCCACCTAATCTTGCTAGTGAGCGCCACTATGAGTGAGAACCCGAAGTCCGTGATACAGGGAAGACGGAGTTGCGGATGTAAAAGAGGGCGCTGTACCTGTGGAACTCAGTCAAATCTTCAGAGCTTTGCTGATGCCGGGTTTTTGCCTACCTGCGCCTCCAAGGCGGCAGCGATTTGGATTTTTAGGTACGTTACCGTACTCACGTTTAAGCATAACACTTCTGTACGTCAACGTACTAAGAAACTTTGTTAGAGTTGTTGTATGAGCAACTAGCCGTAGAGCTTGTTCTTTAGAAGATTCACCTTTTGACATCGGAAGCGGAACCTTTAAACCGCCCCTTGTGCCGTCAGTTGTCTTTTTTAAACACAACTGGCTCAAGGAGTGTCTGATGTCCTTATCCAAATCCCCCCGTATGCCGATTGAAAATCGGCTTTTGGCTGCTCTGCCCAGTGAGTTCAAAGCACGTCTAGAACCCAACTTGGAAAGGGTCTCGCTGCCTTTCAAGGAAGTCCTCTACGAGTTCAGAGAACTGATCGAGTACATCTATTTCCCCATTAATGCCGTAATTTCTCTGCTCACCATCGTGGAAGAGCACACCCTAGCCGAAGTGGGCCTGGTGGGCAATGAAGGCATGGTTGGTCTCTCGGTTTTCTTAGGAATCGAGGCAACACCCTTCAAGGCAATTGTGCAGGTTCCAGGCGAGGCTATAAGGATGAAGGCGGATGTATTCAAAGACTGGGTCAACTCTGATAGTCCGCTTTGCAGCCTGCTGCTGCGCTACACGCACGCGCTGATGTTCCAGATTTCGCAATCGGCTGCCTGCAACTCTCACCACTGTGTGGAAGAGCGCTGCTGCCGATGGCTACTGATGACGTGCGATCGCGTGCAGTCAGACCAGTTTCCGATCACCCATGACTTCCTCTCCCAAATGTTGGGGGTGCGCCGCGCCAGTATCACGGTGGTGGCTGGGATGCTGCAAAAGGCGGGGCTGATTCGCTATAGTCGGGGTCAGATGATTATCATTGATCGTGAAGGTTTGGAAGCGGTCAGCTGCGAGTGTTATCGGCTCGTCAAAGTAGAGGAAGATCGTTTACCCGCATGATTATTAACGGTTGACTACTCTTCCTTAAGAAAGGTGAAGGCAACCTAGTTTCGGAGAGGAAAAAACTGATTTTTAATCAGAGAAATTTCTCAGTTTTATCTCCATTATCTATCGAGTATACTAAATGTCTGAAAATCAAAATTTTGAAAATATTTTGGAAACAATCATACGAGAATCCGAAAAAACTTTGGAAAAAACGTATCAAGCTGCCCTAGGCGGATTCAAGCAAACGATAGAAGCCTTAAAACAATCCTCCGAGCCCCACCTCCGAGAAATTGAGGAAATAACGAAACAAAACCAGACAAAAACCATAGAAGCCATCAAAGAAGCTGAACTAAAAAACCTTCAGAAATGGAAATCAATTGTACAGGAAATTGAGAAGCGGAGAGGAGATATAATGCACGCAGACTCTAAAAGGCTTGAGGAATTAATAGAATTTATAGATAAAAAAGAACGTCAAAAACAAGATGAATTGTTGGAAGTCATCAACCAATCAAGCTTTATAAATCCCATAAATCCTGAAGAGAAAAAACCTTAATCTATCTTTTCTTGCTCCTGGATTTCCTAATTGGGCCTGATGCCCCATTCACCTCTTCAACTAGGCGCTAGCGGGGATGCGTTCAATCTGGGCGTAACCGCTGAAAATCAGATGTTTTCCTCGGGTTTCTAATCGGTTAAGCCGCATGGTGATAATCATTCTCCTGCTGCCTATGGGCTGAAGAGTTGGAGCATTAATGTTCTTCCAGGGAGCGCAACAGCTCGATTGCTCTCCAGATGTCAAAACAGCTCTCAACAACTGGTTCAGACTTCCTCTAGCACAGGTAAATCAGCGCGGGGGTTGAAGTTTTCGCTCTGCCGCAACTGTTCGTAGAGTTCGCGTTCCTGGCTACTAGGATTTCTGGGAACTACAATTTGGATCTCAACCACCATGTCGCCGCGTCTGCCATTGCTGTCGGGGTAACCAAGGCTTGCAAGACGTAGGCATTGACCCGATTTCACTCCCTGCGGCAGAGTTATTTTCACCCTTCCATTGAGGGTTGGCACTTCTACTGCTTCTCCTAAGACTGCCTCACTGGGAGTAATCGGCAGTTGGCAGTGAATATCACTTCCGACTAACTTCCAAAACGGATGGGGTTCGACCGTAATTTTCAGGTACAGGTTGCTGCCGCCCCAGCCTACACCTTTGAAGCAGATGCGCTGGTCGGTTACGATCGCAGTGGGCATATTGACTTCAAGCGATCGCCCATCTGACAAACGAATCCGCGCATACCCGCCCGCATAGGCTTTAGATAAAGAAATTCTCAGCCGCACTTCCATATCTCGGTGACTGGCACGAGAAGTAACGGTGTAGCTGGTTTTCGTGGTACCGGGGCGAAAATGATCGCGTGTACTTGAAGCAGGCGCTTTTCCGCCACTGCCTTTTTGGCTACTAGAACCCAGCCCCACCAATCGATCAAAAAAGCTATTAAAGTAGGTGAACGAGCCGAAATCGACTGCATCTGTTGAGATGTAATCACTGTCGTCACAATAGCCCCGATGTTTCTGCTGACTGGGCAATTGCCTACTTGGCCTTCCCTGAAATTCGCCGAGGTTCGAGTACCGACCAAATTGGTCATATTGCGCCCGACTATTTGGGTTAGAGAGGACTTGGTAAGCCTCACTGATTTCCTTGAATTTCTCCTCTGCCGCTTTGTTTTGAGGATTCAAATCTGGATGATACTGCCGCGCCAGTCTCCGATAAACTCTCTTAATTTCTTCAATAGAAGTATCTCTTTCTACTCCTAAACGTTCGTAGTAGTCCAGAAAATTCTGCATAGCCATTTAGTAGCGGTTATACCCTTTTGCTATTCACTTGCCTGGAAAGGACATCTGGTGTTATTAGACTTCTCCCTGCGCTTATCTTGCAGAAACATTTAAGCTTTTTTATACTCATCAATTAATCACTGCTAAAATCTTCCTGATTTCCTATGTTTTCCGACACTTCCTTCTTTTTTCTTCTAAACTTTAGGTGAATAAACTGACTGATTGGGTAAAATTAAATTGCCAATATTAAAGCTGAATCCACGCCATTAAAGGATAATAACCCCCCTCGAATCACGCTTAGCTCAAGTGCAAGCGGTACTCTCGGATAGCTAGTAGTTATCTCATCTGAACTTTTTAATAAGACGCCCATGCGCTGGACGCCTAACGAGCCTGATGAAAATTTCTCTCCTCTGACTTGTGTGTGAACCCTATTTTATCGTGAGAATAAACGGTTGAACTCTTTATACTGTCAATCCTGATGGAGGTAGTAACTCTCGCTTATCGCCTTGCAGGACTTTAATTTGACCCTCGTCGTCTACATCAACAACAACTGTATCTCCACTTTGGATACGACCACTTAGGATTTCCTCGGCAAGGCAGTCTTCCAACAGGCGGCTGATAGCCCGACGCAAAGGACGCGCTCCATAACTGGGGTCATAGCCTTCTTCCACCAAGCGGTCTTTAAAGCGTTCAGTGACTTCCAGAGTCATTCCTTGCTCAGTTAAACGACTGCACACTTCGCCTAAAAGGATGGAGGCAATTTGTTTAACTTCATCCTTGGTCAGCTGCCGGAAGACAATAATTTCATCGAGACGGTTGAGGAACTCTGGACGGAAGTAAGCTTTAAGTTCTTCATTCACTAAAGAACTCATGCATCTGTAGTGAGAGTCAGCTTGATTGTCAGCGAAATCAAAACCAAGACCGCTACCACCTTTCTCAATCACCTTAGAACCGACGTTGGAGGTCATAATCAACAACGTGTTCCTAAAGTCTACGGTACGACCCTTTGTATCCGTTAAACGACCGTCTTCCAGGATTTGCAGCAGCAGGTTAAATATATCGGGGTGTGCTTTTTCAATTTCGTCCAGCAGTACCACCGTATAGGGACGACGGCGAACGGCTTCGGTTAGTTGTCCCCCTTCGTTGAAACCCACATAACCAGGAGGAGAACCGATGAGCTTGGAGACGGTGTGACGCTCCATGTATTCGGACATATCCAACCGAATCATCGCTGATTGAGACCCGAATAAGTAAGCGGCTAGTGACTTAGCGAGTTCGGTCTTCCCCACACCGGTGGGACCAGAGAAGATAAAACTGGCAATCGGTCGATGAGGGTTACTGATGCCAACGCGAGCACGACGAATTGCCCGTGCAATTGCCTTGACGGCTTCTTGTTGACCGATGAGCCGAGTATGTAGAGTATCTTCCATCACCAGCAGCTTTTTAGACTCAGATTCGGTCAGTTTGTCTACTGGTACTCCCGTCCATGAGGCAATGATGTGGGCAATGTCCTCTTCGTCTACCACCGGAGCGCACGTAGCATCAGTAGAGTTAGAGTAATCGTCTAGGACAACTGCCTGAATCTCTTTCTGAATTCTAATTTCGCGCGATCGCAGTTCTCCCGCCTTGCTAAATTCTTGCAACGCCACAGCATCTTCTTTATCCTTGAGAACTTGGCGCAGTTCTTTATTCAGGCTCTTGGTAGCTGATGGTACTTTGGAGTTGAGTATCCTGACGCGAGAACCGGCTTCATCAATTAGGTCAATCGCTTTGTCGGGTAAGAAGCGGTCTGAGATATATCGATCTGAGAGCTTAGCCGCTGCTTCTAGGGCAAGGTCTGAGATTTTAAGCTTGTGGTGCTGCTCGTAGCGATCGCGCAACCCATACAAAATTTCAATCGTTTCCTCCACGCTAGGTTCATTTACCATCACAGGTTGGAAACGACGTTCTAAGGCGGCATCGCGCTCAATATGCTGACGGTATTCATCTAGAGTGGTCGCGCCAATACACTGGAGGTAGCCCCGCGCCAGTGCTGGCTTTAGCATATTCGCGGCATCAATGCTACCGGACACGGCTCCAGCCCCAACCAAAGTATGAAGCTCGTCAATAACCAGAATTACATCCTGGCAAGCGCGGATTTCCTCCATGATATTCTTGAGGCGCTCCTCGAACTCACCCCGGTACTTGGTGCCTGCCAGCAAAGAGCCGATCTCGAGGGTAAGAACTTGCTTGCCTTGAAGGCACTCAGGAACATCCTGATTGACAATGCGCTGAGCTAATCCCTCCGCCAGCGCCGTTTTCCCGACACCTGGCTCTCCGAGTAATACAGGGTTGTTCTTGGTACGACGACACAGAATTTGAATCATTCGTTCAACTTCCTTTTGGCGTCCCACGACGGGATCGAGCTTGCCCTGTGCCGCTAGTTTAGTTAAGTTAGTGCCACATTCATTGAGATTTGGTGTCTTTTCACGGATGCGCGTCCTATCAGCCTGAGCGGTTGCCGTATCGGAAAGCATCTCAATCACTTTAGTCCGAATTTCTTTTGAGTTAATTCCCAGATTTAGGAGTACTCTTGATGCCACGCCTTCTCCATCCCGGAGCAGAGCCAGAAGTAAGTGTTCGGTATCAATGTAGTTTCCCCCAAACGAGCGAGATTCTTCCAGGGACAACTCAAGAACACGCTTACTTCTCGGCGTGAAGGGAATCTCAACCGCGACAAAGCCAACACCCCGACCAATAATTTTTTCAACTTCTTCCCTTGCTGCTTTGAGCGTGACGCCTAGCGAGTGCAAGACTTGTGCAGCAACACCATTTCCTTCTCCAATCAGACCCAAAAGGATCTGCTCTGTACCGACAAAATTGTGACCCAAGCGACGTGCTTCCTCTTGAGAGAGCCTAATCACCTTAATGGCTGTATCTGTAAAGCGTTCAAACATGAGTGTTGTCCTTTTGGAGGAGTAGTTGCTGTCCAGCCTCTTAACCGAGTTGCCTGTTTTCTCCAGTAGGATGTGTTTGCAAAGCGTGTTTTTTAATGAACCACTCCGGACACTCCAGAACCCAGAGGAGGAAGAAAAGGAGAGGAATGAGCTGAATATTTTCTTCTACACAGGGAGAGCAAACAGGCTTTAGTGTCGTGGTTTGCTACCGTTCTTATTGCTCTTTGACATCAGGTAGGAAGAGTAGATTCTAGCTCCTAGCTACTCAACTAATGTAGTGATTCAAGGTTAACACACAAATAAAACTAAAGATATTATCAAAAATTGATTTTTATCGTCAAGTAATGCTGCTATAGTGAAACTATTATTAATTAAGGTTAAAAAAATGCTAGTTAATTTAACTAAGCCAGGCCAAGTATTAAATCACCTGAAAGGGCGTCACAGCCGACAGAATACAGGTACAGCCCTTGCGCAATCGAGGATAATTAGGCATAGTTGCCCCTGCTGCTCAGACACCTTACTCTGTCACATGCGTTTTGGAGGACTATACTGGCGGTGTAGCTCCTGTTATCAAGAAATGCCAATTTAGAAACCAACACCGGAACGGAACTCACAATTGTTAAACAAAAAAACGATGAAGACTAGCGAACTGTTAAGCCGATATTCAGTAGGACAAAGAGACTTCAGCGGAGTGAACCTGATGGGGGCACAGCTAAAAAAGGCCAATCTGAGTTATGCCAATTTTAGCGGCGCAGACTTGAGGGGGGCCAACTTAATGGGTGCCAATCTGAGTTGTGCCAATCTTTGTAATGCCACCCTGACTGGAGCAAATTTAACTGAAGCAAATTTGACACAAGTGAACCTGACTCAGACCCACATTGATGAGGCCAACTTTAGTCGTGCTAACCTGCGTGGGGCAATAATGTCTGATAAAATTATCCAAACTTAGTAAATCTTATCAGTTCGTAAGTCCTATACTTAGCCCAAGTCGCTAGCTTTAAAGGCATCGAATTAATCGTTGGGTATTCATCGAGTTAATTTAATACTAAGCTCCTTCTCTGACTAGAGCAAGGAGCTTTTTACTTAGTTGAGTTATGGAACTGGAATTAAGATACAAAGAAATTCAAAACCAATTAGAGGAACTTGCAGATTTCAGGGAACAAGACCTGATGCGATCGCGGCATCTTTTTGATTTAGAATGTTCTCCCGTTGTACCGAAGAAATTTGAAGTTTGGACAAGCTTAGTTGGGCTACCTCTTTCTCAAGAGTTAACGCAAAACTTTCAAAAAATTATCCATCAGATAACTAATAAACTTCCAGCGGACACTCGTTTTTATCAAGTTATTCCTCAAAATTATCACTGGGAAGTTCTCATTATCAAACGGCCTGATGAAGAGGTTGATAGTAACTGCCTACAAGCAGTACCCCAAATCCTGAAAAATGTGCTAAGCAACCATCCATCTTTTACCCTCTCCTATCGAGGGTTTTTAATCACAACGGATGGGACAATTATCGTTAAGGGTTATGGGGATTTTGATGAATTAAGAACTAAATTAATTCAAGCAATGCCCTTCGCCTCTTTAAAGCAATCTCAACTTGGACATATATCTTTAGGACGGATTCTCGATCCAGTTGGCTATCAAGCTTTTACTGACCTTAAAGGCTTAGTGCAAAACTCATACAATGCGTTTTATGGAGAACTGGAAGTCAATACAGTCAAGTACGTTCACGAAAGTCAATGGTATATGGAAGCCAGAGAAGTGATTACTACTTTACCTGTTGGTATCTCTGCTGATGGAACAGACCGAAAAGCCTATCACGGATAGGGGCAGGCACAATGCCCGCCCTACGAGGCAATATTTCTGTTCTGATTCTGATTGGGGTGCTTCCAACCATTTGTTTCAGGAGATATTTTTAAATAAACACCAAAGGTTTATCCTTCAACGGTGCAAATGCTTCAGCATCAAAACGGTATAAACTCGCCGGACGACCAGCCCCTCGTGATACTTTAAGACCGGTATCGGATAGGAAACCAAGCTTCAATAGACGGGCACGAAAATTGGAATAATCCGAAAAATTCTCTCCTAAAATAGTCGTGTACAACTGATAAAGGTCGCTTAAGGTAAATAGTTCCGGCAACACATCAAAGGCAACAGGACTGTACTCTAACTTATTGCGTAACCGACGATAACCATACTCCAAAATTTGATTATGGTCAAAGGCCAGCTTTGGCAATTGTTTGATGGGATACCAGGCAATCCCACTGACTCCATCCGCAATTAATTCCGCTTCTTCAAACCGCACTAGGGCAAAGTAACTGACGGATAAGTAACGAACACCAAAGCTTTCTGGCAACTCTCGTGGGTCACGACTAGGCCCCCCAAAGGTGTAGAGTTGCTCTAAGTACAAGTTGTTGACCCGGATTTTTTCTGCCAGAATGCGATGAGCGGCATCTTCTAGCGATTCTCCATTACGCACCAATGTCCCAGGCAGACTCCACTGCCCTAAAAAAGGCTCATCTTGGCGCATCACCAATAGCACCAGTAAGCGGTTTTGCTGAGTATCAACCGAAAAAATTACATTATCAACCCCAACTTTAAAATCAGCCAGTGCTTTTTTGTTGGCTTGCTTGTTGTTGGGTTTTACCTGCTTGTTGCCGCGTTCTGGCATTCGTACAACTGTTCTTGATGGATATAGTCCTCAACGGGAGGCGTTACAACTTTTGCGTCTCCATTCTCACGATACGCTGTAGAGGAAACGGCTGGTACGGTAATATCTGCGATCGCAATTTTTGCTCCGAGTTTGTGCAACTCCTCCAGACTCGCCTCGTCTATGACATAACCTGAGCGTGGCATCACTAGCAACTGCACCTGCTTTAACAATTTATCAATTTGATACCAACGTGGCATCTGGCTGATTAAATCAGAACCAATAACGACCGTGTAGTTGACACTGGGGCCCCAATGTGTTCTTGCTTTAGCGACGGTTTCCAACGTTCTAGGGCTGCTGAGGTCTTGATGTAGACTAACATTCCGTCGAGGCGGAGAAATTTCCTCAATCAGTAACCGCAGCATTGTCGAGCGATGTTCTAGTGGGGTCTGGTGAGATTTAAATGGATTATCGGATGCCCAAACAGCCACGTAATCATAGTGATGAGATAACCATTTGATAATGGCTTGATGGGCAGCAGTGGGTGGATCGGCACTCGTACCAAATAATGCAATGTTAATCATAACAAAGAGTTGGAAGATGGAGGTTAGAGGTTGAAGGTTGCAGATTGCAGGTTGGGGCTTTCAACTGGCTAACTTACTAACCCGAACCCTTCAACTCTGCCTGTCTTTGCTTTGTGAGTTGGGTTAGCTGCTCAAGGGCATCAGAAACTTCTACAACCAATTGAGTGGGTTCGTAGAGTTGGCGTGTTGCAGGAGAAAGGCTGGCAACAGAAGTTGCTGTACGCTGTTGGATGTCCTTTAAGGAGACTGGTTGCTGCACCCGCTGACCTTGTTTCATCACCAATTCCAATAGAGATTGCTCATTTTCTAGAGGAGATTCCGACGCTAGCGCCAATCGATCTTGAATCAATTTCCCCTCAGCTATTTGGCGATAAATTTGCTTGCGTCCCGGATAAGTGGCCTTGTGATTTGACTGCTTCATGGTGGCAATGCCATCAATTTCGACTAGCTTATAAACTCCATTCACAGGCGTTCCTGTAACTAGACGTGTTCCCAGTCCATAGCCATCGATACAAGCACCAGCTTTTTTGAGACGGTCAATTTCATACTCATCCAAATCGCCACTGGCAAAGATTGTGGTCTGGGGGAGGAGCGATCGCACTTTTTGAGACAATGTGGCTAAATCTCCAGAATCTAATCGCACACCCGCCACTTGGATTTCCCCAGCTCGTTCCCGTTGTGCCAACGTCTGTGCCGCTGCAAGGGTGTCGTAGGTATCGATCAACAAGACTGAATTCGGAAAATAGCGATAGAACGCGTCAAAGGCATCCTGTTCACTACCTTCGATTGCTGCGATCGCCATAACCAAAGCATGAGCCATCGTCCCACTAGGCTGACACCCCAACTTCAGCGCGGCTAGGACATTGGATGTTGCATCCAACCCTGCCGCCAACGCGGCTCGCACAGCCCACAGAGAGCCTTGAGGACTAAATGCCCGCCTTGTGCCAAACTCTAATAATTTGGCCTCTGAACCCGCAACATCTCGCATCCGTGCTGCCCGTGTGGCGACTAACGTTTGATAGTTAATCGTATTCAACAGGTAAGTTTCTACAATCTGCGCCTGCCATAGTGGTGCATCTACTCGCAACAACGGCTCCGACGCAAACACCGCTGTTCCTTCCGGCACCGCCCAAACATCCCCAGTGAAACGTCCCTGCGCCAGCAGTGACCAGAATTGTTCAGGAGCGTGATTGAAAATTCCTGTTGCTTGTAAAGCGTCCAACTGACTGGAGCTGAAACAAAATTTTTCTAGGTAGTCCAGCGCCTGTGCTAGCCCCATTGCAATCAGGTAGCCAAAGTCACGGGGTAATTTTCGTACAAATAGCTCAAAGGAGGCTGGTCGTGCGAAAAATCCTTCACCCGTATAACAAGCTGCCATGGTTAGCTGGTAAAGGTCAGTCAAGAGACTGTAATCTTCAGTGCCTAGTGTTAGTTCCTGGTCTTCTAGGTTCATCGTTGCAGGAAAATTATCTGGGTACAGGCAGACCCAGTTGAGAGTGGGTTCTTGGTTTAATTATAGTAGAATTTACCAAAAGTCAATCAGGTGTAATGGGTAATGGGTAATCGACCAGTTTCCCATGACTTATTCCCAGTTCCCCCTTTCCGCCCCTTTCGGTGAACCTAGAGGAAATTCGTTGACCTGAACAATTTATTCAGAATTTTTTAAATTGTATAAATTTGTTAATAGTTTTTCACTTAAAAATACAAGTCAGGGCAAAGAAAGAAGAGCTATTCCCTATTTGACTTGCTTGTTGAGAGTGAGCATGGGGCATGGAGTACTGTTTTCTAAGCTGCATTAGATGTGGAGAAGCTTAGTAAAACGCAATACTCTGACCCACAGAGTCCTGACGCTTGAGCTGTGACCCATTTTCAGACGAGAGTATTTTTTTTATTTGTTATGTGACAAAGCTGTACTTGAGTTAAGGGGGGTGAGCGCGGAGCCAAGCGTTGAAGTATGGAGCCAATTAGCGACAGACCCTAATGAAAGAGTAAGCATAAAACCAACGACCAAAGCCGTATGCATCAGAAAAGCTGAGCGAAGCTGGAATGCATCTCCATTTTTCATTTGAAAATTCTCCTAAATGCCTGTATATCCTCCAGAAAAACATAAATTCCAAGGAGCCGCTTCCCCCTGGCTACCTATTCCCGAAGTGGCATGGGTCAGTCTCAGGTGACACAACCAGGAATCAGACATCATTTTTGGGTGAATTGGTAAATGCTTTAAAGCAAAATAAAACCCTGACTCAACGGCGAGTCAAGGGTTTTATTTTATAGTTCTTCTTTAGCTCAACTTATAGACGTCTACTACCTCTGACCGCTCTGATAGGGAGTTTAGTCCCCCGTTGGTAGTAACAAGGTGAAGGAAGCGACAAAAACTTCACACCGTCTCTAGTCAGCTTTTATTGGTACCGTCTGTACATCTGACGTCGCTCTCCTCCGACGTACAGCAAAGGGCCACAGCGGCATAACTCCCACTCGGTACGATTTATATGGAACTGCGTTTATCTGCGTCAATAGATTAACGAACATAACACTTGACCCTATCGCTCTAGAAGCAAGAGGGTTCATAACGACTTGTTCGTCTCGTGGGATAAACCCACTGAACTACTGTAAAAATAATGCCATGAAATGGAAAATTTATTCTTTAAAAGATATAAAGCGTTACGTTGGACTACAGACAAGGAGGAAAAACTGCTGTAGCACTTTGAGAACTCCCTAGGACGGCTGCCGCGCGGATTAACCCCCCTGTAGCGTGAGGAATACCCAGAGGGATCAATATTGAGCTTTGTTAAAATTCCGGCCGTTAGAGGGAAAGCTGCCGAAGTTGATACTGTTTTTGGTTGAACTGTTTTTGTTCGAGCGTTAATAAGTTGTACTCGATCGGAGGTCGCATATCCCACTGAACTTCAGCAAACATCAGGAGGCTCATAGCCATCATGATACCTGTGGTGAGAAACTGCAAGCTGCCTGCGTAAGGTAAGATGGCAATGCCGAGAAGATGGACAAGCCCAGCTAGGATAAAGGCACGCGATCGCATCCCCATCCCCGTACAAAAGTAACCCAGGGCGCTCAATCCTAACCACATGGGACATAAGCGCATCAAGATTTCCCCCCAGCCTAGAAAGATACTGAGATCTGTAAGGACTACTCCTCCCAGCATGAGGCTGATCCAACAATACAGTACCCACTGCAAGCGCTCTACTTTGACCCAAAAATGAGTTAAAAATACCATGCCACTCGTACCCAAGACCGTGAGTACTGTCCAAATGCCAGCTTGAATTAACCAGCTTATAGGAGCAAATTGAGCTGTGATAAAAATGACGGCTGAGATTAGTCCCCAAAGAATAAAAACTTGATCGATTCGGGTATAAAAAGACGAAATCAACGTCTTGTTGCCAAATTCGATATGAATGCGTAACAGCCCCTGACGGTCTTGATAATCGAGCGATTCTTGTTTACTGCGGACAATTGGCTCTGTAGGATTGAAGAAAGTCATCACGCGTCTATCTGGCGGTAGATGTTGCTATACTCGTAAATCTGCTATTGATATGTAGTGTTTATTAACTTATTTTTACTTGTTTTCAGGATAGTACATAAATCTCAATAATGCTTTAAGCTACAAAGACTAAAGCTAATGGTCGCTATGGGAATCAAACACTCCCACCTGTAGGCGGTTCGTTGAGTGAGAGAGTAAGTGGCTCAAACACTTAGCCACCCTGAGTATAGAAAGGCTAATAGTAACGAAACTTCAGCAAAATTGCTGAATGTTGAAAGAAAAGATTACGTAATTTGGCGTAAAATGAGAAACAGGCTGGGCATCAGCCACTAAGGGGAAAAAGTTGACTTAGGTAAAAGCTGAGTGCAGCACTTCCCAGAGGAACAGTGAGATTATCAATCCCAAGTTTGGACAAAGATTCTAACGCTGTAGCGACCAGTGCGATCGCTAATGGCACTAGCCAAGTTTGCCAAACATTGCCCTGAACGCTGACAAGAATCAAGAAACTAACAATATAGCTAGTTAGAGCCATCGTCAAAGAGCCTTCCCAGCTTTTCTTCATCCCCCAGATTTCATAGGGATGTTGACCAAAGCGCTGACCAATCAAGCCAGCAAGTCCGTCTCCCCACGTCATCACTAAAATACCAATAGCAGCGAAGTGAAACTGTTGCAGAGGCCAAAACCAAGCAATGAGTACACCAATACTAATGGCATAAAAGAATGTGCCCAAACTTTTGCGTCCAACGCTGTTAATCCCAGGTAGGAAGGGGATGTAATAAGACAACAGAGCAATCAGGCTGGCGATAATAGAAGCAGAGACACCTACCCAAGTTGGGATTTGTAACCACCAAGCCACTAAAATGACGTTACCACTGCCAAGGTGAACCACCTTTCGGGCCAGTTCTGAATTAGTGGCAGTACGGCGATGTATCATCTCCGCTAAGAGTACGATGGCTCCCAAACCCAGCCCAACAATACTCATTTGGAGCCATAACTCTGGAGTGGATTCTAACTCAGGTATAGATTGAAACAAGGACTTCTTGCAGTAGAAATTAAAACCTATTTATCACTGTATCTAGATTTGGTTCCTAGAATGAAGAGATTACTAATTTGGTTAATTAGAGGCTACCGAAGTTTAATATCTCCCCTGTTTCCACCCGTCTGTCGCTTTCAGCCTACTTGTTCGAGCTATGCTATCCAAGCGATTGAAGAGTATGGTCCTTGGCAAGGTAGTTGGCTGTCAATTCGGCGTATCTCGCGCTGTCATCCCTTGCATCCAGGAGGTTATGATCCCGTACCGCCTAAAGCGCAAGGAGATTGATTTTTCTGGGCTTCCAGCAATGAACAAGTATCAATTAGCCAAACCCTTCTGCTAAGCGGGTTTATAGGTATAAAAGCCCAAAACCCTGCAAATCAAGCCAATATCAGCAGCGAGTGCAAGCATCAATGTTATGATTGCGGAGAAATTCATGCATGAATAAAGGGTAATACTATGACGCAAGCACCTGTGTCTCCTGTGGTGCTAGTCATCTTGGACGGCTGGGGTTACCGCGAACCAACTGATGGCAACGCCATTGCTGCCGCCGAGACACCCGTGATGGACAGCCTCTGGGCAGCTTACCCCCATACTCTAATTCGGACTTCAGGGAAAGCTGTAGGGCTACCAGAAGGTCAAATGGGTAACTCAGAAGTGGGACACCTCAATATTGGCGCTGGGCGGGTTGTGCCGCAAGAGCTGGTTCGTATCTCCGATGCGGTCGAAGATGGAACATTAAAACAAAATAAAGCTCTGGTGCAAATCGGCCAGGAGGTAAAAAGTCAGGGTGGGAAACTCCACCTCGTAGGCTTGTGTTCGGAAGGTGGAGTACATTCTCACCTAGACCATCTGCTTGGATTGTTAGATTTCGCCAAAGAGCAACAACTATCCGATGTCTGTATTCATGCCATAACTGATGGTCGTGATACTAAACCGACTGAAGGGGTTGAGGCGATTCAAAAGCTTGAGGACTACATTAAAAAAATTGGCATTGGACGCATTGTTACCATCAGCGGTCGCTACTACGCAATGGATCGAGATCGGCGCTGGGATCGCGTTCAGAAAGCTTATCAGGTGATGACCCAGGACGGATTGGGGGATGGTCGCTCAGCCGTTGAAGTTCTCAAGGCGTCCTACGAGTCAGAACTCACCGATGAGTTTGTTTTACCGACGCGGATTGATACAGGGGCTATAGAACCTGGAGATGGTGTTATTTTCTTTAACTTCCGTCCAGACCGATCGCGACAGTTGACGCAAGCGCTTGTTGATCCAGAATTCAACGCATTTGAACGAAAGCAGATTCAGCCTTTATCGTTTGCGACCTTTACCCAGTATGACCCAACCTTTCCAGTCTTGGTCGCGTTTGAACCTCAGAACTTGAACAACATTTTGGGGGAAGTGATTGCTAAGCACGGTTTACGTCAATTTCGGACGGCTGAAACCGAAAAATATGCTCACGTCACTTACTTTTTCAACGGGGGCTTAGAACTGCCCTTTGAGGGCGAGGATCGGGAACTAGTGCAGAGTCCGATGGTACCCACCTACGACCGAGCACCTGCCATGTCAGCAGAGGAAGTGACGGATGTGGTACTCGCCGCGATCGCAAAACGCATTTACTCCCTGATTGTGATTAACTACGCCAACACGGATATGGTTGGGCATACGGGGAATATGGCAGCCTCGGTGCAAGCGGTTGAAACGGTAGACCGATGTATGGGACGCCTGATCGAAAGTGTCAATCGAGCAGGTGGTACAGCCTTAATTACCGCAGACCACGGTAATGCCGAATGTATGCGGGATGAGGACGGTAATCCTTGGACAGCCCACACAACAAACCCCGTGCCCTTTATCCTAGTGGAAGGGGAAGGATTAAAAATCCCTGGATATGGCACGGAAGTAACTTTGCGTGACGACGGATGTCTGGCGGATATTGCACCGACAATTCTGGAAATTTTAAAATTACCCCAGCCGCCAGAAATGACCGGGCGCTCCCTGTTACAACCTGTTGAATTTGAAGTCCGACAGAATCGGTCACCCGTGCGTGTTTCTCTATAAAGACCTTAGTTAGATTCAGAGTTGTCAACATGACGATTGTTCAAATCATACAAATTATCTGGGCCGTCTCTGCTTTAGGCGTGATTGTTTTGGTACTGCTGCACAGTCCTAAGGGAGATGGAATTGGCGGGATCGGTGGTCAAGCGCAATTATTTACGAGTACAAAAAGTGCAGAGACAGCTCTCAACCGGGTTACCTGGATACTCGCGATTATTTTTATTGGCTTGACGGTAGTGTTGAGCGCGGGCTGGCTTGGTAAGTGACGCGCTCGTTTTTAAAAGGCTTGTCATTAGTCCTTTTTTTTGAGAAAAACCGCAGATGGTCGTCCATTAACGTAGGGAATTTTCTTGATCTAATCAAAAATCTGCGGTTATCAATAGTTAAACGGAGGCGTCGTCGGGGAAATCACTGGGGACGCCTTCTACTGTTTGGCGCGGTATTCGTCGCTTCTGGTTGGTTCGTCATTGTAACTCAGTTGCAGCAGGCAGATGCCCAAGGAAGCGAGACGGGGTTAACCGCTCCTCAGCTATCCTCCCCTTCCCTCCCAGCCGCTCAAGTTCATCCCCTGCCGCCGACACTGGCGCAGTGGCAAGACAAAACAGGTAAGGGTGATTACTTGGCTCAAATCAAGCTGACGCCGGTGGGCTATCTAATTTGGTCACAGTTTCCTGTCAAAATTTACATAGAGCGACCCACCAACCTCTCTGAATCACCTGCTAGCCTCCAGCAATTCCAGAAGTGGGTGGATGCTGTCTTAACGGCTGTACAGGAATGGAGTGTTTATTTGCCTTTGGAGGTGGTAGCCCAGCGAGAAGGAGCAGACATCTTGATTTTGCACGAGCGCCCTCCTCTACAAGCCTCCTTCGACCGTGAAGCTAAAAAATTTAATATTCCGCGTGCACGTTCCGCCGAAACCCGTTACGAGTTTTACCTGCGCCAAGTAACGAGTGTAGCGAACAAACTTGTATCACAACGGTTTACGATTCAGCTAAGTCCGCACCAGACGGTAGAGTACACCCTGGCAACAGCACGTCACGAACTCGGTCATGCCTTGGGAATTTGGGGTCATAGTCCTTTAGAAACGGATACCATGTACTTTTCCCAAGTTCGCAAACCTTCTGAGATTTCTGTCAGAGATATTAATACGCTCAAACGGATTTATGAGCAACCAACCCGCTTGGGATGGCCTTTACCTTCTCAATCGAGGAGTCAAGAATGAGCGCTTTAGTCTGGGTAGACTATTTTCTCAATTTGGGATAATTTTTCATCGATCTCAAAATGGTTGCACTGCTCCCATTTATCTGCGATCGCCAGAATTTGTCCAATGAGAGAATAGGCATTTTGGGAACAAGAGAGTGTTCCCATTCCCCAATCGCCATCCTCAATCGCAGTATCTTCCAGGCTGGCAAGGGTTTGCTCTAGTTCTGTCCTAGCATCTCTAAGTAATTGACCGAGCCGTTTAGCATTTCGTTTTTGAGCTTTGGCTTGTTGACGTGTAAGTAACATATTGATTTGTTTAAACTCTACTCTTCATACTTCAACAGTAGAAAGTTCATCCGATCCGGATGGCTTAGCAATATGCAACTTTGTCAAATGTCTGCCTGCATTAGGTGAGACTCAGGCAATCTTAGGAGCTACGCTGGTGCTTTGTGTTGCCCATTTGCCAAATGGTACTGTGTTTTTTGATTCAGGCGATCGCACCACTCCCACTAAATTTCTGTACCCTCATCTTGTGGCGTATCAGCCTTTTTATCTTCGCCTTGTGACGTATCCACAGTAGATGCTTGAGCTGCCTGCCTCACCAATTCAACATTCAACTCTAAAGCCATAGCAACTGGCTCCACACTCAGCCCCAGTTGCAATAATCTGGGTACTGTTTCTAACTTGCCTTCTACCTGAGTTTTTGCCGCGACTTCTTCCGCAACTTCTCGAAAGTACCTCGTTTGCTTTAATTCATCTAATCCAAACATGGCTTCTAACTCCTGGCGACTTAAGTTGGTAAACTTATAAACTAATATCGTTTCTATCAATCCTAGAATTTTCCCACTGAGGGCTGCATCTTCAAGTTCCTGTTGCGCTTGTTGTATGAGTCGATTAGCTTGTTCAATGGCGGTGTCTTCGGTTGCCATTACTAGCTGCATTATTCCAAAGCTAAGGGATGGTTCAGTTGTTTCTCCTAACTGATCTAAATACACGAACTGCACTTGCTGACTCATCAGCAACCCTCGATACTGCATTGGCACTCCTGGATCTAAATTCCGGCTGGCAAATATCGCCACTGCATACCAATCGTGGGGAGGTTTGTATTGACCCAGGTAAAGAAAGATTTCGGTAAAGAAGCGTCAGTAAAAGTCAGACTTAGGCTGAAATTGTACCTCACTAAGTAGATGAGGTGGCGTGTGGCATTGGCGGCTGGCAAAAACACATCATCAAAACGGAAAGCTAATTGTTTGATTTCTCGTGAAGAAAACTGATAGCCTTGAGCCTCAGTGGGTGACTGACCAATCAGTTCAAATAAAAGGCTGGGGAAGGTTTGAAAGAGTTGATAGAAAATTGTGTCAGTTCTCACAAGTGCTTTAGATCACCCTGTTTACCATCTTTTATAAGATAGGTACATCTGGCGGCGAAATCGCGCTCCATTGGATATTGATAATTAGCATCAATTATGGTAATCGCTAGCAGTACCACTCAAATAGACTAACTTTATGAGGAGACATGGAGAGTGATCACTACAGGTGACTTACTGAAGATAGCTAACTCCTGTTATCCCTACCTGTTCAACTGTAAGGGTTTGTTTTTCAGGGTCGCTTAATCATTACATCTTCAACGCCACAACCCCTTAATTTCCCGCCAAATCTGCGGCTGCCCCGACTTAGAAACAGGATGAGTCAAAATCCCCTGACTGGGACTAAACAAAAACGCCAGCATAAACAACCCGAACGCAACTAACACAATCGCTGGCCCAGAAGGTAAATTAAAAAAATAGCTCAAATACATCCCACTAATACTAGCAGCCACACCAATTGCCGAACCCAAAATCATCATTTGATGCAGCCGCGTCACTAATAAATAAGCGGTTGCTCCTGGAGTAATCAGCATTGCTAGAACTAGAATGACTCCTACTGCTTTGAGACTGGCGACAATCGTCAAAGCAATCAAAATCATCAAACCAAAATTGAGCAAATTGGTCGGTAATCCAGACGCTTGTGCCCCCACGGGGTCAAAGGTATAAAACATCAATTCTTTGTACAGCAACACGATAATTGCCAGAACAATCACGGTAATCAGGGCTGTACTGATAACATCCTCATAGGAAACACTAAGAATGTTGCCGAATAGGAAGTGATTGAGGTCAATTTTATTATCTTTCTGAACAATAGTAATTAAGGTAACGCCAAGGGCAAAAAAAGCAGAAAAAACAATGCCCATTGCTGCATCTTCTTTGATTTGCGATCGCGTCCTGATCCAAGTCATCAACATCGTGCTCAGAACGCCAGCAATAAACGCCCCGACAAAGATATTGGCTCCCAAAATAAAGGCGATCGCGAGTCCCGGTAATACTGAATGACTAATCGCATCTCCAAGTAAAGCCAGCCGTTGCACCATCAAGTAACTGCCTACTGTCGCGCAAACAATACCAACCAAAACGGCGATGAAGAGCGAGCGCTGCATGAAGCCGTATTGCAGCGGTTCAATTAGAGATTCGAGCATAGGAATTTAGGAACAGAAATCAGGAGTCAGGGATCAGGAGTCAGGAATCAAAATCCAAAATCCAAAATCCGAAATCTAAAATTATTATGCGGCTTCCTCTGAGAAAAATACCACCTGACCTCCATAAGCGCGTTGCAAGTTCTCAGTACTCAATACCTGCTGCCGTGAACCACTAGCAATTAATTCTCGATTCAACAAAATTAAATCATCAAAATTGGTAATCGCTTGTCCCAAATCGTGATTGACAACGATTAGGGTTTTGCCTTCGTTAGCAAGTTCGTGGAAGATATCAAAAATTATAGATTCAGTTTTTTTATCAATCCCAACTAACGGCTCATCAAAGCAGAAAATTTCTGCCTCTTCTGTCAAGGCTCTTGCTAAAAAGACTCGCTGCTGCTGCCCTCCGGATAACTGTCCAATGGGGCGATCGCGAAAATCACTCATCCCCACCCGTTCCAACGCCTCTACTGCCAGACGTCGCGATACCGTTGAAAAGCGGCGAAACCACCCCGTTTTCCGTACTCGTCCCATGAGAATCACATCCCACACGGTTGCAGGGTACGTCCAATCGATTTGCGATCGCTGCGGCACATAAGCAACTTTTTCCAACTGATCCATCAAAGGTTTCCCCTGATACATCGCTGTGCCGTTAGCTGTTGGAACTAAGCCCAGCATGGCTTTAATCAAAGTACTTTTGCCAGCGCCATTGGGGCCAATAATACCCGTCAGCCGTCCTGGTTGGATATCACAGGTAATATTTTTCAGTGCCTCTACCATGCGGTACTGCACACCCAGTTGCTTAATTGTCACTGTCTCCCTGAGTGATGGATAGTTATCTCCGCCTGGAGAGTCTCTTTGAGTTGAATCGGCGTTGTGAAACATGGCAGTTGTCATGGCAGAGCTTTACTGAAGATTAAAAAATGAAACAATTATGAAAATATCGTACCGTAAAAAATGAGAAGAATATGAAAATAAATGTATCAACCCTATGCATGTGAACCCTCAGTCGCAAGGCAGAGCGTATCGGTGGTTAGCCGCCGTCGTGATTTTAGGACTCTGGATGAGTGGGTGCGATTCAACGACTACGAAATCTAAACCACACAAGCCCAAAGTCGTCTCTACCAGCACGATGATTACAGACTGGACAGAACAGGTGGGGGGAGATGAGATTCAAGTCAGGGGCATTTTAAAGCCAGGAGCAGACCCCCATGTTTATGAGCCAGTACCCGCAGATAGTCAGGCACTCGAAGACGCCGATTTAATTCTCTACAACGGCTACAATTTGGAGCCAGGACTCATTAAGCTGATGAATTCTACGGGAGTTAAGGCCAAGAAGTTTGCAGTTGGGGAAGTAGTCAAGCCTTTAGATCTTAAGCACCAAGGGAAACAAGTTCCTGACCCTCATGTTTGGGGTGATGCCAAAAATGCGATCGCCATGGTCAATGGGATTCGCGATCGCTTAATTGAACTTCAGCCCAAAGATAAAGAGAAATTTACCCAAAATGCAGCACGGCTGACCGATGAATTGCAAGGGGTTAATACCTGGATAGGGAAGCAAATCCAAACTATTCCAGTAGATCAGCGTAAGCTAGTCACCACCCATGATGCCTTTCAATACTATTCCCACGCCTACGGCATACCGGTTGTGGGTACCCTAATAGGCATCAGCACAGAAGAACAACCCAGTGCCCAAACAGTGAAACGGTTATCGGACTCCGTGAAAGCTGTCCGCGTACCAGCCATTTTTGCGGAAACAACCATTAACCCAGCTCTCATTAAAACCGTAGCAGATGAAGCTGGAGTAAAACTTGCGCCACGACAACTCTACTCGGATTCCATCGGCGCACCCGGTAGCGAGGGCGACACTTACATCAAAATGTTGGTCGCGAATACCCGCACAATTGTGGAAGCCTTGGGAGGCAAGTACACAGCCTTCGTAGCCGCTGAAAAAGCCCAGAAGTAGTTACAGGTCAAATAGCTAGCGTTAGGAGGGAGCGTCAACCGTAATAGCTGAGAGGTATAGCTATCGCCATAAAGGTTAGGACAGATCTAACGGCCCAAATGACCACATACCAGTAATAAAACTTCTACCCTGGAGCCCTGGAGGCTTCTGCCTTTTGCTATACTTCCTTCTCACTCCTGACCTTGCCTTGGCTGAGAAAGTTTTTTTGATTTTTCTTAATACCCTAAGATTTTAATAAACGTGAACAAGGAGTCACTCGACGATAAGGCGATGGCTGCTAACTACTCAGATACTGATATTGCACCGTTCATTGATCACGCTCTGCTTGATCCCACAGCTACACCGGAACAAGTGGAAAAGTGTTGCTATGAGGCAGAGCGGTTTCACTTCGCTGCGGTATGTGTTTACCCCGTTTACGTGCGGCAAGCGGCACAATTGCTTCATGGCAAGAAGCCGAAAGTCTGTACCGTTATCGGTTTTCCGACAGGGGCAACAACACCCGCAGCGAAGCTCTACGAAGCTCAAGAAGCTGTGGAAAATGGAGCGACTGAACTTGACGTAGTCATCCACATTGGTGGCTTGAAAGTAGGAAAAACGAACGAAGTCTACCGGGAGATTGCTCAAATCTGCCAAGAAACGGGCCAAACCGTCAAGGCAATTTTGGAAACTGCTCTGTTGACAGATGCTCAAAAACGCCTTGCTGCGGAAATATGTATGGATGCTGGAGTACAGTTCCTAAAAACTAGTACAGGCTGGTATGGAGGTGCGACAGTAGCGGATGTCCGACTGCTGAAAAAAGTTACACAAGGACAAATTGGCATTAAGGCAGCTGGTGGCATCCGCACTATTGAGCAAGCCTTGGATTTAGTCCAGGCAGGAGCAACCCGCTTGGGTACATCTCGTGGCCCTGATTTACTGCGGCAGCGCGATACCCTGGAAAAGGAGAATGAGGAATAGGTTAGCCAATTAGCAAGTTGACAGTTCCAACGTTCAACCTTCAACCCTCAACGTTCAACCCTCAACGTTCAACCTTCAACCCTCCGAGCAATGACCAATGAGTCGAACTTACAAAGCCACTGGGATTAATCTGAAAAGTATGCCGCTGGGGGAAGCGGACAAGCTTTTGACGATTTTGACACGAGAGTTTGGCCTGATCCGGGTAGTGGCTCCCGGTGCCCGTAAGCAGAACTCCAAATTAGGTGGCAGAAGTGGTTTGTTCGTTGTCAATGAGCTGCTGGTGGCAAAAGGGCGATCGCTCGATAAAATTACCCAAGCAGAAACCCTGGAATCTTACCCAAAATTGAGCCAAAATTTAGCTAAATTGGCAGCGAGTCAGTACCTGGCAGAAGTAGTACTTTGTCATGCCCTAAGCGAGCAGCCACAGGAAGAACTGTACGAACTGTTCAACGAACATTTACGGCGTTTGGAGAGCTTGCCGAACACGGAGGGCAGTCAACCAGAGGCGTCTTCAGTGCTAGCGCATTTATCTCAAGGAGTTTTTCACCTGTTGGCTCTTGCGGGTATTGCTCCTCAGGTTCGAGTTTGTTGTATTACACAGGATGCCCTTCAGCCGGATTTGACTGACCCAAATTGGCGCGTTGGTTTTAGTGTCGATGCAGGGGGTACGGTTAGTTTAGCGGTTCATGAGTTGGGCGTTGAGCGAGCGGACCCTCCAGCCCAGTCGAGGGAACCTCGATCTCATGCTGATGGTAAAGATCTCATGAATGTCCCGGCACAGCCTCCCCCAAGGCTGAACACCAAACTAGATGCAATTGAGTTAACGCTCCTCCAACATCTAGCCGCAGCTCAGCTGCCGCCGCTGCCAGTGGTCTTACCTGAGCAGATAGAAAACGGTTGTCCTCAAAAATCTATAAATGCAGTCTGGGTCAAAGTAGAGCGAGTTTTACGCGAGTATGCTCAGTATCACTTTGGCCGCTCGATTCGCTCAGCGGCCTTAGTGGATGCTCTATCTATCCCGGATTGATGAGATCCATATAACTGAACCTAGTTAATATGCCTTTGATTTACTACCCAAACAGCGAGAATGCAATTATCTGAGCCTGAACGAATAACAAAACATCTAGATGACGACAAGTTTGACGGTATGGAGAAGCCCAGCGCCTCCGCCACCGACGAACCCGTATTTAGTGAATCTCAACCGTTGCCACCCGATCCAGGTGAAAATCCCAATGAACCATCGACACAGGGATTTTTGCCAGTTCTGAAGAACCGTAACTTCTTTACCCTGTGGAGCGGTCAAGTCTTTTCTCAGCTAGCCGATAAGGTTTATCTGGTACTGATGATTGCCTTGATTGACAATCGCTTTCAACAAGGCAATCAATCGATTAGTGGCTGGGTATCGGCGATTATGGTAGCGTTTACTATCCCCGCCGTACTGTTTGGTTCCCTAGCCGGTGTTTTTGTAGACCGATGGCCGAAAAAGGCCGTGCTGGTGGCGACCAATCTTCTGCGAGGTATTTTTGTGTTGAGTTTGCCCTTAATGTTGTGGCTGACTCAAAACTGGAAACCGCTCTACAATTTGCCGATAGGCTTCTACACGTTGTTGGGAATTACGTTTTTGGTCTCCACGTTAACGCAGTTTTTTGCCCCCGCAGAACAGGCGGTGATTCCGCTAATTGTGCAGCGTCGAAACCTGCTATCAGCCAACTCCCTGTATACGACAACGATGATGGCGTCGTTAATTATTGGCTTTGCGGTGGGTGAGCCGCTGTTAGCTTTAGCCGATATGCTGGTGCGCCAGCTCAATGCGAATTGGGATTTTGGCAAAGAATTGATAGTGGGAGGGTCTTATGCGATCGCGGGACTTCTGCTGCTGTTGTTGAAAACGGGTGAAAACACCGAGAAGGTAGAAGGAGAACCCCCTCACGTCCTGGCAGATATCCTTGATGGATTGCTGTATGTCAGACACCACCGTCGTGTCCGCAATGCCTTAATTCAACTGGTAATTTTATTTTCCGTCTTTGCCGCGTTGTCTGTTCTCGCCGTTCCTCTGGCAGAAGCGCTAGGTATGAAACCGCCCCAGTTCAGCTTCTTATTGGCTGCTGGTGGTGTTGGGATGGCTGGAGGTGCAGCGATTTTGGGTCACTGGGGTCAGTACATCGCTCATTCCAGGCTGAGCCTGTACGGGTCTGTTGGTGCGGCAGGAGCGTTGATGGGCTTGGCTCTGTCCACTCATAACCTCTGGCTGGCTTTCCTCATGACGATCCTTTTGGGGAGTTTCGGGGCGTTGGTCGCTATTCCCATGCAGACGACAATCCAGGCAGAGACTCCAGAAGCCATGCGAGGTAAGGTTTTTGGACTACAAAATAACGCGATTAATATTGCTCTGAGCTTACCCTTGGCCTTGGCCGGGGTGGCGGAAACCATCCTTGGGTTACGGTCCGTATTGTTCGGTTTAGCGGCATTAGTGGTCGCCGGAGGCGTCTTAAACTGGTATATTTCCGGTACAGGATCAACTATGTTCAACAAATCTGACAAATAGCGGCTCGATAGTCAATATAAATGCATATCGCCTGGATTGGAAAAAAATCACCCTTTTGTGGTAATGTCACTTACGGTCGGGAAGTTACTAACTCCCTCTTGGATCGAGGCTACCAAGTTAGTTTCCTCCACTTTGCTCAAGAAGAAGAAGCCGACAACCAAAACCCCTTCGGTTGTAAGGAAGTTTCTCTGCCTTGCATTTATAAATCTCAGGTTTACACCATACCATCGCCAAAAGCCAGCAAGGTATTGACGCGATCGCTGCAGCAGTTGCGACCGGATATTGTACATGCTTCCCTAACGTTGTCTCCGCTAGACTTCGTGCTGCCGGAAATCTGCGAGGAACTCAATATTCCTCTGGTCGCGACTTTCCATCCTCCGTTTGATGGCAAGCGACGAAACCTTAAATCCGGAACCCAACTGTTCACCTATCAAGTTTATGCGCCTTTTTTGGCACACTATGACCGGGTCATCGTCTTTTCGCAACTCCAGCGCAATTTTCTCATGCGGCTCGGTGTTCCCCAAGAAAAGCTGGCTGTCATTCCCAATGGGGTGGATGCTCAGAAATATTCCCCTGGACGTTCCAATTTCAAGTTAGAAGTGAACGCTAAGCGGCTGTTTGTTTACCAAGGCCGAATTGCCCCAGAAAAGAATGTTGAGGCACTGCTCAAAGCTTGGAAGCGGTCAAATTTGGGTGATTCTTGCAAGCTGGTCATTGTGGGGAATGGCTCTCTCTCCCCATCGTTAATGCCATTTTATGGAGAGGAGTATGGCATCCTCTGGCGAGGATTTGTAGCAGATGAACAGCGGCGGATCGATATTCTTCGAGCCGCGGATGTGTTTGTTTTGCCATCTCTTTTGGAAGGTCTATCTTTATCTTTATTGGAGGCTATGTCTTGCGGGGTAGCCTGTGTGGCAACCGATGCCGGTGCTGATGGCGAAGTTCTGGAGGATGGTGCGGGTGTCGTTCTCAACACCCATCGGGTATACTCCCAACTGCTTACCCTCTTGCCTGTATTCCGAGACCATTTAGAGTGGACAACTCTACTGGGAAAAAAGGCCAGAGAGAGGGTTCTAGAACGCTATACCCTGACGAACAATATTACCCAACTGGAAAAGCTCTACGCTGAGGTTTTCCAGGGGCGGCACTTACAGTTGAGTCGTCGTGCTTAACTGACTGAACTGAGTCAGTTGCCGGGATAAATACATTTCATTTACTGAGTACGAAACTCGGATGAGGTTAAGGCTTACCACTACATCCGAAGGGCTTTAGGCGGGAAACTCCAAAAAAAAGTCAGTCTCGACCCCTTTACAGGAATTTTGACTGACCCTCCATCCATCTATCTAGTACACAACAACTAGCAACCAGAGAGAACTCACTTTAGCCAAAGACATTTCAACACAAGAGTGCTCTACTTTTCTACAGTAGATTCAACCCGGTGTGCGGTCTTACCATTTTTCTGATTAGTATGACCATTCCCATTGCGCGGCTGAATGACTCCGTAGCCACCGTGGTTACGCTCGTAGATCACGTTAATTTCACCGGTTTTGATATTCCGGAACATGTAAAAGTCATGATCGACTAGTTGTAGCTGTTCCAGGGCTTCCTCTATTGTCATGGGCGGCATGGCAAAATACTTCATGCGCACAACGTCACTCGGCAATTCAGGAGTGCGATCGCCGATCAAATCAGGAGCAACGGGGATTTCATTAACAATAATGCCAGTTTTCGGTTGATCGTGGGTTTTCTTATGCTGTAGTTTCTCTTTATATTTCCGCAGTTGTCGCTGGATCTTATCCGCGACTAGGTCAATGCTAGCGTACAAGTCTTCGCTGCCCTCCTGAGCCCGAATGACTGCACCGTTGGCATAAATAGTCACTTCAGCAATCTGCTTAGAATTTATCCGGGGGTTACGAGCGACTGATAGGTGTACATCCACCTCAGTAGTCATATTCTGAAAATGATTCACCGCCTTTTCGATTTTTTGATTAACATACTCACGAATTGCCTCGGTGATTTCGATGTTTTTTCCCTGGATTACAAGCTTCATACTGACTACTCCATCCTGTACTATTTGAGTCGCAAAGAGCAGCAGGGGCTTCTTCGTTGCTGCTATTGGATGATATTCTCACGGTAGCACTTTGTATCCTGGAGAACAGGTGCCTTTGACTTCTCTTCAGATTCCTTTGCATTCTTTGACATTAGCCCTCACGGGTTAGTGATGTGTTATTGAGCTTGGGTGATTGGTTGACGAGCCCAAGCATCACAAAGGACGGTTCATCGCATTGACTTTAGGGGGATTGCAGAGTGCCGCGTCCATGCTTATTAGACAATCAGGGGTTAGTCTCTTATGCGGTAGCGTGGGAACAGCAGCGAGCACTAGTAGGAGAACGCATCAAGGACCCTACACTGCCTGATGTGCTGCTATTGTTAGAGCATCCACCTGTTTATACCTTGGGTCAGGGAGCGAGTTTGGAGTTTCTCAAGTTCGACCCCCAACAAGTCAGTGCTGAGCTTTATCGGGTGGAACGCGGCGGTGAAGTGACCTACCATTGTCCAGGCCAGTTGGTAGGCTACCCGATTTTAAATCTACGGTATTACCGGCAAGACTTACACTGGTATTTGCGACAGCTAGAGGAAGTCTTGATTCAGGTCTTAGGTATTTACGGACTCAAAGGCGATCGCATGGCTGGGATGACGGGAGTCTGGTTGGAGGGACGCAAAGTGGCAGCGATCGGGATCAAAGTGTCGCGCTGGATTACCATGCATGGCTTTGCCCTGAATGTGTGTCCTAATCTAAGCGGCTTTGAGAAAATTGTGCCTTGTGGCATTGCTGATAAACCTGTCGGTAGCCTAGACCAGTTTCTCCCAGGTATTCAGGTTGAGGAAGTGCGTCAGCGAGTTGCCGCCAAGTTTGCCACGGTTTTTGAGGTTGAGTTGCTTCAGGGATTGGGAAGAAGAGTTGAAAGTTAGCAGGTTTAAGGTTAGCAGGTTAGAACTTTCAGCTTTCAACCTTCAACTTTCCACATGCCTAGGAGCCAAAGCGTTGACGTGTAAGAATTTATCTAAATCCGCATAAGTACCCGCGTAAGTGACAGTGGGAGAGTCATACCCTTTCAAGTGAACCGTATGCTGGTCGAAGTTCAGCGGCTGTTTGCCGACACCTGATAGGTAGTGGTAAGTATCTTCGCCCAAAGCAATATCCAGACCAAGTTGCTTGGTGGAAGACTCTAAGCGAAAAGCCGCATTAACCGTATCGCCGATCGCGGTGTAATCAGGACGATCGCCACTCCCGGTGTTCCCCACCATGGCATAACCAGTATTGAGTCCTGTCCCTATACGTAGAGGGAAGGGAAGAGGGTACTGTTTACTCAGTGCCGATGTCATTTTATGCAAGGTACTCACGGCCCACAGAATATTCATGGCTTCTTCATTACTGACTCCATGGGAAGAACTGATCCCAGAGCCATGAAACCAAATGGCCATAACGGCATCGCCGATATATTTATCGACCCAACTGCCAGATTTGCGGATGATATCTCCGGACTGGCGAAACCAGGTACCAATTACGGCGGAGAGAATTTTCTCGTCGAGCTGACGCGTGAGTACGGTGAAGTCACGGATATCGATCACCATCACAGAGATCAGACGGCGTACATGTAACGTAGAAGTCAGGCTTTCTTTGTCGCTTCCCTGGAGGCTGTCAGAGTGACGGTCGCTAGCTGGACAATGAAATTCTAACTCGGTCTGACCAAAAGTTAGGTGATCACCATTCCGTAGCGTCACCGGAATGCTGACTCGCCGTCCATTCACGAAAGAACCATTGCGGCTTCCTAAATCGATCAGATAGAAGTCGCCAGTTTCCGTACACTGCAACATCGCGTGGTTGCGGGAAATCCACCGATCTGAGAGTACAAAGTTATTATCATCACTGCGACCAACTGTCCAGCAATTGCTACCGACTAACGGTAGATACCGATCACCGGTGTCGGTCGGGAGAAGCAGATAGGGAGTGGATCGCAGAGTCACCACAGGCACAGAAGCAAAAGTGGGTATAAAACAAGGTGTTGCTTTAGTAGATGCATTCTTGAGCCAAACTAGTGATTCCGGAAAGATAACGGCTAGCTAAGCGTAAGCTAAAGAATCGCCCTTGAGTGTGATTAAATCATTAGTAGCACTCAAGCCATAGAAGCTGCCACCCAGAACAAACTATCTACCAAAATTGTACTCAACACGGCTCCACTGAATGCCCACCACGGCAACTGTCCTTTAGCTAATCCCCACAGCCCAACGGTCGAAAGTGTTGCCACTAATACAGCCGCCAAAGCGATTCCCGCAGGAGTCTGGACCTGTGCGATCGCGCTCTGAAAAATGGGAGTCGCTAAGGCTGGGTCAACCTGCATCACTTGACGCCAGTAAGGAATTAAATGGGTCAAATAAAAATATACATCGGTCATCACTGTGCCAAACAAGGAGCCCAGGTAAAACAGATTACCCACTCTCCCCCACCCTCGCCGCAAACTCCACAAGGCAAAGGGTAAACCTATGGCTTCTACAGGCAGGTGAATCAAGGGTTCCCAACGGAGCCAGCCCCAATAAATTGAACCCGCCAGCCAACTCCAGCTAAATCCCAGGAGTAAGTCGCCCCACAAGTGTGTTTCTGGGCGCTTTAACAAAGTTAATCCCAGCCAAACCCACCCTAGTGTCAGGACTAAACTAACAAGCGGTAAATGGCGGACTAAGGGAGCTTGGATGAACACCGGAACACTGACTAAAAAAGCGGCGGCGGCAAAGACCAACCAAGCTTTGCGATCGCCAATTCGTACTATCGCTTCCCTAGGCAGAAGAAGCTTTTCGGGCTGACTAAGGTAGTCAGAGGTAGACGAGGAGAACCAGGTATTGTTAAACAAGATGGCGTTAATATTTTTTACTTATCTTTACATATCTCAAGATATCACATGAGATGGATTATCCCCCTAGGGGGGATATTTCTAATCCTAATCTAGTTTTTAATAGCTGACCAGTTCCTATAGAGCTTGAATAAGGTAAGTAGAACTCATAAAGCAGGGGGAGAAGTTTTGATTACTATCTCACCCGACAATTTGTTTCCTGATACCCTGCTTCCTCCTTCAATTTCCAACTTGCTGAGGAAGCTTGGAGTCAGTAATACTTGAGTGGCGATTTTGGGTGCGATCACCACAGGGTCATCAAAAAACTCTCTAATCGCCGTCAAATTCAGTTGACTCAAGTTAACAAATGGCAATTAGGCTGTGAACACCCCTAAATCTCGATCAGTAAAGGAAAGTCATGGTTCGATCAAAACGTCAGTGGTTTATGCTTTTTGGCATTAGTACCCTACTTGCATTTCTAGCAACCCCGTTGAAAGCGCTCGGTACTAACCCGTCACTGGAACTGACGTCAGCTGCCATACCAACCACATCCCAAGTCAATGTTTTTCAAGCCTTCTTTTTAGGCTTAGTGCAGGGATTAACGGAATTTCTGCCCATTAGTAGTACGGCGCACTTAAAAGTAGTGCCGGTCGCCCTGGGTTGGGGCGATCCAGGAGTTGCCTTTACCGCTGTAATTCAGCTGGGTAGTATTGCTGCTGTTGTGTGGTACTTCTGGCGCGATCTTGCTCAGATTACAACGGGTGCGTTTAAAGCAATCCGCACATCTGATTATCAATCCAACGACTTCCGCATGGCGCTAGGAATTATCTTGGGAACTATACCTATCGTCTTCTTTGGACTGCTGATTAAGGTGTTCATTCCCGACTTCGACAATTCACCTCTGCGCCATCTGTCATCAATCGCTATTGCCTCGATTGTGATGTCTCTGTTATTAGGGCTAGCTGAACAGATCGGTAAGCGTAAGCGGAACTTTGAGAATTTGACGATGCAAGATGGAATATTGATGGGGTTGGCTCAGTCTATGGCACTAGTTCCCGGTGTTTCACGTTCCGGTTCTACTCTCACTGCTGGACTATTCATGGGCTTAGAGCGAGCAACAGCTGCGCGTTTTTCTTTTTTACTGGGTATTCCGGCGATTACTTTAGCAGGAGTAGCAGAGTTAAAGAATGCTCTAGAGGTAGGACTAGGAGATGGTGCATTGATTTCCCTTGTGGTTGGTGTGATCTCAGCGGCTATCTTTTCCTATCTATCGATTGCATGGCTATTGCGCTTCCTGCAAAACCAAAGTACCTGGGTGTTCATCTGGTATCGCTTAGTGTTTGGAGTTGCCATATTGGCGGCAATCACACTCAAGGTGTTGCCAAATATCTAGAGTAGTTGCTTATTTTTGGAAAAACATAAAAGAATTGGTAGGAGGGACACTCAGGGCAATTACCGAAGGAGAGTGCCGATCGCAAGCGTTTAGACTCACAATTGGGCTGGTGGTCGGTACACCTCCCCTCGTTGTCGCAGGTCTTTTAGCGAAAAAAGAGCTAGGGGTTCCTGGTTCTCCCTTATGGTGGTTCGATCCTACTTCTACGCCAATGACGCTCTAAAGACTCGTAAATTAGACTTGATCTAAGAGCCTGGAAATTAATTTCCAGGCTGTTTTTATTGCGAGCTATCTAATCATTCATCGTCAATGGATAACAACTATGAGTAAAACTTCTATTCGTCCTGCTTTAATAACCCAAGTTCTTCCCGATTCCATTGCGGCTGAGGTGGGATTTGAGCCTGGAGATGCCCTTGTAGCAATCAACGGCACACGCCCTCGTGACCTCATCGACTATCAATTTTTATGTGCAGATGAAGTGCTGGAACTGGAAGTCCTTGATTCGGCGGGGAAGACTCACCTTGTTGAAATTGAGAAAGACTACGACGAGGATTTAGGACTTGAATTTGAGACAGCCTTGTTTGATGGCTTAATTCAGTGCAATAACGCTTGTCCTTTTTGTTTTATTGACCAACAACCACCAGGTAAGCGCCAAAGCTTGTACCTCAAAGATGACGACTACCGCCTGAGCTTCCTTTATGGTTCGTACCTAACCCTAACCAATCTTACCCAACGGGAGTGGGGCAGGATAGAACAGATGCGCCTCTCCCCCCTTTATGTATCCGTTCATGCCACTGAACCCGATATTCGCATCCGCTTGCTGAAAAATCATCGTGCTGGGCAGATTTTAGAGCAACTGAAGTGGTTTCAGGAGCGAAGGCTGCAAATTCATGCTCAGGTTGTGGTTTGCCCTGGGATTAATGACGGCGTCCACTTAGAACGGACTTTAATAGACCTGGCTCAATTCTATAAAGGGGAGATGCCTGCTGTGGCTTCTGCCGCTGTAGTTCCTGTGGGGTTAACTCGCTTTCGCCCTACACAAGACGAACTCACGCCAGTAAGTCCGTCGAAAGCAGAGGAAGTCATCTGCCAAGTTCAAGCCCTTCAAGAGAAGTTTCGCCAACACTTAGGGACAACATTCGCGTGGTTAGCCGATGAGTGGTTTCTGATTGCCCAACAGGAATTACCCCCAGCATCCCATTACGAAGATTATCCCCAAATCGGCAACGGTGTGGGTTCAATTCGCCAGTTCCTGAAACAGTTTCAAGATATTGCCTCCAAACAATTGCCGTCCCACCTCAAGACTCCCCGAACCTTAACCTGGGTTGTCGGTAATGCAGTTGAAAAAGCGTTTGAGCCACTGGTACAGCAGTTGAATACAGTGGAGGGATTGACACTCAGGCTGGTGGCGTTACATAGCGATTACTGGGGACAAGAAATTACAGTTACAGGGTTGTTAACTGGACAGGATTTGCTGGAGGGTTTGCAGGGCAAAGAGTTAGGAGATGCGATGTTGCTACCTTCTGTGATGCTAAAGCAGGGAGATACTCGGTTTTTAGATGATGTTACCGTTGAAGATCTCTCCCGCCAGCTAGGGGTTCCTATCCTGCCTATCAACGGTATTGAGGAATTGATTCAACGGCTCAAGGATGGAGTATAACTATTGTCAACCCCTTGAAAATAGAGTGTAAATTTCTACAGGGCTAGCTTGCCGAGAGGTAAAGTTGAAGTGGGCATCATCTTGTTCATGACTCTGCTGTTAAGGCCAACAGCAGAAATTTTATGGCTCTCTAGAGGTATACTAATGGTTCTCCACAAAAAGGGAGAGCGGATCAAGGACGGCCGAATCACTAGGGGCCAATTCCCGAAGCGACCCTGAGGGTTCTGTGATGGTCCCTGTTTCCGATAAGATTAAAAAATGCTTAGAACCAGGTAACACGGTTTGAGAAATTCCAGCGACTAGGTTGAGGAACATTTTTATGAATCAGGAAATTTTCGAGAGAGTAAAGAAAATAGTTGTCGAACAATTGGAAGTCGAGGCCGATAGCGTTATACCAGAAGCGAATTTTGCCACTGACTTGAACGCCGACTCCTTAGATACTGTTGAGCTGGTGATGGCCTTAGAAGAAGAGTTCGATGTTGAAATCCCTGACGAAGCAGCTGAACAAATCGCTACTGTGCAAGCGGCAGTAGACTATATCAGCAATAAAGTAGAAACTCCTGCTTAAAGTAAGCCGTTGTCTTTACTGGATGTTCTGCGTTCTGGGTAGGTAAGCCCTGTTTTACTGGCATAATGACAAACTTTGAACTGAAACGCGTCGTTGTTACGGGTCTCGGCGCGATTACACCACTAGGTAACACGTTAGCTGAGTACTGGGAAGGGTTGTTGAGCGGACGCAACGGTATTGGTCCAATTACCCTGTTTGACCCCTCCCGGCATGATTGCCGCATGGCAGGTGAGGTGAAGGGCTTTGACCCCCATCTATATATGGAGCGTAAAGAAGCCAAGCGGATGGATCGCTTTGCTCAATTTGGAGTTTCCGCAAGCAAGCAGGCTTTAGCCGATGCACAGTTTGTGATCAATGACCTGAACGCAGAACAGGTGGGTGTCATCATTGGAACTGGTATCGGTGGTCTCAAGGTATTAGAAGACCAACAAGAAATCTACCTCACTCGCGGCCCGGATCGGTGTAGTCCGTTTATGATTCCGATGATGATTGCCAATATGGCAGCGGGTCTAACGGCGATTCATACGGGTGCAAAAGGACCGAATAACTGCACGGTTACGGCTTGTGCAGCCGGGTCTAATGCGATTGGGGATGCGTTTCGCTTGGTTCAGCGCGGTTATGCCCAAGCCATGATTTGTGGAGGGACGGAAGCGGCTGTGACTCCCTTGTCTGTTGCTGGGTTTGCGGCAGCACGCGCTCTTTCTACACGCAATGACGATCCAGCTCATGCCTGTCGTCCCTTTGATCGCGATCGCGATGGCTTTGTCATGGGTGAAGGCGCTGGTATCCTGCTTCTAGAAGAACTCGATCACGCTCTCAGTCGTGGGGCAAAAATCTATGCCGAAATGGTTGGTTATGGCATGACCTGCGATGCTTATCACATTACCTCACCTGTACCGGGTGGAGAAGGTGCAGCTAGAGCAATGCAACTCGCGATGAAAGATGGAGGCATTACTCCAGATCAGGTGAGTTACATTAACGCTCACGGTACCAGTACACCCGCTAACGACTCAACAGAAACCGCAGCGATTAAAACCGCGTTAGGCGAACCCGCTTACAAGGTCGCCATTAGCTCGACTAAATCGATGACGGGTCATTTGTTGGGGGGTTCCGGTGGCATTGAAGCCGTCGGTACGGTCATGGCAGTGGCAAACGATCAAATTCCACCCACGATTAATTTGGAAAATCCTGACCCAGCTTGCGACCTCGATTACGTGCCTCACCAGAGCCGCCATCAGACTGTGGATGTGGCGCTATCCAATTCATTTGGATTTGGTGGTCACAATGTCACCCTAGCTTTTAAAAAGTATCGGCAATAGGGATAGAAATTAAAGATTCTTCCATTTGCAGCATTTTCATGTAGCCTAAAAGAATAGAATAGGTATTAATGCCTAATCTATACCAACCTTGTCCATCGCCCCTGCTAATGGGATGATGGGTTTAGCCTTGGTGCGACCGAGAGCCATCGAGTTTTCACTCACACAAATCTTGCGTTAAACCTTAGTTCCCTAGCGTCACTAACTAGAAATTATGGCCGTTGCAACCCAATCTCTCGAAGAACTCTGTATTAACTCCATTCGCTTTCTGGCAATAGATGCTGTACAGAAGGCGAATTCTGGTCATCCAGGGCTGCCAATGGGTGCGGCTCCCATGGCATTTGTGCTTTGGGACCGTTTTATGCGGTTTAACCCGAAAAATCCCAAGTGGTTCAACCGCGATCGCTTCGTCTTGTCTGCGGGTCACGGCTGTATGCTACAGTACGCCCTGCTTCATTTGACAGGTTACGACAGCGTTACCCTCGACGACATTAAGCAGTTCCGGCAGTGGGGCTCCAAAACCCCCGGTCACCCCGAAAACTTCGAGACACCTGGTGTAGAAGTCACTACCGGGCCCTTGGGACAAGGAATTGCCAATGGGGTCGGTTTAGCCATGGCAGAAGCCCATTTGGCTGCCAAGTTCAACAAGCCCGATGCCAAGATTGTTGACCACTATACCTATGTGATTCTGGGTGATGGTTGCAACATGGAAGGGGTTTCTGGCGAAGCCTGCTCTTTGGCAGGACACCTAGGATTAGGCAAGTTAATCGCTCTGTACGACGACAACCACATCTCCATCGACGGTTCTACCGATGTCTCCTTTACGGAAGATGTGGCGAAGCGGTTTGAGGCATACGGTTGGCACGTCCAACACGTAGAAGATGGCAACAATGACCTTGAAGCCATTGCCAAAGCGATTGAAGCCGCAAAAGCCGTCACCGATAAGCCTTCTATGATTAAGGTGACCACAACCATTGGCTATGGATCTCCCAATAAATCCAATACTGCCGATGTTCACGGTGCTGCTCTGGGTAAAGATGAAGTCAAGGCAACTCGCGAAAACTTGGGTTGGGAATACCCAGAGTTCGAGGTGCCAGAAGACGCCCTTAAGCACTGGCGTAAAGCTGTGGAGCGCGGTGCCAACTTAGAAACAGAATGGAACCAAGCGTTAGCTGACTACAAAGCCAAGTATCCCGAAGAAGCGGCTGAGTTTGAGCGGTTCGCGAGCGGCAAACTTCCTGAAGGATGGGAAAAAGCTCTCCCAACCTACAAGCCAGAAGACAAAGCGCTAGCGACTCGCAAGACGTCGGAAATGACGCTGAATGCTTTGGCTCCTGTGTTGCCAGAACTCGTTGGCGGTTCTGCTGACTTGACCCACTCCAACTACACCTTACTCAAGGGATTTGGCGACTTCCAAAAAGGCCAGTACGCCAATCGCAACCTGCGCTTTGGTGTGCGGGAACATGGCATGGGTTCGATTTGTAACGGGATTGCCCTGCACGGTTCTGGATTGATTCCCTACTGTGCTACCTTCCTGGTATTCGCAGACTACATGCGGGCGGCGATTCGCCTTTCTGCTTTGTCGCAAGCGGGAGTCATTTACGTCATGACTCACGACTCCATCGCGTTGGGTGAAGATGGCCCCACCCACCAACCGGTTGAAACCCTCGCTTCCTTGCGGGCAATTCCCAACTTGTTGGTCATCCGTCCTGCTGATGGCAACGAAACCTCTGGTGCTTACAAAGTCGCCATCCAAGCCGCCAGTGATAACCGCCCCACCCTAATGGCCTTCTCGCGGCAAAACTTACCGCAATTAGCAGGAAGCAGCATTGATCATGTTGCCAAGGGTGCTTACATCCTCTCGGATAGCGAGGGTACACCAGACCTCATCCTGATCGGTACCGGTGGCGAAACATACCTTTGTGTTGAGGCAGCCGAGAAGCTACGTGCTGAAGGTAAGAACGTCCGCGTCGTCTCGATGCCCTGTTGGGAACTGTTCGACGCACAGGATGAAGCTTACCGCGAATCCGTGTTGCCTAAAGCTGTCACCAAGCGCTTAGCTGTGGAAGCGGCTTCTAGCTTCGGTTGGTGTCGTTACCTCGGTAATGAGGGTGCCATGATTAGCATTGATCGCTTTGGCGTCTCGGCTCCTGGTAATGTTGCTCTAGAGAAGTTTGGCTACACGGTAGATAACGTGGTGGCTAAAGCTAAGGAGCTGTTAGGCTAAATCACTCTACTTTGGCTTAAATGAAACAGTGAAAAAGGCTCTCTACCTTCTAGAGAGCCTTCTTCATTTTTGTAAAACCTGACGTATGTTGAACCAAACACGGAGAAAGCCGTCAAAACTCTAACCTGAAGATGAGGCTGATGAATTTGACGGTTGATTGACTGAATTAATGATTCCAGACCACAGATTGATAGTTGCTCAGGCAGGTGTTTAACATTTGCTGGTCTTTATCACTGACCTGTGCAAGCGGTTGATAGCCTTCAAGCCCCACTGAGTAGGGATAAGTCAGCGAGTCGTAAGCATTCTCCAGGTCAATCTGTCCACCAGCAGCGGCAATTTTGGAAGTCTGCTCTCGGGCGACCGTGTGAGAGAATGCTGTTTGATTGTAGGGATTCGCAACCGTCAAATTCATTTGCTTAGAATTGAGGGAGCCATAAAAACAGGTAAACTCAGAGTTCGGCATGTACATCGCTCCCACGACCTTGCCTTGCTGTGCTTTGAATACTAGATATTCTTTACCAGTTTGTCCAGGCTGGGAGGACTGACCATAAAGATAAGTGCCATCAGCCAATGAGGTATCCGACTTTGGACTTTGAGCCAGGGCTGGCTTACGCGCCTCTTGTGCTGGAGCGCTCCACTTGACTGACGGCATCGTTGCCACAGAAGGTTCAATACCCTCATGTCGCGGCTGAGAGGCGGCTGGCTTTGCCTTGGGAGTCGCTACTGTAGTGTTATCAACGGCTGGCTCTTGGAGCGGAGGCACTACTAACTTAGCCTTACGAACCATTTTCGCAGAACTAATGCCTCGTTCCCGTGGATGAGAGACTGTTACCTTGTCCGTAGGTGCGGCTGCGGTGGTATTATCAAAAGCCGGATACGGGGGCTGAGGTGCTTCTGTCTGCGTCGGGGGGGCTACCACAGTGGAATCAATACCTGGCGCTGGCGGCTCAGGTGTTACTGGATTCACGGTGGAGGCAACTTGAGTAGAATCAACCACTGGCTCTTGGAGCTGAGGTGCTTCTGCTGTCACACTAGGAGTTTGTGCAGGAGCTTCAACAGCTTTCGCTCGCTTGTTAGGCGCTGCTGCTTGCAAGCTTGTTACAGTTACTGCTAATCCTGCTGTTAGAAGTAACCCAGCTATCGGCAATTCCCAACCTTTGATCCGCTGACGTGGTGACGAAAAGAAGCCCTTTAAATGGTTAATCACCGTGGTTACCTCCTAGAAAAAAACTTGCAAACACCCTTGACAAGAAGCACTCTCGATGAAGCGGTTACCCAGTGCAAGCTAGAATCATCCAGAAAAACTGAAATTAAGCTAGAACTGAGGTCTGTTGATTGAGGTCTCTATAGATATTTATAAACCTGAATGATCCTTCTGTTTACTCCTCCCTTGACCGGTTTATGAACCGTCACATATGACACTCTGTTTTGAGTTTTATGCTTTGAACTCGGCAGATATGAGCGCAAGACCAGCTTCCCTATTTAAAACCTTACCTAATACAGACGAGGCGACGATTCCCTCAAATGGATGAATCTTCTCTCACCCGTATGGGGAGGGTTGCCCTCATACGGACGACTCGCCAACTCAGAGGCTAAGTTGAAGGTTCGACGGTTAAAAGTCATAACCGACAACTGGGTAATCTGTTACCCTTCAAATCTTCTTTACTCCTCCAGAATCTCCGGATAGATAACTGATAGCTTCAACCGCACACCCTAGAATTTCCGCAAAGTTTTACAAATCTTTACTAAAAAGAGGGAGTAACCGTTTTTTGTTACCCCCTCTACCTGGAAATTAATACTATTTAGGTTAGCTGGCGATGTATTCTCGGACGTTAGCATGGCGACGCCGCAACTGTGCTAGAGCTTGGTGTTCTAACTGGCGTACCCGCTCACGGCTCAGGTTTAGCCGCTGACCGACTTTCGCCAAGGACAACTCGTTACCATCCTCTAGGCCAAAGCGCAGTGCCAGAACTTCTCGTTGCTGGGGGGTTAGTTCTGCCAAAAGGTCATCCAAGTCTTGGCGCAGTGACTCCTGAGTGGTGTAATTCACAGGAGTTAGGCCATCATCTTCTAAGAGGTCAGACAGCTCTGTGTCTTGATTATCTCCAACCCGAACGTCGAGAGAGACAGGTTGACGCGCGATACTTAGATACTCGCGAATTTGCGCCGGTTCTAACTCTAACTCCTCACCAATCTCTGCTGGTGTGGCGTTGCGACCCAACTTTTGAGATAGTTCCCGTTGGACTTTTTTGATTTTGTTGAGCTTTTCTGTGATGTGGATGGGTAGGCGAATTGCACGCGCTTGCTGAGCTATAGCGCGGGTAATCGCTTGACGAATCCACCAGTAAGCATAGGTAGAAAACTTGTAACCCTTGGTGGGATCAAATTTCTCCACACCTCGCTCTAAACCCAAGGTACCTTCCTGAATTAAGTCCAGAAACTCCATATTGCGCTTCTGGTACTTTTTGGCGATCGCAACCACCAGACGCAAGTTAGCTTCAATCATCTTGCGCTTAGCTCGCGTTCCTTGGTTTACAATTTTGTTAAGTGTACCTTCGTCCAACTTGACGTGGTCTGCCCACTCTTGGGTCGTT
The DNA here is from genome assembly GCA_036703055.1 of Waterburya sp. Lineage (GTDB taxonomy): Bacteria > Cyanobacteriota > Cyanobacteriia > Cyanobacteriales > Coleofasciculaceae > DATNPV01. The sequence continues at coordinate 42,074 of DATNPV010000220.1, forward strand.
GGTTCGCGCTGCAGCTCTTCAGCTAGGGCGGCCTTCGCTTCCAACAACGGCATCATTTGCTGAACCTGCTTACCATAGACAATTTCTTGCTCATGGGTCAGCAGGGGCACGCGACCAATCTCATGCAGATAAGTCCGAACCATATCTGCTGAGAAAGTGGGCTGCTTGGTCGTTTTTGTTTTCGTGTTAGCAGTGGGCATCTGTGAGTAATAACTCCGTAAACAATCAGTGAATTGATCGCGGGTTCTGACCTCAAAAGCAATGCAGTCTCTCACCCTGAGGATAGTTTCGCGAATCGGTAGAGTACATCTGACAAAAGATGTATAGACCGCCTGTCTTTTTCAGTAAGAGCAGGAGATCTAAGATAGGAGTATGAATTGAAGCTGGCTACTGAGGACGGTCTGTTCCTGTCATTTCTGCGGAGTTCCCCAGCTTCTTGCTGCTCGTAGCTGGGATGTTTTGGCTTAAACTCGGAGTCATTATGAGTTCGTTTTATCTCTATAGTAGTACAAATTTAGACGGGGGTAAAGGGGAAAAGGTTCAACATTTCTTTACTCAAATCAGGGTATCGAACATCTATCTACGTCCAATCGCCTCAACGGGAGCCAGCTTGCTTCATTTCCTAAATACCATAATCCCGCAGGAAGCTCTGAATAGATAGGCACTTCCAATCGAGATAACCGAACTGCGGCAAGTCGTAATATCCATAAACTTATAGTGTAACTGAACTCCACCCTGTTTTGCCAACCTAGAGACGGAGATTAGCCTCACGCTGAGTGAGTACTGCTCTGTAAGGGGCAAATTCCAGAGAACTTACCCATTAAGATTCCCCAAAATCCACAAAAAATAACATTGTAGACGAAAAGCCGCGGACGGGCTGACTAATGCAGCGGGGCGGAAACAACTAAACTAATCGGCATTCAAGTTGTTTTTTGGAGAGGCTCCCGGAAACTGAGGAAGCTGGAGGAGAAGACTATGCCATTAAATGCACATTAGCTTATCCCGTAGAAAAAGGTTAAAAAGCTTACTGTACAAGCTTTCGTTCCTTCAGTTTTCTGCCTTCTTGACTAGATTAAGAGTTGGACTGAGAGAATTCCTCAGTTGGCAGTTCACTAGTCTCTAGAAGCTACCAGATTTCCGGAAATACAGGCTCTCACACGGCTATGATTTCGGAAAATTAAGGGAAAGCGATGGAGGGATGAGGTGTAATTATTAGCTTTGCTGAACAGGTATTATGACAAAACCAACTTGCGAGCGGAATACAGAGAAGAGAAAGCTTTAAGTTTTGAGGAAAATGAATAAAATCGGCTATGAATACGAAAGTAATACGGACTTCCATAGTGTCGTACAAAATCAATCATTGAGTTTAACTTTATAAATATTCATTTAACTTTGTAAAGGGACTAGATTAAATCGAGAACAAGTCAAGGTCGTAGTAGTATAATTGCTTCTATAAAAGCTTGTCGTGAGGTCAAATTTCATTTGAAAGCCTTAAGTTAAATCCTCAAATTAGGAAACAAGCTAAAATTATTAATTTAAAATTCTTAGAATAAGTTGAAATGAACGCATATTCATGGGACAGAGCTAAACTATGAAAGTTAAGAATCTTCTCTGGCTGTATGAGCAGGGAGATAGAGACTTTGCAGGTGTTGACCTCAGCGGAGCGGATTTGAGGGGAATCATCTTAGTTGGCGTTAACCTTAAAGGCGCTAACCTGAGAGGTGCTGATTTGACTAAAGCGTTTTTAATCAAGTCAGATCTGAGTGGTGCTCAACTAAACTGGGCCAATTTAAGTTTTGCCAAAATGAGTGAAACCAAATTGGTTGAAGCTGATTTAACAAAGGCGAATATCAGTGGAGCCTTTATGGTTAAGTCAAAGCTACCAGGGGCAAAACTCAGCGGAGCAGAGCTGATCGGGACTAATCTTAGACGGGCAAACTTGTGGGGAGCGAACCTGTGCGGAGCGCAGTTAGAACGAGCGAATCTGCGAGATGCGAATCTGAATGGGGCTAACTTAAAATGGGCTGATTTAACTGAGGCAAGATTAATTGGCGCGACTTTATACGGAGCTTCTTTAACGTTTGCTAACTTGAGTAGGGCTTGGTTAAAAGGATTAGATCTGGGTGGCTTAAATTTAGAGGAAGTTAATCTCAAAAAAGCAAGATTGAGCGGTGCGAATTTAGAAGGTGCTAGCTTAATTGCTGCTAATTTAACTGAAGCGCAACTGAATCGAGTGAATTTGAAAGGGGCAGATTTAACAGGAGCGAACTTGACGAAAGCTTCTTTAGAGGAAGCAAACTTGAACTGGGCAATTTTGAGAAAATCTGATTTGAGCGGTGTAGATCTGAAAGGAACGAAGCTATACGGGGTTGATTTTCGAGATGCCCGGCGTAGTAGCGTGGTTGAGTCGGAAGCGATTGAGCGTTCCTTGTACTCTGCATCTGTGTAGTAAGCATCAGGTGTTAGTCTTTTTGGGGGAACATCGCTCAGTTATTTAGAGCTGGTGAAGATAGGTGATGAACCCTAACTCGCAGGAAAGCGGTAAACTTGTTAGCCTTGAGAATCCTTAATTGAGACGGTGTTAAGTACAACTCTTGCGGAGGGAATCGCCCTTTCCTACATTCGGGTTGTACTTAAGATAATCCCTTAACCAGTCACACGCGATCGCACCGAGTTGCTCTAAATCAAAATTCTCTAGCATTACTGATGCTTTAAAAGCAACAGCAAGAGTCCTGCCATCAGGAGTAAAACTGATGTCCCGGAATTCATCTGAGTCATCCGTCAACGTTTCGACTGTTGCGAGTTCCTTACCTGTTAGGCTCCAAAGTTTCGCCGTTCCGTCACCGCCGATAGTCGAGACTGTCTTGCCATCCGGGCTGAAACTAACTCGACTAACCCCATATTTATAGCCCGTAAGGGTGCGGAGGTTCTTGCCAGCCAAATTCCACAATTTTACGGTTCCATCTCCACTAGCCGTAGCAAGGGTCTGACCATCCGGACTGAAATCGACATCATTAACGTTAGTAGTATGTCCAGTCAGGGTGCGGAGGGGTTTTCCTTGAAGATTCCATAGTTTGACGGTCGTGTCACTACCGACTGAGGCAAGCGTTTGACCATCTCGGCTAAATCTAACCTTGTCCACTGCGCTACTATCTGCTGTCCAGGTGTGCAAAAGTTCTCCCGACAAATTCCAGAGTTTGATGGTTTTATCATTACTAGCAGAAGCAACTGTTTTGCCATCCGGACTAAAGCGAACAGTATTGACCTGGTTCTGATGTCCAGCCAAGGTATGGAGGAGTTTCCCCTCATAGCTCCAAAGTTTGATGGTTTTGTCATAACTAGCGGAAGCGATTAACTTGCCATCCGGGCTGAAACTGACATCATTGACCCAATCCTGATGCCCCGTCAGAGTATGGAGTAATTTTCCTGCACGACTCCAGAGTTTGATAGTTCGATCCTGACTAGCCGTAGCAATAGTCTTGCCATCCGGGCTGAAACGAACACTTGTGACCAAATCATCATGCCCCGCCAGGATGGGAAATTCTTCCCCCTTGAGGTTCCAGAGTCTGATGGTGTTGTCATTACTGGCAGTAGCCAGAGTCTTGCCATCTGGGCTTAAGCTGACACTTGTAACTGTATCGCCAGATCCGATTAAGGTTTGGAGGAGTTCCCCTTGGCGGTTCCAGAGTTTGATAGTTGTGTCATCACTCGCTGTGGCTATTATCTTGCCATCTGAGGTGAAACTGACATCCGTAACTCTCTTGCCATGTCCCGTCAGAGTGTGGAGTAGTTTTCCCTCATGGCTCCAAAGTTTGACAGTTTTATCCTCGCTTGCTGTGGCAATGGTATTACCATCTGGACTGAAACTCACCTTATTAACCTTCGCTTTATGCCCAGTTAAGGTTTGTAAAAGCTCCCCCTTAAGGTTCCAGAGTTTGGCTGTCATACCTTCGCAAGCGGTAGCAATCGTCTGACCATCCGGGCTGAAATTTGCGCTCACAAATCCACATGAATCGGCTGGTATGATTTGGAGGAGTTTCCCCTCACGGCTCCAGATATTGACTGTGGCATCAAGACCAACCGTTGCGAAGCGCTTGCCATCTGCGCTGAAGCTCAGACTCTTAACCATACTTGGCGCATTCAGAGTGCCCAGTAACGATCCATAACGGTTCCAGAGTTTTATGGTTCCGCCACTATCAGCAGTAGCCAGCAGCTGACCATCCGGACTAAATTGGGCGATAGTGGCACCCCAACCAGCATGTCCCGTCAGAGTATGAAGTAATTTTCCTTCGCGGCTCCAGAGCTTAACTGTGCTGTCGTCGCTAGCAGAGGCAATCATCTGACCATCTGAGCTAAAACTGACGCTCGTAACTCCGCCAGTATGCCCCTGCAAACGATTGCGCTCTCGAACCTGATGAGCAGCCTTCTGCAAGACAGCCACAACCCGCATCCGAAGCTCTGGGTTGCTCTGAAGCTGTTTGTTTAGAAGTGGCTGTGCGGCTCTGAGTGCTGAGAGTAAAGCTTCAAACCCCCGGCCTGAATTCATGGATGTTTCTGACGATTGACTTAGGGCATAAACTTGGTCTTCTAGTTGTCTTTGGGCATTCTGATATTGAAGGAAAGCTAGCGCACCCAGCGTTACAGCTACCACCAATGCTGTACTCACGGCGGCGAGAAACAACCGTTGTCGTCTAGCACTTTTTCTTTCTTGGGTGAGTCTGGCTTCAATTTCTTTAGCTCGTTCTGCCTCTAACCGCGTTTGCACGTCCCGCCGATCCAAGTCTTGACTGGCAGCTAAAAATTGATAGTCTAAGTCACCCAAGCGCTTCCCCTGCGACCAAGCTTGAGCGTCTAGTAAGGCTTGTCCGCGTAACAAGCGCGATTCGTCTTGTTGTCCAGATTCGTTCCAAGCCTCGATCGCTTGAGAGTAAGGACGCAGAGCAGCTAATTGTTTTTTAACCCAATCCAGGTTGAAAACCGCTTGGTAAATTCGGTTTTTGACTCGCAAATATCCTTGCTGTTTGACCATCAAACCTGACAGCAACAGTTCGATTTGCTCTCGGCTATCATCTGTTATCACATCGACATCTTGCAAAACTTGCTGATAGATTGCCAGCAACCGACCGGCTGCTTGCTCGTTTCTCAAGATGCGATCGCGAATTGTTCGTAAATGCTCCGGTTCGTCCTGGGATTCCCAATTGTTAACAATATAGGTACAGACGAGATCGGCGACCCAGTGAATGGGTAAAGTATCATCAATCTCTTCACTTGTCACGCTCCCCGATTCACGAAGTACCAATTGACAGAGCTTTTGCGTAAGAAATGGTTGTCCTGCTGTCCAAAGCAAAATTTCTTGGAGAACTGCCTGCGGCTGAGGGATGACCGTTGCTAAACCCTTGGCTAAGGGTTGGGCTTCATGAAATTGGAACCCGTGCAACGAGATAGCCCTGCCAATATTAAAGGGAGTGCGGGTGCGATCGCGAATTAAATCAGAGGGAGTGGCTACACCAAACAGAGCAAATGTCAAGCGGTTGAAGTCTGGATTAATCGCTCGTTGGTTGTAGCAAAACCGAATGAAGGCGAAAAAGTCATCAATGGGGAAGTTTAGGCGCAGCGTACTATCAATTTCATCGATAAAAATAAACACCTTTTCATTGGGAAATTGCACTAGTAGGATGTCTTCAATGAAGTTTCCCAAACGCTGCAAAATCGAAACGTTGTCTTCGTCCTGCCACCAGCTTTTCAGGTTGAATTTGCCCAATAGATTAAACGCGCGCCACAGCTCCGCCACCATCCCCTTGTACCACTGTTGGGGTGTAATCGTTTCACTCCCGATGCGGGTCATGTCGATGGCACTGCATTGAAACCCTTGCTGTTGCAAGCGATATTTGGTGTGAACCAACAGGGATGATTTTCCCATCTGCCGAGAGTTGAAGACGTAGCAGAACTCGCCTGCGATTAATGCTTCGTAGAGTTCATCGTCTGCCTGCCGCTTAACATAGCTGGGTGCATCGCTGGTTAAACTGCCACCAATCTGGTATTTCATCTCGTGACAAAGATAGGACTATTCATTCTAGGACTTACGCAATACCCGTCGAGCCAGCCCCCCTAACCCCCCAAGCTTGGGGGGAACAAGATCTTTACTCCCCCCTGCTATGTGAGAGCTAATAGTAGATTTATCGTGCCCCAGTAAGAGCAGCAAATAGGATAATTGATTTAAGCTGTGAAGGGTGAAGCTTTCTGGAGCAGAAAATCTGGCGATTTCCTACGGTACAAGCGTTGGTGATCGAGATAAGTTGCTTCCCAAAGACTTTCCCCTTGAAACTTTTTTTTTCTTTGTCAAGCCCTTCTACTCGATCAGCCTCTTAGCTAACTACTAACTGCTTCAGACTCACTCAGTTGCCCAGCGATCTGAAGTAGGATTCTCTCGTTTTCATCCCAATAACTCTTTAAAATACAACCGATACAAATCACAGCTAGCTATTACTTCATTACCCCTGAGGTTAACTAAACCCATACCGTCTAAGTAGTAAGCAAGAATGGGTGCTAATCGCACGCTATCCTTGGCTGTCATCACCTGATGCAAAGCTTTAGCGAGTCCTGGCTCATTTTGGAGAATGAGCAAGTAATTCTGCAAATGGTTGTTGTAGATACCGGAAATAGTGGGAGCCTCTTGCAAGAGTTGCTTCAACGTGATGTTTTGAGTTCGCAAGTGATACAGCGCCAAACGAATGAGATACGGATGTCCACCGACCATTGCCACAAGATTCTGCGCTTGAGAGTCTCCACTCCAATTCAAGTTATGCCGTTGGGCGAGTTCCTGCACCTGATTGAGATTGAAATGCGGCAGTTTTAATGGCAAACCAACATTGAATGGAGATTGCTCAATGTGGAGCGGAACATAAACTTCTGTGGAATAAGCAACTAACAGGCGCAGTTTCTGAAACGCTTTAACGTGTTTGGCTTCTTCGTGCCACGATCGCAACAGTGGCAAAAACTCCTGCGCCACATGAGGATACTCAAACAGCCGATTCACTTCATTAAAAACCAAGACGACGGGAGTCTTGAGTTGCTCGAGCAGATAAGCCTGGAGATACAAGGTACAGCAAATCTTACTGCCCATTTCCTCATCCCAGTAATCCTCCAGACAGGGTTTGAGCCTCAACTGCCGACTAATATTGGCACAAAACCAGCGCAAAAACTTATCGAGATCGGTCAATATAGCGTCGTCTGCTTGCCGCAAGTCTAAACTTACGGCGTGGTAGCCTGCTTGTTCAGCATGAGCGAGGATGCGAACGATCAATGAGCTTTTACCCATCTGGCGGGGTGCTTGAATGCGAATCACGCAGCCGGGATTACAGACTTCCTGACAGGCGAGGGATTCGATCGGCGGACGCTCAACATAGAAGCGCGAATTGAGCGGGACAGGGCCACTGGGAAACTCCAAAATTATCTCAGGCGACTGAGAAGGTTCCGGCACTGGAGGAAGCTGTAATTGGGTTACGGCTCTCCAATCCACTCCCAACACCTGGCAAAAGGCTTTGAATACTTCCGTTTGCACAGGTTGCCCCCGCAAAAACCGTTTCCAGGTAGACAGCGACACACCAGAAGCAAAGATGCTTTGCTCCACATAATCGGGTGCGTGCCAATTTGTCTCTGGCTCCATTACCTGGCTTGCTTGTGTCAGCCAACGGGAGTCGTCGATCGTCCAACCTTTGGCATTCCTAGCTCGCTTGACAATTTCCTTTCCCTGCTCAGACGTATAAAGTGACGGCACTACACCCCAATTCGTGAATGTCAAGGGTCAATTTTAGCTCACTTCTGCTAGCAGGGTTGAAGATACAGGGCAGCGAGTATGAGCGAGTGTGGGCAGAAAGTAGACTGGCGGTTGGGTTGGGCGATCGCAGACATTGGAAATATCCAAACACAGAGATGCTCCTAAATTCACCTCTGCCTTCACCTTAGAGAATTTGCCCTATGTTCGTTAGCCATCACAGTTGCCCCATCACCGCTCAAACCTTTGAGGAAAAGCTGGAACAACTGGATTTAGAACCGATCGCCTTTCAACTGATGCATTCCGGCGAAGCCGAATGGACATATCAGCGAACCATGCAGGCAATAGCACAATACCGACGATTTCTATACTTGATTTACCTCTACCCCAACCGTTCACTAGTACCGACTCAAGAGTGCGATCGCGTTTGGCATCATCACATTCTCGATACGAGCAAATATGGTGAAGATTGCCAGATGTTATTCGGTCGCTTCATACACCACTTCCCTTACTTTGGACAGCGGGGAGAGAGCGATCGGCAGAATTTGCAAATTGCCTTTGAGCAGACTCAAGCCTTATTTCAAGAACACTTCGGCGTGGATGAAGCCGTGACGGAAGAATCAGTAAAATTTGCTGACTGTCAGCCGCTTGGTTATTCAACTGACGTAACTCGACCTCGCGTAGCTTTTGACTGAGTTATCAGTTGCCCGTTATACCAAATTCGGTTAATTAGCCACACTATACGATGGACAAAAATCTTGTAGAGACGTGACATGGCACGCCTCTACATTGTGTGCTTTTTCCTTACATTTTCCTTACCTTTTCTCTGCTGACTCTTGAGAGCCTGAGCGATTGAATGGAAATTAAGCAATGCCAAGAGCAGATGATGCTAGTTGGATTTCTGAGATTAGCACGAGCCATCGAAGTGTAACGGCATCTTTCTGAGAAATAAGCTCATTCTAGATTTGAACGGAAACTTATCAATGAATACTCGAATTCCAAGCACTTCTGTGCTGATAGCAGCTTCTTTAAGCTCATTGATTTTTACGGTTTCAGCAGGAGCAACAGGAACCAATCGCAAGGCGATTGAAGTTAAGACTGACAATTCAGTAGAAGCGGCTGCACCACAGGATAGATATCTCATTGCTGGTACCACTGCGTCTTGTATAGTGAAAGATCCCAAGCCTCCCCTAAACGTTCGCAACGCGCCAAACGGTAGCCAAGTAGTAGGTAAGCTTGCTAATGGAACAGAAGTAGAACTTAAGGGTTATCAGCAAGATAACAAAAAGAGAAGATGGGCATCTATAGTCACTCAGAAGGCTCAAGGCTGGGTTCTTGCATCTTCTCTGACAAAGTGCCGTGTCCGATAAAGTTGCTCTTGAAAGCTCCAAATCATTAGTCAACAACTTGCAGTAAATCTTAGGTTCATTGAGCTATAGATTCCTAACTTTTCATAACATTTGGGTGCATATTCTCCTTGTTTTCATTAATTAAAAAACAGAGGTAATTATGAAGAAATACTTGGTTTTTGCGGTAAGTTCTGCTGCTATTGTAATAGCTGCTTCCTCAGCTCTAGCAGTAGGAGCAGGTAGCAACCCTGTAGGCGTTAATGCTCAATCGGGAAGAACTGGCGAAACTATTACACCGAGCAATCGCTTCATGCCTTCTCAAACTACTCAAGAATTCCAACCGAGCCTTAACCAAGACAAGAGCAGCCGTCAATTTTTAATAAGTGAACGAATTATAGGATGTGGGACACTTAACGATCCAAAACCACCCACTAATGTCCGCTCTGGCCCTGGTACAAATTATAAAGTAGTTGCTAGCCTACCCAAGGGAGCCCTTGTCTCTATCCTACAGAGGAAGAATGGCTGGGTCAAAATCACCACCGATAGCACTACAGAGGGCTGGGTAGCTCAGAGACTTGTCACAAACCAACGCTGCCCTAGATAGATAAGTTAGACCTAAAACTATCCCCTGTGGGGTGGGCACTGCCTACCAGAACCTGAAAACCTCATCTCAGCGTTGGTGTACAGTGCCCACCTTACGATTATTGAGAATAGTGCCGGATGTCAGCTTACCTTTCCCCTACTGACTATTGGAGATATTAGTTAATGAACTGGAAATCGCTTTATCTAGTTGCTAGTTTGATTTTAACAGCAACTCTTACGGCCTGTAATAAGTCGGCGACTCAAACTCAGGTTGCTACTAATCCCTCTCCATCTGCTACTAATAGCGCTTCCCCATCCGCTGAAAGTACTACTTCTAGCAATGACACCCAGGCAGAAACTGGAACCGAAAACCAGACAGAAATGACTACCAACGCTGGCTCCAGCAAGAATACAGGAACGACTAATAAATCTAGCTCCAGCAAAAAGACAGCGTCTACTAGTAAATCTAGCTCCAGCAAAAAGACGGCGTCTACTAGTAAATCTAATAGTAAGTATGGTGACCCTTGTGGCAAACAAGGTCTCTACTCCTCTGAGGAAACTCCAGGTTACATAGTGTACATCTGTGGCTCGAAGAAAGGTTCAAAAACTTATGTAGGAATGTCCAAGAAAGATGGCAAGTCCATCAGACTTCCCGTGAAAGTTGACAAGGATGGCAATTATATTGCCACGAATGGAAAGACCACTTACACATTACACAAGACAGGCAGCTTAACAGTAGTTGATAAAGGCGTTGCGATAGTTAACGAGAACGGGAGAATTAAACCTGGCCCTAACGCGGGGGGCGATGCAAGCCTTGGTACTAGCTCTAGCGGTGGAACGAGTACTGGTAGTAACTCTACTAGTGGAGCGAGTACTAGTAGTGGCAGTGGTTCTAGCGGTGGAACGAGTACTGGTAGTAGCTCTACTGGTGGAACGAGTACTGGTAGTGACTCTACTAGTGGAGCGAGTACTGACACTGGTAGTGGCTCTAGTGGTGGAACTAGCACGGGTAGTCACTAAATTAGGACTGACGCATTTGCCCCCCCTTGCCCCCTAACTCTGGAGGGAGTAAGGTCTTTTTCCCCCAAACTTGGGGGGTTAGGGGGGCTAATCAATGGATATTGCGTAAGTCCTGTAAATATTGGCAACTCCCGTATACTGACGAATTCCTTACCTTTTCCCCGCTGACTCTTGAGAGCCTGAGCGATTGAATGGAAATTGAGCAATGTCAAGAGCAGCCGATGCTAGTTAGATTTCTACAATTAGCACGAGCGATCAAAGTATAACTGCATCTTTCTGAGAAATAACATTCTAGATTTGAAAGGAGACTTATCAATGGATACTCGAACTCAAAACACTTCTGTGCTGATAGCAGCTTCTTTAGGCTCATTACTTTTCACAGTTTCAGCAGGAGCAACAGCAGCCAATCGCAAGGCTATTGAAGTTAAGACTGGCAATTCAGTAGAAGTGGCTGCACCACAAGGGAGATATCTTATTGCTGGTACCACTGGGTCTTGTATAGTGAAAGATCCTAAGCCTCCATTAAATGTTCGCGACGAGCCAAACGGTAAGCAAGTAGTGGGTCAGCTCGCTAATGGAACAGAAGTAGAACTTAAGGGTTATCGGCAAGATAGCAGGGGGAGAAAATGGGCGGCTATAGTCACTCAGAAGGCTCAAGGCTGGGTTCTTGCATCTTCTCTGACAAAGTGCCGTGTAGGATAGGCCGCTACTAGATAGCACGCTGAGAAAATTACTCCTGGGTGCATCCCAATTTTGCAAATTTGTAAGAAGAATATGGCCTGGAAACGGCTTTATCTCATAGCGAGTCTGACTTTTACAGCAACTCTGGCTGCCTGCAATAAATCTGCGCCCCAAAATCACGTTGCAGTAAAAGTTTCTCCATTTGCAACTAGTAGTGCTTCTCCAGTAGAGACTACTATTAGTCCTAACACTATTAGTCCTAACAACGAAATCCCGACAGAGCCTGTTATTCACAACCCGAAAGGGACTACGACCCGAACTGACACCAGTAAGCTGCCAGAGACTACAACTACTCCCAAATCGGTCACCACCAAGCCAACAGGGACTAAGACCCCAGTTAGCAACGGTAACAAGGCCAAGATTACTACCCAAACTGGCACCACCAAGCTAATAGAGACTACTCCCAATCCTGGCACTACCAAGCCGAAAGCACCTACTTGTAGCAATCTAGGTTTCTCCAGGGACGAGTCTATGGAAACCAAAGATTATCAAGTGAACATTTGCGGCTCGATGGAGGAGGGACCACCCCTAACTTTTCTATCTTTTGAAAAGGCAACGGGCAAACTCGTCAAACTCCCCGTAGCAGCCATGAATCACGGAGTTTATGCAGCACGGGATGGGGATGTTACTTACGCAGTAGCCGAAAATTTCTTCCGAGTGACTCAGGAAGGCAAAACCTTAGTTGACCAAGATGTGATTTCCTTCAAGATCAATGGAAAAAAAATACAGGTTGACAAACCAGTGACTTCTCCTCAGCAGGCAATCAAAACATCGGTTGACCAACCCAATCCTAGCTCTGGTAACGACAACAAAACGCCAGCCGACTCACAACCCAATCCTACTTCTGGTAACGACAACAAAACGCCGACTGAGGAAAAGAAGTAGCTTAACTCACAAGAACCCGCATATTGCTGTGCTGAATTGAGCTGACCCTTGCGATAACCAATCCACTGGATTTGTGAAAAAGGATAGTCATTCATGAATACCCAAACTCAAAACACTGCTATGCTTATAGCCGTTTCTTTAACTTCGTTACTGTTCACTATTCCGGTAGGAGCAACGGAAGTCAATGCAAGGGCTATTAAAATTAAGACAGGTAATCCAACAGAAACTACTTTACCAGGTCACTCACTTATTCTAGCTGGAGCTGAACGCAGAGAGTCACCTTTCATCTGCAGTCTGGTTGGCGAAGAGTGGGAAGACGAGGTTTATTTCGAGACTCGGACTTTTCACCTCAATATTTGCAACAACAAAAGTAATGGTTCTCTTTTATATGTGGGAGAAAACAAGAAGACGGGTGATTCTATCAAGCTTCCCGCTATCCGTTCTGCTAAGGGACCGTTCGTAGTTGAAAATGGAAGAACTACATACATTATCGATGGCAAAACGTTGAGTATTTATAACGGCAACAGTAAGCGACCCGCTAATCAAGAACAGATAATAAACAGCAAGCGTCCCTAATCGGGCTCGGCGTAGGCAAGAGCTAAGTTATTTAGTCAACAACTTGAAGTAAAGCTTGGGTTTCTTGAGCTTCTGAAAGCATACCCAAGCTCTCAAATTCCTTCCTAGCTTCTGTTGCCCAACGATGAGCAATACTCAAACGCCCCCGTTTTCGTTCCAATTGAGCCAGCGATCGCTTAGTATAGGCAGCACTACAGCGATCTCCGTTTTCTTGAGCCACGCGTAACCCTTCTGTTAAAAACTTGTGAGCTTGCTCTAAATGTCCCTGCTTAATCGCAATATCCGCCAAAAAGTCCTTGGCAAGAAAAGTAGCTCGTTGCCAGCCAATCGCTTGGGCTTGGTCTACAATTTGCTGAAACAGCCTTTGACTTTGTTCATAATCCCCGGTTTTATAGGAAATTTCGCCTTGATAGTAAAGAATATGTAAGGGGTAACGGCTGACAAAGGATAGGTCAAGTTGAGGAGTATTCAGTAAGGATTTAGCTCGCTCCAACCATTGTTTCGCTAATTCAAATTGCTGCTGCTGAATATGCCACGCAGCCAGATGAATCACTAACTTGATTTGCTCCTTCACGGTTTGATGTTGACGCAGTTCCCAGGCTTGGGTAAATAAAGTGCCTGCGGCGGCTAAGTGGTGAGGCTGCCCCATCAGCGTCAGTTTCCAGGCGCGATCGCCCATCATTTCTGCAACAGTTGCCCAGTCTTGGCGAGTTTGGGCGGCTTGAATCAACCAATCTAGCCAGTCTAGGGCAGTTTCCCAATAGGTGAGGCGAGATTGCCGATAGCCTTGGGAGTAGGTATAACACTTGACATCTCGCCAAAGCTGGCAGGCATCTGGATATCGATGATCGCGAAGCGAGCCGCCTTCGGC
>DATNPV010000242.1:0-24140 GCA_036703055.1 Waterburya sp.
AATTGTTGCCACCGCTGATAGTGGGTCTTGGCGTCAGCGGTATGGGGGAGTGCGGGATATGCTACTGGGGATTTCCTTTGTCCGTAGTGATGGGCAAATCGCTAAAGCTGGGGGTCGGGTGGTCAAGAATGTTGCCGGTTACGACTTGATGAAGTTGTTCACTGGCTCCTATGGTACGCTAGGTGTCTTGACAGAAATGACATTTCGCGCATATCCGATACCAGAGGCGTCGGAGACTGTGGTGTTGACGGGTAGCGCGGAGGCGATGGCTTCTGCCACGCAAACCCTACTCGCTTCGGCACTAACACCCACAGCAGCGGATTTGCTATCGACTCAGCTTGTCCGCATATTGGGTTTAGGTCAAGGTATGGGTTTAATGGTGCGCTTCCAAAGTGTGAGCGAGAGTGTCAAGGAGCAGTCTGCGCGGTTGCTAGAAGTTGGGCAAACGCTAGGGTTGCAAGGCACTGTGTATACTGATGCGGGCGAAGCCAGTTTATGGAAATCATTGCCAGAACAAATTTGGAAAGCCTCCCAGGAGCCTGCAATTACTTGCAAAATAGGGGTATCACCATCTGCTGCTGTTACGACGTTGACGAAGCTAGATGCTCTGACTTCTTCAACTGGATTGGGGTTAATTCATGCTAGTAGTGGGTTGGGACGATGGCGTCTTGACTCTGCAATGGTGACGCCTCAGATGATTGGGGATTTGCGGCGCTATTGTGAATCTCAAGGGGGTTTTCTGACGGTTTTGGAGGCACCGATTTCTTTGAAGCAACAGTTGGATGTTTGGGGTTACAGTGGCAATGCTTTGAATGTTATGCGGGGAATTAAGCAGCAGTTTGACCCGAAGAGTATTTTGAGTCCTCGGCGGTTTGTGGGGGAGATTTAATGAACGAACCACAGAGACTCGGAGAACACAGAGTTAAGAGATAAAAAAGAGATAAGAAAGAGAGAGAATATGCAAACTTTACCAGAGGGTGTAGCTAAATCGGTTGGGTTAATTCCTAATTCGGTCAGTGGGTTTGATGCTGAACATCCTCCTGAGCAGAAATTAATAGATACTTGTGTTCATTGTGGGTTTTGTCTATCGACTTGTCCGAGTTACCGGGTGATTGGTAAGGAGATGGATTCGCCCCGAGGTCGGGTTTATTTGATGGATGCTATTAATAAGGGTGAGGCGAGTCTGGGTGAGGCTACAGCACAACATTTTGATTCTTGCCTAGGGTGTCTGGCTTGTGTGACTACCTGTCCTTCTGGTGTTCAGTATGACAAGTTAATTGCGGCAACTCGTCCCCAAGTTGAACGAAATTATCCGCGCAGTTTACCAGACCGATTGTTCAGAGCGCTCATTTTTAATTTATTTCCCTACCCCGGACGCCTGCGCTTTTTTCTACCTTTCCTCTATCTTTATCAAGTATTGGGAATACAAAAGCTGGTTCGTTCTACGGGTTTGCTGAAGAAAATATCCCCTCGTTTGGCAGCAATGGATTCAATTTTGCCGCAAATTACTTTGGATTCTTTTAAAGCTGATTTTCCCAATTTTATTCCTGCTCAAGGGGAGAAACGTTACCGAGTGGGGGTGATTTTGGGTTGCGTACAGCGCTTGTTTTTCTCACCCGTGAATGAGGCAACGGTGCGTGTTTTAACGGCCAATGGGTGTGAAGTTGTTATTCCGAAAACTCAAGGGTGTTGTGCTGCACTGCCGGAACATCAGGGGCAACACGAACAAGCTAAAGCTTTAGCGAGGCAGATGATTGATAGTTTTGAAGGGACGGGTGTTGATTTCATCATTATCAATGCGGCTGGATGCGGTCATACGTTGAAGGAATATAATCGCATTTTAGAAGATGACTCAGAGTATCGGGAAAAGGCGAAACAGTTTGTGGCTAAGGTAAAAGATGCTCAAGAATTTTTGGCGCAAGTGGGAATGACTGCGGAGCTTTCGCCGCTTACAGATGAACCGTTGACGATGGTTTATCAGGATGCTTGTCACCTTCTACATGGGCAAAAAATTAGTGTGCAACCTCGACAAGTTTTGCGGCAAATTCCTAATGTGAAGTTGCGCGAACCAATTGATGCGGCGTTGTGTTGTGGTAGTGCGGGTGTTTATAACATGCTGCAACCGGAAGTGGCGGATGAGTTGGGACAACAAAAGGTGGAGAATTTGCTGAACACGGGGGCGGAGTTAATTGCTTCGTCTAATCCGGGTTGTTCGTTGCAAATTAAGAAGCATTTGGGGTTGAAAGGGAAGGATGTTACTCTGATGCATCCGATGGAGTTGTTGGATTATTCGATTCGAGGGGTGAAGTTACAGAAGTAGAGATTGCCCTCACCCCCCTGCTCCCTCTCCTAACTTTGGGAGAGGGGGTGTTATATTAATTTTATTTTTTCCACTTTTCTAGCAGCTTTGCGATTGATTCATCAGGATTTGGGTAAAGTAGGTTAGGGCAATAATTGCTAAGATTGTGACGCCGCTATTAAATAAAAGTATCTGGTAGAACAGGAGTTCGCTCTAAATCATTACATCTAAATCATCTGGATGTTGAGGCTTGCCGTGCTTATTAAGCTTTAACTGTCACAACGTACCACATATTGTTTGGTAGCGTTCTCCTGTGAAGAAACTCTGCTTCTAGGTCATCTTGTTGCAGAATTTGGATGTCTTGAAAGCCTTTTTCTCTCAACCAGGTTTCCATTTCATTACTGTACATACCAAACTGAAATGGCTCGCCAATTTCATTAAGTTTGTCAATTTGATAGGCTATGCCTGGAACTCGATCGTTTTTGAATGTCATTAGGGGCGAGCAACAGTCAAATACGAAAACTGAGCCAGATACCATCTGAGATTGAATAAAGTCCAAGAAATTAGAAACGCTTTCTTTCGGCAAATAGTAACTCACGCCCTGCCAAATGTATGCAGTAGGAATAGTGTTGTCAAAACCATACTGCGAAATGCTGCTAAGATTTTCTTGATTGAAGTCGAGAGGAATAAGTGATAAGCCTTGAGGAATAACACCTAATTTTCTAACTAGAGATTCTCTCTTATCTTCAATTGTCTTTGGTAAATCAATTTCAAAGGTTGAGATCGAGTTTTCTTTGATGGAAGGAAGACGAAAAAATCTCGTGTCATATCCTGAACCTAAAAGGAGAATCTGCTTGCACCCTGAAGTGATCGCAGCTTCAATCGCTTCATCGCCATGCTTCTCCCTCAGAACGATGTACCAATATGCATTTCTGTAAAATTTCTCAACATCATCCTTTGGCTCAGTATCAATACTCCAAGGCTGTTCCTGAAAGTATCGTACTACAGCTTCATCAAAGAACCAGCTAATGTACTCATCTTTAAAGAGTATTTGGCTCTGAAACTGATGAGCAAGCTTCACCATAGCAGTTCCCTTGTTGGTTGACTGGCCCGAATCAAGGCTCATGAATTTACCTGTCCTAAGTTCAATGATGTTCGTAGTATAACCAAGCAACTCAAAGCAAGGAACTTTGACACCTTTGCAGAATAAGTATTATTCAATCACACTCAATCGGTGTAATACCAATTCCCCAACTTTTGAGTAATGCTTTAAAGTGAGTGCGATCGCACTTAACCCTCTCAAGCTTAGTTGAATCTCGCCACCCTGTATTTTCTTCAATCCGGAATTACAATATTCTTCAACCCTTTCTCCCCATTGGGAAATTGCGGATTCATCGCCTCAAGCGTATCCGCGATCGTGCGAGCAACCACTAAATTGCGATACCATTTCTTATTCGCTGGCACGACATACCAAGGCGCATAAGCAGTCGAACAATTACTAATCGCATCCTCGAACGCCTTCTGGTAGTCATCCCATAGCCGCCTCTCTTCAACGTCACTCTTAGAAAACTTCCAGTGCTTATCTGGATCTTTCAGCCGACTCTCCAAGCGGCGCTTTTGTTCATCTTTAGAGATGTGGAGAAAAAACTTGAGGATGGTGATATGGCTGAGGGCGAGCATTTGCTCAAACTCATTGATGATGTGATAGCGCTGCCGCCAAACATCCTCTGGTACTAACTTATGAACCCGCACAACTAGGACATCTTCGTAGTGAGCGCGGTTAAAAATCGTAATCATGCCACGCTGCGGCACGCGATGATGGTAACGCCACAGAAAGTCGTGACTTGCCTCTTCAACGCTAGGCACTTTAAATGACCAAACTTGGCAACCTTGAGGATTAACTTCCCGAAAGACGTGTTTAATCGTGCCATCTTTACCCCCAGTATCCATCGCTTGCAGCACAATTAGGAGGCTGCGCTGGTTCTCGGCATACAAACGCTCTTGTAACTTGCGAATTCGCTCCCGATGGTGTATCAGTTCCTCTTCCGCGTCTCTCTTTTTTTTGTAGTCTTCCGAAGTATCGGGATCGATGTCAGCTAGAGTGATTCGTTCCCCTGGCTGAATCCGATACAAAGGATAGTTAGGCTTGGGGGGCAGCTTGTCCACAACAACTTTTTCCGGTGTCGTCACACTGGCAGCATCGGCGGTTGCTTTCTCTGCCGCTTGTTGTGTTTTATGGGTTTCTGCATGAGCCATACCATTAACAGCTTTTGCCCTATCATCTGATGCATGGTTATTTTTACTCATCACTTCTCCTGCTCATCTGGCTCTGCTCAAATCATAATCGAGGTCACAACTGACGGATGAAGAATGAAAAAGCCCCAGCCAGTACAGTGATAATTGATGAAAGAAAATCTGCCATGCGATCGCAACCCATTAAGCGTCTCACTGAAGAATTATTGAATACTCTCGCTGAGCAATCTCGTCACAGTCCCCGACAGCGACAGAATTACGACTTTCATGAACCTTCAGAAAAGGTTCAGCGATTCCTCAACGTCTTGCAACCAGAAACCTACGTTCGACCTCATCGGCATCAGCGTCCTCCCGATGTGAATGGCTTTGAGTTTTTTCTGGTACTTCAAGGAGACGTGGGCATCATTATTTTTGATGAGAATGCTCAAATTTTACAGACTGAGCGAATTAGTGCCGCAGGTGCAACTCGTGCGATCGAAATACCGGAAGGAACCTATCATACTTTAGTAGTACTCGCGGCTGATACGGTCATTCTCGAACTCAAAGAAGGGCCTTACAATTCCAGTACCGATAAAGAGTTTTTGGGCGACTTTCCTCTTGAAGGAACCCCAGCCGCTAAGCAAATGGTGGAGAACTGGAAAGGTTATTTTTGCTAATTGGTTAGAGGGTTGAAGGTTGAACGTTGAAGGTTAGGCATCATCAGCATCCGCTCACAACGAAGAAATGAAAATTCTTATCCCTTCTGCTGTCTGCCTTCTGCCTTATTTTCATAGGAGAACTTTCAACGTACCAACTTTCAACCTGAACTAATTTCCGATTAAACCACCTGATAGATAAAACTCAACGTTGCCCAAGCGTTTACATCCAGTGCATAAATATCGGAGGCAGTGCCAACCAAATCTGGCGCAACCGCACTGGCATCGTGTAAGTCTTTCACGACAGCACGCGCCACTTCTAAGGGGTTAAATAAATCTCCAATTCGTTGCCCTTCCCGCTTGGGACGCCGTGCCGCTTCCAGTGCTATGAGTGCCTTGCTCAAGGGAGCCCGACTGCAAATGAGTTGGATTTCCGCGAGTCCAGCTGGACCTTGCACAACCCAGTTAGAGGCCGAAGGTTGTGGCAATGTCAGGGTTTCCCCAGGAGCAATTACGGCATCTTTGAGGGGGGGTTTATCGTCTGACTCCTCGGTTGCCTGGGAGGATGAACTGCCATAAAGCGCGATCGCACTACCACTGCTATCTATACCAAGTAGCAGGAAATAGATAGGGCGATCGCTGTAGTTTTCTAAGCGATATTGGATACGAGTGCCAATGGGTATGGTAATAAGATTTCCCTCTCCTGCACTTGCCATCACGTTGCGAACCGCCTTTCTATCGGCTAATGCGTTAAAGGATGACGATGAAGGGGGAGACACTCGCAACGTTTCTCGTTGCATCACTAGCATAGTTTGAGGAGAGACCATTTCCAGAGACGCCCGGATGCCCAAACGGGATGACCCTTCATTCGCCGTTAGCCGCAGCAATTTTGCAGCTAGCAAGGTTTCCAGTTTTGGAGTGAGTCGATTCACCGCTGACTTCACGGCTTCCCCAGCTTCCCCAGCCGTATTATGAATGAGTTCAGAGGCGAGATAGAACAATCCATAACCCCCTCCCCCTGTTTTCATCGCGGAATCCATTCCCTCTGGGCGGGTTTTGGCTGCATCTGTGGCTACGGTAGGGGTGGCGGATGTGGCAGGTTGAGATAAGGACACTTTGCCAAACAAATAATCAGCAGGCTGTTCCCCGGCATTGACGACCGACGAAACGGAGGGAATATTGGCAAACGCACTGGTGGCATCGACCCGCTCAATTCGCTCCAGACTCGAGCCTAACGCGATGGTGAGGCCAAGATTGCGAGGCAGGATGCGAACCGCTTCTTGCACTAACTGTCCAACTTGGAGCGGGTAGCTATCCGTCACACTGATGCCCACGAGACGCGCCTTTGCCGTCAGACCTTCTTTGGAGCGAATTTGCAGTTGTGGTTTTTCCGGGGTTGCAGGTTGAGAGTTAGAACTTTCAACATCCAACGTTCTAACCTTCAACTCTTCTGGAATCCTATTAGAGGGATAAAGACTGAGAATCGAATTAGAGCCGTAGTAATCTAGCACCGTTGCTGGAAGCCCTGCCAGCCACAATTGTGCTGTTTTTCCATTCTCTTCTACAGTGGTGACGACGCCATCCGCCCCGATGCTGGGGTCAGGCGGCAAATAATAAGCTAGCAAGGAGCCTTGTTGGCTGTTTGGCTGCTTTAACCGGGGCTGTTGCTCTTTCCCAACTAGCTGATTCACCGAGCCAGCCGCATAATTTAAGCTAATTTGAATGGTCGTCGCTGGGGAAGCCTGCCACAGATATTGAGTGAGAGCGTAAGTAAATAAACCCGCACTAAAGCCATTCCACTGCCCTTCGGCTGCCAATTCATCGGGTCCAGCAGCGGTGAGTATTATTCCTGGCATCCGACTCAAATTTTGGGGCATTAACAGCTTTTCCCCAGACGCTGGAGTACGAAGCCGAATTTGTTCTTGGAATGCCAGTTCACCCGGACTCGGTGCCTCTGCGGGTGGATTGGGGTAAGACCGCACGCGGAGATTGCCTTGGAGGAGGCTATCTGTACTCATGTGGCTGGTATCAAGGACTGTAGTGACGTGGTCTGTTGCGAGCGATCGCAACAATAGAACCAGCGTTTCTTCCACTAAGTCATTCGCGATCGGTGCGCTCTTGGTGGGTACAACACCATCAATCGGCACCAAGCTATTTTGAAACTTGATAGGAGCCTCCGTTGCCGATTCCTGGCCCATCTTGATACGGCTACCATAGCCACTAAAGTGAAATACTACAACATCGCCAGCCTTAGCTTGCTCCGTCAAATGCTCAATAAACGCCGTTTCAATATTCTCTCGACTGGCTTGGCTATCCGTCAGTATCAAAATATCGCTGGCTTTGAACCCAAAGCGATGAATTAACAGTTCCCGTTGCAGCTCCACATCCGTTACACAACCACTTAAGGCTGTGCTGCGGGGATACTGGTTGATTCCCACCAGTAGTGCCAACTTCCGCCCACTGGGTTGAGCCAACGCTTGGAAATAGCGCTCCAACACAGGTACAGCTAAACTTTTATCACCTAGGAGTGATAGTAAAGTTTCACTTAACCCCAGTGTTGCCAGTCCCAACCCAGCTTTTTGCAGAAATGTCCGCCGATTAAGTCCCATATCAGCTATCAGCTATCAGCTATCAGCTATCAGCCTACCAGGAATGTCGATTTTCGATTTTGGATTCTTTACGAGACAGGGGATGGGAGTTGGTTGAAGGTTGGAAGGTTGGAAGGTTGGAAGTTGTAACCTTCTCACCTGCAACCTTCAACTCTTTACCAGTCCGATCTCGGGTCGCTGATCAAATCTTCAAATCTCATAATTGGTAATATTCATTGCTCTTGCCAACTCTGCTGCCACCTCAGGACGCGAGAATTCCGGCGGCGGTAATTCGCCCCGACGCAGCATTTCTCGTACTTTGGTTCCCGATAGGTGAATCCGTTCCTCCGGTCGGCTGGGACTTGTTTTTGTCGTTGCCATCTGCTGGCTACGCTTACAGTAGAAAGCATGTTCAAACTTCATCGGCACAATTCCCAGCTCCAAGGGATCGTACTCATCAAAGATATGCTGAGCGTCATACGTGCCGTAATAGTCACCGACACCTGCATGGTCACGCCCAACGATAAAGTGAGTACAGCCATAGTTCTTGCGAATTAAGGCATGGAAAATGGCTTCTCTTGGCCCCGCGTAGCGCATAGCCGCTGGATTAATCGCCAGAATCACTCGCGTTTCTGGGAAGTAAAGTTCCAGCATAATTTCGTAGCAGCGCATCCGCACGTCAGCCGAGATGTCGTCGCTTTTTGTCGCCCCGACTAAAGGATGCAGAAATAGACCATCGACCGTTTCTAGGGCACACTTAATAATGTATTCGTGGGCTCGGTGGATTGGATTTCGCGTCTGGAAGCCTACTACTGTCGTCCAACCCTTTTCTTTAAATTGGGCACGGGATTTAGCTGGGTCGATTTGGTACGCAGGAAAATGAGGATGATGGTCACGTTGCAGCAACCAAACGGGGCCTGCTAAGTTAATGTCCCCCTGGTTATAAATTACTTTGACACCAGGATGCTCTTCCTCATCCGTGCGGTAAACATTAACTGCCTCGCGAACTTTATCGGAACGATACTTCTGCGTGAGCTCTAAGACACCAATAAAGTTCCCATTGGGGTCATCTAGGCGAACTAAGCCGCCTTCCTTTAACGGTTCTGCTACTGCCTCGTCCACTGGAAGTGTAACTGGAATGCTCCAAGGCAGACCGTTTGCCAAACGCATGTTGTCAACGACCGAGTTGTAGTCGTCTTGCTCCATGAAGCCGACTAGGGGACTAAAGGCCCCAATGGCAATCATTTCTAAATCCGAGGTTGCCCGCTTGTCGAGTTGGACTCTAGGCAAAAAGTCGCCTTTATCTAAAAATTCGTGTCGCTGTTTGTGGTTGGCAATCCGGTTTATCAGCTGACCGCCGTGGGGGGCGATGCCCTCTGGGTGATGACTCAAGATAATCCCCTTCCTCAGTTAACTGCAATTCCAAAATAATCTGCTTTCTGCACAACGGCAATTCCAGAAAAACCTGGTATCATACTCTATTCGCTTTAGAGCAGAGTCATTAACCAGAATTTCTTAATCTTTGCAACGTTTATTGCCGATCTTACGCTAAGTTTTTCCATTAAGGAACGCAGTGGCTGAAATTGATGAAAAGGACTGGAGGACGGGGAGACGGAAAGAATGCACCAGTTCATCCCGTCTCGTGTCTTCTGTAATCCAATTGAACACCAATTTATTGACCTTCAACCCCAGCTAACCGTTCAATAATTCCTCCACCCAGCAGGATATCTCCCTCATACAAAACAGCGGCTTGTCCTGGGGTGATACTGAATTGCGGTTCATCGAAGACTAACTTCATGCGGTTACCTTCCAGCGGAATGACTGTCACGGGGACAGCCGACGAACGGTAACGGACTTGTGCGGTTGCGCGAATGGGAGATTTGGGTTCAGCAATGGAGACCCAGTTGACTCGTCCAACGGTACAGTCGGATTGAGTGGCACAAGTGCGATCGCCCACAATCACCCGGTTGCGTCCCGCGTCTATCCCAATCACATACAGGGGCTCGGGTGCGGCAATTCCCAATCCCTTGCGCTGCCCAATTGTGTAATGATGAATCCCGTTGTGCTGTCCTAATACCTTCCCGTCCACGTCAACAATATCACCTTGGCTGGGGGTGATGTACTTGTCGAGAAAGGCTTTCATGGAACCATGCGATTCAATCAAGCACAAATCTTGACTTTCTGGCTTCTCTGCCGTTTTCAGGTGATATTGAGCCGCTAGTTGTCGCGTTTCGGTTTTCTTCAGCTCTCCCAACGGAAAGATTGTGCCCGCGAGTAAATCTTGGGTCAAGTCGTAAAGAAAGTAAGACTGGTCTTTTGTCAAGTCCACTGCCCTAAGCAATTGATAGCGAGGTGCGCTACCGCGCCCCGCTTCGCTAACGCTAACGCTCTGGGCATCATAATGAATTCGCGCATAATGCCCCGTTGCAATCTTGTCGATGCCCAATTGTTCACGGGCATAATTTAACATGGGCCCAAACTTGACGGTTTTATTGCACTGAGAGCAGGGCAACGGTGTAATTCCAGCTTCGTATCCTGAAACGAGGTAATCCACAATATAGGTCTGAAAAACCTCGCGGCTATCAACAATATGATGAGGAATGCCTAATTGTTCACAGATGAACGCCGCATCGACCATCCCCTCAGAGCAGCATTGACCCTTGCCTTTCATTAACCAAAGGGTTAGACCAACAACTTCGTATCCTTGATGATGCAGGGTAGCGGCTGCGACGGAACTGTCCACGCCACCGGAGAGGCCCACGACGACTCTGTTCATGAAATCACACGTAGTATGCTTGAAATACAACTCTTCTTCTAGGCTAACACCCGGAATTGATTGTGTTGTATCTCAGATGTACCAGGAAATGGATAGATGATCGTAACATCCTTTCCCCTATATTAGCTTTGACAAAGTGACGAAAATGGGGTTTAATACCTAGTCTGGTACTAAAGGTGGCTTAGTTGTGATAGTGAGATAATTCTTGCATCTACCGAAAGTGGTAGTTATAGGAGTAAAGAGATGCAGGAATGGGGGCGATCGCACATTTCCACAACCCTACCCGTTGTCAGCAGTATTGTCTTGTCCCTTCTTGCAGCACTTGCTCCCGCAAGTGGACAAATCACTCCGGATGCGACTTTAGGCACTGAACGTTCTGTTGTTACCCCGAATGTGACTATTAGGGGTATTCCTAGCGATCGCATTGATGGGGGCGCACTGAAGGGGGCGAACCTGTTCCACAGTTTTGGGGAATTCAACATCCTTGAAGGACGAGGAGCCTATTTTACTAATCCGGCTGGAATCGAGAACATTTTCAGTCGGGTGACAGGCACAAATCCCTCTACCCTGTTGGGGCGACTGGGTGTGTTGGGTAATGCGAGCCTGTTTCTGATTAACCCTAACGGCATTATCTTTGGCCCCAATGCTCGCCTAGATGTGAGAGGTTCGTTTTTTGCCAGTACAGCGAGTGCTTTCAATTTTGCTAATGGGACATTATTCAGCGCCACGAATCCTTCTCCTCCCCCCCTGCTAACGATTAATGTACCCATTGGCTTGCAATACGGGGGCAATGCGGGAAGTATTCAGGTGCAGCAGTCTAGGCTCCAAGTCCCCGATGGTAAAACCTTAGCCCTAGTGGGTGGCAATGTCAGCTTAAATGGGGCGGGTGTGGAGGCTTTGGGGGGTCGAGTCGAGTTAGCCGGCGTGGGAGATGCTAGCACAATCGGGATGAGTGTTAATGGCAGTGAGTTGCGTTTGATTTTCCCGGATAGCGTGGCACGCGCAGATGTGTCCCTAACTAATGATGCTTTTGTAGAGGTACTCGCTGGCGGTGGCGGTAGTATTGCCGTTCATGCCCGGAACTTCGATCTTTTGGCAGGAAGTAGCCTACTAGCGGGGATAGCACCAAGGTTGGGTTCGCCTAACGCTAAGGCGGGAGATATTGAGATTAATGCTACAGGGGAAGTCAGAATTGATGGAAACAGCGGTATCGTCAATCAGGTGTTCAGAGGCGGTGAAGGGAACGGGGGTAACGTCAACATTACGGCGCGATCGCTCAAAGTCACTAATGGTGTTCAACTAGGTACCGGCACAGATGGAAAGGGGGATGCAGGTCATGTGAACATCAATGTTGGCGATACCGTTTCTTTAGACAACACCAGTGGTTTCCTCAGCTTGGTGGCAGCTGGGGCTACGGGGAAGGGAGGGACTATTAACCTGGCAACAGGGGCGCTGTCTGTAACCAATGGTGGTTTCCTGAATGCTTTCACCTTTGGCAATGGCGATGCAGGCAGTATAACTATTAACGCCCGCGATACCGTTTCGTTTGACGGAGAAGATAATAGTGGAATCGGCAGTAGGTCGGCTAGTGCTGTGGGAGCAACAGGCGTGGGCAAAAGTGGCAGTGTCAACATCACGACTGGGTCGCTTTTTGTTACCAATGGCGCTCAACTGACTGCCAGTACCAGAGGACAGGGAGATGCGGGAAGTGTAACGATCAATGCCCGCGATCGTGTCTTCTTTGATGGGGCAAATAGCAATGGCGTCAGCAGTGGAGCATTCAGCCAGGTACTAGAGAGAGCCGTGGGTAACGGTGGCAATGTCAACATTACGGCTGGATTGCTGAAAATCACCAATGGAGCTGAACTGGGTGTTAGCACAGGTGGCAGAGGAAATGCTGGCAGTGTCAATATACTTGTGCGCGATCATGTTTCCTTTGATGGGGTGGGTAGCAATGGACGCTCTAGTGGGATAGGCAGTACTGTAGGTGCAAAAGGTATAGGCAATGGTGGCAACATTAACATTACAGCTAGCTCGCTTTCGGTGACCAATGGTGCTCTCTTGAGTGCCGAGACTCGCGGACAGGGGAGTGCAGGGAATGTGAATATACGGGTCGGCGATCGCGTCTCTTTTGATGGAGTGGGTAGCCAGGGACAACCCAGTGCGGCAGTTAGCTTTGTGCAATCAACAGGCGTGGGTAACGGTGGCAACATCACTATTACGACGGGCTCGCTGGCTGTGACGAATAGCGCTCAGGTGATA
Source organism: Waterburya sp. (assembly GCA_036703055.1). Classification (GTDB taxonomy): domain Bacteria; phylum Cyanobacteriota; class Cyanobacteriia; order Cyanobacteriales; family Coleofasciculaceae; genus DATNPV01. Next base: position 12,814 of record DATNPV010000242.1, read on the forward strand.
GCCAGCACCGCCGGACAGGGAAATGCAGGTAACGTAACTATTGATGCTCGCGATCGCGTCTCCTTCGATGGAGTAAGTAACGATGGCTTCCCCAGTGCAGCATTCATCAACGTCGAACAGGGAGCCGTGGGCAACGGTGGCGACCTCAACATTACGACGGGCTCGCTGGCTGTGACAAATGGCGCTCAACTGATAGCCAGCACCGCCGGACAAGGAAATGCAGGTAACGTAACTATTGATGCTCGCGATCGCGTCTCCTTCGATGGCGCCTCTACGAGTCTCTTCAGCGATGTGGAACAGGGAGCCATAGGTAACGGTGGCAATATCAACATTACAACTGAGCTGCTGAGAGTGAGCAATGGTGCTGAACTATTGGCGAGCAGTGCTGGAAATGGTGCGGCAGGTAACATAGCAGTCGTTGCTGACTCAATCCGTTTAGACAACCACGCTTCCCTTAACGCTGACACGATAGGAGGGCAGGGAAATATCAACTTGCACTCGGTTGATTTAGTCCTGCGTCATGGTAGCAACATTACTACCAATGCCAGAGGTCAAGAAAAAATCGGTGGCAATATTACCATCAATACAGGCGTGTTAGTCGCTCTCGAAAATAGTGACATTGCGGCTGACTCGGCAGACTTCCGAGGTGGGAACGTGAATGTTACCCCCCAACGTATCTTTGGTACTGCCTTTCGACCAACACGTACACCCAACAGTGACATCACAGCTAGTGGGAAAGATTCTTCGCTTAATGGCAATGTGCAAATTAACTTAGTGGGAATTGACCCCAGCCAAGGCTTGACCAACCTGCCAACTGAAATCGCCGATGCCTCTAACCAGATTACTCAGAATTGTCCCGCTGCTGGAGGTCAAATCGCTGAAAATCAATTTATCGTTACGGGGCGGGGTGGGTTACCCGACAGCCCCAGAGAAATGCTCAGCCCAGATGCTGTGTGGACAGACTGGCGCACAACAACGCCTCAGTTAGCCGAAACTCACCCGAGTTCTGTGCCAGCCACCGTGCCCAATCTTACTACTACTGTCCCCCTTGTGGAAGCCACTGGATGGGCGATTAACCACAAAGGCGAGGTCATCCTTACTGCCAACAACTCTACTACAAGCCAACCGCAGCATCCTTGGATGAATCCTGCTGTCTGCACAACGCGCTGAATCAGAGCCAGTGACACTCTATCTATAATTCTTGACAAAAAGATTAAAAAATGCATAAAAAAGTTATTGTTGATTGCAGAGCCAAACTAACAATGGGATAATTTACGCATCTATCTAAAGTAGTAATTAACGAGGGCAGGAGTATGCAAGGACGGGCGCGATCGCACATTTCCACAACCCTACCCGTTGTCAGCAGTATTGTCTTGTCCTTTCTTGCAGCCCTTGCTCCCGCAACTGCACAAATCACTCCGGATGCGACGTTAAGAAGAGAAAGTTCCGTCGTCACTCCCAACGTGAATGTTAACGGGAGGGTGAGCGATCGCATTGATGGAGGAGCGATTCGTGGGGCGAATCTGTTCCACAGCTTTGGGAACTTCAATATTGATGCTGGACGAGGAGCTTATTTCACTAATCCGGCTGGGATTGAAAATATCCTGAGTCGGGTGACAGGCACCAATCCCTCCAACATTTTGGGCACGCTGGGCGTTTTGGGCAATGCCAACTTATTCCTCATTAACCCCAACGGCATTATCTTTGGTATCAATGCCCGCCTGGATGTGGCAGGTTCTTTCCTCGCAAGTACAGCCAACAGTATGGTGTTTGGCAATGGCTTTGAATTCAGTACGACTAACCCACAAACCCCACCCCTGCTGACTATCAATCGCCCGCTTGGGTTGAACTACCAAACACAGCAGCCCGGTTCCCTGATTAATGCTGGTAATTTAGCCGTGCCAGGGGGACAAAATTTAACTCTAGTCGGAGGCAGCGTTCTCACCACCGGACAACTCTCTGCACCGGGGGGTCAACTGAGTGTCGTGGCTGTACCCAGTGCTAGCCTCGTGCAACTAGGTCAAGCGGGACAAGTTTTAAGCTTATCTTCCACCTCAAATCCTTCAGTGACCACTCCTGTATCCTCAACTCTACCCGCCTTACTCAACAGTGTGAACTATGAAACTGGAGTCAGGGTTACTAATAACAATCAGGTAGAACTCAAACAGTCTGGGACACGGGTACCAGTTGATGTAGGCACAGTCATTGTTTCCGGAACCTTAGATGCCTCCACTCCCGCAGTAGGAAAGACGGGAGGAACGATACAAGTACTCGGTAACCACGTTGGGCTATTTGATAAGGCTCGAATTAATGCTTCTGGTACGGCGGGTGGTGGTACTGTTTTGATTGGTGGGAATTACCGAGGTCAGGGAATACTACCCCAGGCTACAGCTAGCTACGTGGGTCGCGATGTTAGTATCAACGCCGATGCCCTGACTACAGGTAATGGCGGTCAGATTGTGGTTTGGGCCAATGACTCGACACGCACCTATGGCAGTTTGAGTGCGCGAGGTGGGGCTGTTGCAGGCAATGGGGGTTTGGTTGAGACATCTAGCCGCAATTTTCTTTCTACTTCAGGCATTAAGGTCAATACCACAGCCGCCAATGGTGTTTCTGGAACTTGGTTAATTGACCCGCGCAATATCATTATTCAGAATGTTGATACGAGCAATGGCACCTTTAGTGGTGCTAACCCCATTGTCTTTACCCCGACAGGGGACGATGCCGTCGTCAGTACCCAAGATATTGAAGCGCAACTGAATGCAGGAACGAACGTTACCATCACTACAGGTAACATGGGTAATCAAGAAGGTAACATTACCGTTGTCGATAGCATCACAAAAACGGCTGGGGGGGAAGCGACTCTCATGCTGGAGGCTGCCAACACCATCACCCTCAATAGCGGTGTGGAAATCAGAACGGAAAGTGAAGCGCTCAATCTGTTCCTAATCGCTGATAGTGACCGTTCCGGCGCAGGGGATGTGGTGATGACCAATGCCGGACTTAACGCGAACGGTGGACAAATCAGCATCTCTGGGAACTCATTTTTAGCCGATAACAGTGGCCTCGGCAGTAGTCGGGATGATGATGCCAATGGTGGCTCAATCACGATCACAGCTAACTCAATTTCCTTGCTCGGAGGTGGTATGGGCGCCAGCGCCAATGGTAATGGCAATGGTGGACAAATCAATCTCACGGCAAACACCATTTCGTTTGAGAATAGCGGCTTGGGCGTCGGCACTGCCGGAAGTGGCAATGCTGGACAAGTAACCGTTACGGCTGGCTCTCTGACTTTAAAAAATACTGCGTTTGACACCACGGCCTATGGTGGCGGCAATGCCGGACAAACCATGATTAAAGCTAACTCTGTCTCTTTAACGGATGACAGTATCTTTGTTAGTGATGCATCAGGGCCGGGTAATGGCGGACAAGTCAGTATTACTGCCGACTCCGTCTCCTTTACCAACGGTGGTGGGATTAACACCCAGACTGATGGGAGTGGCAATACTGGCGCAATCACCATCAATGCCGACACTGTTTTCTTTGGCAAAAATAGCGGGATTAACAGCGACCCCGCAGGGACTGGTAATGGCGGCCCAATCACCATCAATGCTGGCTCTCTCTCGTTACAGGACACGGGTTTCGGCACGAGTACTCCGGGGGATGGCAATGGTGGACAAATCAATATCAATGCAGGCCGACTCAGCCTTGAAAATAGTGGGATTGGCTCGGCTACGGGTGGGAGTGGCAATGCTGGACAAATCAATGTAACAGCTGGCTCTATCTCGTTGAAAAATAGTGCATTTGACAGTAGCGCCTATGGGGATGGCAATGGTGGACAAGTCAATATCAAGGCTGACACTATCTCCTTAACTGAGGCCAGTGCTTTTACCAGTGGCGTATACGGTGCGGGCAATGGTGGACAAGTCAACATCACTGCCAATACTTTCTCCGTTGCAGATGATGGCGGTATCGGTACCCAAACCGAGGGGAGTGGCAGGGGTGGACAAGTGAATGTCACGGCTCATTCTATTGTGCTTCGAGGTGGTGGTTTTAGTAGCGAAACGTCTAGCACGGGCAATGGTGGACAAATCAACATTACGGCTGATTTTCTCTCGATTGAAGGCAGTAGATTTAGTATCAGCACTGAAACCAGTGACAGCGGTCAAGGTGGGAACATAACACTGCACGTCGGAGAATTAGTGGTTCAGGACGGGGCGGAAATTGCTGTCAAGAGTTCCGGCACAGGTGATGCAGGCACGCTTACCCTCGTCGGAGACTCACTCCGGTTGGACAACGGTGCTAGCCTAAATGCCTCTACCGTTTCTGGTCAGGGCGGTAATATCAACCTAACAGAGCAAAATGTTCAGTTGAATCGTGGTAGTAGTATTACAGTAAGCAGCACTGGACAAGGCAGGGCAGGTAACCTAGCCATCCAAGCTGACTCTATCCGTCTAGATAATCAATCTAGCTTGAATGCGAACACCACCAGCAGCGCTCCAGGTGAACAGGCGAATATTACACTGCGCTCTACCGATTTGATACTGCGTCATGGTAGCAGCATTACTACCAACGCCAGCGGCACGAATGTCATCGGTGGCAATATCAACATTAAAACGGGTGCGTTAGTTGCCCTGGAAAATAGCGACATTGCTGCTGACTCGGCAGACTTTCGAGGCGGGAATGTAAACGTTACCGCCCAAGGCATTTTTGGTACTGCCTTTCGACCAACACGTACTCCCGAAAGTGATATCACTGCCACTGGTGCGAATTCGTCCCTTAGCGGCACTGTAGTCATCAACCGATTCGGGGTTGACCCCAATCAAGGCTTAACCAACTTACCGACTGAAGTCGTCGATGCCTCCCGCCAAATTGCCCAAAATTGTTCCACTGCTGGGGGGAAAACGCAACAAAATCAATTTATCGTCACGGGACGCGGTGGGTTACCAGACAATCCGGGTGAGACGCTCAGCCCGGATGCGGTTTGGACGGACTTGCGCCATTCATCAGTGGTTAGTTCGACTCGGCAAGACGAAGGCACGGAGAATTCCGCAACAAACCTCACGGCATCCTCTTCCCAACCCCCTATCGTAGAAGCGAGTGGATGGGAGATTAACAACAAAGGTGAGGTAGTACTTACTGCCAACAACGCCGCTAGTATCAAACCCCAACACCCTTGGAGCAATCCGGCTACCTGCCCAACGCGCTGAATCTGAGCAAGCAGCAGTCTTCCCAGAGTTACTTGACAATTAAATCAAAGAATGTGTAAAGATTCTCCTTGTTAATTGCCGAGCAGACTTAACAATGGGATAATCCACGCATCTATCAAAAGTGGTAATTAATGAGGGCAGGAGCATGCAAGGATGGGAGCGATCGCACATTTCCAAAACCCTGCCGGTTGCTGGTAGCATAGCCCTGTGTCTGTTTTCGCTCCTCACTCCCGCAGATGCCCAAATTATTCCCGACGGGACATTGGGCGCTGAACGTTCGGTCGTGACTCCTAACCTCAACAATCCTATTCCGTCCGACCAGATTGATGGAGGAGCGATTCGGGGAACGAACCTCTTCCACAGTTTTCGGGAATTCAATGTTGGTGAGGGACGAGGAGCCTATTTCACGAATCCGACTGGGATTGCAAACATTTTCAGTCGGGTAACAGGTACGAATCCCTCCAATATTTTGGGAACTCTCGGTGTGTTGGGCAACGCCAACTTATTCTTGATTAATCCCAACGGCATCATCTTTGGCTTCAATGCGCGTCTGGATGTGGCAGGTTCCTTTCTGGCAAGCACAGCCAGCAGTTTCCTATTCGACAATAATTTAGAGTTCACTGCCACCAACCCCCAAGCCCCGCCACTACTGACTATTAATCGGCCCATTGGGTTGAACTATCGCACACAGCAGCCAGCCGCTCTAGTTAATGCCGGAAAATTAGCTGTCCCACCGGGGCAGAATTTAACCCTATCCGGCGGCACCGTTGCCATAACCGGACAACTGTCTGCACCGGGAGGTCAACTTAGCGTCGTGGCTGTACCTGGTGTTAGTTTCGTGCAACTAGGTCAAACTGGACAAGTTGTCAACTTATCTCCTACCTCAAATCTTCCAACCACTACAGCTGTACCCTCGACGCTCCCCACCTTACTCAACACACTGGGGTATGAGACTGGAATCAGAGCTATGGGTGACCATCAAGTAGAACTGATTGCGTCTGGAACGCAGATACCCAGTGATGTGGGTACAGTTATTGTTTCTGGAATGCTGGATGCCTCCAATTCAGTAGTCGGAAAGACGGGAGGAACGATACAGGTATTCGGTAATCAGGTTGGGCTGTTTGATAGTACTCGAATTAATGCCTCTGGTGCAGCAGGTGGTGGTACTGTCCTAATTGGTGGCAATTACGGGGGCCAGGGAATACTGCCACAGGCAACAGCTACCTACGTGGGTCGTGATGTCACCATCAATGCTGATGCCCCGCAGGCCGGTAATGGCGGTCAGATTGTGGTTTGGGCGAATGACTCAACGCAAGCATATGGTAGTTTGAGTGCTCATGGTGGGGGAGTTGCAGGGAATGGCGGTTTGATTGAGACATCCAGCCACAATTTTTTAGATGTCTCAGGAATTGAGGTCAATACCACAGCCGCTAATGGTGTTTCTGGAACCTGGTTAATTGACCCGCGCAATGTGATTATCCAGAACGTTCGTACAACCAATGGCACTTTTAGTGGTACGAACCCCAATGTGTTTACCCCAACAGGGGACAATGCTGTAGTTCGTCCTCAAGATATTCAAGCGCAACTGAATGCAGGAACGAACGTTACCATCACCACAGGTAACATCGGTAATCAAGAAGGCAACATTACCGTCGTTGATAGCATCACGAAAGCCACTGGGGGGTCAGCCACTCTTACATTGGAGGCGGCAAATAACATTACTTTCAACAGGGGTGTGCGAATTCGCTCGAATAGTAATGCCCTCAATTTGGTTCTCACCGCCGATAGTGACCGTTCCGGTGCAGGAGATGTGGTACTGTCCGATGCCAGAATCAGAGCCAATGGAGGACAAGTCAACATTTCTGCTAACTCGCTGTTAGAAACAAACAGTGATATCAGCAGCACCCAGAGCAATGGGGGCGATGCTGGGGCAATCAATGTTAAAGCTAAGTTTATTTCTTTGCAACGAAGTGGTTTTGGCAGCAATGCCTCTGGTTCAGGCAATGCGGGACAAATTACGCTCCAGGCTAACACGATTACATTTGAAGACTTTAGCGGTCTAGGTGCTCATAGTGAGGGAAGTGGCAATGCTGGACAAATCACTGTTACGGCTGACTCCCTCTTGTTAAAGAAGAGTGCTTTTGACACGAACGCCTATGGTGATGGTAATGCTGGAAAAATCAATGTCACCGCTGACTCTATCATTTTCACAGAAGCCAGTGCCTTTGCTAGTGGCCCCTCTGGGAAGGGGAATGGTGGACAAGTCAATGTCAACGCCAATTCAATTCTCATGACAGGTAATGGTGGGATTAGTACCCAAACTGAAGGGAGTGGCGATGGGGGACAAATCAACGTCACGGCTCATTCAATCGTGCTTCAAGGTACGGGTTTTAGCAGCCAAACCTCTAGCACAGGCAATGGTGGACAAATTAACCTCACGGCTGACTCTATCTTGCTGGAAGGCGACCTCTTTGGTATCAGCACGGATAGTAGTGGTAGTGGCAGGGGAGGAGACGTAACCTTGCGTGCCAGAGAGTTGATTGTTCGGGATGGGTCAAAAATTGCTGTCAATAGTTCCGGTTCAGGCAGTGCTGGCAACCTCAGTGTCATTGCAGACTCCATCTTCCTAGATACGGATGCTAACCTCACGGCTTCTACTGTCTCCGGTCAGGGTGGCAATATCAACTTAACAGCACAAACTATTCAATTGAATCGTGGCAGTAGTATCACAGTGAGCAGCACCGGACAAGGACGAGCAGGGAACCTGCAACTCCAAGCTGACTCTATCCATCTTGATAACCAAGCTGCCATCCGCGCTAACACCACAGGAGGGCAGGGCAATATTAACCTCAACGCCGTTGATTTGGTGATGCGTCATGGCAGCGAAATCACTACAATTGCTTCAGGCCAAGACAGAGTCGGCGGCAATATCAACATCAATACGGCTGTCTTAGTCGCCTTGGAAAATAGCGACATCGCTGCGGACTCAGCTGACTTCCGGGGTGGAAATGTGAACGTCTCCACTCAAGGTATTTTTGGCACTGCCTTTAGACCACAACGTACCTCAGAAAGTGACATCACTGCTAGTGGCGCAAATTCTTCTTTAAGTGGCACTGTAACCATCTACAGGTTTGGGGTTGACCCCAGCCAAGGGTTGACTAACCTACCTACTGAAGTCGTCGATGCCTCTAGACAGATTGCCCAAACCTGTTCCACTGCTGGGGGAAGTTTCACGCAAAATCAATTTATCATTACCGGACGGGGCGGTTCACCTGAAAATCCCAAGGACATCCTGGCATCAGAGGCGGTTGTCGTGGAGTGGGCAACGTCCGAACCCCAACAACAGGGGAGTAACGGACAACGGACAAGGGCTAACTCGCAGCTCACTAACATTGAACCAGAAAGTTCAAAGGGGCAATTGGTAGAAGCTCAAGGCTGGATTATGGGTGCGGATGGGCAAGTGATTCTCACAGCTAGTTCACCGACAGTTACTCCTCATATGTCTGGGTTGATTTCTCCTAACTGCTTGTTAAAACGATGAGGAATTGCTCCTCTTTTTATCAACCACAGAGGACACAGAGGTGAATAGAGAGATAGGTAATCTTGAGACGGGAAGAGAGTAAATATTAAAATACGGGGTTTATACTTATGCTTCAACCCTACAAGTTTATTAGGTATACTGTTTTGCGATCGCTGGGTAATAGATATCTTTTTTTCTCCTTTATTTTTAAGAGCCTATTAAAGGTAAAATGGTATTTCTTTCTACTCGGTCTGTTGTCCTGTGTTCTGATTTCACTAATTAGAGTTATTCCCGTCCATTCCACACCTACTCTACCCAGTTTAGCAAGTAATCTTTCCAGCGTAGAACAACAAGCTAAGCAGTTTTACGAAAGCGGGCAGTTTGATGAAGCCGTGCAACTTTTAAAGCAGGTTGCTACTAGTTACGCCGCTTTCGGTGATGAATTGGGGCAGGCGAGACAGCTACGAAATTTAGCGTTGGCCTACCAAGAGCTGGGGAGAATTTCATTAGCCAATGAGTCAATTCAATCAAGTCTAAATTATCTCCAAAATTCAAAGAAAGAAAATACAAAAGATAGACAGCGACTACTGGCTCAAGCGTTAGACCTAAAAGGAAAGTTACAACTGAATGCAGGGCAGTCGCAACAAGCGTTAGAAACTTGGAAGCAAGCGGCTAACCATTATCAACGAATTGATGATTTAACAGGACTTACTGGCAGCAAAATTAATCAATCTCAAGCCTTACAACAACTAGGTCTATATCGTCAAGCTATAAAAACATTAATCGATGTCCGCAGCACTCTACAAGTGCAACCCGATTCTCTCCTCAAAGCGAAGGGACTGCAAAGTTTAGGTGAAGCCTTACGGGTGGTGGGTGACTTGAACCAATCCCAGGAGATTTTGCAACAAAGTTTAGCTGTGGCAGAAAAATTACAACTCCGGGACAGTCTAGCCGCTATTCTCATCAGCTTGGGGAATACGGCTTATATCCAGCAAAAAGCAGAAGATGCCATCAGCTTCTATCAACGTGCTGCCAAAGAATCGCCTTCACTAATCCTTCAGATTCAAGCCCAACTCAATCACCTAAGAGTATTAGTAGACAAACAAAAATGGTCGGAGGCTTCTATCTTGGCTTCTCAAATTCAATCTCAACTCATTAACTTACCTCCCAGTCGGACAGCCATTTATGCCAAGGTTAACTTGGCTGAAAGTTTAATGAAAGCGTCAGGGAGCCTGAATAACTCATCCTCGTCAATAGACATAGCTAAGTTGTTAGCAACATCTGTACAACAGGCTCAAGGTTTGCACGACGAGCGAGCACAGACGTATGCACTGGGCAGTTTAGGGGGATTGTACGAACGGAATCAACAATGGGACAATGCTCGCCAGCTCACAGAGCAAGCCTTACTTTTAGCGCAAAAAAATAATGCTGCTGATATTACCTATCAGTGGCAATGGCAACTGGGACGAGTTCTCAAAGCGAAAGGAGATTTGGTGGGAGCAACTGCCGCCTATACCGAGGCTGTAAACACCCTTCAGTCTATCCGTAGCGACTTAGTTGCGATTAGCTCAGACGTACAATTTTCCTTCCGTCAGAGTGTTGAACCCGTCTATCGGGAACTCGTGGCAATCTTATTGCAGCCCTCGTCACAGAAGACTAGTCAGAAAAATCTAGTGCAAGCGAGGAAAGTAATTGAATCGCTGCAATTAGCTGAACTGGATAACTTCTTCCGAGATGCCTGTATCAATGCCAAGCCCGCTCAAATCGACCAGATTGACAAGACAGCCGCCGTCTTTTACCCGATTATTTTACCCGATCGCTTAGAAGTCATCCTCGCTCTACCGGGTCAACCCCTGCGCCAGTACACAACTCGTTTGCCCAAGCAGCAAATCAACCAAACACTCAAGGACATGCGAGATGCCATCACTGTCCCTCGCTACAGACTGGCGTTAAAACGCTTTCAAAAACCTGCACAACAAGTTTATCAGTGGATAATTGGCCCCGTAGAAGCTGAGTTAGCCGCTAGCGGCGTAAAAACACTGGCGTTTGTCCCGGATGGAGCCTTCCGCAACATTCCGCTTTCTGCTCTTTATGACGGCAAAGAGTATTTAGTTGAGAAGTATAGTATTGCGATCGCGCCCGGTTTGCAATTAGTAGACCCCAAACCCCTAGCACAACGGCATCTGAAGGTTCTCGCTTTCGGATTGACACAAGGGCGTCAAGGGTTTACAGCACTACCTAACGTTGAGGTGGAATTAGACGGCATCAAGGCTGAAGTTGAAAGCCAAGTGCGGTTGAATGAGACATTCACCAACTCCAACTTTAAGCAGGATGTCAACGCATCAGCGTTTCCAGTCGTACACTTAGCCACCCATGGTCAATTCAGTTCTTCTGCCCAAAACACATTTGTCCTCACCTGGGATGACCGAATTAGAGCCAATGATTTTAATGAACTGCTACGAACACAACAGGAAAACAGAAAACTTCCGATTGAATTACTCGTTCTGAGTGCTTGTCAGACGGCGGCAGGAGATGACCGAGCCGCCTTAGGATTGGCTGGTATTGCCGTGCGAGCAGGGGCACGCAGTACGTTAGCC
>DATNPV010000222.1:0-9356 GCA_036703055.1 Waterburya sp.
AGGGATAAAAGACATCTAGCTTTAAGTCTCGGAGCATGGATTTTCCTCCAAATACTTGCCAAGGGCATCCAGTTTGTCGTGCCAGAATTGTGCGTAAGGGTTCACCCAGTCAGATATTTCCTTAAGAGGTTCTGGATTGAGTCGATAGAGGCGCTGGCGTCCGACTTTGCGCTGAGTCACTAAACCTGCATCACAAAGAATATGCAAGTGCTGAGAAATGGCTGGCATTGACATCTCAAACGGTTCAGCCAGTTGCTTTACGGATTGTTCGCCGCTGCGTAGCTGATCTAAGAGAGTACGCCGCGTTGGATCTGCGATCGCTTGAAAAATATCAGCACTGGCAACGGGTCTACTCATAACGAGAAACTGAATACTTAAGCAAACGCTTAACTATTTTTAGAATATATAAGCTTTTACTTAAATGTCAATGGCTTTGTCCAAAGTATTTTGAACGATAACCAAGTCGCCAAATTTGCTGTAACGTCAACCACCCGATTAGGCAGCCGACTGCATAATGGGGAAAATCCCACCAAACAAAAGTAGTGCCCAGTAACGTTTTGCCGATAAATGTGGCACGAATCGCTTCTAAATAAGGATTTTTCCACAGTTGCAGGAATTCCAGCACACAGGTAACGCCGAAAACCCACCAAGGAGCTTGGTTCACTGTTTCCCGACGAGGTATCAGCAAAAATAAGAATAAACACCAAAAAACCTCATAGAGGATGTCGCCGCCGAAGTCATTAACCCACTCGTGAGCCAATCCATCGTAGGATTTTGAGAGAAAGCCGATAGGCGTGATCATCAGTAACGAGAAAATTGTTAGTAAGCGCTGGCTTGGGCGTTTCAACATCAAATTTTCTATTCTTTATTCATGAAATCGCAGTGATGTAGTAAACCTAACTCAAGAGTGAGTCATCAATCTGACGTTTCGTGACTGTGGGGAATGAATAGAAAAGCCCTCTCGATTATCTATCGAGAGAGCAGGGGCTATCACTTTTGAGGAGCAAGCCGTAACACGTAAGTTAGCTAACAATGAGGTTACTCAACGAAGATGACGCCATAGTGACAATCAGATGGCAAAGCTACAACAGTTTATCTAAAACTCAAGCTATTGGAAGTCTCTTCCCTACATCCCACACCCGACCCCCTCAGGACTTACGCATTTGCCCTCCCAGCCCCCCAACTCTGGGGGGAGTGAAATCTTGTTCCCCCCAAGTTTGGGGGGCGAGGGGGGCTGGCTCGGCGGATATTGCGTAAGTCCTGCCCCTATTTTCTTAGCAGGGAATAAAAAACTATACCTTACTCGATCATGAGCCTGACTTTGTTACCTTGAGGGTAAAAGCACCAAGAGTTTTACTACCACCCGAAGCTCGCACTCGAATAATGTAGTCTTCTGTTGTAGTAATGCGGGCAACCAGCAGGGAGTTGGTGCTACCATCTGGGCCATCATCATTTTCTTCCACGACGGAACCATCGGCAGCGATGAGCGAGACAAATGGATCAAAGTTATCGGATGTCACCGAAACAGTGACTTTGTCTCCTGCTGTCAGTTTGACTATATAATCTCTGGCAAATCCTTTTTTGCCAGTAGGAATATCCTTGTCGGAAAGGGCATCTTTGATGGGATTGCCAACCGCTAAAGGAATCGGTTTATAAAGCTGAACTTGAGCCGTGGCTACCACCGCACTTAGACCAACGGCAAGTAGAGTGATAGGAGCGATTGAAATAGCGCTCATGATGCGGGAGAACTGTAACTTGGTCAATGCGCTTTCTTTCCTAGTAGCTTAGTTTAGCCTAATCGGCATTCTTTAGATTATTCGGAAAGTGAAACTTATTAAAAACTTATTTTTTTGTTTGGAAGTCCTATCTATTTGCCACTTTATCTTACTTCGCTAAGGTTGGCAACGCCTATTCTGCAACTATCTCTGTAGCGATGCTAAAAAATACTCTCTCGACGGATAGACGAGAGAGCATAGTAGTAAATGATGCCAGTAACCGAAACAAATTAAGTTCTGTGTCGTAACTTGAAAATACAGGCTGGGGATTAAGGGCTAGGGAAAAGAGATATTTTCACGGGTTTTGATGGAGGCCATTTTTGAGTGACTACTCAATTTTAAAATTAGTAAGCGATTGTGACGAGTCAGTGGCAAGTAGGCGGTGTGTAATTGTATACTCCTGTCTTATCCGTTGTGCTTTTTGTGTGATGTTAATTCGGATTTTCTCTTAGCGCTGGTTTTGGTCACCGTAGCCAATCACAGCAATTTTATGTCGATAGACTAGTTCGCCTCCGTACCAGCCAGAAATGCCGAGAAGGGTAGCGACGATCACTGAAATAATTAGTCCTGTGAACAAGAGATTTTGCACTGGATCACTAAGTCGTAGCCCCAGGTTAATTGCTGTAAGAACGAGTGCGGTGACGTTAGCATACATATGAGCCCAGCCAGCGGTGTGTTTCCGAACTCGACCAATTTTCATAAAGTCCATCATCCCCGTCAGTGCAGCTAAGATGCCCGTGACTAATCCAGCTACAATCAGCCAAAATGAAGCGCGTGCCCAAAAAAAGTCTTGAGTTAACCAATAAACCACATCACAAGCCGGTGCTGCGACGAGAAAAGCAACCGGTAAAGTAACAATTACAGGATGGATGGGATGTCCTGCGATCGCTACGGTACTGGGTACACCGCTGTCCCGATAATTTGTTTCTTCACTCTCAATTATGGGGGGTAGATTGGGAGTCTGTGTCATATTCTTCTCGCTTATTTGGATGATTTGTATAGAAAAACCGGAGCAGTCATTTCCTATAAGGAATTTTGCGTAATCCCGAAGAGTTAAGCGTCTCCCTAAAGGGAGATTTAAACCTTCCTAAAGGAAGATTTAAATCCCAATAATTAAATTTGAGTTTTCTGAAAAAAGTTTCTCAACCCTTGCCCAGAGTAATGCTTACCTGCCCAACGGAAGGGGTATAACGCTTTTCAAGTTTCTCAAGAATTAGGAAATTGTGTAACCTGAGCAGTCGCTTCAAGCGTCAACTTACCTTGTTGAACATTAAATCCTTTAAGGCGCAGCGACATCCCTTCTAGTTCAAAATTACGTAAATCCAGTAATTCACCTGCTCTGGCTAATAGAGCGTCTGTAAGTTCGGGTGATAACTCTTGGCTGTCGGCGTACTGAACATCTTCTAGGGTTATTTGCTGTCCACCCGGCTTGAGGCGGGGTACAGTTGTGAAGCAAATTTGCTGGGTTTCTTCCGTTTTCTGCTGGTTAATTGCCGCTTGGAGTGCAATTTTCCCATCACCCGGTAAGCGTAATTTCACTTGACCCACGTTGACGTTTAAGGGTTGACCATTCATATGTACGGTCAAATTTTGTAGCTTATTATGGATATATTCAGAACTAAAAGCACGTTCTAAATCTTGTTCTGTTAAAACAACGTGTGCTTCAGCTTGCGTGGGGCGAGTCAGTTCAATTTTGCCAAAAGCGATGCTCAAGGGATTGATAGCAACGCGGCTAGTTTTGACTTCTAATTTCTCGGCGCGGAGGTCTTTTTTCATAACCAGACCATCGCCTTCAATAGCAACCGATTCTAATTCTCCTTGAATCAGCTGGCCTGGGTCGGTGCGAATATCAACTTCTAGATTTTCAACTTCATCGAGTTGTGTCGCAAGTCCCATTTCTGCGGCTTTACTGAGTGCCTGTTCACCGATGTCTGGATTTCCTAAACTCACGGTTTAATTTTCCTATCCTATCGTCCGTTTCTGCTTGCCTCAATCTAGGCGATCGCTTCTCGTGAGTGAATCTGCCTTGCGACATAAGGATTCGGGTATAACCGAATACTTGCTAACGCAGTTGTAATCGCTTATGAACCGGACGAATCTTGTTGCTGAAGTTGTTCCAATTCTTCAGCCAAGGTTTTTTCCAATACTTCCATCACGACATGGGGGTCAGCCGGTTGCTGCATCACCTCCGCTTCGGGGTCATGTCGGTCTCTCACATTAGGAAGATCGCGGCGCAATTCTTCAACCAAAGCAATTAGTTTAGCAATTTTTTGTTCCGAGAGCAGATTGAGTTGTAAACTTAATTGCATACGCTGTTCTGCTAGTTTTTCTTGTCGCTTTTGGGTAATCAAAACTCCCGTTGACATCAACAGGCTACCTAGACCAAGGACATGATCTAGCCATTCAAACGGTGCTGGGTCAAATTTTAGGAAGTCGAATTGGGTTGGTAAGCTATTGATAACTATCCAGAGAGTTACTCCAATCAAGATGCCATAGAGAAACGTTGGATGACCGAAAAAAGCTGTAACGGTTTCCACAAACCGCTGAGTTTGAGACAAGTCTTTTTCGGCTTTAGCTTGCAAGGTAATAATGGCTTCAATATTTTGACTGAGTGGGTCGGGCAAGGGAGCAGAGGGGATAACTACTTTGCTTTTATGAACGGCTGTTTTGGTTTCTTCGGGTAAGTTTTCTGGGTTTGTTTTCTGGGGACTTTTCATAAGTTTATCTTGGACGCCAAGTGATTTCTGGCGCGTTACTCCTAAGGGAAAGAGGTTAAACCGTAGATGAGAGCTTTTTCTAGAAAGAAGTTTTGTACGGAATTGGTTTAGTCTATCAATTTGCTTATTTCTTGATGTAGATACGCCACTTGATACCAAGTGTCTAGAGTAACAAGTAGCCGCATACCAGGAGATAATAAAGTCATGCCCGATGAGCCACGGCTGGAGGAGCAAGCGCTTTCCGAAGCCGCCGAATTGACGATAGGGGCGCAACTTGATGAAGTGGAGAGCATTGATGTAGCCGTTCGCACTGATCTGCTGAAGATGGTTCAGGGAAAGGTAGAATCTGTCTCTATTGCAGCGGAAGGCATGGTAGTGCAAAAAGGCATTCGGGTGCAGGAAATGGAATTGCACACGGATAGTATCGCGATTAATCTCCTGCGTGCAGTTTTCGGTGAAGTCACCTTAGATCAACCAATAGAGGCGACTGCACGTCTGGTACTCACAGAGCAGGATATGAACTGCGCCCTCAACTCAGGCTATATGCGGCGCAAGCTGAGTAAGCTGGAGTTGAATGTGGATGAACACAGTGTAACCTTGGAACCACAAAAGTTAATAGTTCATCTTCCCGGTGGTGGCAGGATGGGATTTGGTGGAACGTTGTGGCTGCACGAAATGGGCAAAACTCGGCTCGTCAGCTTTACGGCAGTGATTCGTTTATATCATATCAAGCAGCCCCTTTTGTTAGAGAAATTTCAGTGTACTCAGGGGGAGGGCATTTCACTGGACTTAGCGATCGCACTAATGCACAAGTTCAGAGAACTCCTCGCATTGCCTTATTTTGAACTCCAGGGCGTAGCGCTACGCCTCAAAGATCTGGAGGTGCAACGCGGTAGTCTCACCGTTTATACCGAAGCCTACGTCCAACAACTTCCGGATCTGAATACTTAAGGATGAACTCGTATCCGTTTGTATAATAGGGCTACGGGAAAAACCTTGCTATCCGTCAGGGTGAGGTTGGGCATCCTTGTCGAATTCTGTAACAATGTTGGCTACTGTCTCAATTGGCAAAAAAAGGTGCGAATCAGCTGTTGGTTCCGAATCGTTGTTGGCATGGCTGAAGTGACTAACTGGATAGGTAGACAATTGACTAGTCGAAGTGGCGAAAGCAGTTGGAGAAAAACGGCAATCCAACGGCATTTTCCCAGACTTCAGTCTTCAGCCTGAACTGGGACGACTGGAAGATAGGGTAATTCCTACCACTTCTAGCCCCTAGCAGCCCCAAGATTATGACTCAAAATATTTACTCAACCCTTGCCAATCTTCAGGGACTTACCCAACAAGAAGTCATCAGGCGTCGTGCAGCGGGCCAAGGCAATAACGTTACCTTAGAAACGAGCCGTTCTTATCGCCAAATCCTGCAAGAAAACCTCTTCACCTTCATTAATGCGGTTTTCTTCGCCATTAGCCTGGTTATGGCTATCTTACACCGCTACGGAGATGCAATTTTGGTCGTTGTAGTCATCTTCGGTGGTGTCCTGGTGAACATCTACCAGGAAATTTGGGCGAAACAACAACTGGATCGCATTGCCTTACTCAATCGACCCAAAGCCACCGTTATCCGCGACGCTAGAGAGTACACCATCGATCTAAGCGAAATCGTCCTAGGGGATATCCTCGTGATTCGACCAGGCGATCAAATTTTAGTGGATGGCGTGGTGGTGGGAGAGAGTCGGATGGATGTGGATGAATCACTTCTGACAGGAGAGTCGGATATGATTCCCAAAGTCGCAGGAGATCCCGTCTACTCTGGAAGTTTCTGTGTGAGTGGTAGCGCCTGCTTCGCCGCAGAAAAAGTGGGAACCGAGACGGTTGCCTATAATTTAGTGAGCACTGCTCGCGCTTTTCGCCAAGTTTATACTCCCCTTCAGCAGGAAATTAACTTGGTGATTCGGGTGTTTATGCTGCTAGCTTGCTTCTTGTGGATTTTGTTGGGGATTAGCTTCTTAAGTCGATCGCACCCATTCGCCGATATTGTACAACGTGCTGCCGTTGTGGCGGGGCTAGTTCCAACAGGACTATTACTCGCGATTACCCTCGCCTACGGGATGGGGGCTGTACGAATGCTCGGGCAGGATGTTTTAATCCAACAAGCCAATGCTGTGGAATCCTTAAGCAATGTGGATGTTCTGTGTTTAGATAAAACCGGGACACTGACAACCAATGAGATTATCCTGCAAACGATTTCCCCGATTGGCATTACCTCAGAAGAACTGTGGCAAAAATTAGGGGACTATGCGGCGAATGTAACCGCCCATAACCGTACCAGTGAAGGCATAACCGCTGTCTGTCCGGGTAACGTGCGATCAGTCAAAGCGGAAATTCCCTTTTCTTCCGTCCGCAAGTGGAGCGCGATCGCCTTTGACGACTCCTCCGATCCTGGATTGTATGTCCTGGGTGCACCGGAAATTCTTGCCAAAACCACCCCCTTGACTGAGGAAATGACTGCCCTGATTCAAGCGGGTACGCAGCAAGGGTTACGAGTCCTGCTGTTTGCCTACAACGACAATCCTAACGCCATTGACGCGCACCAAGAACACCCTACCTTGCCCTCCACCCTCACGCCGTTGGGTATCATTCAGTTCTGCGATCAGTTACGCCCAAAAGTCCGTGAAACGCTACACGGCTTTGTCAAAGCTGGAATCCAAGTGAAAATTATTTCTGGGGACAATCCTCAAACCGTTGCAGCCCTCGCTACGCAAGCTGGGTTTGCTCCCGACATAAAATTAGTATCTGGCTCAGAGTTAGCGGCGATGGATGAGGCACAATTGGCCCAAGCGGCTGTCTCTTGTACTATCTTTGGTCGCATCTCCCCAGAGCAAAAAGCCAAATTAGTGAAGACGCTGCGCCGACAAAATCATTATGTTGCCATGATTGGCGATGGCGTGAATGATGTCCTTGCCCTTAAGCAAGCCAATCTAGGAATCGCCATGGAAAGCGGCAGCAAGGCAACGAGAGGGGTTGCTGATATTGTCCTGCGCAAAGACTCGTTTGGGGCACTGCCCCATACCTTTTTAGAAGGTCAACGTATCCGTAACGGCATTCGGGATATCCTAACGCTATTTATGGTGAGAGTTTTTTCGGTAACGTTGCTGATTTTTTCCACAGCGATGGTTACTGATAGTTTTCCGTTGCTCAATAAACATGCTGCCCTTGTCACCTTAATCGGGGTGGGACTGCCCACCATTGTTCTACCGATTTGGGCTAAACCGGGAGGAGTCAGCAAACAACGCAGTATGGTTCACTCTTTGCTACATTTTACAGTTCCAGCCACATTGACCATAACGCTTGTGGCTATGTTAATTTACGTTCTCTACATTGTTAGTGCCATTCTCGATTTAGCACCGGGCTTAGAGTTCGCTCAAGTGAACTATACACAGCCCCGCACAGCCCTAGTGACAATCTTAATTTTGTGTGAACTGTGCCTGATTCCCTTTCTCAAACCCCCCACAACGGCGTGGGTTGGCGGGGAACCGCTAAGTGGTGACTGGCGATATTCATTGACAGCCTTAGCTTTGCTCGTGGTGTATATGATGATTCTGACAATGCCAATGTTGCAACAATTTTTTGAGCTGGCGCCCCTGAGTTTGTTAGATTTCCTCTTTTTGGGTTTTGTCGCCTTGGAGTGGTGTTTGATTTTGCGGGCAATCTGGCGAACTCGCTTTCTAGATCGCTTCTTAGGAATTGACCTAAGCTAAAAATAGCGATAAAGAACGGCTAATCGTTGTAGCAATTACCAATCCCCCATTACCCATTCTCTATTCCCCATGCCCCATGGAAAATGAGCAATTAAACAGCGAGATTCCTCAGTATTCAGTGAGTGTATGGGAAGTTATTTTAATTGTGATGGGAGCGATCGCACTGTTTGGTGCTGCTTTCATCGGCTTAGGGCTGAAAGTGTTGGCGAATGCGTACAATCCCACCAAAGCCGAAGCGATCGCTAAAAGTTTGATCGACTACCAAATTCCTGGGGGTTCTCAAGGCATTTTCGGTATCAATATCGGGAGTGCCAAACTTGCCTGGGTGCGGAGTACTACGAACCCGCCAGATGTTATCCTTTTTGTAGGAAAAACTCCGATTAACAAAGAAACAAATGAAAATGACTCGAGTCAGGGTTTAGAAAATCCTCCCTCAGACAACGTCAATGAAGAATTTACGGTCACGGCTTCTCGAACAGAAAACAACCTGTTCTGCGGCAAGAGTGTGCCAATCACGATTGAGCAAGGACAACAAACCTTGAGTAATCCACCTTCATCTGTACCAGCCATTCGGTACACGGCACGGACAAGGGAGGGCAATGTTGAACAAATTGTCATCCTGATCGCCAACGGTGAAAATGCTCAAGCCAAAGCTGTAAGTGTCTTTAATTCCCTACGCTGTCATTGATTGGTTCAGCAAACACACCCTTGCTCTACAAAACTGCTGTGAAGGACGCGAAATTACTAAAGTCTTTCCTTATCTACTTGCACCATCCCTTCAAACTGTTGACCTCAATAGACCTCTTGCATAAATCAGGGAATGCCGCCTAAATCCCCTAAAATTGGGGGACGCGAGAATTTAGGTTCCCCCCAGAATTGGGGGCGTCGGGGGGCAAAAATCGAATGCAAGCAAGAGACACCCAGGAACTGGCGTTCACAACCAAGAATGAAAATGGATTTTCAAAACAGACCCCATGCGCTGCTCGCGCACAATAAAAGGATGAAAATATGCTACCTTTTAGCTCAAGCTGGTATGGAGGTCGGAGTTTCCTAAGTGCTGTGAGCCTGAAAGACAGACAGACCTGGATGCCTATCGGCTCTTCGGA
>DATNPV010000245.1:0-10787 GCA_036703055.1 Waterburya sp.
TCGTTTTCGTCGGCGGCAGCGGTACTCTCAGAAAGTAACTCAATCACCACATCCGGTGCTTTCCCTTCTTCCCAAACCACCCAACTTTTGCGTTCACCTTTGGGGACTCCTAACACGGCAAAAAAGTCTGGTCCTTTGAAATCTTTGTTTCGTACCTGCGCCAAACTGTAGTAGACAAACATATTCCCACCGACATACCCATCCTCCCGTTTTTCTAACCAAGGAATTAAGGCATCAATCAGCAAGTCCATTTGGGCTTTATGCCGTGCGCTCTCCATCGGGATACCATCATCATAGGGAAGCTCTGCCTGGGTGGGCGGGAGTTGGATATCGGGTGCAGCTAGGGTGGTTTCTGACATGGCTTTTCACCTATTGTGTCGCCATTGTGGATGTTTCCATGTTATCGAGTGGTGGGGGGAACAGGGCTGTTGCAGTCGCTTTTCTCCAGCTGCGATCGTAAAGTGAAGTGTCAATCCCCAACTTCTCTAAGACGAGGTACTCATGAAGGGTACTCTTTGAACAGATTTCCGGAGTCAATCAAGCTCTGGAGGTAGTTGACCTTATCACGAGCACAAGCGGAACTAGAGAATACCAAGTCATCTGGCGCTCTTGCGTAACTCCCGCCATCCAGGGGGATAACTTATTACAGCACTCGTGAGAAAAGCTGAACTACCCGAGAAAGATTAACCATTACAACAATGCATCCTGAAACAATTCGAGCTTTAACGCCTCTGTTTTTAGCAAGTATCGGTGGAGCGATTGGTATTACTGTTTTAGTCGCACCTGGGATTCGTGACGCTCAGATGAATGCTGGGCTTGGGCTAGCTGGAACCGCAATTGCAGGTGCCGCAGGTCTTGCCCAGAATACTAAAAATGAAGCTAATATTGCTGCGCCCAATGCACGGGTTCAACTTGATGCTGTACAGCAGCCATCAAACGAAAAAGCTGCAAGTTGATTTTTTATTGCATCGGATAGGCTCTTAACGACTCTGTCAGCAACAATTGACTGTTGCTATAGATCTAATAACAAGGTTACGTCAGATGCAACTTCGTTTTTTGAGCAAACTGTCGCTGTTTCTGGTCTTCCTTACCTTTCCGTACTTCCTACCTCCCTCCCCGAAAGTTGTTCGGTGTACATTCTTGAATTGGAGCGCCCAATCCAGGGATTTTGGACGGGACGGTCGAAGTGGTTCCGACGGGCAAAGTGGCAGGCGGGGTCGAGATGGTCAAAGCCAAACTATTTTTGCCAACGGTTCTCCGGTTAATCTGGAACTGTCAGGCGAAGATGGCTCTGAGGGCTTTGATGGCAGGTATGGTGAAGATGCCGATTGTGGCAGACAGCCGCGAGATGTTAACCATGACCTTCATGCTCCTGATGGGGGTAGGGGGGGGAATGGCGGTAATGGCGGTGATGGAGGTAACGGCGGTTCAGTAACCGTTTACTACACCAATCCCGCTGATTTGAAACAAATCTTTGTGCGAGCCGCGGCTGGCAGAGGAGGACGACCTGGTCGCGGTTCACAGGGGGGTAGGGGTTGCAATTGTCGAGATCGGCATTGGGAGATACAAACCTGCAAGGGGACTCCAGGCAGTCCTGACTATAGTTGCAAAGCTCGCAGATATTCTTGCTCAGACGGTACTAATGGCACAGATGGGAGAGATGGAACCGATGGGAAAGATGGCAGCCTTGGTAGTCTGACATTGATTCAGCGCAATCAAGCACTGCCCCCAGATAGCCCGACGGCAACCGTTGCTATGCCGGAACTGAATAATCAGGTATTTAGACTGTCGAAGAATGTCTTTCAAACCCGTAGTGGTGCAGCTACCCTTTTGGCACCGGGTTCGGTGATGGCTGATCAGTATCAAGAGTTCGTTGAGCGCCTCGAAAGGTCGGTTCAAGTGGTTTGGAATGCGGGGCGACCGATTACGGATTTTGCAGGTGAAAGTGCAACCATTAGTCTGCTCCCAGACAAACAAGTCTCGGTTTCTTTCCCTGAAGATGTTTGGGTGGATGGCACCCTATCTGGGCAAGGTGATACAGCACAGTATGTTGCGTCTAATGTCATCCTCAGAAAAGAAGCCACTCAGCTCAAGCGGGCAGATTTTTCAGGCAGTGGGACTGACCTGAGCTATGCACTGATCGATGAAGCCGGAAAGTCGAATCTGATTTCAACTCAGTTTCGGATTAAGTATAAAACATCCGAGTCAGGCGATCGCTTTCGTGAGCGCTATGATTATCGCACTCGGTACGAGGGCAGTATTCCCGCAGAACTGGTCACTCGTACCAATAATCGCTTTGTTCTCAATATCGGCAAATTGCCCATAGAGCCGCAGTATCTGAAATCCGGATTACCTGTTGAAATTGAGGTGGTGGCAACTCGCTCGTTTGCGGGAAATTCTGCGGAGCAAAAAATTGAATGGAAAGGAGAAATTCGACGCTGAGAGGTGTGAGGATAGAGTGCACAACACACACAAAACCCGCCTAGGCGGGTTTAACAAAAAGCTGAGTTGGCTATAGCTCTAGTCGCTCTTGGCTTCATCGAGCATTGTCCCATCTAGTGTTGCTTGCTCCAACTTGGCTCCATGTAGGTTCGCCTCATTGAGATTAGCCTCGCTCAAGTTTGCTTGGGTCAGGTCTGCCACAACTAGATCTGCCCCACTGAGATTTGTCTCTTCCAAGTTGGCTCCGCGCAGGTTAGCCTCAGTGAGGTTGGCTTCGCTCAAGTCGGCTTGGGTTAAGTCTGCTACGACCAAGTCCGCTTGGCATAGATTTGCTCCATCCAAGACAGCCCCATCTAGGAGTGCTCCATCCAGAAGCGCTCCTCTCAAATGGGCTCCACTTAAGTCTGCATTCGCTAAGTTAGCGGCATTCAGATCGGCGCGATTTAAACTTGCTCGATTGAATTTTGCCTTTTCTAAGTCTGCCTTCTCCAGAGTCGCCCCGTCTAGAACTGCTCCGCTCAAGTCGGCTTCAATCAGGCTAGCTTCATTTAAGTAGGCTCCATTTAAGTAAACGCCTTGCATCTTTGCCTGATTCAGGTTGGAATGGCTCAGGTCAGTTCGGCTCAGGTCTGTAGAGGTTAGGTTGACTCCACTTAGGTTAGCTGAACGCAAGTTGATTCCCTGTAGGCTTTTCCCACTTAAATCCACCCCACTTAAGTTTGCTTCATGAAAATCTCGCTCTCCTGCGGCATAGCGGGTTAAAAGTTCATTAGCATCCATCTCCATTACCTCTCTACACCTCTGTTGGGAGTTTGTACAGTAGCTACTATTTATCTTGGTTGTTAAACCTGAGAACCGTCAGAACCAAGGGAGGTATCTATGGGAATAAATTAACCGCTTGCTTTCTGTATCTTTTGACAGAGATATAAACCGTAAATTAAGCTTAAGGAAGCTTGCAATAGAAATACGTCTATCAGGGTTAGTGCATCGCTTTTAGGGATAAGGGATGAGAGATCGCAGACTAGCCCATCTAGGAAAGACTTGAAATAGGATGATTTTCGATTAAATAATGGAACACCATCAACAAGAGTGGGAACCGGAGAAAACCTGGATTTTTGCAGTGGGAATTCTCGAATGGGAACAGGAGGAGACCTGGGCATCTTTCCCCGATGCTGTAGAGGGTCGCTTTGATGAAAAGCTCGTCAATTTCTTCCATTGTAAAGGGGTGCCGGATGAACAAATCGTCTACTTACAAGATCGAGATGCCACTCTAGAGCAGATTCAGGAGAGTCTGATTGAGCTTTTGTCTAATACGAACGAAGATGACCTATTCATTTTGTATTTTGCAGGTCACGGAGACTGGGACTCTGAGTCAGGTGAACATTACTTTATAAATTACGATGCCAACTCAGATAACCGAGAAAACTATTGGTCTATTGCCTCAATTTATGATGACATTGAGAGTAATTTCAATGGCTCTAAAGTGTTGCTATTGGCTGACTGTTGCTTCTCTGGAGGTTTAATTGATGAACTCAAGCGGCGAGATACAGAAATCTCTTTCGCTTGTGTAACCTCCGCTTACTCGCATAATAGTTCAACAGGTGCGTGGACGTTTACCGAAGCATTGTACAAAGGTTTGCTAGGCGATCCAATTGTCGATTTGGACGGCGACCATATAGTGACACTTTATGATTTTGCTCGCTATGCCGAATTGGAAATGGCATTTATCGAGGAACAGAAATCGATGTTTCTCACCCTCAATGATTTTGACCCACAGATGCAGTTAGCTAGTGTGTCAGATGAGATTGAACCTGTAGATGGCAAGCGTGTAGAGGTTGAGTATGAGGGAGAATGGTATAAAGTCAAAACTCTGCAAACAAATAACGGTGAAACTCTAGTTCAGTATATTGCTGATGATGAAGAACCGGAATGGGTAGACAATGACTACATTCGTCCCTACAAACCGGAGATGTTTGCAATTGGCGAGGCGGTAGAGGTGGAATATGAGGGAGAATGGTATCCAGCGACCGTCAAAAAAGCTTGGTATGGTCTCCATTTGGTCAGTTATGACGACTTTTCTGAGGAGTGGGATGAATGGGTAGGATGCGATCGCATCCGTTAACGACAAAAGTCCTCGCCACCTGTGCCTCCACTGTCTGATATACAAATGCCACGAACTTAGCTTTCATATCGTTTCCGTTTGTATCAAAATTAATAGACATCATTCCCAAAAACTCTGCGCTCTTTGCGTTACCCTCCGCGTGCTTTGGGTTAAAAACTTAATAATTCCGATGCTAACGGATTTGATACCACTAGGAGGCTGTAATATTGCAGTAGTAAACACCACTGAAATTTCTCTTCCTGTCAAAGGAAGTTTCAGCTAAGGGGAATTTTACTCCCTCCCTTTGGTCCGGGGAGGGTTGGGATGGGGTAGAAAGCTGAGAGTATCTAACGCCAATAAACCCGCACCATAGACCGGTTCATACCGAGGAAAAATCACCTTTATCAAAGAGTTTCGCTGGATAAGAGAAGCTGAAAATTTTTCAGGCATCAACGAAGAACCCTGCCACACGCTTCCCGTTGTTACCACTTCCACAACTTCGGTAGGACTAAACAAGGCATCAATTACAACTTGTGTAGCTTGTACTAACTCTTGAACAGCCTTTTCAATAATGCCAAGAGATACTTTATCTCCTGACGCTGCTTCTTGCACAACAATCGGGGCTAAAGCTGCTATTTCTTGAACCTTTGACGTTTGACGTTTAACGTTTGACTTTAACTTGACACTGCACTCTTGCTGATAAACGACGTTGACTAAGTCTTCTAAACTCGATAAACCGAGATGCTCTTTAAATCGCTTT
This sequence comes from Waterburya sp., assembly GCA_036703055.1. Lineage (GTDB taxonomy): Bacteria > Cyanobacteriota > Cyanobacteriia > Cyanobacteriales > Coleofasciculaceae > DATNPV01. Next base: position 5,304 of record DATNPV010000245.1, read on the forward strand.
GGTAAACGGGTTGCAGCGCCACATCCATCATACGCTCTCAAGGCGGCTCGCAACCCTGAAACGGCGATAGAATAAGCGCTACCAGAGTCTCCTAAAATATGACCCCAACCCCCAACTCGCTTCGTGCTTCCTTGGGAATTTCGCCCCAAAACAATCGAACCAGTTCCTGCGATCGCAGCAATTCCCACAGCATGACCCAGTCCTCCCACTAAGGCAATCAATGCATCGTTACAAATCACAACATTGGCAGGTTGCAATGCCCAAGTAATGGGAAAAGCATCGCTTGACGTTAACTGTTGTACCCAAGTCTGAACCACTTGCATATCAGAAGGACGACCAACACCCGCTAACCCTAGACAAATGGCTTCTACCTGGACAGTTCCCAGAGAAGCCGTTGCCTGAGTAATGGCAGATTGAATCGATAAAAAAGCCGCGTCTTTGCCGACACTGTGGTAATTAGATGCACCCGCTTCACCACGTCCTAACACTTCGCCTACGTCGTCCATGAGTACACAAACCGTTTTTGTTCCTCCCCCATCTACCCCTAATACGAAACTCATGAAAGACTACACCTTGATGATTGGATTAATGATTGAAACATAAAGATTTTGTGAAGAATTGCTAAATCTGTGTCAACCGCTCACTTCATTTTTCATCCTCTACACTTCATCCTTCTGGAGTCAATTGCTAGCATAGGAACGTTGAATAACAAATCTGAAGAGAAAGCTTGCGAGCAAAGATTTGTTGAGGGTAAAAATTGGGACGTGATTTCATGAAAAAATCGTTGTTCGTTGGCTGTTTTGTTCTTCTGATGGCTGGATGCGCCACAAAACCTCCCTCTACACCCATCAGCGAGCAAAAACCATCTCAGACGGCGCAGCTTTCTAAGGAGTCTGCGAAAACGCCTGCCACGGCAAAAAATAATGTAGAACTTTTGAGTGCAGGAAATGAGCCTAAGCAGCAACTTCGTTTTACACCTCCCGCAAACACCAAGCAATCCGTACAAATGACCATGAAGATCAACATGGCAATGTCTGTAGGAGGTCAAACACAGCCTACGCTGGATAGTCCTCCCATTAAGATGGTGATGGAGACGAACGTAACGCAGGTGGACGCCAACGGAGATATTCATGCTAATTTTTCTTATGCGGATGCCGATGTTGTTGCTAGCGCGAATACTCCGCCGGAAGTTGTAAATGCGATGCGATCGCAACTCAAAAAGATCGTGGGTTTGAGTGGCTCCATGGTTGTCGATAATCAAGGAAACACCAAACAGGTAAACTTTAACTTACCTGAAGAACTCGACCCCAACGCTAAACGAATGGCTGAGCAATTGGTGAGTTCTTTCAAACAAATCTCCTCACCAGTTCCTACAGAAGCGGTTGGGGTTGGTGCGAAGTGGAAGGTTCCTAACTCAGTTACAGTCAACGGCATGGCTTTAAATCAGGTAGCCACGTATGAGTTAGTTGAGCTTAAGAATAATGTGGCGACGTTGCAATTGAATATGGAACAACAGGGAGGAGGGCAAAAAATAAACCCGGCTGGACTACCGCCTGGTGCCTCGGTTGACCTCAAATCTTTGACTTCCAAAGGGAATGGCAAAATCACAATGGCATTGAATCAAATTTTACCCGTTAACTCTACGATGTCTGTGCAATCTAACATGGAAATGGCGGTTAAAGAACCAAATAGTCAAAAAGAAACAACAATGGGTATGCAATCGGTTATGAATATTAGCCTAGAGTCGAAGTAATGAGGATGGGAAGCTAAAGTAATTTGCGATCGCACAATCTGGGTAGCATGGGAAGCTGGTGATCGCGTTTTGCTCAGCAGAGATGTTAGGTCTTACAGTAATAGCTTGACATCGTTAAATGCTATCTGGCTCGATATTCAATTCCCGTAGTTTTGCAGCTAGTCGCTCAGCTCGCTGTGCTTCCTGTTCGGCTCGCTGTGTTTCCTGTTCAGCTACCTCTTCTGGTGTGGGAACTAGCTCACCTTCTGCTGTGAAAAAGCGCAATTGTTTTTGATGAATTCCCAAAGATAACTGTAATTGCTGACTCCACAACAATCCTTGGGAGTTGGGTTCTAGGGGTTGGTATTCACCATCTACTAAGTGGAATCCAGCAAACTCTAGCGTATCGGGGTCAAACCAAAAGTAGTCGGGTGTACGAAATGTGTCTTGGTAAATTTGTTTTTTCAATCCTCTATCGGTGGCGGCTGTTGAAGAGGAGAGAATTTCTACAATCACATTGGGGTACTTTCCATCTTCGTGCCAAACTACCCAACTTTTACGGGGTTTACGTTCAGTTCCTAGTACGACGAAAAAGTCGGGTCCTCGGAAATCTTCAGATTTACGCTGGTGTGGACTGTAGTAGATGGTGAGATTGCCAGCCGAAAAAAAGTCATTTCGCTCACGCCACCACCAATCTAAGCATTTGAGCAGCAGCAGCATTTGTTGTAGATGAAAATAGCTTTCCAATTGCGGCTCGTCACTGTATAAATCGCTAGGGGGAAAGATAACATCTTCGGGGATGTCTTGGGTGGTTTCTAAGTCTTGGGTGAGGGACATGGCAGTTTGATGCAATGAGCGCTGAATCCAGTTTAGTCAAAGCTGGAAGGTGCGATCGCAAATAGAGATTCAGTACCATGCTCCCCATCCATCTCGAAGCTTACACTTCGCCGTGAACTAAAGTACCCTTCGGGAACGCTTCGCGAACCGGCTGAAAGCTCAAACCCGTTAAACGGGTTAAAACCTCGATTCAGTCAGCTAAAGCTGACTTTAGCTATGACGCCGAAATTTATTGCAGGGCGGGCTAGCGGGTAAGGTTGAGGCTGGTGCAAGAAAATTCAGGTATCGAAAAGCTATAAATGGCGCGGCTTCGTGGAATTATCCTCAGTAGCAAATCTTTACAAAAAACTGAAACCCTCAGATGCAACTATTTACAAGTTTTGACGCGAGAAAAGAGCATGTGCCGACCACTCCCCACACCCAAATAATCCGACCCAGAATATACATCCTTATATCCTTCTTTTATGCCCCCCTCGGATCTCACCACTTCCCAATATCCCCGCGCCGGGAGGTGTCCCGGTTGAGCATTTAGGGAATAAGAGATTTCATTGTACTCTTGCCATTCTCCTTTCACTCGCCACCCCACGCGATCAGCGAACTTTCGGTAGATTTCGTCGTCGTACTTGCCAGGTTTCCCCCCTACGCTCTCCCAGATCCGGTTCTGTACGCTAAAACCGAAGCGCCCATCACTGTATTTTCCCCAAAGACTGTCAATCGTGCGGAGGTCTGAACAAAGAAGCCTTCTAGCAGACTGGGCATTCAAGTAACCTTTTTCTTCTTGTCCTGCTGCCTTGACTATAAGCTCACTTGTTATCTCATCAGCTTGCTGCCAATCCCTAGCTGCTAGGAGCTTTTCAAGTTGGTCGTACCCTTGAGACGAGACAACTGTCTTCTCTGGCGTAACTGCATTTTCTGGCATAGGTGTCTTCTCTGGCGTAACTGTCTTCTCTGACGTAACCGCCTTTCCTGACATAGGTGTCTTCTCTGGTATGACTGCCTGATCTGGTGTAACTGTCCTCTCTGGTATAAGTGTCTTCTCTGGCATAAATGCAAATTTCCACCCAACACCAGCTAGTGCGCTTATTCCCATTACCGCTGTTATAAGTCCAATTAATCGAATCTTCCAACTGGTAGGAGCGATCGCAGGTTTCTTTAAAGGTCTATTAGTCTGCGACGGTGCTGTTGGCTGCCTTAGTTGCTGAACAGTTTCAGCGTTACGAGGAGGTGTAGAGTCGTTTGACTCCTTCAAGCTATCATCTTCATCTGTTGGTGGGGGTTGAGGAGATATTGTAGTTCTTGGCTGTTCCCAGAGCCGCTTGAGTGATTCCAAGGCTTGTGGATCGCTGGGAGAGAGAGCTAGTATCCGAATCCATAACTGCTCTGCTAGTTTATTATCTTTTTTCAGTTCAGCTTCTTGAGCATCAAGTTTAAGGGTAACAATATCCTGATAGGTTGCCTGCCTAGGTAACAAAATCAGATGATACTTACTTGCAGGTTCAACAATGCCATAAGGCGTTTGTTCAGGCTTGTTGTAATCGCGATTAATTTCAGCAACACGATAGCGCAACCGTTGATACAACCGCTCAACCGTTGCACAATTCCCCTCACCCTGAATCCGCAGCGATTCTAACAGTGCATAAGTAAAAGCACCTTGCCCAATCTCTTCAATTTCGTAGGACTTTTCCTTCGGACTGCAAGAGCAAATGGTAATGACTCCCTGCTGCTTCTCCCCTCCAATCCCTAAACCTGCTTTTTCCCCTTCATTGCGACAAGCATCTAACAGCAGCACCACGTTATCCGCACCACATCGCCGCAAGCGTTCGGTTACGTAACTGATGGAAATTGCCGTGTACTCTACATCTCTAGGATTGGCATCGCAGGGCATGAGGTAATCTCGATCCTGATGGCGGATACCATGCCCACTGAAGAAAAACCAAAAATTATCCCCTGCTTGCAGATATGGTTCCTCAAAAAAGTCACGCAAGAACGAGCGAAGATTAGCATAGGTGGGGCGTGTGGATTGAGGTGAACCATCCGGAGCGTAAAAATCTGGGGACGTATCCGAGAAGTAGAAGATTTGCTCGAACCTAGCTTCATTCTGGAAAAAGTCGTGCATCAATGCGGCATCGCGTTCGGCATAATCTAGCGATCGCAACCTGTCATACTTGTTAATGCCGATAACCAGCGCCCAATCTGCCATTTCACCTAAGCGTCAGTGCGTTTGAACTTCAGGGTAATTCCTCCTTTCGTCCCCGCTTTCCCTCCGGTTCCCAGTAGTTTCACTTCCCCTTCGCCATTGATTTCCACTGATAGCTCGATTTCATCGAGTTTTAAGCCCGATTGCGGGTTAACTTGCTTCTCGGCACGGCTGAATACCCCACTCACGACTTGCAGAAATCGAGACATTTCTGCTTCTAGTTTTTGAGTACTCACCCTAACTGCTTTAGAAACTCCTGCTGCCGAAGCTACTTTCTTCGTCCAAGGATTTCCGGCAGAAGTTCCATCTTTTGACCCATCCTCTTCAGGGGTTTGAGGCGTTTCGTCTACGATTACCCAGATGGTTTCTAGATTTTCTTGTGGCATGGATTGACTTTCCCTCTGCGGATAGTTGATTTCTTTCCAAGAGTTAGTACTATTATCGTCTCTGATTCCTCTAGAATTCAATCCAAGACGATCGCACCCGACTCCGAACAAGACACAGGAATACCGGATTGCTTCAAATCCCAATAAATAAACGGGCTACATCATCTCTGACTTAGCCCGTCACCAACTAATTATTGAGTTGTTCAAGGTTTCCTCTACAACCAATCTAGGGTAGACAGGATTCGCAGTTTCTTATTCAGTTCTCTCAGAGCCACTTTTCCGAGTTTTTGGGTCTGGTTTTGCCCTTGCTGAGGGACTTTACCACTTCATCT
>DATNPV010000257.1:0-2893 GCA_036703055.1 Waterburya sp.
GGACTATGATAATAACAAGAACTCAGCATATCAAAACGGTTACGATTGATTGCCGCTTCTACAGTTTCAGGTGAGTGCTGTACGCCTAAATAATCCATGACCAGCCTTAAAATCGTCACCTGTTTTTGCGGATTTGCTACCAAATCTTCGTAACGGATGGGAAGACAGTACCCTGATTTGCACCAATCAACCAAACAGCGACGGACAAAATCTCTCAGGGACATGCTAAATGGCATGGCTGTGCGAATCGAGTCGGGAAGCTGTTTATCACTCCAATATCCACGAATAAACAACTTCAGATTTTGTTGTGGACTCAGAGTATTATCAGGCAACGTTCCTCCGCTAGCCCGGATGTAAAAATTGGCAATCAAGGCATCTAATGGATTTCTATACAGCAAAATCATCCGCAGATCAGGATAGTTAGCTGGAGTGAGAATTGAGCCATGAATGTCAAAGTCAAAATGGTCATAGAGTAAGCGTTGGGATGCCTCAGAATGCATAGCCACCATCAATTCTGAGGGGTCTTGTAAACGCCGTTCTAACGCTACCTGTCCCATGACCTGGGTAATGATATTCTTGAACCAGTGCGTTCCAGAGCAGGGAAATGCTGTCAGAACGCGAGGAATTGGGGTAAAAGTAGGGAGAGCTTTAACCTCATCATTAGGGGGCTCTGACTCTAGTTCAAGAATCACCGATTCGATCGCGGCTACAGGTTCTGGCGTAGGAATAGGCGGTTCAACCACGCCCACAGGTTCTGGCTCTGGCGTAGGAATAACGGCTGCCAACCCTGGCGTCACAGAGTCCAGGTAAAGTTGTACAACCTCATCTGACTGCCCCGAAAACTTGACCTGACCTTGGTCTAACCAAATGACTCGCTGGCAAGATTTGCGGACAAACTGCAAGTCATGAGACACGATCAAAATCGTTGCATTAGCATCCCAAAACTTCTCCATCCGCTGCTTGCACTTGTTTTTGAAACTCTCATCCCCGACGGAGAGGACTTCATCTAAAATTAGAATGTCGGGTTGGATATCTGTCGCGATCGCAAACCCTAATCTGGCTACCATACCCGATGACAACGCCTTAACCGGAATCCGAGCATACTCTTCTAACTCGGCAAAATCCAGAATCGAGGTTGCCCTCTGTTTCATTTCTTCCCGAGAAAATCCCAACAGCACTCCATAAAGGATAATGTTATCCATCACGGAGATATCTGGATCAAAACCTGCGCCCAACTCAATCAGCGGTGCAATCTGACCTCGTACTCGTACCTGCCCAGCCGTTGGTTTCAAAATCCCCGAAATCACCTTGAGCAAGGTTGACTTCCCTGAACCGTTCGCCCCAATAATCCCAACCTTCTCGCCTGACTCTACTTTGATATCAATGCGGTCTAGCACTAACTTCCTGGCAGGTTTCCGATATTTCCCCTCTAAAAAAGACAACACAGTCTTCTTCAAGTCGTAGGAAAATTCTTCCTGTGTTCGTCGCCACAGCGAAACTTGATCGAGTCGAATAACTTCTGTCATTTACAGCAAATCCATAAATAGGGGCTGCAACCAACGAAAGCAACTCCAGCCCAATACAAAAATAATTATTCCACCTAGCAATGAGTGACTAATCAGGTCAATATCCGGTAGCGTTCCTGACAAGGTGAGCTGACGAATACTTTCAATTATTGGTAGTAACGGATTCAAGATCAAAAACGGCTTTACAGCTTCTGGCACAATCTTCGCTGGATAGAATATAGGAGAACTCATCCAGAGTACAAATACTACTAAATCGTAGAAATAGGCCAAATCTCGGAAAAATACATAGAGCGCACTAACCAGAAATCCTACCCCGCTACAGACCAAAGCCAAAGCCAGTAACGGCAATAGTAATGCCATAGCATTCACTACACTTTTAGAAATGACCAACGTCACAATTGCCAACAGAGGCAGCACTCCCATTGAAAACTGAAACACATTGGCAACCACCATCGATACAGGAAAGATACTAACGGGTAGGCGGATTTTATTTAAAAGTGCCCCATCCCCAACTACACTGACTAAAGCCTGTGACGTTGAAGCGGAGAAAAAGTTAATCACAACCAACCCTGTAAACGCCGCTAAGACATAATTTAAAAGGGAATTTCCGTAGTAAGAGGCAAATACTGCACCGAAAATCGCTGTATATAACCCCGTCATAATCAACGGGTTCAACAGAGACCAATAAACCCCAAGGAAAGACCCTCGATAGCGGACTTTGAGATTCCGTGATACTAAGACATGTAGCAACTCCCAATATCGCCGTACCTGTTGCCTAGTTGAATTAGCGTTCTGTTCGGGAACCGACGGTAGCCAGCGTTTTATCCGACCAACCTTACGGACAACTCCTATCATTGATTTTGACACCGCTCACTCACACACCTATAACACAAAGCTGCTGTTTTGCCTTGAAGCTGTTCAACTCGAAAAGTTCCCCTTCATAGCCTGATGTTGGCTTGGGGGAGTAACGAGCTGATTCCATGTCCTTGATTGAACTAGTATTGTATCTTGCTTATTGATAGCCAACTTTTTTTCTTTCTACAATACAAAGTGACAGATCATTTGGCTTAGGCTGGATAGCGAGAGAAATCATCTACTCCCGTCATAGCCATTATTTAACAAACCTTCCCCTCATCCCCACTCCTCCTTTTGCTTTGCTCAAGTTCTCCTTAGTTTTACCATCTGTCTCAAGGAACCTCCCTTAGGACAGACTCCGCTAAAAAACGACGCTGCCTGATTGGAGGGGCAGGATTCCGCTACACTGTGGAATGGTTCATCGTAACGGAAACGGTAATGGAGATCGGGCAAAAAGTAAAAGTCTACCGCTTGAGAGATCGGGTGTCTCCGGCAACTGTGAGTAAACTGGG
>DATNPV010000279.1:0-8474 GCA_036703055.1 Waterburya sp.
GGGTCTTCCAACACAATTACACTAGTGGTTGAGAGGTCGAGCTGATCGAGTTTGGCTTTAACCTGCTGAGTAACGTCCTTTTGCAAAGACTTGCGGCGGGCATTGGCGAGTTCAGTTGCGATCGCAAGTTGTTCGCAACGCTGTTCGTCACCACTGGTCAATAATTCAACACAAAAGGAAGCATCGCCCTGAATACGACTCACAGCATTGATACGGGGGCCAAGTCCGAAGGCAATATCTGTGGGGCGATCGCCACTTCGCTGACACAACTCCAACAAACGCGCTACACCGGGACGACTTCGGGTTCTCAATTGCTGTTGCAATCGTTCAATTCCCCGTTGTGCCAGGTAGCGACAATCACCACTTAGTTGTACCAAATCGGCAATTAAACCAATCGCTACCAAGTCCAACAAACTTTCTAATGGTTGTTCGGGAACGTCGGGTAAAGTTTGGTAAAGCGCTTCTACCAGCTTGTAGGCAACCGCAACACCAGAAAGATTAAACAATGGATGCTCAGGGGGAAAATAACGCGGATTGATAATTGCCCTCACAGGTGGACGTTCTGAAGGCAAGGTATGGTGATCGGTGACGATAACATCAATCCCTAGCGTTTGAGCATACTCAATTTCTTTCAAATTCGTGCTGCCCGTGTCGCAAGTAACAATTAATCGACAACCTTGCTTTTGCAACGCATCAATTCCCCGGCAATTGAGTCCGTGAGATTCGGTGAGTCGGTTGGGAATATAGTAAATGAGTTGCCATTCTTGAGGTAAAAACTGCCCTAACCCTTCCCACAAAACAGCCGTTGAAGTGATGCCATCAGCATCAAAGTCTCCCCAAATGGCTACCATTTCACCCGTTCTGCAAGCCTGACTTAAGCGTTCTACGGCCCACTGCATTTCCTGCCCAAATTCAAAAGGGCTCGCGGGTTGATAAAAATCCGGGTTAAGAAAACCAGGCAGTTGTTCCAAGTCCCGGATTCCCCGCTGCCATAATAATTGAGCAGCATGACGCCCCCCTGAAGCTGGGGTATGACGTTTTACAGTATCAAAGAACGATTGAGGGATTTCAGGGAGTGGCGAGACTTGCCATTGCAGTTGCGGTTCAGGCATGTTGTTGTTCGGGGCAAAAATTTGACAGGAAAATTACCACTAATAATGAGTATTCTAAGAATTTTTATCGATGATTTGCTAATTTTTTGAATAGTAGATAAGTAGGTGGAAAAATTAAACGGAAGCTGGGCATTGCTAACTCTGTCAAGGTGAGATGAATCTGTACAAAAACTGATGGTTTTAGCCCCCCAACCCCTATTGCTATTCTTAACTTTTTTGCCGCCTACCTGGAACCCAGCTCAGGTGTTCAGTGCTTGTGACCTCAATCTCTATTACGATGTTACTCATTCCAACTGGTACAAACGCCCAGATTGGTTTGGTGTGGTGGGAGTGCCGAGGCTTTATGATGAGCGAGAACTGCGTTTAAGTTATGTCTGTTGGCAAGAGCGAGTCAACCCGTTGGTTGTGGTTGAGTTGTTGTCTCCTGGTACAGAAGAGGAAGATTTAGGTGAGACGGTCAGTACCTACGGGAAACCCCCCACAAAATGGCAAGTGTATGAACAAATTTTGAGGATGCCGTACTACGTTATTTTTAGCCGTTACACCGATGAACTCCAAGTCTTTCAACTGGTAGGCGATCGCTACGAACCCGCTCAATTAACACAAGGGCGCTTGCTGATTCCCCGTCTCGAACTCAGCTTAGGCCTGTGGCGGGGGAGTTATCGCCATATTGATCGCTTGTGGTTACGCTGGATGACGGCTGACGGAGATTTGATTTTAACTCCCGATGAGCAAGCACAGGAGGCTGAGCAACGGGCGATAACAGCCGAACAGCGAGCAGAACAACTGGCGGCACGATTGCGCAAACTGGGAGTTGACCCAAACCAATTAGATTAAGTAGGTACGCTTAAATAAACCAAACCTAGTTGTAGGGTAGGCATTGCCTAGACACGAATTTTTGTCAGGACTGGAGGGTTATCCTGGGAAATGTCCAGCTTACGATTAATTGGAACCCTCTACTTACAGCAATTTGCAACTTGATGAAAGACACTACCAAGGGCGCACGTCGGTGCACCCCTGCAAAAATATGTACTTCACTGACTCGAAAACTTCTGTAATTGGTTGTTCGTGCGATCGCCTTTGGCGCTGCCCCTTGGGCAATCGCACTACCTAAAAATTGCCTAAAATTCCAGTAGTCTCGATGTTTTGCCAAGGAACTGACTCCTCAGCCAGCGAAGTAGGGAACTATGGATACCAATACGTCTGAAGTGAAACAAATTGCCTCACAGCTACTAGCAGCGATGATGTCTAATCCACATATTTACCCCAATATCAGTGATGAAAGCGCACAAGGGCAGCGAGAGCGCCCCCTCATTACGTTAGCTGTTGAGATAGCTGAAGCTCTGATTGAGAAAGTTGAAAGTCGAGTTCAGTGAGATTATTGCATAGTGAGATTATTGCATAGTGATTTTCTCAATCTTGACAAAAAAAGCAGCTTTTCAAGAAATCACTACTTTATCGAACAATGTTAATTTTTCCTTAAGCAGTAGTGGGATAAAATACTTTGTCACATTTGATTCGGAAAATACTCAACTCAATTACGACGGAGATTGAACCAGTTGTTAACCTAGAGAAGTTGATACCATTCCAAGGATAATAAAATATGGTACAAGCCAAATCAGGGGACACCGTCAAAATCCACTACACAGGGAAATTAGACGATGGCACCATCTTTGATTCCTCCGTCAACCGTGAGCCTTTAGAATTTATCCTCGATAGTGGACAAGTGATTCCCGGCTTTGACAGCGCTGTTATGGGCATGGCTCCAGGGGAGAGTAAAACAGAAAAAATCCCGATGGATCAAGCTTACGGCCCCTACCGAGTTGAAATGGTCATTGAGGTTAACAAACAACAACTCCCTCCCGACTTAGATCCTGAAGTCGGTCAACAACTACAAATCCAGCAAACCAACGGACAAATCATTCCTGTGTATGTCACGGAAGTCAACGATTCAACCGTAACTTTAGACGCCAATCATCCTTTAGCGGGACAAGACCTGACGTTTGATATTCAACTAGTGGAAATTGTTTAGGGTTCGATTGCAACAACTTGAGTCCTGAGTTAGTCAGAATTCGAGGTTAGATAACAAAGTTAACCAATAATCCTTAATCATTAACCCCCTTACCCTTTTTCGCAGGTGAGGGGGTTTCGTTTAATTGCGTCTATTATTTATCGGCAAAGAGGCCAGTTTTTTGTGATAACTTTACAATATATCTTTTAACCTATAGTAATATAATGAGTAAGGACTACCAGCTCCACGTAGCGCGAGGCTAGCAAGACCCTTAAAGAAACCAACGACATTACGTTTTCGCAAATCTGAAATAACAGAAGCCAGCTGTTAAGTTTCCTACGCTTCCCGCTGGCTTCTGGCTCCCTAACTTAAGGAGACTCTAACTATCATGGTAAAAACTGTGCGCGAAAAAAGGGATGCTTCCCCTGCCTATCAGCAAGCTTTAGAGGATTTTGGCATTACCCAACTGCTCTTTGAACTAAATCACTACACTGATACTGACTTTAACGCTCAGTTAATGCATCTGGAGGAACAAGAACTCGAACAATTGGCAGCCATTCTCATCCAGCGCTTAACCAACGCCCTCAACGGCAAACTCATCGCCAGCTACCTCAATGCCATCCGTTACGGCAACTCCCATGTAATTTCTGATCCAACCCATTTAGAAATCCCACTCCCCACAACTGAACAACTGACCAACTTGCCCCAGGAAATGACACCTCGTTATCAAGAAGGCGATCGCGTCAGATGGCAATCTGTCTCGAATACTACAGACTGGGGAATTGTTATGGGGCGGTTTTATGCTCGACATCACTGCCAGTGGGCGATTGGTTATCTCATCTGCCTCGATCCAGACTCCCCCAGTGCTGCGTGGGCTGTGACTGATACAGCTTGGGAAGAGGATTTAGAACCAAATGAAGAACACTCAGCAGAAGTCTGTTCTACAAGTTTCGCAACTTCTTCCTCTAGTTATCCCTTACCAGAACGACCTCCCACTCATGCAAACGGTTATGCAACACTAAGTATGTCCTTAAGACAGACTTCTCAGCAGAACGTCTTCCCAATCATCCACAAATCACTACATACCCCCCCTGGAAACTACTCTGGAGAGAGTCATATAAGGACTCCACGCGCACTGACTCAGCGAGAGCGAAACCTGATCGAACTATACAGTCGCTGTCAACTGGGATTAACACCGAAGAGGTTCTATGCCAAATGGTCTGTGAGTTATGAACAACTCGCCGCCATCTGCTCTCGTTCTAGTTCTACCGTGCGACGCTGGTTTGCCAGAGGTCGCTACTATCGCCGTCCTGCCCCCTCGGATTTACGCCATCTGGCAATTATGGACTTTCTCTTAGAGCATTTTGAAGAGATTCCTGGGAGAGTGCTGAACTTGCTGTGTATCCCGAAGAATGCGCTTTAGGATAGGACTTAAGCACAGCTTTACGTTTACTGCGCTACACATTGACCCCCTAACCCCCCTTATCAAGGGGGAACAGGAAAATCATTTGTAGCAGGCTTTTAGTGCTTGGTATTACGCAAGTCTATGCATAAAAGAGCCTAAAAATCAATACACATTGGCTCTTTCTTTAGCAGAACCTATTCAACTAGAGTCTCTACAGTCCCATCGAGCCAGCTATGAGGAAATCCAAAGCAACCGAAGCCCTGCGCGTTGCTCAGGAGGTTGATGCTATTCGCCTCGCACTAAAAAAACGTGGCTACAGCCTGCGCAAGCGACCCAAACAACCTGTCTGGACTGTCTACATCACTCCTGAACACTGCTATCAGCTCAGCTATCAACCGGCTCCAATTAGCCGTTGGGTGCTGTATCCGCAAAACAGTGACAGTTCCCGTCACGCCCTCCTGAGCATCATTCAAGGCGTATTAAGTCGCCAACCCGCAGGCATTGCTGGGAAAGTTTCTTAAGAGTCAATCAACGAGTGGGCTTACTTCAAAATCAACCTTCATCAAGAAATGCTCAAAGGTTATGACCTATTTTAACCAGCTCTATCCGTGGTGCATTATCAAGCCTCTACCCAACTTACAACGGCAGATGATCGCGCGTTTTCGCCGCCGCAATGAAGCTGAATCCCATTTGCAAGTGATCCGCCGACTCCTGCCCGGTGTAACGTATATGATTATTTTTGACCCAATGCTAGAGCAAGACGAAAATACTGATGTGAGCGATCGCACCAAGCGCACCGTTGCCAGCGATTACCTTAAAGTACCGTCCAAAGAAGCGTTCACTCAGTTACAGAAGCAGCTTAAATCAAACGAATAGGGTGTCTAGGCGACTCCACTAAAAAATCATCGCTGTTGAGAGAAAGCTTTCAATTTTTTCCGGATGCAGTCAGCATCTTGTCGGATTAAAAGAAAGTAGATGCACCCTGATGACCACCCTCAGCCCCCCCGCTGAGGGTTTTTTCTAGCCTGTTTCGGGCGATCGCATTCCGGTATTCTGGCAAAATTGGATAACCGCGCTAATTTTGGGTCTATTACTCAGTATCCCCAGTAGGAGCTGCAACGTGGGATGATTCCAGCACGGCTTTAAGGGTGTGCCAACTCAGTGTTGCACACTTAACTCGTACAGGATACTGGGAAATGCTCTGCAAGATATTCAGTTTCCGCATATCTTCAGGAAACTGTTCTTGTCCCATCACCATACCTCGAAAGCGTTGCACCATAGACAGGGCTTCTTCTACGCTTTTGCCCCGCACAGCATCCGCCATCAAATCTGCTGAGGCGAGTGCGATCGCGCAGCCTTCTCCTTCAAACTTGATATCAGAAATCCTATCGCCTGTTTGATTGAGCTGTACGGTTAGTTCAATCGTGTCACCACACAACGGGTTATGACCTCGATGATATCCATGTACCGGGTTCGTTTTGCCTCGATGTCGAGGTTTTTTCGAGTGTTCGAGAATAATTTGCTGGTACAAGTTGCGCTGATTGATTGAAGTTGTCATAGGAATTCAAAATTCAAAATAAAGATGAAAGATGAGATACCCGACTTCTTAAAGAAGTCGGGTATCTAAACTGTTGGTATCTCAAAATTCTGCAATTGTTCGTAATCCTCTGGCGTATCAATATCAATTGCACCGTCAGCGAAAGGAATACTAAAAACTTCATCAATGTGTCTTTTAATCAATTGTTTTGCTCCTTCCGTACTCTTTAGAGCCATGAGTTCATAGAACAAAAGACGACTGAATAACGCTGGTACACCCAACGTTCCTGCATACTCGGAAGCAATAATCGGTTTGCCCGTGAAATGATATGCCTCAACAATTTGATCGAGCGTTTGGGACGAAACGAAGGGCTGATCGCAAAGTGCAATTACAACTGCTTCTAAGTTTTGATTGACAGCAAGCAGCGCTTCGAGTCCAACCCGAATCGAAGTACTCATGCCCTCAGCCCACTGTTGATTTTCTACAATTTGTATGGGTAGCTCGCTGATTTCAGGCTTAATTCGTTGGGCATTTGCTCCCAGAACGACGGCAATCGGTTGGCAGACTGAGGCGATTGCAACCTCTGCCATGTGGCGAATGAAGCTGCGCCCTTGGTAGGACAACAATTGTTTTGGCGTACCCATACGAGAGGATGCTCCCGCTGCAAGAATAATCAGACCAACAGTGGAAGAATTCATGCTAGGCTCCGGTCATGAATAGGGCCTTGTTTATTTCTAAGTGAACCGCCTGAATGATTGGCAAGAACGGCTTGAATTTCAGCCACGATTGATAGAGCAATTTCTTCGGGGCTATCAGCACCGATGTCAAGTCCAACGGGACTATACAAGCGCTGAAGTTGTTTTTCGGTTGGAGTAATTCCCTGTTCTTGCAGGTCTTGAAGTAGCTTTCCAGTTCGGCTCTTGGGGCCGAGAATGCCTAAATATCCGGCGGGAGAGGGCAAGAGCGTTTTCAGTAGTTCAAGGTCGTGAAGGTAATTGTGGGTCATGACTACAGCCATTGTGCGGTTGTTGACGTGAATGCGCTCCTCTAGAGTCTCTGGACGGGAAAGAATGACCTCATTAGCACTTTGGAACCGTTCTCGTGTAGTCTCAATTTTTCGGGTATCAACGACTGTCACATACCATCCCAATTCTTGCCCCAAGCGTACCAGTGGCACGGCATCGTGACCTGCTCCAAAAATCATCAGCGGCACTGGCGGCTGGATGACTTCGATAAAAACTTCTGCTTTACCTGTGGGTAATGGATACGCTTTTACCTGTGAGCGACTGTCCTCAAACGCTTTCCAGGCATCGTCACGTACCTGGGCAACCAAATCAGCATTTTCAATGTCACTGTTGAGTGTGCCATCTGGATTTATCATTAAACGGGTTCCAACTTGTGCTTCTACCTGACCCTCAACATGAAACACAGTTGCTAGAACTCCCACCTGCCGAAGGCGGAGGCACTCGGTAAGAAATGCCAGATGGTTGAACGGACTCTCTTGCTCTAGTCGCTCGAGGAGAATCTGGACAATTCCATTGCAGCCCAATCCGAGTCCCCAGATAATGTCCTCATCGGACGTTGTGTCGTACTGCACAACGATAGGTTTGCCCGAAGTCATGACTGCTTGAGCCTGCTCAAAAACATCACCCTCTAGACAACCACCGCTGAGGGAACCGACCATCTGTCCTTGTGAGGTCATCAGCATTCGAGCACCAGGGCGTCGGTAGGTAGAACCTTGGGCTTTGACGAGAGTGGCGAGGGCTGCTACTGTACCACCACCTTCGACTTTTTTAAAGGCTGCAACAATATCTTGTAACTCTTTCATATAGGGATGGCGATCGCAACTGTCGTCGCCTTATTCGTGATGCCAATTCTCAATCAACCACTTGCAGGACAATCTTGCCTCGTGTACGACCACTTTGACTCATCTCCTGCGCTTGTCGTGCCTCACTCAGTGGCAACACTGTCTCAACAAATGGTTTGAGTTTTCCAGAATCAATCAGCGCGGTAATCTCACTCAGTTGGGTGGCATTGGGTTGAGCAGGAAGCATGGCACTTCGCACGCCGTGCTGTGCAGCTAGTTCTTGAGAAGGTGGCTCGACAATAGAGACGAGAAAACCATCTTTCCGCAACACACCAAACGAACGCACCTGCGTGTCGCCGCCAATGGTGTCCAAGACGACATCCACGTCATGCACAACTGTCTCGAACGGGGTTGACTGATAGTCAACGAATTCATCAACTCCCAATTCGCGGACAAAATCGGCATTGCGTGCCGATGCCGTACCGATGACATAAGCCCCTTTTGCCTTTGCCAATTGCACGGCTATCGAACCGACACCACCGGATGCGGCGTGAATTAGCACTTTTTGATTTTCTTGAAGATTAGCCGTATCAAATAGCGCT
>DATNPV010000283.1:0-19514 GCA_036703055.1 Waterburya sp.
AGAAGGTTGGCATAATAACCACCATGCTCACCCCCATGTGGCAAAAGCAGGAGTGCGTTGGTGGGAAATTGATGTCACTTGGTGGGCGATTCAAGTTTTAAGTACTTTGGGTTTAGCCCAAAAAATTGTAAGGCTGAATCCCTAATAGATAGGTTTGCCATAGAAGTTTGCAGACAGGCTCTAATTGGCTCCAAGGTGGATTTTAATTGTTCTGATGTAGTCCAGCGCTGTACCGCTAAGTGGTCAGCGCTGGCTTTTGCTAGAAGCAATTCCAAGAGCATTTGTCGCTAAACCAATGCCGGTTCTGGCAACGCTCCTTGCATCTTGCCTAACCAGTCAATCAAATGCTCCAACTGTTGGTCAGGTTTGAGAACCCCCAAGCCTCGGACTGTAACTTTACCAGGCGTGTAAACAAAGCGCGATCGCAAATGATCAGGTAGATTCTCCTTAAGTAGATTCCAAGCGGGTTCCTCCATCGGGGTTTCCAAAGCAACGTGCTGTTTGCCCTCTGGTTTAATCCGGCTAAATCCTAACGACTTGGCGACTTGTTTGAGTTCCACTACCCGCAGCAGTTGATTAGCGGCTGAAGGAATGGAACCATAGCGATCGCTCCAATCGGCGGCAATTTGAGTTAACTCGTCTGTCGAGGTTGCCGAAGCCACTGCCCGATATGCACTCATCTTCTGATCCAAATCGGGAATATAATCCGCTGGAATAAAGGCAGTGAGATTCAGGTCAATTTGCGTGTCATCCACCTTGGGAATCTCCTGCCCCTGAATTTCTCGAATCGCCTCTTGTAGCATTTCCATATAGAGGTCAAACCCAATCGCTTCCATCTGCCCCGACTGTTCTGCACCGAGGAGATTCCCAACACCCCGAATTTCCATATCCCGCGTTGCCAGCTGATACCCCGAACCCAACTGCGTGAATTCCTGAATCGCTCGTAAACGCTGCCGTGCGGCTTCTGTCAGTACCTTCTGCTTGGGGTAAAATAACCAGGCATGAGCTTGAATCCCAGCACGACCCACTCGCCCCCGCAACTGGTACAACTGGGCTAAGCCAAACTGATGGGCATCTTCAATCAAAATGGTATTAACTCTGGGGATATCCAACCCAGACTCAATAATCGTGGTACACACGAGAATGTCTGCCTCACCATTGCTGAAGGTGAGCATGGTAGATTCTAGTTCCCCTTCCGGCATTTGACCATGCGCGATCGCAATTCTCGACTCCGGTACCATCTCCCGCAATTGCGTAGCTACTTCTTCAATGCCCTCAATTCGGGGTACAACATAGAACACCTGCCCTCCGCGATCAAATTCAGTCCGAATAGCCGTGCGTACAGCTTCGCCATCGTAAGGCATCAGATGGGTTTTAATCGGACGACGTGAGGGCGGTGGTGTGGTAATCAAGCTCATTTCTCGCACCCCCGATAAGGACATGTAGAGGGTGCGGGGAATGGGCGTTGCCGTAAGGGTAAGAACGTCTACTTGAGTTTTGAGCGTCTTGATTTTCTCTTTCTGATTCACCCCGAACCGCTGTTCTTCATCCACCACCAACAGCCCTAAATCTCGGAACGTTACACCTTTACCCAATAACTGGTGTGTCCCCACAACAATATCCAGTTCCCCTGTAGCAAGGCGGCGTTGAATATCCTTGCGTTCCTCAGCAGTACGAAAACGGTTGAGCAAACCGACATGAACCGGATAGGGGGCAAAGCGTTCTTTGAGAGTGTGGTAATGCTGTTGCGTGAGGATAGTGGTAGGGGCGAGGAACGCAACTTGCTTGCCAGCGGTGACGGCTTTAAATATGGCACGAATGGCTACTTCCGTTTTCCCAAAGCCCACATCTCCGCAAACCAGCCGATCCATCGGGCGTTCACTCATCATATCCCGCTTGACATCCTGCACCGCTTTGAGCTGGTCAGGTGTGGGTTGGTAGGGGAAGGAATCTTCTAACTCCTCCTGCCAAGGGGAATCCAGGGGGAAGGCGAATCCTTGACGTTGCGATCGCTGGGCATACAGTTGCAGTAAATCAACCGCGAGCTTCTTAATGCCCTTACGCACACGATTTTTCGTCTTTTCCCAGGCTTTGCCAGACATTTTATTCAGTTCTGGCGGGTGATCGCTAGTCGCGCGAAACCGGGAAAGTACCCCCAACTGATCAGCCGCCACTCGCAGCAAACCATCGGCGTACTGAATCACCAAATACTCACGGGTTTCATTATTCAGCGTCAGGCTTTCCAGCTTGAGAAACTTTCCAATCCCGTGATTTTTGTGAACGACATAATCCCCCTGCTGTAATTTATTGGGGTCAACCTGTTTGGAAGCCGCACGGCGTCGTTTGCGGACATAACTGGGTGTGGCGAGGGTATGTTGCCCGAAAAATTCGCGGTCAGTGACAACTACGATACGGTAAGTCGGTAAAATAAAGCCTTCCAGTTCTGCCAATCCCGAATACTTCACCGCTACAGGTGTGTGCTGGATTGCCAGCTTGTCAATAGCTGGGTAATCGTGAGGGTTGGGTACAAACTGGGCAGGGCAGTCGTGTTCTTGCAACAGGGAGACAGAACGGCTGGGTTGAGCGGATACCAGCCAAATTGAAAAGTTGCGATCGCGTTCCCCGCGAATCACCTCAGCGAGTTTAGCAAACTGGTGGGGTGTTACGGGTACAGGACGACTGGCAAGATTAATCGAGTTGGAAGGCTGAGTTGAACGTTCTGCTTTCGACTTGCTACCCTGCAAAACTTCGATTGCTAGTTCCGATAAGTACAGCAGCTTGAAGCGTTCTACGGTGTTTAGAGAATCATCAAAGGTACGATGAATTTTGGGTAAGGGAGGAGTGATTGCCGAGAGTTGTTCTTCGGCATGTTCGTAAGCGCGATCGCTGTGTGCTCTACTCTGCTCCGGTTCATCAATTGCAATTAATGTATTTTCGGGCAAATAATCTAACAGCGAGGCGGGCTTATTAAAAGCAATCCCTAGAAAGCGGCGGATACCTTCTGGAGGTGTACCCGCTTCTAAAGCATCTTGTTCTTCCGGTGAGAGATAAGCTTTAACCCGTTCTCGTCCCGTCTCACTCAGCGCCTCAACTACAATTGGCCCAAAATCAGTGGGTGTTAGTACCAGCTTGTCAATTTTATCGAGCGATCGCTGAGTAGCGGGGTCAAACTCCCTCAACTGCTCCAGTTCATCCCCAAACCATTCCAGTCGCACTGGCAATTCAGCGGCGACAGGGAAGACATCGACAATATCACCTCGCCGACTCCACTGTCCTTCCGTTTCTACCAGGGGGACTCGCTCGTAACCCAATCGTGCTAGCTTTTCATCCAGACTCTTCGCATCCCAACTCATCCCACGATTAAGCGTCAGGCAGTAAGGCTTAAACGCCTCCACTGGAGGTAACTGGGGTTGGAGTGCCGCTTGAGTGGCGACAATCGCCATGCGAGGCTTGGATTGGTTTGAAAGTAGCTGGCTGAAACCCTGCCCGTTTGACGAAACCGTTCCCGATTGGTTTTCTTCCCTACTTTCAGCCTTGAATGTTGCAACATTCAACTGTTTGACCAAATCCGCCAGTACCTGCATTTGCCCCCAAGTCATCTCAGATTCTGGGTCAAATGGTTCATAAGGTGAGGCTTCCGAGGTGGGGTACAAGTGAACTGTTTCCCAGCCCATCGCTTCCAGTTGTGTCGCCCAACGACTCGCTTCTTCTAGGGTGCTAGAAACAACCAACAAATGAGATTGACTCGCTTTGGCGAGGGCAGATGCCACCAATCCCTTCGGAAGGCGAGGGATACCATTCAGATGCAAAGATGAGGAGCGATTCAGCTTTGAGAGCAGTTCTCCGGTGAGAGGCGATCGCTCTAGCGCCCGAATGATTGAAGAAAAGGCCATGAGTCCACAGAATGCGAGATAACAGCAGGCAAAGTAGCTGCCTATCTCACTCATTGTAAAAGTCTTGCCGGATAGTGATAGCGTGAGGAGAAAGTTACCCTGGCCCTTTACACCTCTGCCTTCTGCTACTGGAATACTGACGTTGAATACAGGATACTAAAATCGTTAGGTGCTGTTCGCCGCAACTACCGACAAAAAAATGTCTTCTTTCCCTGTTGAAATTCTAATTCTTTTCCTCCTAAGCCTCGTCAGCGGTGTTTTTGTAATGTCAGAGATGGCTCTTGTTTCAGCCCGCAAGGTGCGACTGCAACAGATGGCTAACCAGGGGAATGTCGGAGCTCGCCTTGCCTTGGAGCTGGCTAATACTCCAAATCAGTTTTTGGCTGTAGTTCAAGTGGGGATAACGCTGGTTATCATCGTATCAGGTGCCTTCGGTGAATCAGCTATAGCTAAACAACTAGCGCCTCTGCTCCAGCGCATCCCTGGGATAGAACCCTATAGTGAGGTTCTCGCTTCCACCCTAGCCATTTTGGGCGTTACCTATCTCACCCTGGTCATTGGTGAATTAGCTCCCAAGCGGGTAGCATTAAACCATCCAGAACGAATCGCTTCCGCGATCGCAATGCCGATGCGGATGTTTGCAACCATTGCCTCTCCGATTGTTCATTTGTTGAGCGCTTCCACCGATCTGGTCGTGCGGCTGTTGGGGATCAGACCTTCCACAGAGCCACAAGTCACCGAAGAAGAGATTAAGGTCTTGATCGAGCAGGGGACTGAGGCGGGAACATTTGAGGAAGCCGAACAAGATATGGTGGAGCGGGTGTTTCGCTTGGGGGATCGGCGAGTGAGTGCCATGATGACACCACGACCAGAAATTGTTTGGCTTGATTTAGACGACTCGGCGGAAACCAATCGACAGGTTATTGCTGATAGCAGCCATTCTCGCTATCTGGTTTGTCAGGGCGAGCTTGATACTGTACTGGGTATTATCCATGTCAATGACATGCTATCTCGCTGTCTCTCCAGCCAACCTCTGGATCTAACAACAGCGTTGCAACGTCCGTTATATGTGCCCGAAAGCACACCCGGCTTGAAAATTTTAGAATTGTTCAAGCAATCCGGGACTCACATTGCCATCGTCGTTGATGAATATGGTGTGATTCAGGGATTAGTAACCCTCAACGATATCTTAGAAGAAATTGTTGGAGATATCCCCTCCCTTGATGAGCAAGAAGATCCACAAGTTGTGCAACGTGAGGATGGTTCCTGGTTGGTGGATGGCATGTTGCCTGTGGACGAATTTTTTGAAAGGTTTGAAATTGAGAATTTATCTAAAGAACAACGAGGGAACTATCATACCGTTGGTGGTTTTGTGGTCACACAGCTAGGACGTATTCCCACTGCCACTGATTCGTTTGAATGGCACGGTATGCGCTTTGAAGTCATCGATATGGATGGTAACCGGGTTGATAAGGTATTAGTTATACTCGCGCCAACTAAGTTAGATATCCTGACCCAGGAAGGATAAATCTTCTTGGAAAAGACGGAGTCAGTAGAGGCGTTCTGCTGGAACGTCTCTACGAGTCAGGAGTCAGCGCCCAGGACGACTAACATCCTGCGCTGCACGGCACAGTTCAGGAGTGAGCAATTCTCATCGGCACACTAGTGCAGCGTGGCGGAAATAACTATCCAGTTGAAAAAGGTTAAAAAGCTTACTGTACAAGCTTTCTTGCCTTCTGCCTCCTGTCTTCTGCCTCCTTGCACTAGAAGGCAAGAATATGCTGAGCTATCACTTCTGGTTGTTCAAATTGAGGAGCGTGACCGCAACCTTTGATTTTATGCAGAACGGAATGCGCGATCGCACGATTAAATTTTTCCCCATCCTCCTTACCTAAAAAGCCATCCAACTCTCCCCATAAAATCAGCGTAGGTTTGTCAATTTGGGCAATCTGCGCCTCGGATAAACTGTAACCTCCCGTTTTCGTAAATGTGAGGATGGCCTCATACCAACCCGGCATTTCTAAGGGCAGTGTCGCACACAACAAAGCATCCAAGTAAGCCGCATCTCGATGAGGCTCTGCTTTCGCATTGTTGAGAGACTGAAGTTTCAAGAAACGCCACCATTCCATCGCTAAAAAATCAAGGGGAGGAAACAAAAATTGACTGATCGGAAAGCTACCGGAATAGCCAACACTGTTAATCAAAACTAACTGCTTGACACAGTTGGGAAAAGTTAAAGTAAAGTCTATTGCTGTTGCTCCTCCCATTGAAGCTCCTACCAAAATCACTGGCACTTTAATCAGAGTCTTCCAAACGCTGTAAAGATGCTGCTTAATTACCAGTGGACTAAAAGGAGTTCCCATCACCCGTTCCGTAAAACCGAATCCCAATAAATCAATTGCCCATGTCTCATTGTGCGTGGCTAGTAATGGTATTAAGCGAAAGAACTCCAGAACGGAGCTATCAAAGCCGTGTAGCAAAAGAATTGGTGTCCCACCAATGCCTTGATGGCAGTAGCATGTCGCAATGGATTGCTGACTAAAGGGTGTGGCAATACGTTGACGCTTGAGAGTTTGGACAAGAGCAATGCAGGTAGAGTCTCTGAGTTGCTTAACTGATGGCGGCAGAAATTTAGGGAACATAGTTGTTTAGTGTGTTGCTCTTGCTAGTGAGCAGTAAAAGACTGCCCCTAGAACTCGCCTCTACAAGAGCGATCGCATATACTGCTCCAATAACCCAATCATGACGGCGGGTTGCTCCAAATGAGGCAATACTCCAGTATCCGCAATGATCTCAAACGCCTTAACCGCGTCCGGGTTCAAACGTGCCAGACGCCGCCCCAAGTCAGGGCGGGTAAATTGTGCCTGTTCTCCCCAAAAGATGACCGTTGGCACAGTCAATTGATCGATATACAGCGGCAGGTCAAAATAAAGGTCACCCCTCAAAAAAGCGAGTGCTGAATATTCCGCATTCGGTTGTTGAGCGGAAGCTAAATAAGCCTCTACCATTTCCGCTGTCACCCGTTCCGGTTTAGCAAAGAGAAACTGCACCAGAAAGTTGCGTACAGCCACATCATTCGTAGCCCCAAGGGTATAAATTAGGCTACTCAATAGCGGAGTTCTGACTATATTAACAGGCAGCCTGCGCCCAGAACCTTGCCCAAAGTCATCAAACCCGGAGGGACACACCAGAAACAGCACCTTGAACAATTCCGGACGTTCAATCGCAAGGCGAATCGTCAAAGCCCCCGTGAAGGAAGACGCGACTACGGGGACTGGGGAGTCAGCCACCTGCGACAGAAACTCTGCGAGTGTCGTCAGATAGTCACTCACCTGATAATCTCGGATCGGGTGAGCCGATTGACCCCAACCAATCAAATCAGGCGCAATAACACGGTGAGTTGTGGCAAATGCTGGATATACTTTTGACCACTCGTAAGCCGAAGCCCCGCCACCGAAATTATGCAGAAATACCAGAGGAGGTAACTCCTCCTCGTGGCTGTTAGCTTCCGTCCAAGGGGAGGCGACAGGGGTATAGTACACCATCGAACCTAAGGAAGTAGTGATAACCTTTTGCCCAAAACCAGGGGGTTGAAGCTGGAGCATCAAAGGAGTTGGCTCCTGATTAGTTGAGAGTGTTGCTAAGTCAGGACTTACGCTTTCATTGGCTGATTAGCCCCCCTAACCCCTCAAGTTTGGGGGGAATAGAACTTAGCTCCCAGATTTTGGGGGCAAGGGGGGCGAGTGCGTAAGTCCTGTAAGTGTCAGATTACTCACTAAAGCACAAGATAACAAGCGCATGAATGACCAAGCTTTACCCGCAGTTTTAGAAAAAATTTTGGCAAGCGACAGTGAACCGGATGCTGTCTTTTCTGCTTTGCTGCCAGCTTTAGTTGAGGTATTGCACGCTCATCGCTATGCCGCGCCTCTACGTTGAGTTTTTATACACTAAAGAAAACAGTGAGGATGCGGTTGTGACTGACAAACATCGCTCCCAATGGGATGCTGGCAGATTTGTAAAAACCCTGACCTATTTCGAGGTCATTCCTTTCCTGAACTGCCTACAGCGGCTATTTACAGGTCGTGCGACAAGCCAACAAGAAAGCCAGAGCGGAGAAAAAAGAATGGGAGTGATAGTAGTAGCAGGGGCAACAGGTGGCGTTGGCAAGAGAGTCGTGCGGCGTCTAATTGAGCGTAATTATCAGGTACGCGCCCTTGTCCGAGATGCTCACAAAGCGCGGGAAATGCTTGGTGACAAAGTGGAACTGTTTGAGGCAGACATTACTATCCCCGAAACCTTGACGCCTGAACTAATGAAGGACGTTTCTGCTGTTGTATGTTGCACCGGAGTGCGGGTACAGCCTGTTGAAGGGGATACTCCTAACCGGGAAAAATACTATCAAGGCATCAAATTCTATAGGCCAGAAGTGGTGGATAGCCCTGAAATTGTGGACTATCAAGGCATTAAAAATTTAGTGCAAGTGGCTGCTCAACATCTGAAATCCGCAGGCGAGCAACTGCTGTTTGATTTCAAAAACCCATCCCAGGAGGTAAAAGAAACCTGGGGTGCTGTCGATGATGTCGTAATGGGTGGCGTCAGTGAAAGTTCACTCCGACTGATTGAAAATGCCGCTCTATTCACTGGCAACGTCTCAACGGCAAATTCGGGTGGTTTTGTTTCCGTTCGCACCCGCAACTTCAACCCACCCTTAAATTTGGCTGCTTACCAAGGCATTGAATTGCGTGTCAAAGGAGATGGTCAACGTTATAAATTCATCCTCCGTTGCGAAGCAAAATGGGACGGTATTTCCTATTGCTATTCCTTCGATACGGAAAAAGACCGCTCGATAGATGTGCGCATTCCCTTTGAAGCATTAATTCCCGTATTTCGCGCCAAAACCTTACAAAATGCTCCACCCTTCGACTCCAGCCAGGTCTATGCCTTGCAGCTAATGCTCAGTAAATTTGAGTATGATGGAGCACTCAACCCGCACTTTAGGCCCGGTGGCTTTGCCTTACAAGTGGAAACCATCAAAGCCTACGGTGGTACGATTCAGCCACAGTTCATCATGATCAGCTCAGCTGGCGTTACTCGTCCAGGACGTCCGGGAATTAACTTGGAGGAAGAACCACCCGCCGTGCGGATGAACGACCAACTGGGGGGCATCCTAACGTGGAAACTGAGGGGAGAGGATGCACTACGAGCAAGTGGAATAACTTACACAATTATCAGACCCTGTGCTTTAACCGAAGAACCGGGCGGTCAAGCTTTGGTATTCGAGCAGGGGGACAATATCCGGGGTAAGGTAAGTCGAGAAGATATTGCTGAGCTTTGTATTCAGCTCCTAGAACGACCTAAGGCTTGCAACGTTACCTTTGAAGTAAAAGAGGCAGAAAGTGCTAATGCTTCCCGCGACTGGGACACTCTGTTGTCCAGTCTCAACCCAGATAGTTTGAATAAATAACTAACATAAAGGAGTTGAAATTTGCAGCTTATCTTCCAACCTTTAACCTTCAATTTTTCAACCTTCAACCCTTAACTAGCAAGGCGCTCAGAGATTTGAGCCTGCAACAAAGACTCTAACTGATGCACTCCCCGTCGCAGGTATCGTGACACCGTTGTTGGACTAACACCTATCTTCTGAGCCACTTCCTGACGCGGTAAGTCCTGCAAAAACACAAATTCAATTGCCGCCTGAGTTTTCTCGTCCAGTTGTTTAATAGCTCCTTGTAGCTGTTGTCGCTCTTCTTCTTGATGCCGCCAAGCTTCCTCTTGGACATCGATTAGCGTGTCGGCAAAAGCGGTTTTAGTATCCAAGGACTTACCCACCGTTGCATCCAAACTTAAGGGCAAGCAATTGCGAGTCGCCAACTTACTCTCTTGCCACTCTTTGAGAGAAATCTTCAACGCTTGAGCAATCTCGGCATCTTTAGGTAAGCGTCCCAACGTTAATGTTAATTCTTTAGTGACTCTTCGTCCTTCCCGCTGAATGTCCTGCCAACGCCGAGGAATCTTAACCAAAGAACTTTTATCGCGCAGGTAATGCAGTATTTCACCGCGAATACAAGGCATCGCGAACGAACTGAAGGCATAGCCTTGATGGGGGTTAAACCGTTCTATAGCACGAATTAAGCCAATACAACCAATTTGCTGCAAATCTTCATACGACTCACGACACTGCTGACGGAATTGATAGGCAATCTTTCTCACCAGCCCTATGTGTAGCTGTACCAACTGATTACGAAGTTTTATAGAAGGATTGTGATAATAAGCAATTAGCAGTTCAATTCCTTGAAAACCTACAGACTGAGTTGCCATGACCAAAATATTCCCAGCAGTGAAAACTGTCCCCTCAAGCACACTTGGTCTAACCAAGCCATCTTGAACTCATTGTCTGTACAGCCCAATGAATAGACCATCGTTGTTTCACTGAAATAGAAACGGGTCGCGTTTGGCATCTCCGCAAAAATACGCAGATTTCACCCCCAACGCTTGCCCCATGCCAGCCGAGTAGGTCTTTAGAAACAGTGCCAAAAGCTTGCCAGTTCTTTCTTCTAGCTGATATCTTTCCAACTCAGTCACAATAGACTTATAAATCACGGTAAAGTTCTGTGGAATTCTCATGAGCAACACCAGTAACTTTCGTCAAGCGATTCGCGACGCTAAAGGTCAAGCCCTTGTTGGCCCTAACGTCATTGCCAATGCTCTTCCCTTCGTAGGTGCCGGACTCGTCTTAACGGCACTAGGAGCCTACGGAGGGCTTGGCGTTCTGCGTTCCAACCCAGGACTGTTCATGACAACCTTCTGGGTTGCCTTCATTGTTGAGTTTGTGCTTTTCTTTGTCGCCAGTGGCGTTGCTCAAAAGGGGAAAAACGGCGTCGCACTGCCTCTTTTGGCGACCTACAGCCTGTTGTCCGGTTATACCCTCAGCGGCTTAATATTCCTTGCCCTGAAAACACCAGGTGTTGGTCTACCAGGAATTGGCTTCGCTGCCCTTGGCTGTGGCGTTACCTTTATTGTCGCCCGCCCCATTGGCTCTAATTTATCTGACCAAGATGGCATGGCCTTAACCAAAACAGTACAGCTGGGTATCATTGCCTTGCTTGTGGTGGTAGGAGCGCAGCTACTCTTGGGTCTGTTTGGTATTTATACCCCCAGCTGGCTAGAAATCGGCATTTCCGGCGTCGCTGTCCTTCTGTTCGTCGGCTCCGCTGTGGTAGATTTCTATGTTCTGCCTCGCACCTACCGCAACGACCAGTATTTGCCTGCGGCACTGTCGATGTACTTGACCTACATCAACTTGTTCATTTTTATTCTGCGGCTACTCATTGCCCTCAACAGTCGCGACTAACCTAGTTAGCGCTAAGGCAGGTAGGGGTGCAGCTATCTGTACCCCTAGGCGTGTTGGATAGGGCAAACTCTAGTTAAAATCGACAATGCAACCCTGAAGGAGTAACGAAAAACTGCAATGATTATGGAAGTCTTAGATATTAAACGCGAAGTCGAAACGTTGTCAGAGCGCCTGGGTAAAACCCAGGACTATCTTTGACATCGCTGCTTTAACGGCAAAAATCCAAGATTTGGAGCAGCTAGCGGCTCAACCCGATTTTTGGGATGATCAGAACTCGGCACAGAAAACGCTTCAACAGCTCAATGACCTCAAATCTAATCTTCAGCAGTATGACCAGTGGCAAACCCAGCTAGAAGATGCCAAGGCGGTTTTAGAACTGCTCGAACTGGAAACTGATACATCTCTGCTGACAGAAGCTGCAACTAACCTAACTCAGCTCAACCGCGAACTGGATCGCTGGGAGTTAGAACAACTACTATCTGGCCCCTACGATGCTAAAGGTGCTGTCCTCACCATCAATGCAGGTGCTGGCGGCACAGACGCCCAAGATTGGACGGAAATTTTACTGCGTATGTACACCCGTTGGGCAGAGAAGCGCGGTTACAAAGTCCACCTAGCCGAAAAATCTGAAGGGGATGAAGCGGGTATTAAATCAGTCACCCTAGAAATTGAAGGACGTAACGCCTATGGCTACTTGAAAGCGGAGAAAGGAACGCATCGCCTTGTGCGAATTTCTCCCTTTAATGCCAACGGCAAACGGCAAACGAGCTTTGCTGGGGTGGAAGTGATGCCGATGATTGATAATTCGGTTGAGCTGGATATTCCCGAAAAAGATTTAGAAGTTACAACCTCTCGTGCTGGAGGCAAGGGTGGGCAAAACGTCAACAAGGTAGAAACCGCCGTGCGGATTCGCCATATTCCCACGGGGATTGCTGTGCGCTGTACTGAAGAGCGATCACAGTTGCAAAACAAAGAAAAAGCTCTAGCGATTCTCAAAGCGAAGCTGCTGATCATCGCTCAAGAGCAACGCGCTAAGGAAATTGCCGAAATTCGAGGCGATATGGTAGAAGCGGCTTGGGGCAACCAAATTCGCAACTATGTCTTCCATCCTTACCAGTTGGTAAAAGACCTGCGCACGAATGTGGAAACCACGGCAGTCGGCGATGTTTTAGATGGCGATCTCGACCCATTTATTGAAGCCTACCTGCGCCAGGAAAATCAGCTCACTTGAAACTAGGACACTAGACACGGGGACGGGGAGATGGGGAAAGGGATTTTCGGTTGCTGTGTTGTGAGCTTTCGTCTCATGATGCCTCGCTTGAACAGGACTTACGCCGTGAAACGAAAAATCAAGGGTTGGCGTCGGGTGTGGTGAAATGCTTCTTGCTCCTTACTACACCCCCTCTCAGTAGATAACCAAGCGTCCATAAGTCCTGACCCTTTGGCCTACCTTTGCCACAGCCGTGTCGGTCTGACTATAATTGAGCAGAAATTGTTAAGCACACTGTTACATTAGAGTTAAAAAATCCCCCTTGAGCTAAACTGATTATTCTTTATGAGCAAGCCATCCCCATCCCCTGCTGACCCGGATCAGAGCCTCCAGACAGATACTACTGTCCCAGTATCCGCCTCAAGCGAAGAAAGAGCCAGTTACGTCAAGCTCGCCATGCGTAATATGGTGCGTAAGCGAGGGAAATCTCTACAACACTTCTTCTTAACAACTACAGGGCTTTTGGTTGTACTTGTTGGTCTTGCTTACCTAACCCGCTAGAGCCTGAATGCCAAGGCCTTAGGAGACAGTACTAACGTGCAAGTTGAAGTAAGTGTACAGGATTATTTCTTTTCATCTGCCCGGTCAGACTCTACCGAGGTAGATGACATTCCTTGCCCAATTGCAACAGCAACCTGGGAACGCTGGTTCCAGAAATGGCTAGAAGCCTTACAATCAGAGCTTCCTCCTGCAACGGCTTACGAACTAACGCTTCGCCTCACCGATGATCCAGAAATTCAGTCTCTCAATGCTCAGTACCGTGACAAAGATCAACCGACAGATGTACTAGCTTTCGCGGCTTTGGAGGTAAACTCTCCTCAGATACCGGCTCATTTAGGGGTCTCTATCCCTTTGTATCTCGGTGATCTGGTGATCTCGGTAGATACAGCTCATCGCCAAGCTCAGCAGCAAGGGCATTCCTTACAAACAGAATTAGCCTGGTTAGCCACCCACGGTCTTTTGCACCTACTGGGTTGGGACCATCCAGATGAAGAAAGTTTGAGAGAAATGCTCAATCAGCAGGAAATCTTACTTAAGAGGGTGGATCTAACTCCATAACTTGGTGGGTTCTACTCTTTGTCAGTTTACTCCTCGGGATGGAATAAAAAATCGATGATATCACCAAAGGCTGAATCTCCTACCTCTCGTTACCTCACCTCGGACTCTGTGTCTATATCCTCAGACCTCTCGATGCCCACGCCGAACCACTCCGATCCGGTCAAGCGAACCCGGGACTTAGCTTGGCAGATTGCTCCCACTTTACTGATTAGTTTTAAATATGCTTGGACTGGCCTGCGCTATGCCTTTATTACCCAGCGAAATTTTCGTATTCATACGATAGTGGGCACCCTAGCAACTAGCTTGGGTGTTTTTTTGCAGCTAAGACCTGTTGAAATTGCCGTGATTGGCCTGACTAGTGGGTTGGTGATGGCAATGGAGTTGTTAAATACGGCAATTGAGTCAGTTGTTGACTTAACCGTCAAACAGTCTTACCATGACCTTGCCAAAATAGCGAAAGACTGTGCCGCCGGTGCTGTTCTCGTCTCTGCGATCGCATCCCTATTGGTTGGTTGTGTATTGCTCGTGCCCCCGTTACTAGCTCGGATTCAAGCCGTTTGCTTTTAACCCTAAAATGACGAGAGCTTCCACTGTAAGGCTTCAGTGAGGTATTCTCAGTACTGGGCTTGAAGGAGTAAGCTTTTTGATCATTGTTATTGACAATTACGACAGTTTTACATATAATCTCGTTCAATATTTGGGAGAGCTAGGAGCCGAAGTGCCCGTAGCTTCTGAAATTCAGGTCTACCGGAATGACAAAATTGACCTAGAGCAAATCAAAGCACTCCAACCTGATGGGGTAGTGATTTCGCCGGGGCCAGGGCGTCCTGAGGATGCTGGAATCTCCGAAGCGTTGATTCAAAAGCTGGGTGCAACTGTGCCAATTTTAGGGGTTTGCCTAGGCCATCAAAGCATTGGAGAAGTATTTGGAGGAGAAATTGTCTCGGCACCTGTGTTGATGCATGGTAAGACTTCTGAAGTGCATCACACGGGTGTGGGTGTTTTTCATGGATTGACCAATCCCTTTACAGCAACTCGGTATCATAGTCTGGTGATTGACCGCCAAAGCTGTCCAGACGTGCTGGAAATTACAGCCTGGGTTGATGATGGCACCATTATGGGGGTCAGACACCGGAACTATCCGCATATTGAAGGCGTCCAATTTCATCCGGAGAGTATTTTGACGGCTTGTGGTAAACAGTTGTTGCGCAACTTTTTAGAATCACTTCCGGCGTCACGTCCTCCTTCTATGTCAGTGTCATCAACGGGGAATTAGTTCAAAAGAATATGAAACGGCGACAATTGATGCGCTACGCGGGTGCAGGTCTGCTCACGACGCTGGGAACAGGTTTAACCTCTGGATTTAACCCGTCTTTGGCTCAAAAAGCCAGCGGAGGGCTTTCAGTGCAATGGCTTGGGCATACTTGCTTTTTATTTACTGGCAGTGGGTTGCGAGTTTTGGTCAATCCCTTTCGCCCGATCGGCTGCACAGCGAAGTATCGTCCACCGAAAGTAGCGGCAGATTTAGTCCTCATCAGTAGCCAGTTGCTAGATGAAGGAGATATTGAGGGACTGCCAGGAAATCCTAAAATCCTTTATGAACCGGGTGCTTATCAAGTCAGTGGCGTACAGCTTCAAGGGATTAGTATCCCTCACGATCGCAACGGTGGACGCAATTTTGGCACGAATGTGGCTTGGCTGTGGACACAAGGGGGTATTAAGATTTTACACATGGGAGGAGCTGCCGCCCCCATTGACATAGAACAAAAAATCCTCATCGGACGTCCCGATCTAGCGCTGGTGCCAGTGGGAGGTGGACGGAAAGCTTACAACCCTCAAGAGGCGAAACAGGCAGTCAATGCGCTGAATCCTAAGGTGCTGATTCCGACTCAGTTCCGGACTCAAGCGGCTGATGATGGGGCTTGCGATCTGGTTTCAGTCGATGAGTTTTTAACCTTGATGGATGGAATGTCGGTGAATCGGGTGGGAAGCGATACGATCACCCTCAGACCCTCTGATTTGCCTCAGAGTGGGTCAGTGGTTAAATTACTCAGTTATCAGTTTTAGGGATTTGGGAATGGGTAATGGGTAATTGGACTTTTGCCATTTACCCGTCACTGCTATCCCATGCCCGATAAAGTGCATTAAATTCTTCATTGGGTAATAGACCGGAGGGATCGAGAGCTAATTTTTCTTTAATGCCTTTAACAAAATACATATCAATAAATCCTTTATTTTTCGCTTCAATTTTTCCCCGATATTTGCAATCAAAAAAATCTTTAATTAGCTCAAATGTAGCTTGAGAAATATTAATTTCTCCTGCTTCACCCGAGGATTCCATCCGGGAAGCTACATTAACTGAATCACCCCACACATCGTAACTAAATTTTTTTTTTCCAATCACACCAGCTAGTAAAGAGCCGGAGTGGATACCAATCCGAATTTCCCAATAAGGTTGGTTTTTTTGAGCCTTTTCATATCTCCGCCAGTCTATAAACGCTTTAATTTGTAAGGCAGCAAGAACAGCATCAACGGCATGAGTGGATGTAGGAGTAGGAATTCCTCCCACACACATATAGCTGTCTCCAATCGTTTTCAATTTTTCTAAATGATGTGTTTCAATCACCATATCGAAGAACGAGAAGCAATAATCCAATTCATCAACTAACTCTTCAGGCGTTAACTGTTCGGCGAACTTAGTAAAATCTTTGAAATCAGTAAAAATAATTGAGGCAGATTCATAATAAACGGGTTTAACTTTACCAGATTGCTTGAGTTCCTCCGCAATTTTATTGGGAAGGATATTTAAAAGGAGTACATCAGACTTACGTCTTTCTTGTTCAAGCTGGGAGTACAGTTGGTTCATCTCCCCAAGTAGCTTATCGAGTTCATCAAACCGCTGAGCGTTCCGGATAGCCGTTGAGACTTGCATGGCTAGGAGGTAGCCGATGCGTAAATCTTCAGGTGTGTAGAGATTTGGAGTCGTTGTGGCAAACTGAATTGAACCCATGACTCGCTCTTCAATTTCGAGCGGGATAATAATCTGCGAGGGGTAAGCCGCCAAGAACGTAGTGGCGTAGTCTTCAGGGTTTAACTGGGGTTGTCTCGTTTTCAGGGCACGACTAATCGGGTTATCTTCGATAAACGTGCAGGACTCACACTCTACTGCTGCACCAAACAGTGTTACTAGACGATAAGAACCGTCATAGCCTTGAAGACAAACACTACAGTGCTTAAAGTCTAGTAACCATTTGGCTTGCTTACCCACTACCCGCAAAATTTCATCTAAAGTCAGGGAACGGTTAATCGCATTCGCAATTTCGTTGACTGCCGCAATCCGGCTGGAAAGGGCTTGGACTTCAGTGAGAAGCTCTCGGGCTATCTGTAGTAATTCTTCGCGATCTTGATTCTCTAACCTTCTGCTGTTAAGCGAAAAGGGGTATGCGCTCATAACCTATCGATTTCGAGAGCGATCGCATCAGTATACTGATTAATAGCTGTAAACAAGTTGGCTGTAGCCATCAATTCAAAGATTTCTCCTTGATCAAGCCCTAACTCTTCCAATTGCCGATAATCCGCCTCCGTCAAGTGCTGGGGTTTGGTGGCAGCGAGTAACCCAAAACTAATAGCTGCTTTTTCGCGCTCAGGTAGGGGACAATTGGCAAAGTCAGAAACCAGCGTTTGCAGAACTTCTTCACTAATTCCCAAAGCGGATAAGCCGTGCAGGTGAACTTGGAGTGCGTATTGGCTATTATTCGCTTGGGAAATGGCAATGCCAATCATCTCCTTGATGGTACGGGGCACATCGCCTTGCAGGATAATCGAGCGGAACTTTTTCCAGGTGGCTTCTAAAAAGTCAGGGTTAAGTGACATCGATTTGAACAGATTCGGCACCATGCCAAATCCGAGTTCAGTCCGAATTTCTTCGTAGACAGACTTGACCTTTGCATCAGTTACTTGGTCATAGTCTTGGATGGGAAAATAGGCCATTGATTACCTCTTGTGTTAACTACTGCGGAAAGTTGGATTATGCAAGTACCTGCGCTGTAATTCTCTTAATTTCAACCGAGATGCACATCCTTCAGGATTGGCAAGAGTTCCAAATCCGTGAACTTGTAAGTAGAATGCCTGTAGAACTTGATTAAAACGCCTAGTGACACTCTCTAGTAATGGTCACTAATCTAGCAAAGCGCTACAACCCCATTAAGGCATAATAGCGCTGCCTGAGCTTTCCCCAGAACGTTGGGACTTAATCTATGATCGCCAGATAGGGAAGACATCTCCTATGCAGGTTTCATGCAACGTAAGGATGAAGATAACTCTCCCCTAACTCCTGACTTCTGACACCTATTTTCCTCATTAGTGATGATTGCACATACAGAGTACAAAGAGCGTCGCGAACAGTTGATGGCAAAGATTGGCAACGGCACCGCGATATTTCGCAGTGCCCCAGTTGCAGTCATGCACAACGATGTTGAGTATGCGTATCGGCAGGATAGCGACTTTTTTTACCTGACGGGTTTTAACGAACCGGAAGCCGTTGCCGTACTGACACCGCATCATGAAGAACACCGATATGTCCTGTTTGTTCAACCCAAAGATTGGGAAAAAGAAGTCTGGTCAGGGTATCGAACGGGTGTGGATGCCGCTAAGGAAAAGTTTGGTGCGGATGAGGCGTACCCTATCACTGAATTAGAGGAAAAGTTGCCTAAGTACTTGGAAAAGGCGGATCGGATTTATTATCACTTAGGGCGCGAGCGCAAATTCAACGATGTCATCCTAAATCAGTGGCAGCGCTTGATGGCAACGTATCCCAAACGCGGCACCGGCCCCATTGCCATTGAATCGACCCATCCCATTCTCCATTCCATGCGCTTGGTAAAAAGCCCAACGGAGTTGGAAATGATGCGTAAAGCTGTTGCCATTTCTGTTGAGGCGCACAACCATGCACGAGAGTTCGCCCAACCTGGACGCTATGAGTACGAAGTTCAGGCCGAGTTAGAACATATCTTCCGGCTTCGAGGTGCTCTAGGGCCAGCCTATCCCTCAATTGTGGCGTCCGGTGCCAATAGCTGCATCTTGCACTACATCGAGAATAATCGGCAGATGCAGGAGGGTGACCTATTGCTCATTGACGCGGGTTGTTCTTATGGGTACTACAACGCCGATATTACTCGCACCTTCCCCGTCGGTAACACGTTTACCGCAGAGCAAAAAATTCTGTACGAACTCGTTTTGAAGGCACAGGTGGATGCGATCGCGCAAGTTCAAGCCGGCAACCCCTACAATTCATTTCATGATACCGCCGTGCGCGTACTCGTGGAAGGATTGATGGATTTGGGACTCCTCGTCGGTGATATTGAAGAAATCATCAAAGAAGAGAAGTACAAGCCCTTTTACATGCACCGTACTGGACACTGGTTAGGGTTAGATGTCCACGATGCTGGAGTCTACAAGCATGGCGAGAACTGGCAGATGTTGCAACCGGGTCACGTAGTAACGGTGGAACCAGGGCTGTATATTGGACGGCACACTAAACCCGTGGAAGGTCAACCCGAAATTCCCGAACGCTGGCGCGGTATTGGCATTCGTATTGAGGATGATGTTTTAGTTACACACTCAGGGAATGAAGTGCTAACGGCGGGTGTACCTAAATCCTCAGAGGATATGGTACAGAAACGTTAATACTTCACCTACGCCCCTGAAGGAGTGAGGGGATGAGAGTCTAGGTCAAATGTTTAGGACTTACGCACTCGCCCCCCCATACCCCCCTTGCTCTGGGGGGAGTTAAATTCTGTTTCCCCAAGCTTGATACTGCTGGCGAAATTCATCTTTGTTGACAAGAGATTCATCTTTGCTCACAAATGGCTGGCACAGGAGGAAAAGAACTGGAGTAAAACCTGCGAATCGAGTGAATACCAGTGACAATGCTCTCAGACCA
>DATNPV010000302.1:0-3632 GCA_036703055.1 Waterburya sp.
TGGGTCACCTGAACAAAGCCAATCAAGTTAAACATCACGCGCACCACTTGCTAATGATGCTATGAACAGTCAAAACTTATAAGCTGTATTTATCAATTACTCTCAGCTCTAGATTCTACATTAGACTGCAACTTGGTATTAGTACAGCAGCTTTCAAATCAGTAAAATACATATTTTCCGTAGGGGCGCACCGACGTGCGCCCCTTTTTCATGTATATTTCATGAAATTGCTGTAATTATGACAACGTCAAATCCATTAACATCCCAAAAATTAAATTTTTAACGCAAAGTACGCAGAGGGGTACACAGGGAACGCAGAGGTTTTGGAAGAAGATATTTAATAATTCCGATACAAGCGGAAACGATATAACTCACCTACTTATCGGGAAGAACAGGTGTTTTTTGTCCGACTCTTCCAAATCCAACCTGATACCGGAGAGTTAATTTCTATCCATCCACCTTCTTCTTTGCCCGTAACAGATACTGGGGTTCCTGCTTTGACAACATCTTTGGTTTTTCCACGTCCAGATAGGGAGCGTACATTTGATGACTTAACAACAACAATACAATTGTTATTAGGTTGAGCTGGATTTATAGGTTGGGTTGGATTTGAAGATGGATCTGTATTGCTAGGTTGAGTTGCCTGTTTAGTAGTATCAGCTTGTTCAGGCTTGATTTCTTTTAGTTCAGTAGGATTTTGAGCCGTCTTGGGAGAGGGGGGTGGTTGACGCATTGCAGAAATTGCACCAATCGCAACCACAACGGTAGCAGTGCCGGCCCCAATTAGCAGAGGTAATTTGTAGGGGCCTTTAAAGACAGAACCCAGCGTCGCCTGTGAAGCGTTTGGCGAATTGGATAGATGGGCAGGAGGCATGGTAACTGTATTCTCTGGAGTCCCGAAGGGTAGGGACGTGGCGTTATTTTGTGAGATGTAGGTCTTGGCTAGTGAGGCGAGCGATCGCAGCGTTTGAGAGGCAGACTGATAGCCGCTTTTTAAGTAGGAGTGCCCCTTTTGTGATAAAGCAGCCGCTACAGCCATCGGTGTTTTGGCATGGGTTAGTGAATTGACGGCTTGTAAGGCTTCGGTTGCGGACTGGTAGCGGTGTTTGAAGTAGTGCCGCACCATCTTATTTAGAATCGCTGCCAAGTTATCACTGACTTGTGCCTGATGCCGCCAGATGATTTCCCCTGTCTGAGTGTTCTCTGATAATTGCATAGGATTTAGCCCAGTCAGGGCTTGGATGCCAATCATGCCGAGAGCATAAAGATCGCTGCTGGGACGGGGTCTGCCTTGTCCTTGTTCGCTAGGCATATAGCCTGGGGTGCCGATGGCAACGGTCTTGTCTACCGTTTCTTGAGCCACTATGGAGTGCATCTGGATTTGCTTGACGGCCCCAAAGTCAACCAAAACTAACTTGTTGTCTGAGGTACGGCGGATCAAATTGTCGGGTTTGAGGTCGCGATGAATCACTCCATTCGTGTGGACAAAGTCTAAAATAGACAAAACCTCACTTAGCAGTTGAATCACTTGGCTTTCGTTCCACTGCTGGCCTGGTGGCAGTTCCACACTCAGCGGATGTCCGGCGATAAACTCTTCGACTAAATAGAACTCGTGGTTTTCCTCAAAGTAAGCGAGCAGTCGTGGAATCTGGTCATGAGTGCCCAGTTTCTCCAGAGTTTCAGCTTCACTATTGAACAAGCGTCTAGCAATCTTCAAAAATTCGGGGTCGCCAGCCGCCGGTTTGAGATGCTTAACGACGCAGGTAGGATTGCCCGGTCGGCGAGTGTCTTGGGCAATATAAGTATGACCAAATCCACCTTGGCCTAGTACTTCAACCACCTGATAACGTTGGTCTAGTAGTGTGCCTATCATGCTCTCGCTTCCCAAGGGTGAACCATTAACCTATAGCCTTTTTCCAAGCCCAAGCTGTGCATTCCGGATTTAATCAGATAGGCATGAATGAAAGATTAGATGTAAAACTGCCCATCTGCCCACAGCCGTGCGATCGCGTAGCCTGTTTGAAACCGCGATCGCATTGAACGTATCTAAAATCATGACTGAACTGAAACTGCGCCTACGACAGGGAAATACAGAAAAAACGGTTACGGTGAATCGTCCTGGATTTACGATTGGTCGTTTGCCAGAATGCGACCTCCACATGCCTTATGAGGGAATTTCCCGCTGCCATGCGCGTTTGTTGAAAACGGCAACAGGGGACTGGGCGATTGAAGATATGGGCAGTAAAAATGGAACGCGGTTGAATCAACGTGCAGTGAAATCGCCTCAACTAGTGAATCATGGTGATGTGATTTGGTTGGGGGATGTCAGTCTATATGTACTTTTGACGACTCCTGGTAAGCCTAATACAACAGATTTAAAGCCTTTTGCTAAGGGAACCACCATCTTTCACAATGTTAAAGAGCTACAACAGCAATGGATACAGGCGGATGACCAAGGTGATGCACTTAGCAACAAAGAAAAAGCCATTGACCGACTTAAAGACCTGCTGAAGATAGCCAAGAATCTCAGTGCAGCTGAATCGATCAAGGCCATTTTTTTGCAGGTGCAGGAAGTTGTTTTCCGGTATCTAAAAAGTATTGAGCGCTTAGCTTTATTAGTCGATGTGACGGGTTCAGGGCATCTTGAATTGCTCGATGCTGCTACCAGAGATGTCTCTCAACCGGAGAATCTGAAAGAGGCGGGAACCTGGATTAGCCAAACCATCTGTCAAAAAGTTTTTACAGAAAAAATTGCCATTCAAACAGCTGATGCCCAAATGGACGAACGTTTTGAGGGGCAAAACAGTATTTTGATCAAAAACATCAAGAGTGCGATCGCTGTGCCTCTGTGGGATGAAGATAAGGTCGTTGGTGTTCTGTATGCCGATGCCCAGCACTCCTCCAACCATTGGGTTGAGCAAGCCGAGGAAGATCTCAGCTTTTTTTCGACGTTAGCGAACCTTGTGGCTTCTAGCGTGCAACGTTGGCTATTGGCTCAAAAACTTAAAAGTGAAGAAACCATCCGGCAAAAACTTGAGCGCTATCACTCTCCGGCAGTTGTGCAGCAGTTGATTACGGTAGGGGCATTACCAGACGGTCGTCTCCCTCCTACGGAAGGGGAAATTAGCATTCTCTTCGCGGATATTGTTGGCTTTACGGCTTTGTCGGAACGGTTAAGTCCGCCACAGATTGCCGAATTACTCAATAGTTTGTTTGAGGAGATGCTGCAAGAAGTTTTTGCCGTCGGTGGGACTCTGGATAAGTATATCGGAGATTGCATCATGGCCTTTTTTGGTGCTCCTGAACCCCAAAAGGATCATGCCGACCGGGCTGTTGCTGCGGCGAGGGGAATGCTCACTCGTCTAGAAGCTCTTAATCGCCGCCAAGTCTTGCGCGAACCCATACAATTGCGAATAGCCGTCAACA
Source organism: Waterburya sp. (assembly GCA_036703055.1). Lineage (GTDB taxonomy): Bacteria > Cyanobacteriota > Cyanobacteriia > Cyanobacteriales > Coleofasciculaceae > DATNPV01. The sequence continues at coordinate 3,427 of DATNPV010000302.1, forward strand.
GTGGAAAGGCTGTGGTTGGAGATGTCGGAAGCTCTCAACGGGTGGATTATACAGCCTTAGGCGGAACGATTAATCTGGCGTCCCGCATGGAGTCCGTTTGTCCTCCCGGTAGCTGTGTGGTGAGTGAAGCCACCTATACAATGCTGGTGCAAAAGCAAGGCTGGGAGGAGATGGGAGAGCATCGTTTCAAAGGCATTGACCGACCC
>DATNPV010000008.1:0-14952 GCA_036703055.1 Waterburya sp.
GTTCCCTAGGTGCAAGAACCTATAAGGCTCTAGATTTAGCGATTAGTGAGGCTTTTAGTCAAGTCTCCCTTAAAGACATTCGTAATTGGTTTGCTCACTCCTGCTACTGTATCTCACCTATTTGAGAAACGCTATATCTTCTTTTTGTAAACGTATCAAACGTGTTTACAAGTAGTTCGCTCATTGTTAATCTGATGAAATGTTTGTTAACATGTTAAGCGCGTTAATAGACTGAAGAAAGTCAAATGACCAGCGCGAAGCTTGGACACCAAGCGTTAGTCATTGGCTCTAACCCGTAACGAATTAGGAGCTACTTTGATTTTATGAAATTAGACAAGCGCGATCGCGGTAGCAACTTCAGAACTTACTGTGCCCGACATACCACCCACCGATTAAGCGACTTATTGGAAAACAAAGCTGAAACGCTTACCCTGTCAAGGTTTCATTTTTAGAGGCAAAATTTCTTGATTTTTATTATTTTTGTGTCAAATTCAAAAAAGCTTACCATTAGATAGTAAAAGCTTTTGTACGAAAGTAAGAGTTTTTGTAACAGCAGCTATATAGATTATCATTTAGTTAATTTTGTAACGAAAGAGGTTGTTAGAATGGGTATTTCTGGTCATGGTGGTGCGAGAACAGGTGGCAGTCGTCCCTCACCTTGGCAATATCAGCCTACCTGCACTATAAGAGTTCCTGAAATTCTTGCAGAAACGCTGTTAGAAATTGCTAGGGAATTGGATAAAGGACTTGAGGAGACACTGATTATTGATCCCAAATCTCACGGTATTAATCGACAAGTAAAAAAAGAAGTACTATCTCTATCGCAGCTCCGTATTTATAAACATTCTAGGCACAAATTTTTGCGGCTAGAGAAATTAATTCGCGCTTTACAAAGTGGTTTTGAATAAACTTAAGTAAGAACATCGTGTAATGTAAAAGGCTAAAGTAGTGAATTGACGCAAGATTTGATGAGGTTATGATCGAACGCGATTCCCTAAAGCATAGCTACTTTACTCTCCGGGGAACGAATACTCCCGATAAGTACGCTTCACGCATCCAGAAATACGCACAACGGCTACGCGAAGAGCAAGCTTTCCGAACTCAAATAGTTCAGCATATCGCCACCGACATCCATCTCCATCTAACGCGACTCAAGCCAGAGTTAACAAACAAATCTTTTAACCTTAGCAAGGCTGTTATCTACCTAGAAAAGCTATTTAGAAATATTTTTCAAGAGCAAGAGTTTTGGAAACAAAAAGCTACTTGGATATTATCCCATATTGATGCCTGGAGCCTAGAAGGAAAAGAACCCGATCATCCAACTCTTTTAATTAGCAAGACGACCGGATTTTATTCAAGAAAAGAGGATAAAGAATTCTATATCATCAGTTTATGTGCCTCTAAAACAGCGGGAGAATTCCTACAGAAATTTAATCTGTATAGCCTTTCTTTAGAAGCCCTACAAAGCGTGCTAGGAATGGAATCACAAGAATCCATGCCAGCGACAAAGGCTCCTCTATTTCAAACTTACGACGATACTCCAGTCATGACATCCCAACCCTATTTAACTGGAGTACAGGCTTGTCTTGGGGCGGAACTTTGGGAGGACGTTGATGGAATTCCCCGCTTCCGACGCTTTTTTGGTAAAGGTTTTATCGAACACAATATTATTCAACACCATCCAGAAACGAATAGATTAGAGATAGTAGCGGGAAATGCAGCTTGGGAAATTATCCATCAACTGGGTCTTGAAACCGCTTATATTTTCTTACTTTTCGCTTCCTACGCTACTAACATGGAAAAGCCTTGGGAAGGAACATTTAGCTTCAAGGCTACTGATGTTATTAATATGGGACTATTTAATTGGAATAAAAGAAGCGATTTAACTCTAGGTCAAAAGCTAAAGAAATTGGGAGAATTAGCTCAACAAGTAGCCAGCCTGAGTATAGCTATCAACAACCTAGATCTGAAGCTTATGACGTATGCAGCTGAAATCCAAGCCATGTGGAGGCTTAAGCTTCAGTATATGGGTCAGCTCAGCTTGACTGTAGATTCTAACCAACCTGATAAAATTTCCTACGAGCCAGAAGAACCTACCGAGTTAATTATTACCGCAGGACCAAACGATTGGGTAAAACCATTTCAAGATTCAGGAAATTTCTCTTCTCTATATGAATATGGCTTCCTCGCTAAAAGTACCCTTCTAATTAATCCCTACAGACAGCCAATGGCGGCTGCACTGGCTGTGTTTTTGACAATAATGAGTCGAATTCAAACCAGTGGCAAGTATAAAATCAAAACTTTGCTAAATCGGCTGGGATACCTTTCAAAAGAATCACACTTGCAGACGGTACAGAACAATCGTCAGAAACGCAATGAACTCATTGAACAATGGGATAATGCCCTGCTTACTCTACACGAACTCGGCTGGCAGATTGAGTTCGACCCGGATACCTATCTCGAATCGATTCAGCCCTCTTGGAAGTTGGAAGAATCTAAGCACATAGAGGGCAAAAGGCGACCGCGCAATTGGCTAGAACTCTGGCTGGAAGCCTACGTCATTATAAGACCTACACCGAAGATTCAGACCAAGCTGGAAGCCATTAATGGCAAGGCACTACCAGCGACGCGGATAAAGCGGCGAAAGTCCAAAAAGTCCGGTACGGATACAAATCGAAGACAAATTCCGGGCTGGGTTTTAGCAAAGGCGTTGGAACTCAAAGGTTGGAGTTACGCCCACCTGGCAGAACAGCTTGGAGTGCACAAATCACTTCCGGGTAAGTGGATACGGGGCGATCGCAAAATTCAGCCAATGCATCTACAGTTGATTTGGCAATGGTTAGATTCAGAGCTACACCAGGTACTGGGTAGCCAATCAATCTAGATTCCTCCGACAAAACGTCTACTCTTTCAGAACTGTATCAGACACCAGCTAATACACGGATTTGGTATAATTTGTATTCTCCCTGAATTTAAAACTGTCTACTTATCTTGTATACAGGTTTATATATTGGGCAAGTGCAACGCGATAGCGAAGCGCTGCTGCGTTCGCCCTTGGCGTTGCCGAAGGCTAGCGCAGATCGCACACTACGCACTCCAAAATACTGCCATCAAAATCAGCATTAAACTGCTTGCAACTGATGGAGTGCATCCGATGGTTCGGCAACCGGGCGCAACCATGCCGTAGAGCTAGAGCGGTGCGCGAACGTCTCGAAGCTTGTGAGCGTCACCTCAAACGGCTGCAATTGAGCCAGTGCTTGTGCGATCGCCTGTGCCGCTTCCTCAAAATACTCCTCTGGAACAAAGCCATACAGCAGATTGATGTGCGGCATCCAACGGTCGAACATGCGATCGTAACGGCGGCGAATCGCCTGAATGGCAGGTAACACTTCAGCCGACGGCATCACCACAACCGCACTCCGATAGACTGGAGGCACTGCCTGCAACGATGCTGTTGTTGGCGTCGAGCAGTCCAAAACGGCACGGATGCCGAAATGGTCGGATGGGTAAAGAGTTCCTTGCGTATCCAGTACGGGTTCGCAGGCGAACAACTCCATCAACGGGGCAGAAAGCGCCCATCCTCACCGCGCAGCAAGATGCGATCGAACCGCGCTGCCTCACCGCTCAAACTCATCAGCGCGGCTAGCGGGTTGTGCTCTGGGTCAAACGTGTAGCCTGCATCATTAGGATGCAGCAGCGTCCAAACATCGACAAAACCACTTTGGCTCAACTCCTCCTCTTGCTCATCCCCTCTACTGTTGAAATCTCCAACAATGAAGCCGTCTCATGGCAGCGTCTTGAGATACTCCAGCAATACGGAACGTTGATGTGTTCGGACTTCGAGTGCATTGTGGGCGCGATTGCTGGTCAGATGTACGACGGCTAGGTGCAGCGATCGCCCATTAATCTGCCACGTCCCCACCAGCACCCGCTTGTGCGCCGAATACTGATGCTCGACTAGCGTAAACGGCAGTCGCGACAGGAGCAAAAGACCATACGGCTTTAGAGTCTGTGCTTCTGGTGATTCCGAAATGGCGTAAGAGCGTACCCAATCTTGTTCCAACAGCACCTCTAGCAGGGGGGGCGTCACTTCTTGTAGCGCTATGATGTCCGCATCGCAGTGGCGCAGATGCTCTACAATCGCTGGCAGGCGCTGTGCTGTCTGGATGCGCTCCTGCTCGTAGCGATCGCACAGCACGTTAAAACTAGCAATTGTCAGCGCAGCTATTGTCGCCTCTCCTGACGGTTGGTCAATTGGTTGCCAACCTTGTGAACCGTACTGGTAGACAGGTCGTGCCTTGAATACTAGGTCTTGGTTTTGTGCAGGGGGTGTGACTGTAGTCCAATGTGTCTCCTCTTCTGGATGCGCTAGAAAGGCAGCAGCAGGCAGTAGTCCTGCCGAGAACAGATCCAAGTGCTGGTCGCGATCCCAAACGATTTTCTCCCCGCAGCGGATATAGCGGATGCGATGCATTGGGATGTCCCCATCCGTTGACCATTCTGAAAACGGTTTTTCGCGGATACCCTCAATAGACATACGCTCGGTATAGCCGATGGCAAAGGCGCTACGGTCTAGGCGTGCATCCCAGAGGACGCGATCGTAGACCTCACGAATCGTCGCCATTTTTTTCTTCTGGACTCTTTGCTCTGACATACCTTCGCCAAGGGGTGTAATGTATGCTGCCTTGTACCTCTGGAAGCAACGGTTCTACGATTTGCCTTAGGCAAAGTCCGAGCAAGCGCTAACGAAACAATGAGGGGTTGAGGCGTACTACCAATATACTACAAAGTTCTGTTTTAGGGGTATGATACCGTTCCTGGCAATTAAGCACCATATCGTCTGCAAAACCAGTAGTGGTCTAATCATTCGCTTGAAGCGGATTACCGAAAGCTGCTGGTGGTGATGCAGAGGTTACTGGTTGAAGTTTGATTTCGCGATCGCATTCCATCCTTCAACTTAATTTAATGCGATCGCCCGATCTTGTAGGTCGGGTTGAAGGATGAAACCCGACACTCATCTCTGCTTCTCCACCTCAATCCTGGTGCGATCGCCCAATCGAGTCATGTTTGTCACGTTACCTACTGATTCATAAGCAAGGACTTGACAGTACTTAACCCAACAAATCAGCGAGGGGCGATCGCATTTGAAGATATACGGAAGAATTCAGCCTTTCCTCCAGAAAACACCTAATATACGGAACAATTCTACCTATTCACTTAATTTGGAATGATATACGCAAAGCTCTTGGCTATCCTCTAGAACTAGATGGATAGGCAGAATCGTTCAGCCTAATATATAGTTAGGCACTCGGAGAGAGCAGATGAATAAGTCCAGCATTCACGGTGGTTGCCTTTGCGGAACGGTGACATTTGAAGTGAACCCACCGTTCCAGAAAATGGCTCATTGCCACTGCTCACGGTGTCGCAAAGGCACAGGCACAGGTCACGCCACAAATCTAACCGTTGAGCCGAGCCAGTTCCGATGGCTTTCAGGGGAGGAAGTCATCACACGTTATAACCTTCCCACGGCTCATAGCTTCGGCAAATGGTTTTGTAGTCATTGCGGGTGCCCGGTTCCGCGTCTAAAGCGCAACGGCAAGATCGTGGTTATTCCGGCAGGCTCGTTGGATACAGCACCACCTATCACTCCGACGGATCACATCTTCTGGGCATCCAGAGCGTCGTGGGGTTGTGCTAGCGGAGGGCTTCCAACCCACGCCGAGTATCCAGAGTCATGGTAAAGAATTAACTAGATGGACGTATCCACGTCGTGACGCAGGAGGGAACGATGACAGCACCGACGTTTGGAAGTGTGGTCTTATATGTGCATGATGACCCCAAAACGATTCTCGATTTTTACTGTGCCGCGTTTGGGCTGACGATTCGCTACTACGATGCCACTGCCCAGTTCGGCGAACTGGAAACGGGTGCAACATCGCTTGCGGTTGCCGCGCACAGTGCGGGAACGCTGATGGTGGGTGAACCCTATGCCCCCTATGGCGATGGTAATCCCAAAAATACAGAGGTGGCCTTTCTGACGGTGGACGTACCCGCCGCATTTGCGCGTGCAGTAGCAGCAGGCTGCACCCCGCTGTGCGCCCCCAAACAGATGCCCTGGGGGCAGACGGTCGCGTATGTCCGCAGCATCGAGGGCACCTTGGTTGGCCTCCTGACGCCCCTGGTATCCTAAGTGCGATCGCCCGATCTTGTAGGTTGGGTTGAAGTATGAAACCCCACACTCATCACTGCTTCTCCACCTCAACCCTAGTGCGATTGCCCAATCGAGTCATGTTTGGTTTCACGTTAACTACTGAATTCACAAGCAAGGACGTGACAGTACTCAACCCAACCTACAGCGAGGGGCGATCGCACTTCACTCGCCAAGGTATATTTGAGTTTTGCTAATTGCGATCGCTATCGCCTGACCTTGCACGAGGTATCAGCAACCCAACGTAAGTGCCTACTGCAAATTTTGTCAAATCCATAAATTGAGGACGGCTCTTTTCATCGATAAATGCGAGACTCAGAGAACCCATCACGGCAATCAGGGTAACAACACCCAGCACTTCATCCCTTGAAAAAAATCTCCTTGGTAACATTGGCAGTTCCTTTGAATTCACTACATCCTTAGCGTGACAAGCAGATGCCTAAAATCAATGCAGGGTAAAGGTTATAGAATGCGTGACTTCGCGCCTAACTTGCATGAGTTTGAAAATAGGCACTCAAGTAAGGGCGATTAGAATAGGTGAGAAGTTTTATCGTTGGGCTATGACAGGGCGATCGCTTTGCTGCTCTCCAGAAGGTATTGAAAAAGCTAGAAAAGCTCTGGACTACCACTCTCTAAGTCAGAAGGCACTGGCAGAAGAGTTAGGCATGAGTCGCCAGCCAGTTACCAATTTTTTTGCAGGCAAGCGAATTGACCGTAAGTATTTTTACCAAATCTGTGAAAGATTAAAGCTGGAGTGGGATGAGATTGTTGCCAAGCCACCAAGCGAACCAGAAGCAGAAGCCAACCAAGACAACAGCGTTAATATCGATGCCCTAGTGCAAGAGGTACGTGAAAAGATAAAACCCGACATTCAAGAACGCTGCGGTACGATGCGGGTGTTGGATATGTCCCAGCCCATTGGGTTGAATGATATTTACACCAACGTCAATATCCTGGAGAAAGTCACTGGGCGCAAACGTAAAAAAATTGCTGAATTACTGCAAGAGTGTAACTCTGAGGATTTTGAGCGCTTTGGACTGGGCAGAATCTCTGAACAACGAGTGCCAGGACTGGTTGCGGTTGAGAAATCTAGCAAGCTGATGATCTTGGGGAAGCCAGGTGCAGGTAAAACCACCTTTTTGAAGTATCTAGCGATTCAGTGCAATCGAGCTGAGTTTCAGGCTGGGCAGGTGCCAATTTTTGTCTCCCTTAAAGACTTTGCTGAAGCTACAGGCAAACCAGGATTACTGAAATACATCAGTCAGCAATTCGCTGGTTGCGGGATTGTAAGGGAAGATGCCGTGCCCCTAGCAGATGAACTGTTAAAACATGGTAGAACGTTAGTTTTACTCGATGGGTTGGATGAAGTCAGAGAAGAGGACACCACCCATGTCTTAAAGGAAATTCGTGATTTTTCTGACCATTTTCGAGACAATCACTTTGTTATGACCTGCCGAATTGCTGCGCGTGAGTATACCTTTGACAAGTTCACAGAGGTAGAAGTTGCTGATTTTGATGATGAACAAATTGCAACTTTTGCAACTCAATGGTTCAAGGATAAAGCTGTAAAAGCCGAGACTTTTATTCAACGCATCAAAGACAATAACCGAATCAAACAACTCGCCGCTAGTCCGCTGCTGCTGACACTCCTATGTTTGGCATTTGAAGAATCCGGGAATTTTCCGGCAAATCGTTCTGAGCTATACAAAGAAGGACTAGATGCACTGCTGAAAAAATGGGATGCCAAGCGCGGGATTTATCGTACTCAGCTTTACAAAAAGTTATCAGTCCAGCGAAAGGAAGATTTACTCAGCAAAATTGCCCTGACTACATTTGAAGGGGGCGATTATTTCTTCAAGCAGAAAGTAGCGGAACAATACATAAAAGAGTACATCCGTAATTTACCCGATGCCAATACTGACCCAGAAGCTTTGCAACTGGACAGTGAGGTTATTTTGCGATCCATCGAAGCCCAACACGGGCTATTGGTGGAGAGGGCTAAGGGGATTTACTCATTTTCTCATCTGACATTTCACGAGTATTTTACAGCTAGAGAAATTATGTTTGGGGAGTATTTTTCAGAGGAAGTGTTGCAAAATCTGGTCAGCCACATCAGTGATAAACGCTGGAGGGAAGTCTTTTTGCTAGCGGTTGGGATGTCGTCAAGTGGAGACCGTTTGTTGCTGTTAATGAAACAGCAGGTTGATGCACTTGTAACTGCTGATGAAAAGTTGCAGCGGTTCCTTGTCTGGGTAAATCAGAAATCTATATCAGTCAAGACTCCTTACAAGCCAGCAGCAGTTCGGGCTTTCAATTTTGAATATTTTACTAGTTTTGATTTTGTGCTTTCTTCTTTATCTGATAATGAAATTGTATTCGTATCAAGCATAAGAATTAAAAAAAAATCACTTAACAGAGACTTGATTTCATCATTAATTCATCTGGTTCACCTAATTAACGATAAAATGATTATCGCAATTAGTGATAACTGCATATCTTGCGCTGAACCTGCCTATGACTTTGCTACTGAGCTTGTCCCTAGCGTTGCTCGTGAACTGAAGCAAGTCATGCAACAACTTAGAAAACAATTACCAAAAGTGGATGGTGACAAGGAGAGATTAGAGCAATGGTGGAAAGCTAACGATCAGTTTTGGACTGAGCAAATAAGAGCGATAATAATAAAATATAGAAATATTGGTCAATATTGGAAGTTCAGTGAATACCAGATGGAATTGCTTGAGCAGTATCACGATGCCAATAAATTGCTAGTGGAGTGCCTGAATAGCGATGTGGTTCTTACCCCGGAGGTGCGTTCGCAGATAGAGGATACCTTACTGTTACCTATTACTGAAATTGAGAAGAGAAAGTAAGGATAGTAAGCAAGCATGATCAAACCCTCAGGATACACACCAGCTACTGAAGCGCGTTCAGTTCTTTCGTGAATTTTACCAGGCAAATAAAATATCTATGAAATTATTACCTTTGCATAAAGTATGGACAACGACTTGGTTCTTTTTTTTGTGAGCGTTGGTGTACTCATTCTTTATCTCGTCTTCTCGACGCTAACTGAAATGGGAACCAAGCTTCCTTGGAAGAAATAGCCGTTGCTAAGGTAGTCAATTGATGCAGCAGCAGATGTACAAATACCCTCGCACCCCTCATATCGAAGGTTCACGACTCCAACCAGGAGATGAAGATTTGGATAGTGTGCCTTTCAGCTCCATCGCGTCTCAATTCGTGGCAGTCGAAGAAAAAGTGGATGGAGCCAATGCTGCCATAAGTTTTAGTCCTGATGGGCAAATCCTGTTGCAAAGCCGGGGACATTATTTAACCGGAGGAGAGCGAGAAAAGCACTTTAACTTGTTCAAACAATGGGCGTACAGCCATGCAGGAACCTTCTGGGAGGTGCTGGGCGATCGCTACATACTCTATGGCGAATGGCTCTATGCCAAACATACCGTCTTTTACGACTCCTTACCCCATTATTTCTTGGAATTTGATGTGCTAGACGTTGAACAGCAGCAGTTTCTCAGTACCCAACGTCGCAAGGAATTATTAGCAGGATTACCACTGGTTTCCGTACCCGTCCTGTTTACAGGTGTATTAAACTCCTACAAGCAGCTAACGGGATTGCTGAGTAACTCTAATTTCATTGAGTCAGGACACCTAGAACGCTTCCGGCAAGCCTGTGAGGAACGGGGATTGGATGTGGAGCGAAGTCTCAAACAAACTGACCCCAGTCCCCTGATGGAAGGGTTGTATATCAAGGTCGAAGAGGAAGCGGTTGTAACGGCTCGTTACAAATACGTCCGTGCTAGCTTTTCAACCACCGTGCTGCAATCTGATAGCCATTGGCTCAACCGCCCCATCATACCCAATCTCCTACGTCCCGGCGTCGATTTATTTCAATCATGACTTCTTCTGTTTCTCAAGCGCTATCCTGGTCATTTCCCTGGTGTCCCACGCCTCCAGACTGGACGCTAGATTGGGCATCGCTTCAGGCTGAGTTTGACTGGCTTCAATCGCTTCAGGATTGCCCCCAAGACCCCCGCTACCATGCGGAAGGGGATGTTCTCACCCATACCCGCTTGGTCTGTGAGGCTTTAATTGCATTGCCAGCTTGGCGGGAGTTACCAGCTATCGAGCGATCGCTTCTGTTTGCGGCTGCCCTACTGCATGATGTGGCAAAACCTGCTGCAACTGAAATTGAAGCGGATGGCAGCATCACGTCCAAGGGTCATGTCCGCCAAGGGGCAAAGATGGCGCGGCAAATACTGGGGTCGCTCAACGTGCCGTTTCATCAACGGGAGGCGATTGTCTCACTGGTGCAGCATGGCAGTCTTCCCCTCTGGTTTTGGGACAAACCCAACCCGCAACGCGCTGTAATTAAAGCCAGTCAAGTCATTCGCTGCGACCTACTGGCACTGCTGGCGGAAGCTGATGTTCGGGGTCGTGAGTGTGACGACCAGCTAGAACTGCTGGAGAGAGTTCAGTTCTTTCGGGAATTTTGTCAAGAGAATAATTGCTTATTTTATCCCCGACCGTTCCCCTCAGATCACAGTCGATTTGTCTATTTCCAAAAAGACAATCGCGATCCAAACTATGCTGCCTTTGATGACACGCGATTCGAGGTTGTCCTGATGTCAGGATTACCGGGTACTGGCAAAGATTCTTGGATTCGGGAGAATCTTCCAGATTGGACAGTAATATCCCTGGATGAACTGCGACAAGCGATGAACATCTCTCCGAAAGATGACCAAGGTGCTGTAGGCGAGCGAGCAAGGGCGATCGCTAAAGAATACCTGAGAGCCGAAAAATCGTTTGTTTGGAATGCGACAAATCTCTCTCGGCAGATGCGTTCGTCGTTAATTAATCTATTTTCTGCTTACCAGGCGCGGATTCGCATTGTCTACCTGGAAGTTTCTTGGGAAGAATTGCTGCGGCGCAATCGATCGCGTACTGCCAATGTGCCAGAAGCGGTGATTGAGCGAATGCGCGATCGCTTAGAAGTTCCAGACCTTACTGAAGCCCATCAGGTAGATTGGGTTGTGGATAGTTGAGTGGATAGTAACGCGATCGCTGTACCCTATTGCCGCTGCAACTAAGTACATTGATGATGGCACAATTTGTTGGGCTTTTCAGGGAAGAATAACCGTGTCTATCCAATCCTGATAACGAAGATTTTGTTTGTTAGTAATAGCAGTGAGTTCAGCTTTTAGCTTCTCGGTGATAGGACGCTCATTAGGCAAACGATAGTTTTCAATTTGCTGAACGGGTGCAATTTTGGCAGCAGTACCGCAAAGAAATACCTCATCAGCAATGAGTATTTCAGACCGATCGACTGGACGCTCGCTCGTCGGAATAGCGAGATCGTTTGCCAGAGTCAAGAGGCTATCCCTTGTAATGCCTTCCAGGATGTCTTGGTCAATGCTGGGAGTAATTAGTTGCCCGTTTCTAACGAGAAATACATTCATACCAGATGCTTCGCTAACCTTGCCCTGGCTGTTGAGTAGAATTGCTTCATCAAAGCCGGACTCTACTGCTTCTGTTTTTGCCAAAGCAGAAACGATATAAGCAGATGTCAGCTTGCTTCGTAATGGCATACTCACATCCGACTGACGTTGCCAGGAGCTAATCCGACAGCGAACCCCATCTTTTGGCAAATAATCGTTTAATTCCAAGCCGTAAACCAAAAAATCTTTATCAATCTGATGCAAGCGAGGAGCAATACCTAAACTCGATGTGTATACCAGGGGACGAATATAAAACGGCACAGTCGGTCGATTGCGTTGCACGAACTCAAGAATGACAGATTTAATTTGAGGAACAGACAGATTAATGTGCAGCATCCGTGCGCTGTTACTTAACCGTTGGCAGTGCTTCTCCAGGCGAAACAGCAAAATTTCGTTAGCACTTTGTGGGTTGGGAATACCGCGTAAACCCCCAACAGCACCGGTTCCGTAATGCAGGGCATGGGTTGCGATCGATAGTTTGGCATCAGCAAACGGAATAAACTGATTTTGCAGGTAGGCAACGGGTAGAAAAGTATGCATGGAAGCGTTGGTCATTACCGATAGAAGCGATGTTCTAGCCACAGTTGAACTTGCATTAACTCCTTTACCTTGCCACTGCAACAGTTGATTGAGGAGGTACACATTTAAGCACTTTAGCTAAACCAGTTGCTAGATTCCTCAACTGGTCTAGTCAAACCCCACCCAACTGTATCAGGACATTCTCAAAACAATTGCGTATAGTGCAGAAGATGGACAGGCTACACGCCTTCAAGGGATGGCTTTGACGAGCTATCCGTAGGAAGTTTCTGTCTTCAAGAAAACAGTATGAAGATTCCGCTAGACCGCCAGCTCACGCAACCGATTTACCTGCAAATTCGCGATCGCGTCAAACATTTGATTGCCTTTGGGGCGTTACAACCAGGCGATCGCCTACCCTCGTTGCGTCAGATGGCGAAAGAAGCCCAGGTGAATAAGCTGACGGTGATTGAAGCATACGGCACTTTAGAGGCAGAGGGATTGATCTGTGCTCGTCTGGGGTCGGGTTATTTCGTTAACAGCAATCCTACTGCATCACCTCAGTCTGCCACCTTTGCCCCCGCTCAAAAGGTGATTATTCCTCAGCCCGCCATCGATTCATTTTGTGATTCCTACATCACGTCACTAAAAGCCCATCACCAGACTGACATGGTGGATTTCAGTATGGGCTTTCCACAACTATTTGGCTTAAATGATTTACAACGCATCGCTCGCCGTGCCATGAATCAGGTGGTGGATCATCTATCCAACTACGACTTTCCTGAAGGACAGGAGATTCTACGACAGCAAATTGCCCAATTGCTAGTACAACGTGGACTCGTTGTTTCTGCCGACGATCTGATCGTTACCAGTGGCGCTATGCAAGGTGTCTCGCTGACAATGCGCTACCTTCTAAAACCGGGAGACTGGGTTATTGTGGAAAGCCCAACCTGGTACGGCGCGTTAACTGCCCTGGAAACGATGGGAGTGAGAATTATTGGCATTCCCATGACACCAGAAGGCATGAACCTGGAACTGCTAGAAAAGTACTTGAAGAGCCATCGCCCCAAGCTAATCTACACGATCAGTACGCTGCATAACCCAACCGGAATTACCACCTCCCAGGCGCATCGGCAGCAATTACTTACCTTGGCGCAGCAATACGACTGTCCAGTGTTGGAGGACAATGCCTACGAAGGATTAAATTTTGAACCCGTTCCTGCTCCGATTAAGGCGATCGATCAACAGGATACCGTCATCTACGTGGGCAGTTTCTCCAAAACCCTGATACCTGCTCTCCGCATTGGCTACATCGTTGCAACTGGGCGGCATTATCAACCGTTGATTGAGCAAAAGATTCTGAATGATGTCCACACCCCCACCCCTTCCCAGGCGATCGTGCGTGAATATCTGGCATCCGGGCATTACCGTCACCGTCTACACCGCCTTCAGTCCTGGCATCTGCAAAGTCGCAACGTCATGCTAGAGGCGATCGCGCAGTACTTCCCCCAGGAGGCAACCTGGACTGTTCCAAAGGGTGGAGTTTTTCTCTGGGTTCAACTGCCAGAATCACTACCTTTGGAGCGAATTTGCCAGGAAGTGAGCAAACAAGGGGTGTTGGTCATGCCAGGAAGCAGCTTTTTTCCAGATCGTCAGGGCTATGCCGCTATGCGCCTCAGTTTTTGCCGACCCGCCGAGGCAATTAAACGGGGGATTGCGATTCTGGGTGAGCGACTAAAGGCTTATTTATAGAAATTTTCCTTGTGGCCGATAAAAAGCTTATTTCGACAAAACATAGATGATTCTGAGGGAGGAATCGTGAAGATTTTTATTGCAGGCGCAACGGGCGCGATCGGTCGTCCCCTGATCGGTCAGTTGATAACTGCCGGATATCATGTGGTTGGTATGATCCGTTCCAGTCAACGAGCGCATTTTCTGGCTGAACAAGGTGTCATTCCTGAAATCATTGATGTTTTTGATGCAGCGGCTGTTCATTCCGTTCTCAATCGCATTAAACCGGATGTGGTAATCGATCAACTCACGGCTCTACCCAGAACCTATACCCGCAAGTCAATGAGCGCATCCGCTTCGCTCAACGATCGCACCCGTCAAGAAGGCGGAGCTAATTTATTAGCTGCTGCCCAGGCAGTAGGGGTACAGCGCTACATCATTCAATCGTGTGCATTTTGGTACGCACCAGGGTCAGGACTGGCAACCGAAGCAACCCCGTTTGCGTTTAATAGCTCCCCTGCGATCGCTGCCGGAACTCGGATGTATGCCAACCTAGAACAGCGGGTACTCTCTGCCAGGGGCTTAGAAGGAATTGCACTGCGCTATGGCTTTTTCTATGGACCAGGAACGTGGTATGCCGTTAATGGCGACATGGCTCAACAGGTCTGTCAACAACAGTTTCCTATTGTGGGGGATGGACGAGGCGTGTGGTCGTGGGTTCATATTGAAGATGCAGCGGCAGCAACCGTTGCAGCGGTGGAACAGGGCACATCCGGTGTTTACAACATTGTCGATGACAACCCGGCTCAGATGGACGTGTGGCTACCTGCCTATGCACGTTGGCTAGAAGCCAAACCACCGTTTCGCGTCTCGCTCGAAGGAACGTTGCAAACTCAGGATGCAGATGCAGTCTATTACGCTACCCTCCTCAGAGGAGCTTCAAATGTGAAGGCAAAGTGTGAGTTAGGATTTGAGCCGCGATCG
>DATNPV010000236.1:0-22847 GCA_036703055.1 Waterburya sp.
TACAAATTCACTAAACAAAAATGAGTAAACTAAGCTTATTCCAGCTTTATTGTTTATTGGAATTTTCGCTTTTTACTCAAACAATCAAACTTGGAGAAGTCATCACAAAAACATCCCTGGTTCCCTCCCGATCAGATGTGGGTTTAATCGGAGTAGTATAGTGCAGGAATTCATGGTCATTCACCAATACCATTTCGCCGGGATTCAAGACTTTACTAAAAACAGGCTTTTCCTGCTTAGCTACATAGAGATGGGTTTCTCCGCCTTGAATATTTTCTCGGTCAATGGCGATAATGCCGATAAAATCAGTACCGTCTCGATGAATTCCCTCAGGTGCTGGGTTGCCAAAACTCGTCGGCGAACAGGTAATTCTGATTTGATGAACTCCAATTTCAGCCTCTGGATGAAGTTTACAAGAATCAGTGAAGGCCAAAACCAATTTCTGGAATTCCTCTAGCTTGATCAGAGCATCTTCGAGTTCTTCAAACTCTCTCTTCAAATTGCCCATTAATGGGTTATATTCCTTACTCTGCAAAAAGCAACCATGAGGAAGTTTGATTAACTCATTTCCCGACACAGTAAATCGAGAAAATCTTCTGAAGCGATAGTGACCTTTGATATACGGGTCAACCGGAAGATTTCTAAAAAATGGCTTAATACTCTCCAGTTTAATTGAGTTTACCTTTCTAAGCGTAAACAGAAAGGCATACTCTAATTCCGTCAATCCTGATATGGTTTGCATCATTTTTTCACCCTTATGCCCCGATCCCCTTACGGGTTTCTTCCTTAAAGGGGTTTATATCCTCAGTATAGAACAAAAATTTTATTGTGTTGCCAAGTAGACTACAAAAATTACCAGAATATGGTATAGTGCTTTTTTTTAGCAAGCGAATGGGAGGTAGACGAAGTTTTCGTCCACAAAGGACTCTTTCAGGGCTGAAGGGAGAGCTACGCTTCAGTCCGTATCGCTTTTACCAATCCCTGACAAGCTCGAAGGAAAATACCAACGTCTACGCCTAGGGCAATATACTGAATCCCAGCATCAATCCACTGCTTAGCGGTTTCTGGATGATCTGCAAACGTGCCAACTGTTTTTCCCGCGTTGCGAATCGTGTCAATGCATTGATGCATCAAGTCCATGACACGAGGGTCGTGCACTTGACCGGGAATACCCAGCGACTGGGACAAGTCGTAGGGGCCAAGAAAAATAACATCAATGTGGGGTACGCTGACAATCTCTTTGAGGTTCTCTACACCTCGTATGCCTTCGACATGAATGACAACCAGGGATTTTTCATTGAGTTCGTCTGTAATCTGCGTCCCTGCGGCTGAATAAACGCCAGCGCGAGTGTAGAAGGAAAGACCCCGCGAACCTAAAGGGCTGTACTTGGCACTTCTAACGCAGGCTTCGGCATCTGCCTTGGTTTCAATCTGTGGAACTTGGACACCTGCACTTCCAATGTCAAGAGCTCGTTGGATTTCCAAGGAGTCGTTCTTGCCAACGCGCACAATAGGAGCGATTCCTACACAATCGGCAGCGCGGCAGAGGTTTTCGGCAACCAGTGGATGAAGAGGGCCATGTTCTAAATCGATAATAGCAAAGTCAAATCCGGCATGTCCGCAGATTTCTATAAAGGCAGGATAGGCACAGTTGGTAAATAGACCGAGTGCAACCTCACCCTGCTGGAGTCTCCGTTTAAGTTGGTTTTCACGGATTATTGCTGCCATGGTTAACTGATACTGCAACGCTCACAATATAAAATTCCCTAAAATCGATAGCACAATAGCAGTCTTAACAAAACAAACATTTTATAAACAAAGCAAATTCCCTCTTGTGGAGCTGGCGTCAAGGCTTCTCGTTGCGAAAAATATAACTATGAGGTTGGTTAACTGTAGGCTCAGGAGCCTGTGTTGATGGATATTAGAACAATTTGGAGACTGTTAAAGATAACGATTACACAGTGGAGGCAAGATCAAACCTCGCTGATGGCAGCCGCATTAGCTTATTACACAGTATTTTCTTTGGCCCCGTTATTGATTATTGTGATTGCGATCGCAGGCACAGTATTTGGAGAACAGGCTGCAAAAGGTGAACTCGTCGCGCAAATTCAAGGTCTGATTGGCAAGGATGGTGCTGAGCTGATCCAGACCGCTATAGAAAATGCCAGTCAGTTAGATCCGAGTCAAGGCCCTATCCCCACCCTCATTAATATTAGTCTTCTCCTTTCCGGCGCGACAGTCATTTTTGGTCAACTGCAAACCTCACTCAATAAAATTTGGAACGTGGAGCCGAAACCAGGAAACGGCATCATTGACTTTCTGCGCCAGCGCCTTCTATCTTTCTCTATGGTGCTGATTATTGCGTTTTTATTGCTGGTATCTCTGGTGATCAGCACGTTACTGGTTATTTTCGGCAATTATTTAAGAGATTTAATACCCGGTTTCACTTACTTATGGCAAGCACTTAATTTTCTCATTTCTTTTGGTATAATCACGCTGCTATTTGCCATGATTTTTAAAATTCTTCCTGATGCCAAAATTGCTTGGAAGGATGTCTGGATGGGTGCAGCTATTACTGCTCTGTTATTCGAGATTGGTAAATTTTTGCTTGGTTTTTATTTGGGTCATACTAGTTTCGCCTCTGCCTATGGTGCCGCTGGCTCTCTGGTTATTATTCTTACCTGGGTCTTTTATTCGGCTCAGATTCTGTTTCTTGGTGCAGAGTTTACCCAAGTTTATGTTAGAAGCTATGGTCAAGAAATTGTTCCGGCTGAGTATGCAATGCGTATTCCTCAGCCTACCTGTAGAGAATTAGAGCAAAAAAAATTATAGCCATTTCATTGGTGATAATTATTAATGAACCACAGAGACGCAGAGGACGCCAATAGAGTTGAAGAGAGAAAAATACTTTTTTAAAGTTTTAAATTGGTATTTTGTCAATATTTTTAGAAAAAAATTAATATCCAATAACCGATTGAAGGCTATGCCATGCACTGGAAAGAAACGTTTATATTGAATGGTAGTTTAATTTACTATAATCGAATTAACTACAATAATGCTGCTGAGAGATCGATTGAAGTTCCAATAGCGTTTAACTTCCTCGCTCATTCTCTGGCTGACATTCGAGGGAAAGCTAAAATTCTAGAAATTGGAAACGTACTCTCTAATTATGAAAATTCACTAAGTGATTATTTAGGGATTAGACCTAGGCGAGTTGTTGATAAATATGAAGTTGGCCTGGGTGTAGAAAATACAGATATGATGGATATTCTTGATACCGATAAATATGATATTATTATTGCTATTTCGACAGTAGAACATGTAGGACAGGAGGGCTATAGAGGCAAAACAAAGGCTGATGATAACGAAGCTCCTTTGAAAGCGATCGCTAAAATTTACCATCTCTTAAAACTGGGTGGTAAAGCTCTAGTTACAGTTCCTTTTGGAAAACTGATTAAGGGAAGAGACTTCATTCAGTTCAATCAAGACTATTTAGCTCTTTTATCAAGTAAATATCAAATCCCTTTGAGTGCGCTGTCTGTCAGCTGGTTAAAACGTATTGCTACAGAGATAGGGAGAGAAAATCCGCGTCAACTTTGGGTACAAGTGGAAGGGACTGAACTGAGTCACGCGGAGTACAACTGGCCTTGGCCTTATAGTAATGGAATTGCGGTAATTGAACTCGAAAAAATCTCAGAATGTTTTAGTCTGAACTTAACTATTTCTCCAGAAAATTGGATTTATTATCCAGGCATTGCTGAAGATTTCCATTCAGAATTATTTAGAGAAACTTATGTTATTTTGGACAGGCTAAGAGATATAAATTTGGTAATTTTCCCCAATTGGTCTGTCTCTAGTAATTCTCTATATCTAGATTTAAACCCTATCATAAAATTGCTCTTATCCCACCCAGATAGATTTTATCTATCTCTCCTGATAGACACTAGTAATATAGCTGCTGAAGAAGCAGATTTAATCTTGTCAAATATACTCATGAATATTTTTTCGGTAGAATCGTTAGACATTAACGATGAACCGGAAATTATCTTACTAGAAAACTTGAGTCAACTTCAGTGGCAAGCCCTGTTGCCTCGAATCCACTGGCACGTTGTATTGGATACTGAAAATGAGTCAGCGGTTACAGCGGCGGGAGCGCAAAATCTTCCTGCCTGTACAATCGATCATCTCAGCCGTAAACGAGCCAATCAGTTAGAAACAGGACCTTGGGAGTTTAAATAAATACGGTTGTCGTAGGGATATACGTGCTGAACCGTATATCAAGGAACCCTTATAGCTAATAAAATTAGCGTAATAACCATTGTTCCTTGATTTCATCCCAGGTTAGGTCATTTTCCACATAGGTTTTAGCTAGAGTAATCAGCTGATCAATGTAGTGATTTCCCTCTGCCTCGGTCATCATGGTGTGGGGAACTTTTTGCTTTTTGTCAAAGCAGTAGTACCAAGAGTTTGGCTGAAATTGAACAACAGCTTCAAATAATTCTCGATGCTCTTGCAGGTTTACGGCCTGATCGCTTTCGCTAGAAACTATCAACATGGGTCTAGCCGGTGTAGTTTTAGCTTGGTCGAGTATCTGCTCTCCCATATCGAGGAAGAGCCGCAGAGCAGGAATCCGAAAACCATCGTAGCCGAAATTCCCAGGGTTATCTTTATTGAGCCACTCATAGTAGAACGGAAGAACTTCCACTAACCAATCAACAAGGATGTTATTACCGCCTAAATAGGGAGTAAATAGTAAGCTCTTTTCGATGTGCTGCGGATATTGCTGAGCTAACCAAGCTGCTAAAGTACCGCCTGTGGAGAGCCCACCGATGAACAGTTGTTTACCCAACAGTTTTGCTTGTTGCACCCACTCTAGTACAAATTGTTTGTAAACTTGAGGGTCTTCGGGTAAAGGGGGAGGATTATCACCATCCCAATGTCCTGTAATTCCATGACCGGGTTGCAATGGCACTAAGACGTTGTAGCCTGCTTTAAATAAAGCTTGTCCCAATGGCTCAAACTGGTAGGGGCCGGCGGTAAATCCGTGCAAAAAAAGAAAAACCTTTGGGGTGGGATGAGAGTGGAAATAGAATTTTGAGCGGCACTTTTCATGACGGATTGGCAGAGCATCTTCGCGAGTCTTTGCTTGCTCAAGGATTGCGGCTGTTGTAGTGGAGTAGTTAGCCATGTAATCTTTAGGGGTTAGGGCTTACCTACTATTCACCTAATCAGGCTGGCAAAAAAACTACCGTTTGTAGTAGGACTTTGTTTTGTACTTGCTACCAATCGGTAGTTGATCGCTAGTGTTCAGAATGCGAGAGAATACCAATTTGGAATTCTCAGCGTTATTGAGGGATAACACCGAAGTGGGGTTATCCCCTATTGCTTCATCGTTCTTAAACCTTTTTAGCCAAGCTGAAAGTGGTTGTACTTCAAATCGAGAGATAGTTCTATGCTGACTGTTGCATTACCCAAAGGCGCACTCCTGAACGATAGTATTAAGCTACTGCAAGCAGTTGGCTTAGACTTCAGTGGCTTTCTTGACTCAGGTAGCCGTCAACTACAAATTCAAGACCCTAGTGGCACAGCGAAGGCATTACTCGTCCGTGCACAAGATGTTCCGGTTTATGTGGAATACGGTCAGGCACAGTTGGGGATCGTCGGCTATGATGTTTTGCGAGAAAAGACACCTCAAGTCGCTCACGTAGCTGACTTGAAGTTTGGTAAATGTCGGATGTCCGTAGCAGTACGCGATTCCAGCCCTTATCGGAGTTCTCTAGACCTACCACTTCATGGTCGTGTAGCCTCAAAGTTTGTTCACTGCGCACGCGAACACTTTGATCATCTAGATTTACCCGTAGAAATTATCCCCCTCTACGGCTCTGTGGAACTCGGACCAATTACCGGCATGTCGGAAGCTATTGTCGATTTAGTTTCGACGGGTCGGACTTTAAAAGAGAATGGCTTAATTGAGATTGATACTCTGTTTGAAAGTACAGCGCGATTAATTGCCCATCCCTTAAGTTATCGTTTGAATGCGTATGGGCTTAACCAATGGGTCAAACAGCTGCAAACATCCACATTGAGTGCTGTTTGACGCACTCCCCACAGCAAGCTAGAGCTTGGTGTTGGCTTCTGTTAAATTTCTCCTAGAGCCTTTTACCAGACATGAAGCTTATATCCCCCGGTTGTAAACCGGGGGATATAGGCTTCAAAGCTGAATAATACGAAATCCGGATTAACTACCCTTTTTTTTACGAACCACTCCAGGCTCAGAGTTCGCAGAGTAGAGAATGAGAGGAGATAAGAGGGGTTATATAGCGGCTCTCAATTACATGAGGTACACCTTGAAGCTCAGTGTGAGGTTCCAGGCGTGTTTATTGTCATGAACTATGAACCATGAACAAAAACCTAGATGTTTGTACCTCACCAAGGTGAGAACCTCTATAGATGCGGATTTGGTATAAATCCAGCTATATGTGGTCTAGATATAGCGGTTCTCACATGAGTTGAGTACAGCCATCTATCTCCTGACTCCTGACCTCCTAAACCTGGCATATTTCATCAAAGTGAACCGCGATAGAAATGAAATCAAGTCATAACCATCTGCATAGCGCTAGGAGGAGCCAGTGTAAAGCCACGGCGTACAGGCTTTACTGGACGGCTATCCGCTAGCACCAACTGATAGCGCGACAAGATTTTAGCTAAGACAAGTTTCATTTCAAATTGGGCAAAAGCTGACCCAATACAATGACGGTTGCCACCACCGAAGGGCAAATACTCATATGCTGAAAATTGGCGTTCCAAAAAACGCTCTGGTTTAAATTGCTTGGGCTCTGGATAAAGTTCCTGCCGATGGTGAGTCAAATAAATACAGGGGATTAGTGCTGTACCTGGCTCAAATTGGTAACCCATCAGTTTGAGTGGTGACTTGACAATCCGAGGGGAGCCAATCACAGCAATGGGGTAGATACGTAACGTCTCTTGACAGACGGCTGTGAGATAGGGAAGTCGAGCAATGGCGTTCGGATCTGAGTTGGGAGCAAGAGTGTCGAGTTCCTTGATTAGTTTGTTACGAACCTCTGGCAGCTGCTCCACCCAATATAAGGCCCAAGCTAAGGCTGAAGCAGTGGTTTCATGACCTGCTAATAGCAAGGTCATCAGCTGATCTCGTAACTCCACGTCTGTCATCAATTGACCTGCTTCGTCGCGAGCAGACATCAGCAAACTGAGGATGTCTGTTCGTAAGGGGTCGGGTTGTTTTCGGCGTTGCCAAATCTCGGCGTAAAGGAGTTGGTCAATGAGCTGCTTTTGGCGAAGAAAGCGTC
Organism: Waterburya sp.; assembly: GCA_036703055.1. Lineage (GTDB taxonomy): Bacteria > Cyanobacteriota > Cyanobacteriia > Cyanobacteriales > Coleofasciculaceae > DATNPV01. Next base: position 7,329 of record DATNPV010000236.1, read on the forward strand.
CCCACGGACTCCAGCCGCCTAAATCTCGTTGCAGGGAGCGAAAGAAAATTAAGCTGGAGCTTAAGGGAGAGCCAATTGAGTTCAGTAGCGAGCTGAGCAGTTGCCGGAGTTGCTCGAAACGCTGTCCCTCATGCAGACCAAAAACAGTACTTAAGATCGTTCGCATAGCAATCTCTTGCATGGAGGAACGGACTGAGAAGGGCTTGTCGATTATCCACTGACTCATCACTTGCTCGGTGATGTTGCAGATGAGCTGACCGTAGGATCGCATCCGTTCTCCATGAAAAGGAGGCATGAGTAGCCGTCGCTGGCGTTGATGCCGATCGCGCTCTAGTAAGCTTAAACTGATTGAGTGCTGCCCCAACAAAATTTGTAAAAGCCCGTTCCTTAAGCCTGAGTCAAACTGTTCAGGATTCGTTGTCAATATCTCCTGAATAGCCTGTGGGTTACTGAGGTACACATCTGGGCGATCGTTGTTCCGTCTCACAGTGAAGACGTCACCATAGCGGTGAGCACAATCATCTAAAAATTCCAAGGGGTGAGTCATCCACTGGAGCGTCTGTACAAATGGTGGAGTCTTTGGGCCATCAGGCAGTTTCATCGTTCTTTCTCCCTAGGCAGCACAACTGACCTGGTTCTCTTTACCAATAGACTGGTTATTTGTTCGGGTAGTCGCACAAAGATACAAAGCGCTCAAAGCGGCGGCACGGACAATGCGCCTCGGCGCATAAAGTTCTTTGCCATGCCACAACTGCATATGTACAGCGTCGCTTGGTGGTGCATCGAGATGCTGAGTCAAGAAGCGCTCACCTCGTCTCACCACTTGCCTTGTTGCTACAGGATTATCAGTCCGTCCAGCCAGTAGCAGTATTTGAAGGGCATATGCTGTTTCCTCAATCGTCCCACACCAGAAGCCCCAAGAGCCATCATCTCGTTGCGTGCGTAAAACCCACGCTATTGCTCGCTTGAGGGCTGCTGCGGTATCGCCTAGGCCAAAGCGCTGCAACGCTAGCACGCTACAGGCTGTGGCGTAATAGGGCGAGGCGTGCCACTTATCAAACCAGCTACCATCCTGCCGCTGGACGGACAGCAAATAGGTGGAGATTTTGGCGATCGCCTGCTGATACTGGGGCACTGACAAACGGGATCGCACCATGTAGTTGCCGAACGCTTCTAGAATGTGAGCGTTAGTACTAACAGACGGATTACGTTCACCGTCGTAACAGCGGAAACAGGTTTCGTCCTCATAGGTGAGCAGACACGTAGGCTCGATGGGATAACCTAGAGCGTTGAGGACGAAGAGAACCACCGCACTATTGTCGGCATCAGGCATTTGCCCTGGCGTGAAGCTAGCACCGCGTGACCCTAGGCAGGCCGTCAAATACTGAGCGGCAGCACGGGCCAAGTCTACGGGCACTGATACACCAGCTTGTATGAGATTGTAGATCAGCCATGACCGTTCAAACGTGTCCAGCTGGGTTGCAACGGAGAGTGCTCCCCCAAGACGAGTAGCCATCTCTGATATAAAGGCTCTTGAACGCCGCTGATACGTTGACGAGTGGGTCAGCATGGCAATGGTTGCAGCAGGTGACCCGCCAAACAGTCCGTTAACATCATGCACGTCATGCACGTAATCGAGAGCGCTACCAAGAACTTCCAAGGAGTAGAGTGCCTGAATAGGTAGTGGCTTTCTCTGACGCACTGCTGCGCGTAGCCGTGTTAAACGCCTCCTATCTTGAGGCGGCAGAGTGATGCTCAAGCATTCCTGCACATTCAGCCAGAAGCGGCCTGTCTCATAAACTTTATGATGGGTGTTCATAGCTAGTTGCAACCTCAGATGCAAGGGAACGTTAGCCCTGATGATTAAATTCTTTGATCTGAAATCTTGGTGTTAAAAAGCAACGGGTGTCACAGATGCCAGCGCTGTCAGCGTATTCTCAATCTCTTCTACTAAAGCAGGCACAATGAGTTCGATCGCGACTAGATCCGGCAGTTTCTTTAGGTCGCGCAAGGCAGAAGCCAAAAAGTCTAAACCACGCCAAGCCGCCAGGGATACCTCACTAGCGTCCCCAGAAATCTCCTCCCCATTGGCCGCTTTTAGAGTCAGATGCAGCAGACTTGCCGTTGCAGCTAGACTCGGCACCAGGCAATAGGCATCGGGGCCACCCCAACTGCCATTGTCCTTCTGTGTGCGTAAGATGAAGTCCAAACTTCCTACGGGTTGTAGCGATCGCTCCAACAGTAAGACGCGGGCTGTATCGTAGATAGCTGGTGAAATATCGCCCCACGGATCGTCCATACTCTCTTGAATTAACTGCTGGGCAGCTAGCTCGATTTGTGACGGCACAAGGGCATACAAAGGCAGGGTGAAGGAATGCAACATTACGCAGCCTTTCTTTTTTTAAAAGTGATCTCATATAGGTAAAGGTCGTCCCAATTTTGTCACGGTGTATTGCAGCCATGAGTAGATGAATGGATATTGGCAACTTTTGAACTTAAAAAGACTGGAGGGGATTAGATGTTGCTCAATGATTGGGCAAAGCAACTCTCTAGCCCAAGACGGGTAGCCTTAAACTGAGAAGCCCGGGACAATAATCAGGTGATTTCCTCTTAAGAGACTGGAGTTAGATGGGCTGAAACGTTTCCATACTGGCGTGACCGTCTCTACTCCAAGTAAATCAGTGCCGATAGCGAGCAGCACTGCATGGATACGCTCTTCTTGATACAGTTGACTAACATCTAATCAAGAGCGCAGTGGTTCATCGTACGATTGAGCTTTACAGAATCGCTCTTCTAGGAGGGCCAATGCCAGATGGACACAGGTTCATTGGGGTCTTTAGTCCTCAGGAACGAAGGTCTATTGCCGTTCAGTTTTTCAATTCGGGGGAGTTTTGTCTAGCGAAGATCAGGGAGTTAAGGATGAACTTAAGCAGCAGCTAGCAATTTTCTCAAAAGACATTTCCAGAGACTATCAGTGTAAGCTAACGGGATTTTAATGGTAGATTTCATAACTTAGAATTAAGTTATCTGCTCATTGACCTGTTCCTATACTCCCCACATGGTTTCAACAGGCAACTTAGAAGCGCCAGAGCTTACCTTGGAAGCAAGCTCCGGCGCCTTGAGCCAGGAATAAATTACGTCTGCCTACTCAACTGCTCCTAGTAATTTTAGAGAAGCAACAGTCGCTTCAGTTAAGCCTTTAGCACCAGTAATAGTCATGCCTTCATACGGTTTTTCGCTGCTTAGCGTTTTTAAACACTCGCCCGTCTTGGCATTCCAAAGTTTAACAGTCTCATCTACGCTGCCACTGGCTAGGATTTGACCATCCGGACTGAAGCTAACTGACTGAACCCAGTTGCTATGTCCCTGTAAGATTTTCAAGCATTGATGAGTACTAACACACCATATCCTTACGGTTTGGTCTATACTGCCACTGGCTAGGATTTGACCATCCGGGCTGAAGCTAACTGACTGAACCCAACTGGTATGTCCCTGTAACGTTTTCAGGCATTGATTAGTAGCAACATCCCACAATTTTACGGTTTGGTCTACACCACCACTGACCAACATTTGACCATTCGGACTAAAGGCAACAGAACATACCCAGCCTGTATGCCCTTTAAAGGTTTGGCGGCATTCACCGATACTGAGATCCCATAGCTTGACTGTTTCATCTTCACAACCAGTAACCAGGGTTTGACTGTCCGGACTGAAGGCAGCAGACGATACGGCATGAGGATGTTCCAAGACTCTAAAACAGCCTCCGGTGCTGACATTCCATAGCCTCACTGTTCGATCTAGGCTGCCAGTCGCCAGTTTTTCGCCGTCCGGACTAAAATCTACTGTTCGCATACTCCCAGTATGTCCCCGCAAAGTTGTAAGGCATTTGCCAGTTTTGACATTCCATAGTTTCACCATTTGGCTATCACAAGCACTGGCTAGAGTCTTACCTTGAGGGCTGAAGGCAACGGCTTGAACCCGATGCGTGTGTTCCTGCAACGTTTTATAGCATTTGCCAATGCTGACATCCCAGAGCTTCACGGTTTGGTTCTCACAACCAGTAGCTAGGGTTTGACCATCCGGACTCCAATGCACCGACCATATCCCATTGCTATATCCCCGTGAGGTTCTGAGGCATACCCCAGTGCTAACATCCCAGAGCTTTACGGTTTGGTTATCACAGCCACTGGCTAGAGTTTTACCTTGTGGACTGAAGGTAACGCACCAGATGCGACCTGTGTGCCCTTGCAATGTTTTTAGGCATTCACCCGTGCGGACATCCCATACTCTCACGGTTTGGCTCTCGCAGCCACTGGCTAGAGTTTCACCTTGAGGGCTGAAGGCAATACACCAGATGCGACCTGTATGTCCTTGCAATGTTTTCAGGCATTCACCCGTACTGGCATCCCATACTCTTAAGGTTTTGTCATAACTACCACTGACCAGAGTTTGACCATCCGGACTGAAGGCAGCAGAGCATACCCAATCCGTATGTCCTCGCAACGTTCTGAGGCATTGGCCGGTATCAGCATTCCATAACCTAACGGTTCGATCCTCACTGCTACTGGCTAAAGTCTGACCATCTGAACTAAAAGAAACGGCCCATATAGCCGCACTATGTTGCCGTAAGGTTTTCAGGCATTCACCACTACGAACATCCCATAGCTTGACTGTTTGGTCATCACTGCCACTGACCAAAGTTTGACCATCCGGACTGAAGGCAACACACCAAACTCGACCCGTATGTCCTCGCAACGTTCTCAGACATTCACCCGTACTCAACTCCCACAGCTTTATAGTTCGGTCAGTGCTACAGCTAACGAGGGTTTGACCATCTGGACTAAAGGCAACCGTCCGTACCCAACTGGTGTGCCCCGTAAAGCTCAATAGCTGTTCACCATCTGCAAATTCTCGCCACAAGCAAATCTCACCATTCGTGTCACTCGTCGCCAAAAATTTTCCATCCGGACTAAAGGCGACAGAAGAAATGCTACCAAAGGTTTTTTTGAAAACCGACTTGGCTAGATCGGCATGGTTGAAATTGACATTTTGCAAATTCATCTCCCGTAGATCGGCTTGCCAAACCGTTAGAGAAGAGAAATCTTTTCCAGTTAAATTCGTCTTGAGCTGACCCAGCAGATTTATAATGTTTCCACCTGTATAACCTGGCTCCAAGGGCGCGATTTCTCGCCGCCTTTCTAAAATTTTCATCAACTGATTTTCAAGATTTAATTTGCTTTTAAATGCTGGAATTAGTTCATTAATAACAGGCTGGAGAATGAGGCGAATTTGAGTATCTTTTACATAATCTTTAGCTTGAGTTTTGAGCAGGGCATGACAACTGAAGAAATTGATACTCTCAGTCAGAATCTCTTCACACACTTGTTCAATTAAGCGATGAGTTACATACTCCATGACTACGGGCTGTAACGTAAAGAGTAACGCGTTTTTCTCAACTAGCGAACGCCGTCCTAAAGATTCCAAAGCCTCCAACAATTTGGAAGGGGGAACTGGTGATATTATGTCCGAGCGCAACTCTGATAGTGAAACGGGTTCACGATTAATTGTCAACCAGTAGATTAGGTCTTTTTCTAACTCTGATAAGCGTTCAAACTGCTGGTCTAAAATATCGCGAATGTCACCAAAAACAGTCGTATCTTGTTTGAGAAATTCCGAAATATTACCATCAAATAAATCAAGAATGGTGGTAGCAACGACCTTCAAGGCTAAGGCATTACCTGCATAGCGGTCGAGCAATACTCTGAGTTCAGACTCGGAGCCAGATAGCCCTTTTACTTCAAAGATTTTTCGCCCTTCCACCTCTTTGAGGCCATTCAGCCGTAGCGAGCGGATAGGTAGTGCATCTCCTTCGAGTGATGCCACTTCTTTAGGCTTTTCCCGACTAGTCAGTACTAAGCAGCTTTTGTGCGTTACTTCTCCTACCCGTTTGAGAAGTTCACCATATCCCTCATATCCCTCTTGATATTGTCCAGCTCGACTACCGCTGCGTAGAATTGCTTCAGCGTTATCGAGTACCAGTAGACAACGGTGCTTACGTAGATAATCAAGTAGCCGTGATATTCTGTCGCCAAGTCTGTCGGGTAAATCAGCTTCTGTTTCCTGCTCATCTGATAGAAATTGGATCAGGTCAGCCAGAATCGATTCAATAGGTGGAGCATCTCGTAAAGAGCGCCAGATGACGTATTCAAATTTATCTTGAATCTGTTCTGCAAGTTTTACAGACAGAGCGGTTTTACCAATTCCCCCCATTCCCAATAATGCTACTAATCGGCAGCGCTCACTGACAATCCATTGTTCTAATGTGGCAAGTTCTTCTGTGCGCCCATAAAAGGCTGAAACACTAATTGCTTCTCCCCAATCTTGGCGCTTACTAGGGTCGGCGTTAGAATAGTCACTTTTATCCAGTTCTAAATTAAATGCATTGAAAAACAACTCAAGTGTTCGTTTGTCAACCCTTTCTTCACGAGCTAATATTTTCCCAATCGTACAAGGATTCAATCCAGCGCGTTCGCTTAAATCTTCAACGGTATACCTGTCTCCAAAATTTTCCTGAAGTTCTAACTCAAGTTTAGCTTCCTGAAGTTTTTGCCATCCTTCAGCGGTTAGGATTACACCACGCTTGCGTCTTGGATTTTGCATATTCATTTTTGGGGAATGTGTAAGCGAGCAACTAGAATTCCTGGCTTTTGTTCTTCTGCTAAATTAGCGTTGTAGTAAAAATCAGTTTCCGATGATTTTGTTGCTACTTCAGGTAAGCTTTCGCCGTCTAGAGACTGTTTATCCTAGGACGAAGGAGTAGATACTAACCTGAAAATTCCACCCAGGCAACGACAATGAATATCATTGCCTGTCCCATAAAATTATATTATATGATAAAAAGTCCCTAGGAACCTAAGTACCTGAGAACTTATTTAGACAGGAACGGAAAGATACCTAAAATTAAGAATTGTTGATTTTTAATGCATTAACGAGTTACTGAAAGCCCCAAAAATGCACATAAATTCTTACAGGATATACCTCAAAAACTTGCCTCATTTAGGAGTAATTTTAAAAATGGCAGGGGTTGGATTTAGGTAAGAAAGAAGCTTCAAGATTATAGTTTTTAGGATTCCAACTTAAGAATGTGCATATCTTGTAGTAACCAAACTTTTATAAGAAGTAAATTTCATCAATAGCTTACGCCTGAAAAGTTTATAAATTTTTATTTTTACATAAGCTTTTATAGATTGATATATACATCTTTACAGATCGAATTAATATTAAATCTGTCTAAAGAAATACTTACCCATGAAAAAATATATTTCTAGAGAGGGATGTATGACCTTTCCTGATTAGGCGTACTACCTCTCAATTGAGATAGGGCGTCGGGATTGGAAGCTAGGGGATGAAGTGTACCTCACTCGATCAGGAGCTACTAAATAAAAAGAAGAAGGTGCGATTTACAGCGCACCTTGTCATACACTCTCTAATCATTCAGCTATTTCTGCCAGACTGTACCAGTGGACTACTCTCGTGCCTCGCGATCGCACCAGACAATCGCTCCACCCAATCTACGGGTTATCCGTTTGTCCAAAGTCCCAGATAGTCTCATTTCCAACTATTGTTCATCCACTAGGGAAAACATCAGTTCGCCTTCAGTAGCCAGCTTGCCATCAACTTCAGCACGCGCTTGCATTTTCCCGAAACGACGCTGTTTCATCCACAATAGCTCTAGCGTCATTACTAACTGATCGCCCGGTATCACTTGACGGCGGAACCGAACTTTATCAATACCGGCAAACAGGAACAGTCCGCCTTCCGCCGACTCTAGGAGATCGATCAGCACCACACCCCCAACTTGTGCCAACGCTTCTACAATCAATACTCCAGGCATGATGGGCTGGCCTGGAAAATGGCCTTGAAAATGAGGTTCGTTGAAGGTGACATTTTTAAGGCCAATGGCTTTTTTACCAGGTACATATTCAATAATCCGGTCTACCAGCGAAAAAGGGTAGCGGTGAGGCAATAGCTTTTGGATTTCTTGGATTGTGAGAATTGGTTTTGTTGTTGTCAATGCAATGGGCTCAGGCACATGATTCGCACCATCAAGTTCAGGAGATTTTGATGAGTTAACGTCGAGTAGAGTTGACATAGGTAAATTCCAATTTTAGATTTGCTTTTTTAATTGGGATGCTTGCTCAGTCTGTTGATTAGCTAATTTGTGCTAAGGATTATACTTTTCACTTCTATTGCAACTCCAATCAGGGTTTATCGAAGCACACATAGACCTTGATCGAGTAAGTAACAGCGTTGCCCTGCGCTTCTACTTCAAATCAGTACAATAACGCTCATATGAATAACCTATCCGGGGAATAACTACACTAGAGAGAGCAACACAAGCCTGATTTACAACATCACCATTAGACATATTGCCATTAGCCCAAAAGTATCCTGTTCCATTCGCTTTAGATAGTCCATAAATGGGTTGATTACCATTTACCAAATTTCGTCCTCTGATAAAAAAATATGTATCATCGGGAATATAGGCTCTAGTCCAAGTAGCATGACATTTCTCTGAGTATATTTTTTGAACAATTATTTTCTTGGGTTGCCAAAAATCTTGCCAACGATAAACTGTTTTGGTTAATTCAGTGACAACATGAGCATCAGAATTGCAGCGATACTCTACCGGATTTTTATTATTACAACTAGCACCCTTACAGAATGTGTTATTTGCTAGGGTCTTATCGATAAATCCAAAATTAAAGCCAATACTCAATATCGTCAGGAGTCCAGGAGAGGCGAATTCTAAAAGTTTCATTTTTCCTCATTGATTGAATTCGTAGAAATAGCGTTGAGTAAGCCTATTGGCATAAAACATTGCACAGCTTGGATGGGCAGGATGCTTATCCCACAAGGAAAAAATCCAAACTTAACTCGCTTTCTTAAATGCACAACTGCTTAACGACGGGTTGGACAGATTTAGTAGGACTTATGCACGATGATGAGAAAAAACCACAGAGGACACAGAGGGCACGGAGAAATAAGAGAGAAATAAGAGAGAAATAAGAGATTGAGAGAGTTTTTGCGTAAGTTTTGTTTAGAACAGCTTCCATCGGATGATCGCAGCTCCCCAAGAGAGTCCTGCTCCAAACCCAGCTATGGCTACTACATCACCTGGCTGGATTTGACCTTGGCGAGTTGCTTCATCTAAGGCTAAAGGAATCGAAGCCGCAGATGTATTTCCGTACTTTGCGATATTGCTGATAATCTTCTCGACTGGGATTCCTAAACGCTCAGCCACGGCATTAATAATGCGCTGATTGGCTTGATGAATTAGGAGCCAGTCCACTTGAGTAACTGAAAGACAAGCTTGAAATAAAGCTTTTTCGATCGCTTCAGGAACTCGTTGAACAACAAAGCGGTAGATTTCTTGCCCAGTCATCGTCAGGGGTTGGTATGTCCCTTGACCAATGCAGATACTATCCACGAGGGATTTCGCCTGAGCCTGATAGCTTAAATTAAGGTGGTGATTTTGAGTACCATTGGTTTGCAGGTGAAATCCTAGAAGATGGTCGCGATCGCACGCTTGCAGAACGACCGCTCCTGCCCCATCACCGAAAAGAACGCAGGTGCGTCGATCTGACCAATCAACCCAGCGGGAAAGCGCATCAGCACCAATCAAGAGGATATTTCGATAAGCACCCGTGCGAATAAACTGGGCAGCCGTAACCAAACCAAAGACAAAACCAGAGCAAGCCGCTGTTAGATCGAAAGCCACGGCATGAGTAGCTCCTAGTTGAGCTTGAACTTGACTAGCGCTGCCAAATAAATCGTCAGGGGTAGACGTGGCTAAGATGATTAGATCGAGCTGTTGTGGCGCTAGCCCTGCCATCGCGATCGCGTTTTGAGCCGCTTGAGTGGCAAGTTGAGTTAGCGACTGTTCAGGCGGCAACAGGTGGCGTCGGCAAATACCGGTGCGAGTTTTAATCCAATCATTAGAGGTGGCTACCACTTGACTTAGCTGATGGTTATCTAAGTAAGCAGCAGGAACTGCCGAACCGGTTCCCGTCAGGAGAATCCCTGGTTTTACTAGTAACTCCATGAAGGTCTATCCCTGAATTTTTGAAATGCCAGGGTGACATTGTGACCCCCGAAACCAAAGGAATTAGACAGGGCAACGTCCACCTGTTGAGTGCGGCTATGGTTAGGAACATAATCAAGATCGCAGGCTGAATCGGGATTGTCCAGATTGATCGTCGGTGGAATGGCGTCTGTGGCTGTTGCCATCACTGTTGCCACTGCTTCAATTCCTCCAGAACCCCCTAGCAGATGACCGGTCATGGACTTCGTGGAACTGATGGCGACTTGAAACGCCTGTTGCCCTAACGCTTTTTTGATCGCCATCGTTTCAGTAACATCGTTGGCGGGTGTACTGGTGCCGTGAGCATTGATGTAACTCACTTGATTGGGAAACAAATTCGCATCTTTAAGTGCGAGTTCCATTGCTCTAGCAGCCCCTAAGCCTCCAGGGACGGGAGCCGTAATGTGATGGGCGTCACAGGTCATCCCATAGCCGACGATTTCTGCATAGATGTGGGCATGGCGGGAAAGAGCGTGTTCTAGCTCTTCTAGGACGAGAATCCCAGTTCCTTCCCCCATGACAAAGCCGTCGCGATCTCGATCAAAGGGGCGAGAGGCACGAGTGGGTTCGTCGTTGCGCGTTGACAACGCTTTAGCGGCGGCAAATCCAGTAATCGATAACGGGGTAACTGCCGCTTCTGTACCCCCGCAAATCATCGCTTGGGCGTAACCCCGTTGAATTAAACGAAACGCCTCTCCTACAGCATTGGAACCCGCAGCACAGGCGGTAACCGTACAGGAATTTGGCCCCTTGGCTCCGATGTGGATGGCTGTTAGTCCCGCAGCCATATTGGCAATCATCATAGGAATCATAAAAGGACTACAGCGATCGGGGCCACGGGTGAGGTAGATTTCCTGTTGGTCTTCCATCACCTTAATGCCGCCAACCCCAGAGCCAATTAGGACACCGACTTGAGCCGCATTGAGTTCGTTAATCTCAAGTCCGGCATCTGCGATCGCTTGTTTACTTGCACAGACCGCAAATTGGGCAAAGCGATCCATGCGCTTCGCCTCCTTGCGATTGATGTAATCACAAGGGTCAAAACCTTTGACTTCTCCTGCAATTTGACAAGCTAGGCGAGAGGCATCAAACAAAGTAATACGTCCAATGCCGCTACGCCCCTGAAGGAGTCCCTGCCAGTATTCTGTTACTGTGTTTCCCAAGGGGGTAATGGCTCCCATTCCAGTGACGACCACTCGTTTTAATTCAAAGCTAACCATAAGTAATTTCCGTTGCAAAAATTGGTTGGTACTCGGAGGATTACAAAAAGTTGGTTCGATGATATTGGGCTATTTTTTGCTTAAGGGTTAGTCAAAAAAGTGCTATTTTTGTAAATGAGTCTAAACTCTAAGCCCAAGAGAATAATTTACGTTGATAAAGCTAAATCTGGGCAGGGAATTTTCTAGAGGTTCATGCATTTCCAGAAAAAAGTTTAGTCAGTTTCGGAGAATATTTTCGGGTTGATGTAGAGGAATTACAGACATCAACAATACAGGACAAAACGCTGTTTACGAGAGTCTCCATTGTCTCTCGGCTGATTGAAGGTTCAGAGAAAATGAAATTCAAAGTCATTTTTCCCTCAAACGTGGCTACAGCAGCCGTGAAAACGCCCCCAAATGCAGCCTGGGCTGGATAATAGCTGATTTCTTCTAGCTGGAATGAACCGTAATTTTTAGGAATGTTTACTCGACCTACATTAGTGAGAGCCACTGTTAAAGGTACTTGACTGGGCTGGGAGAGAGCGGACTCGAGAATTTTTCTAGACATTAACACTACGCTGAAGATATTGCCGCGCTTCAACCCAGCTTCCAGCTTTTGTTTGACATCCCGCGCTAATGCCCAGAACGACGTACAAGATTGTAGCGTGTGAAATGAAGTCATAGATGTCTGAGTCCGTAGGGTATGAAATGAAGTTACAGAAGACACTAAGACACTCAGGTTTTCATCACTGACAATGGGTTTTAGACGCCTTCGCAAATCAACATACGACTCACAACTTACACACACCTCTGCTTTCTCACTAGCAGTAATTTTTTTCGCGGCTGCCAATAACATCGCAGCAGATAAAGCACCTTGTATCGTTGTTTTTTCTCGTCTGCAAAGCTCTACAAATTTTTGAGTCAATTCTTCGTCTAGTTGCCTATGAACCATGTCACAGCGGCGTAATTCGATGGGTACATCCTTTTCAACTCCTAACGTTTTTGGTTGATTCCAGAGATGCTGTAACGTAAGGCGTAGCAAAAATAATGCACTCTTTATAGTACCTCTGAACCCCTGCCTTGATTCAGGTAGTAGCTCTTCCACCGATGGAAGAACGGGCAAACTTGAAACACGAGTAATTTGTTCGCCGGACGCTAAACTGTTGCAATATGTTAATAGTTCTGAATGCAATCGAATGCCTGATAAGGCATCTGTTATAGCATGGTGGACTATCGTGAGCAAATAATTTGTATTATCTTCACTTTCAATGTGAATTAAGACAGCCCGTACTAAAACTTTACTACTATCGATTTTCTCATTCATTTCTTCCACAACAACATCTTGCCACTGCTCGTTGTAGAACTTATTGGCTACACGCAAAGGAATTTTTTGTGTCCCTTCACTTTCAAATCGGAGATTATCTAACGAACCAACGATACGAGAGTTGAGGCGAGGGTGACGACACTGAACCAAATCTAAAGCTTGTCTGACCATTTCTTCCCTGAGGGGGCCTTTTATACGACTAATGGTCACCACATTGTAGGAGCCAGCACGGCGATTTAAGATTTCCATAGCTTGCTCAAGAGGGACGAGTTTTCTATTGTTCATCACCAAAAATCTCCGATGCCATAGTTACACTTGGGATTAACTTAAAATGACCAGTATTCTAGATATTGGATTTGTCGTAATTCCCAGCAATTTGGTCAGTTTTTCAAAAGCACTGTTTGAACCAAAACAGCTTAAGTTTTCCTGTTACCGCTTAGTCAGTACCATTTTTAGGCCGTGTTTGGGGCTGAGAGTAATTGAGGGTTGCAGGACAATTGGATGTTCTGGCACCAGCGTTAGTTGAAACTTCTGTGCAATGGTTGCCACTACTAAAACAGCCTCCATCATGGCAAACGATTTACCAATGCATACTCGTGGCCCGCCACCGAAGGGGAAATAAGCATAGGTGGGTAACCGTTTGGCTAAGTCCCCTGCCCACCGATCTGGGTTGAATTCTTCTGGGTTGTCAAAGTAGCGGGGATCGCGATGCATTACCCACTGGCTCATGAAGACATTTGTGCCAGCAGGCACCAGATACCCACCAATTTCGCAGTCCTGCAAGGCTTGTCGGGTCATCGCCCAGACAGGTGGATACAGCCGCATCGATTCCATCACCACCCTCTCCGTGTAACGCAACTGGGGCAAGTCTGCCATAGTGGGTACTCGTCCGCCCAGTACCGCTTGCAATTCTTCCTGTAACTTGGCTTGCACTAACGGATTCTGTGACAGGAGCATCCAAGTCCATGACAAGGCGTTGGCTGTCGTCTCATGACCAGCTAGAAGGAGATTCATCACCTCATCCCGCAATTGTTGGTCAGTCATTTGAGTGCCATCCTCGTCTTGGATGTGTAGCAGCATCGAGAGCAAATCGCCCATATCCTTACCGCTAGTTCTGTGCTGCTGGATAATGCCATAGACAATTTCATCGAGCCGCTCTATGGCTTTTCGGAAGCGCAGTTTGTGAGGAGTTGGCAACCACTTGGGAAGTAGAGAAAAAAGTATCAGTAAAAGCGCGTTGCTACCTTGGTTCTGGTTATAGTGCTGCATCACCCCTTCTAGGAGTGTGTATATCTCTTCGATCTCGCCCCTCATGTCGGCATCAAAGAGTGTCTTGGCTACAATCGCCAAGGTAAGGTACATCATCTCCTGGTAGATATCCCGTACTTCTCCAGGTTGCCAGGTAGCGAGCATACGGTTTGTATAGGTGACCATCACATCGGCATAGGCAGCAATCCGTTCGCGATGGAAGGCTGGTTGCATTAATCGGCGCTGGCGACGCCAGAAGTCCCCATAGCTGGTAAGCAGCCCGTTGCCAAAGAGGAATTCACCACCATCCCGTTTTAGATTTAGGTCTCTAAAGAATTGGCTATTCTTTGTAGCTAGCACTTCCTCAATGTAGTCGGGGTGGTTGAGTAAGTAAGAGACAATCGGCCCAAAGCGAAAGCGTATGATATCACCATACTGATGAGTACAATCGCTCAAAAAACCAAGTGGATTGTGGCTATAGTCAAGAACACTACCGATGAGCAAGTGCCCCTTGGGGCTAGGCGGAACATGTACGGGAGATTTAAGTAAAGTAGTCATTAGCATTACACCCTGAACTCAATCAATCTATTCGGGATTGGCATTGACTCTCCAGCAGGCAGAAGATAAGAAGCCATAGGGCTTTTAGGCTCTCAAGTTTTTAAAAGGTGGAATTGAAAAAGGATGTTTTGATTCAAGAGACGATAGTCGTCTATGCACTCAAACTTTTTTCCAACAAATGTGGCTGCTACTCCCACGACTCGCATTTCTTTTTTCCTTCTGCCCTCTGCCTTTCTTTATCAGCTGTGTTGTACGGCACGATTTCTCTAAACTCCAGATTTATGGAACATGATTGCCATCCCAGTTCGGAAACTCAGCCAATAGCCGAACAGTGCGTAGAACAAATATCGGTAAGAGGTTAGCGTTTTCCAGGGTTTGCTCTGTTCGTAAACAACGTCTATCGTGCCGTCAAAGAGGCGTTGATACTCGTTCCAAGCACGAGTGTTTACACTAAACCAGGGTGTATCGTGATAGGGTCGGTCAAAGAAATCTACAGGCTCCCACCCTTGGCGACACCCCAAAGATTCGAGGGATGCGGGTGTGTAGAGATGCAGGTGATAAGGAACATGCACCTCGTTATAGTAATCAGAGACGTTGGGCTGGTTGAGGTCAATCTGGGCTGCATTGGGTGTGCCGATTAGAATGTAACCACCAGGAGTGAGGAGCCCGTCTAAATCCCTCAAAAGTGCATTGGGGTCTTCAATATGTTCGATCACATCTTGAAGCAATATGTAATCAAACGGCCCTCGCTGAAGAGTTGCTGGATTGCTGAAGCCTTCCTTTGGCGCGTAAGGCTCATATCCGTAACAATTGGTAAAGCCACGTTGTCGCAGGTACTGGATAAACATACCGCTGGCACAGCCATAATCAAGGAATGAGTGAGCCTGGGAAAATCCATGCTTTGTCAGTTGTCGGTATAGATTTCCATAGCAGAAGCGATAGGGCCAAGTTAATGTCGCTTGAGCGATCGGGTATTTGGCGTAATAGTGAGGAAGATCGACGACATCTAGACAATGAATCGTCATGCAATCAGGGCATCGCCAAAC
>DATNPV010000046.1:0-63874 GCA_036703055.1 Waterburya sp.
TCCCTCTCCCCGTCTATTTTCAAGCTAGGGTGAACCTTCCCTAACGACTCTGCGAAACTTATGATGTACTGGCTGGAGTTTTAGGTTGACGATTCTCTTCAGGAGTCGGCGCAATTTCTGCTGTACTGGATACCACCTCAATCGTGAAGCGAGAAGCCCGAATCGTATCAAAAGTCACCTTGATGAAACTCGCGATCGGTACAGCTACCAGCAGTCCTAGAACTCCTCCAATCCTAACCCCAAGGTCTAGTGAAATCAGCATCCACACGGGATTCAGCCCTGTCAGTTCCCCCAAAATGCGTGGCCCCAAGACATTCTCGCAGACTTGATTAATCATGATAGCCACTACCAAAACCTTAACCCCTAGCCAGAAGTTATTGAGTGCTAGCAGCAAGCTAACTGTGAGAATAGCGGTAGTGCCACCAAAGGGAATTAGGCTTGCAGCTCCAATGCCAAATCCAAACAGCTGAGCCAAAGGGACGCGCAAGATTAACAAAGATGTGGTTTGAGCAATGCCGATGATTGTAGCTAAAATGACTTGACCGGCAATAAACCGCTCAAAATTATTCGGTAGGGACTCGCGGATTTGACGATCCCATTGATTGGGGAACCAGCTAAGGATGCCATTCCACAAGCTTTCTCCTCTTAAAACTAGGAAGATTGAGAAAACTAGCGTCAAGAAGACATTGACAATACTGCCAATGGTATTGAAAATCAAGCCGATGATTTGACTGGTCAGAGAGCGCAGTATGCTGGTTAATCGTTCAATCAGCTGACTATAGGTGTTACTCAAGTCAATGGGTAACTGTTGAGCCTCTGCCCAATTTTCCAGGCTTTGAAGTTGCTGCTGACCGGATTTAAGCCAATCGGGTAACCTAATTAACAGTTCATTCGCTTGTCGGAGAATGATAGGCCCCAAGAACAGTCCTAAGGTGGCTAAGATCAGCAAGAACAACAAAAGTACTACTCCCACAGCTAAGCCTCGCTTGACTCCCTGTTGGTGGAGAAAGCGAATGGGATAATCCAGTATAAATGCGATCAAGATGGCTGTAATCAGAATACTGGGCAAAGGCTGTAGCTGCTGAACCAACAGAATCAGGAGCCAACCGTTCAGAAAAATAATCGGGAAGATTAACCCGATACTGAACTGGTGAGGAAGCTTAGTAATGGACTCCTTCATAGAAATGCGTTGATGAACTCACTGATCTGAACGTTGGGGTTAGGGGTTAGGGGGTAGAAGGGTGTGCCTTTAATTTAATGCAAAATCCCCCATCTAAAATCTACGCATAGGATTAGCTGCCAAATTTCAGCGCCATCATCACAAATCGCACAACAAAGAGGGCAGCAAGAATCCATACAGCTAAAGAGGTTTCACGCGCTTTGCCCTGAAATGTTTTGATTAAAGGATAAGTGATAAAGCCGATCGCTAAACCTTCCGCGATCGAGTAAGTTAAGGGCATCATTAGGAGAGTCAAAAATGAGGGAATCGACTCCGCGGGGTCATCCCAACGAATTCCCCGGATATGTCCTGCCATCAAGATGCCGACAATCAGCAGCGCTGGAGTTGTTGCAAAGGTAGGAATCCCAGAAATTAAAGGCGTAAAAAAGATGGACAGGACAAACAACAGAGCAACGACAACTGCCGTGAATCCTGTGCGCCCCCCTTCGGCAACCCCAGCGGCTGACTCAATAAATGTGGTCACTGTTGAAGTTCCGAAAACGGCTCCTACAGTGGTACCAACGGCATCTGCCATTAAGGCTTGATTCGCACGGGGCAGTTCCCCATCCTCCTGAATGTATCCCGCCTGAATTCCTACTCCTGTCAAGGTGCCAACCGTATCAAATAAATTGACAAAAAGAAACACAAATGTTATAGCTAAAAAGTCTAAAAAATTAGTCTGTCCCAACTGACCTAAGCCGACAATAGCCTGACCCAGCAAATTACCCGATCCCTGAGGCCAGCCAATAATTCCCTTAGGCCAGGGAGCAATCCCTAGAATCCACGAGAGTAAAGCCGTTGCCGCAATCCCCCACAAGAGTGCTCCTTTGATGCGTCGAACAAAAAAAGCACAGGTAATCAAAATTCCCAGGATAGCCATCAAGGTTTGCGGGTGGCCCAAATTTCCCAAACTCGTTTTAGTCACCTGATTGGCAACGATAATGCCTGCACCCCCCTTAGCCGGGTCGCCGGATAGGGCAATATAGGCAATAAAAAAGCCAATACCTGCGGCAGTCGCCCGTTTGAGGCAATCGGGAATGACGGTGACGATGAGACTACGCAGGTTGGACAGGGTGAGGACAATAAAAACCAGACCTTCGATTAAGATGGCGGTGAGGGCAACGCGCCAGCTGATCCCCAGTTTGAGAACGACGGAGTAGGTAAAAAAGGCATTGAGTCCCATTCCAGGCGCCAGGGCAAAGGGGTAATTTGCCAATAAGCCCATGGTCAGAGTGGCGATCGCCGACGAGATGGCAGTGGCAAGTACCAGGTCATTGAACAAATCACCCGACTTCTGTAAAAAAATAGCATCCGACAAAATCCCCGGATTGACCACCAAGATATAGGCCATGGTCATAAAGGTGGTAATGCCGGCTAATACTTCTGTACGGAGATTCGTTTGGTACTCGTGAAACTTAAAGAACCGGGCAATTACACCTTGCTCTCCTTGGGGGGGTTGAGCCGATGGTTCAGCACTCGAACCGGTGGCACGCTGACTCAACTCATTGGTTTCATGATTACTCATAACTGTAGCTCAATACAAACTCACCCTAAGATTAAGGTCTAATTGTGTAATGTTCCCAATGAGGTAACACAGTTCCTTCAGAAGCTTGGAGCTAGAACGTTTAGTTGTATGAGTTTGTCGAAAAAGCTGTCCCACTCGTCTCTTCCTTGGTTTGGCCTAGGCATGACCGCAATCTTTCTCCTCTCAGTAGCCCTGCGCTTTTGGGGACTGGGTCGATTCAATGCACTAGTGTTTGATGAGGTTTACTACGCTAAGTTTGCCAACGACTACTTAACGGGAACACACTTTTTCAACGCTCATCCACCCCTGAGCCAATACATTATCGCCATTGGCATGTGGATTGGCTCTCACCTTCCTATCGGGCAGGATAATGTCAACGGTTTGACAGGTTCGCTGCGTTCCACCTGGAGTTACCGTTGGATGAATGCGTTGACGGGTTCTTTTATTCCCCTAGTCGTGGGCGCACTCGCTTATGAACTCAATCGGCGTAAGAGCTATGCTTTGATTGCCACGCTGTTTGCTGCCACAGATGGCATTTTCCTTGTTGAGTCCCGCTATGCCCTGAATAACGTCTATCTGGTCATCTTGGGGTTATTGGGTCAGTTATTTTTTCTCAAAGCCTTGGGGAGAAAAGAACGACGCTGGGTCAATCTTGCCTTATCTGGCGTGTTTTTTGGGGCATCTGCTTGCATCAAGTGGAATGGCTTGTGGTTCTTGCTGGGCGCTTATATGGTCTGGTCTGCTGCTTGGGTGATGCAGGGGATGCGTAAGTTCTTAAAACACTCAAGGGACAAGGAGAGAAAACTGCTTCCCCCTTCTCCACATGAATACAAGAGTACCTCTCCCAGCGGATGGCATTCGCAGAATCCAGCATGGAACAAAACGCCACTGCAAAACTTGACTCAGTTAAACGTTTTCCACTTTCTGTGGAACTTTGCCATTATCCCAGTGGCGACCTACAGCCTGCTGTGGATTCCTCATCTAATCATGAATCCCACCCCTGGCTTCTGGGATGCGCAGCATGAAATTCTGACCTTCCATGAAAAAATTGGCGATGGGCCTAAGGTTCATCCTTACTGTTCTAGGTGGTATAGCTGGATTTTGATGTGGCGTCCAGTTGCCTACTTCTATCAAACAGCTCGCAATACGACCGAACAAGTGCCAGCTTACCCACCGTTACCCAATGGCGTGGGTCAAGTGGTTTATGATGTCCACGCGATCGGTAACCCATTCCTCTGGTGGCTCTCAACAGCCGCTATGGTGTTGTTGCTAGTACTATTAGTGCAACGCTTCCTCGAAGGAGTTGGTTGGAAATTTCCCCCAACGCCCTACACTTGGATTGCCCTCTACCTGTTTCTGACCTGGTTAGCCAACTTGCTACCTTGGATGCCAGTGACTCGCTGCACATTTCTCTACCACTATATGGGAGCTTCGGTGTTTTCGGGTTTAGCCCTCGCTTGGTTGGTTGACCGTTGGCTGTACAGTGACCAAACTCACTACCGAAGTGCGAGTATAACCATTATTTTGCTAGTACTTCTGGCGTTTGTTTTTTGGTTGCCTATCTATTTAGGGCTTCCTTTATCGATGCCCGGATATCATCTCCGGATGTGGTTTCGTTCATGGATTTGACGAAGTTCTCTCCCAGCCTCAATAAGCCTCCGGGAGCTCTTTAAAAAGCAACTTGAATGCCGATTAGCTTAGTACAACAGCCGCTTCCCACGGGGAGACTGGAAGGACGTCTGGGCCAAAATCGAGCGTTCTCGATGGGCAGGACTGGTTCCTAATGACGTGGAAACACGGTCTGTAGAATGATAGCTTTGAGCAGAGGGCTGAACCATCCTTGGCAATTCGATGTAGAACGTAGACCCTTGACCCAGTTGGCTCTCAACAGTAATGGTTCCCTGCATCAACTGCACTAATGATTTGGTAATTGCTAGCCCTAAACCTGTACCTGGATACTTGCGCGTGGTCGTCTGATCGATTTGCCGAAATTCCTCAAAAATATGCTGTAAGTCATCCTGAGCTATGCCAATCCCGGTATCCTTGACTGTAATTACCAATCGAGCAGGAGAAAGTTCCTTCACGTTCACCTCTACACTTCCGTGCTCGGTAAATTTAATCGCGTTGGAGAGCAGATTAACCATAATCTGCCGTAGACGGACGCTATCGTTAATCATATTCGGGTTGTGCAGGTTGTCGTGAACCACCAATGCTAATTGCTTCTCATCCGCTAGGGAACGGAGTTCATCAACGGTTGCATTGACGAGCTTTTTCACATCAAACGTTTCCAGTCTCAACTCCAGACGCCCTGCTTCAATTTTGGACAGGTCAAGGATTTCATTAATCAGCGTCAACAAGTGTTTGCCATTGTTTAGAATGCGCTGCATCATATCCACTTGTTGGGACGTTAGTTGATGATGGCGCTGGCGTAAGAGCAGCTGAGAAAAACCAATGACTGCATTCATGGGTGTACGCAACTCATGAGACATGGTGGCAAGGAACTGAGATTTTAACCGCGCTGCTTCCATCAGTTGCAGATTATTCAGCTGAAGCTGGTGTCCCTGCTTTTCCAATTCTTGGTTCTTCTGCGCTAGCATCTCATTTTGATGTTCTAAACGCTTTTCTTGCTCCTCCAGCGCCCTAATCATGCGAGCATTGTCAATCGCGATCGCAGCTTGTTCCGCCACTGCTATGAGCAAATCCCGGTCTTCCTGATCAAAAGCTTCCTGCTCATCCCAATTCCCAATACCAAGCACTCCCAAGCATCCTGCCTGTACTGACTGGATAGCCACGGCATAAATTGCTGCCGGAACGTCCTCTGGCGACGCTGATGAGGCGGCGTTAGGGAGCTTGTCATCGTGACTTACCTCACTGCGTCGGATTAACTGGGATTTGCCGGTCAAAAGCACCTGAGAGAGCAAGCCATCCTCTTGGGAGAAGGTATTTTCTAGCCGCAGTTTTTCTGTACCCACCCCAGCCGTGACCGTAAAGACTAACCCATCACATTGAGGGTTGTTCAGCACGATAAAGCAAAACTGGGCATTGGGAATCGCACTTACCACAGCACTGACCATCTCTCGTAACAAACTCGGCAAGTCAGTCAAGCGCTGGTTGAGTAAATTGGTGAGCTGCTGTAAGGTGCGCAATTGCTGCTGCTGCTCTCCTAAAATTAAAATGGCCTGACGCAAGTTCTCACTCGTCTCCTGCGTCTCCCGATACAACTGACCATTTTCAATGGATAAGGCGGCGCGACGTGCCAATTCCTCCGCTAGCACTAAGTCAGCCGCACCATAGCGGTGGCTTTGTTGGGTGGACACTAAAGAAATCGCTCCCAACGTCCGCCCTCGTACTAACAACGGCACAATCAGATAGGACTTGACCCCCATCTCATCTGCCCTTTGCAGGTATTCAGGATAGCCCGTGACCGACCCTAAAGCCTCGTCGTCAATGTCTGGCACTAATTCAGCCATTCCTGTCCGGATTACCCGCATCACAGGGCACTCCCCATTCTGGTCGGTTGAGTTGCAGGGGTACATTTGCTGCACTTGCTCCTCGTACTGGGGATCAGCATGAGCCACACCCATCCGACGCACAAACCCATCTTCCACAACATCGATCACACACCCATCCCCTAGGAAAGGCACCAGGAGTTGAGCAAGGCTTTCTAAAGTCTTTTTGTAGTCCAAGGAGGCGGACAACAGCGCACTCGCCTCTGCTAAAAAGCGTAAGGATTCTTCCGCTCGTTTGCGTTCGGTAATATCGCTGACCACACCTGACATCCGGAAGGGTTGCCCTTGGGCATCGCGCCACGCTTTGCCACGAGCTATACAGTATCGGTATTCCCCAGACGTATGCAACAGCCGAAATTCAGCCTCCAGTTCTACATCCTCTTCCAAGTGAGCGGCAACAGCCTGACTAATGCGGACTCGATCATCGGGATGCAGCAGATGAAACACCAGATCGTAATTCACCTCCACCGCCTCAGCCGATAAGCCAGTAATTTCATAGAGGCGGTCATTACAATAAATTTTATGGGTCAGGAGATCCCAGTCCCAAATTCCATCATTTGAGCCTTCGAGCACCAAACGGTAGCGTTCTTCACTTTCGAGTAGCCGCCTTTGGGCAAATGCCGTCTCTTTTTCAGCGCGGTAGATCCGAACGGCATTGCGCACGCTGCGTGAGAGGGTTTCTGGAGAGAGTTTGCTTTTCGGGAGATAATCAGAGGCTCCAGCTTTCATCAGCTCAACAGCAGTTTGCTCGTCTCCCTGACCCGTTAAAACCACCAACGGAATCTTGAGTCCAGCACCCCGAACTTTTTGCACCAATCCTAGTCCATCACCATCCGGTAGGCGATAGTCGAGTAAAACACACTCAAAGTTAGGTTCATTCAGGATAGTGTTAGTCCAGTACCTACCTCTAGTCTTTGCTGTTGGCGACAGGTGTTGTTGTGCACAAGCCTCTTGTGGAGGCGCCGCTTTAGGTATTTGAGTGTCCTTTGTTAGCAAATTGGCTCCCAAAGGGAGCCAGGGGAAGGTTTTAGCCTCTAAAGAGTCTGATGTAGGCGTTCTCGTCGAGTAGCCATCCCCTACGTTTCCCAAAAGCGCTTCCATTGCACTTTTGCAGTCAACCGCCACTGTTAATTCAGCTTGAATTCCAGCCGTTTTCAGCGCTCGGCGCACTGCCATGCGATCAACTTCATCATCTTCCACTACCAGGATTTTAATAATTTCTTCCATATTTAGCGGTGATGCATTAGCTTTCTG
The DNA here is from genome assembly GCA_036703055.1 of Waterburya sp. Taxonomy (GTDB): domain Bacteria; phylum Cyanobacteriota; class Cyanobacteriia; order Cyanobacteriales; family Coleofasciculaceae; genus DATNPV01. The sequence continues at coordinate 7,508 of DATNPV010000046.1, forward strand.
CTCTTAGCTGTTAACTCTTACATAATTATTCTCTAAAAATCCTATTGCTTTTTGTCTCTTCACATTGGCAGGTTCATTTTATCTGCCTTAAGACGCGCCAATAGTTATTGGTTAACAGCACTAGTGGCTAAAGCATCCAGGTTCATCCCGTTCTACGGCAGTTCAGTGAGTGTCCAATATTTATTTAGCGTCGCTATCGCCTCAACAAATTTGGAAAACGTAACTGGCTTAATAATATACCCAGCCACATTAAGATTATAAGCTTCTACTTTATCTTTATCCTCATTCGAGGTTGTCAGGACAATGACAGGAATGGCTCTGAGTGCTGGGTCAGCCCGTAACTCTCGCAAAAACTCAATGCCATTCATTTTGGGCATATTCAGGTCAAGCAGAATTAATCTTCGCCCTTGCGGTAGCAACTTGGGCAAAGTATTACCGGATAACAGCTGCAACGCCTCAAGACCATTGCTGGCTACATAAAGTGGATGAGTAATGTTGTTTTTCTTAAACGCCCGTTTTACTGTCATCACATCAACTTCGTCGTCATCAACGAGTAAAACGCTGAGTTGTTTTTCCTCCATCACTCATTGCCTCATCTCATCGGGTGTTTAGGCCAGCTAAAGCGGAAGGTTGCCCCCTGACCCCGATTCGATTCCAGGGAAATGGTTCCGCCTTTATCATCAATAATTTTCTTCACAATAGCTAAACCCACACCCGTGTTTTCTGCCAAATCACGGGATTCTAGGGTTTGAAACATGACAAACACTTTTTCATGGAACTCCGGAGCAATTCCTGGGCCATTATCACTAACAACAAACTCGTAATCGTCTGTTTGCTCACGGGCTGAAATTACGATCTGACCCTCTGTTCGATGATTGTGCTTAATTCCATTACTGATTAAATTGGCAAAGACTTGTTCGAGAGGCAATCGTTCTGTCCACAACGTTGGCATTCCTGGCATTACTGTGATGGTAAATTCAGGGGGAGGAGCCAAGGAGTCGATGACTTCGGCGAGTAATCCTTCCACATCCACCAGTTCTAAATCGGTGCGGAGACGTCCCACACGGGAGTACTGCAAAAGACCGTTAATTAAGGCTTCCATGCGATGAACACGGTTGCGCAGTAAGTTCATCTGATGCCGAGTGTCCTCACTCAAGTGTTCTTCGAGGTCTTCTTCTAGCCACTGCGAGAGATTGGCGATCGCTCGTAAGGGCGCCTTGAGGTCGTGAGATACTATATAGGCGAATTGGTCGAGTTCGGCATTCCGCTTTTCTAGATTGGTTGTGGTTTGAGCCAGTACCGTTGTCAGTCGTGCTAATTCTTCAGCGCGCGATCGCAACGCTTTTTCTGCTCGTTTACTCTGTGTAATATCCTGCGTCATCGCCATGCCGGCTAAGACTTTGCCGTCTTTATTAATCACAGGCAGCACATGAACTTGATAGAGGCGGTCACCGAAAGGCATTTCTGTAACGGTACTCTTCCCTTGGAGCGCTTCACGATAAATTGGCTCTAAAACTTGAGCAATTTTCCGTGGCAAAGTCTCCCAAATGGTCTTACCGGTCAATTCCTCACTCGTCAGATTCACTGTCGCGAGTCCTGTCCCCTCCGCGACGGTGTATCGCATTTGGTCATCAAACAAAAATACAGCGCCATTCGGGAAGTTCTTTACCAGGGTGCGATAAAGTTCTTCGCTCTGGCGTAGAGCGGCCTCGGATTGCTTGCGTTTCGTAATATCCTGGTTGATTTCCAAGTAAGCCATCGGTTCCCCTGTTTCATTTTGTTGCAATGTCCAACCGCTCTTGACCGCAACGCGGATGCCATCTTGTCGGGAATGCAGCAGTTCGCCACTCCAGTAGCCTTGTTGGAACAAAGCTTCTCGGATTTCCTCTAGGGGTTGAGGAAATTCGGTCTTGAGGAGGGCGTGGATCGATTGACCAATGGCCTGGGCCGATGAAAAGCCGTAAAGCCGTTGGGCTCCTTGATTCCAATAAGTGATGGTATCGTTCAGGTCACGCACAATAATGGTGTCATTGGCTAAATTGAGCAACTGAGCTTGTTTGAGCAGGGTTTCCTGCCATTGTCGGCGTTCCGTGATGTCCCGCACGATTGCAATAAACAAATGCTCATTGTCGAGCTGCATTTCGCTAATGGCAAATTCCATTGGGAAGGTTTTGCCGTTTTTACAGCGCCCGACTGTCTCTTGCTGAAGGCGTAGCTTGTGTTGATTGTTGCCCACAAGAGACCGCATCACTTGACCACTGTCTTCGGCAAACAATTCAGCCATCAGTCGTTGTAGATGTAACCCTGGAATTTCATCCCGTTCATAAGCAAAAATGTCTTCAGCAGCAGCATTAAGGGCTTGAATATACCCTCGCTCATTGAGGATGAGGATGCCATCGACGACGCTGTCGAAAACAGCTTGCAGGTAAACGTTACTTTCTCGCAATTGACTCGCTTGCTGGGCTAATTCCTGGTCTAACTGTTGGAAGAGATACAGCGCCGCACCTGCGCCAATCAGACCGATGCCGAAGCACACTCGCTGTACAGTATCCGTCAAGTCCCGCCACCGGACTTCTTCGGCGGTACGTTCGTTGAAAAAACGCTCCTCTTGTTCAGCAAACTTGCCAATTTCTTGGCGCAGGTGATCCATGTTCAACTTACTGGTGACTAACTGGTCATTCAGCGTGAGCAAGCTAGCCGTTCGCCCTCCTCTAGAAATTTGATCCCAAAGTGTTATCTGTTGCTGCACTAGGACTTGAATTTTTTGGAATTGCTGACGCCTTGCCGGTTGGGAGAGTACCCTAGCTCTTAGGGACTCGATTGACTTGGGGAGGAGGCTGGTCTTCGCCTGTAAATAAGGCTCCAAAAATTCTGGACGCCTAGTCAGCAAATACCCGCGAACCCCTGTTTCAGCCTCTACGAGGGCTTTGAGTAAGCCATACGTCTGGGTAATGGTTCTCTGGCTCAGTTTTTCCTGTTCGCGCAGCTCTATTGATTTAGAGCGCAATAGGGCCAGCGCCAAAAGGGAGGCGAACAAGCAAATCACTGGGATCGAGATAATTAAAGCGCCTCGACGACGAGCTGAAGAATCCGGGTCAATCTGACGCCGCCTGAGCGAAAGGTGAGAGGAGTTCATCCCTATCAATCCGATATATTGACACCAGCGCGGGTTAAAATGAGTAATTAAGCCATTAACTTGAGCTAGCCAACCCAGAGGAGCTCAGGTAGCCAAGAGACAGGACAGTCTGGCTTCACTACACGTTACTCAAGGCTCTGGAGGTTTTGTAAAGCGTTACGCAGATTGCCACAGTCCAGTAAAGTGTGATTTAAGGATATATGGAGGGTTTTAGGCAATCTTAACTCCACAGTAAAAATTTCACCCCCGCTGTACTTGAAAGTTAAGGGAAAGGAGGTTTATCCAACGACGAGTATTATTCAGAATTTATCTAAAGTACTGAAATCCCTACCCCTATCGATGGGGGGACATCACTCAACGCTTTACCAGAACTTCATAAACTTCCTCTGTAAGAGCTATCAACCTCCACACTCTGGACACTAAAGATGAGTAAAATTCGAGTTGCTCTCATTGAAGACCACGACCTAACAAGGGTCGGAATTAGAACAGCACTGCAACAGCGCAGTGAAATTGAATTTGTGGGTGAGGCCGCCAATGCCACTGAAGGGCTGAAATTACTAGAAACGTCCCATCCCGATATCGGCATCGTGGATATTGGTCTGCCGGACATGGACGGAATTGAGTTGACAAGGCGCTTTAAAGAAGCTCAATCCGCTGAAGAGAACTCCCACACAAGAATTCTCGTACTAACGTTGCAGGATAACGAAGACGCTGTGTTGGCAGCGTTTGCAGCAGGAGCAGATTCTTACTGCATGAAAAATATCAGTTTTGATAATTTGCTCGAAGCCATACAGGTGACCCATGAAGGGAACGCTTGGATCGATCCAGCGATCGCTAAAATCGTTCTCAAGAAAACCCGAACCGCTGAGCGGGGTGCGGAGACAGCGGCGGCACTGAAAACGGTCACGATCAACGCGGCTGAAACGGAGTATAGCAAACTGATCGAAGCCGACCCACTAACCGAACGGGAATTAGAGGTTTTGCAACTAATCGTTGAAGGTTGCAGCAATGCCGCGATCGCAGAAAAGCTCTACATCACGGTGGGGACTGTCAAAACTCATGTTCGCAATATCTTGAATAAGCTTTGTGCCGATGACCGCACGCAAGCCGCTGTCCGCGCTCTCCGTTCGGGCTTGGTGGGTTAACCTAGCCTTAAACAGGGCAGTACCTATTCTAATTTCCGTGGGCATGAGTCAACGCACGAATTGAGAGCCAGCGGTAGTTCATACTGCTGGCTCGTCTTATTGCTTATTTTCATCACATCATCTTGGTAGCATAAAGGGTATTGCAACGGCGCCAATACTCACTCTTTGGAGCCTCTCACGACCTAGCAAGAGCCCATTTTCGCCATTTTTGGGGTGACCTGATTTACGATAGTTTTCAATAGATTCATCTTCCGATGCCATATAGGAATTGGGACACTGAGAGTACACTGTATCAACAGTCTATCCAGATCGTTCAATCAGTGACCTGTAAAGCAGTAAACAGTGACCAGGGTTGGGAGGGGGATTTAGACCCTCCCAAGCCAAACCAACCGCCTCTAGAGGCGGGGCATCCTGACTCTCGATCAACCAGTAGTGCACCGGCAATCGGTTACTGGTCACTGGCAAGGCTTGAAGAAGAGTTACTTTTAGTGATAGAGGGAAGAATCAGTGTCAGACACCAGGGGCATCTCAAGTGGGAAGAATGCTTGGAGAATTTTGTCCAGAGATGGGGAGACGGATACTCTCTCCCACAAATGAATCGGATGAACCTTAAGCTCTCGTCTCTAACTAACCTGGACCCGGAGTAAACACATGAGTCAGGCAGATCACAGCAGACTTAAACTGATGGTAGTGGACGACGAGCCTGACAACCTGGATTTGCTCTATAGAACGTTCCGGCGAGATTTTCGCGTGTTCAAAGCAGATGGAGCAATGAGCGCTCTGAAAATTTTGGACACTGAAGGGGAAATGGCAGTAATTATTTCCGATCAGCGGATGCCCCTAATGAACGGAACTGAATTCTTGAGCAAAACGGTTGACCGCTTTCCGGAAACGATTCGCATTCTTTTAACGGGCTACACGGATGTTGAAGATTTGGTGGAAGCCATCAACTCCGGGAAGGTGTTTAAATACATCACCAAACCTTGGAATCCTGAGAACCTCAGATCGGTGGTGCAACAAGCCGCAGATACCTATCGAGTTCTCAAGCAAAGAACCAATGAACTTCGTCGCGCTTTACGACGAGAAGAACTGTTCAATGTGGTGACAACTGCCATTCGCGAGTCCCTCGACTATGGCAGTATCCTACAAACCGTGGTTACTACGATTGGGCGCAACTTTGAGGCAACGGGTTGTATTTTGCAGCCTGTAGATGGTGATCAAGTCCTGCCCGAGTCTTTTTCTTACCAAGCTGAATCTGAAGCTGGAACCCCAGCTCTCCCTAACGACGAATCTATTATTCAAACTGTTCTAAAGAATTACAAAACACAGATTATCCATGGCAGAACACAAAGGCATCCTGTCGTGCATCTTGTGGTTCCTTTGATCTGCCAACAACAGCTGATGGCAGTTCTATCTCTCTATCAGCAAGAGAGTGAAAATCCCTGGAGTGCCGAAGATGTGCAGTTGATTGAAGCCGTAGGCGAACAAGCCGCCTTAGCCATTTCTCAGGCCAAACTGTATCAACGGACTCAACAGCAGGCGCAACAGATGCGTGCTGAACTGGAGGTGGCACGGCAAATTCAAAACAACCTGCTACGCCAAAGTTTGCCGGAGGTGGAAGGCATTCGCGTGCAAGCTCATTGCTACGCAGCACGAGAAGTCGGCGGCGATTTTTTTGAAGTCTATGTGCATCCTCAAGGAGATATCTGGCTAGCGGTAGGCGATGTCTCTGGTAAAGGCGTCCCAGCCGCCTTGTTTATGGCAAGCGCGATTTCTATCTTACGGCGGGAACTCGCTCAAGAAATCTCTCCGGAACCAGAGGTTGTGATGCGAAATCTTAACAGCATCATGTCCGACAACCTCTTCAGTACCAACTGTTTCATCACAATGGTTCTGGCTCGTTATACTCCGGATACACGGCAGCTAGTCTATGCCAATTCCGGTCACATCTATCCCATCGTCTGGTCCCACCGCTTGGTCGTCCAACAGCATTCCGCCGACAAAAATTCAGTGGAAGTGGAGCCAAATTACCTTCAGGTTCGTGGCATTCCCTTGGGAATTTTACCGATTTGGAAGGCCAAAGCTGGAACGTTAACGTTAAATCCGGGTGAAATTTTGTTGTTAATTAGTGATGGAATTACAGAGGCAACGGTTAAAGACACAATGGGTAGCAATGGTTATACCCAAAATGGTGAGCAACGCACCAGTCCAATGCTAGGTTCATCGGGCCTGTGGCAACTTTTGCTTCAGGAGTCAGAACCTTTTGACTTGACGAACTTATTAGTTCATATTCGAGAACGCACTAACAATGTTCAGGAAGATGACCAAACAATCCTTTCTCTGGAGGTTCTGTAGTTGATGAAAACGGAGCTGCACGTACCGAGTGATTTGAAGTTTTTGAATATTGTGGAAGGCTGGCTACTGGGTACTTTGGAACTGGAGCTAGGTGACTCGGTAGATTGGGCACGTCAATCCAATCGTTTGCGACTAGCTTTGGTAGAAGCTTACACAAACGTTGTGCGTCATGCTCATCGAGATCAACCTAATTTACCTGTTTTGATTCGCTTAGAAGTCAAAGATCGCGATATTATTCTAGAAATTTGGGATCACGGTAAAGGCTTTGATCTTTCCACTTATCTGCCGCCTAATCCAGAGGATAAACAGGAGAGCGGCTATGGCTGGCTGATTATGAACCGACTCATGGATCGAGTAGAGTACCGCTTACAGGTCAATGGTCGTAACTGTTTAAAGTTGGAAGCCAGTTTGCCCAAGTCAGAAAAATCTTAATGCGGGTTGCCTTGCTAGCGCCTAGCATCAAGACTCTTAGGCTTAAGCCTGAGCAGCGATTGCTTGAGAAAAGCACCCAGACGGGAATACCGGGATGGTTGCAGCCAGTAACTTTTTCTTAGCCCGCAGCAGGTGAAAATTAGCTTTTGCTGTACTTGTTGCAAAATTTAACTTTTATCATGGCTTGTATTATTTAATTTATATTTTTTGCTAAGTTAACTGGCTTTAATCCTCATAATACTGAATTTGAACATGTTATACCAATTAGCTTTTCCAATGTCACATTTGGAACCCCCCCCAGCCCCCCTTGTTAAGGGGGAGCAATTAGAAAATAAGTATCGAACTCAACCCCGATTGGTATTAACCTTCAACCTTCAATTTGTAATTCCAATTTACGAAAAGCTTGATACATAGACTGATAGAAAGAAAATGTAAAAAGGAAAAAGTTTTAGAGTTTTACCTTTTTCCTTCACGTCTAATAACTATTTGTATCATCCCTAACGTGAATTGGTATAGCTGTCGCCATAAAGGTTAGGACAGATCTAACGGCTGCAACGACCACGTAGCAGTAATAAACCTAAAAACTCTCTGCTCTTCTGCCTTCTGCCTTTTGTTGTAACACCTGGAAAGTGGGTTTCAGCGGCGGAGTTTCAGTAATTCTTGGGGAGAGGCTAAGAGTTTAACCTTGACATAAACAATTTCCTGTTCTGAGTTAAGGATGAATATCCAGGCAACATTGACGCTGAATAAAGGAGTTTGCACTTTGCCGCTGACTTGTATTTGAATTTGGTCATCTTCTAAGGTTTCAGCAACTCCCGTAGTTGGCAGCAATTGCATTCCCTTGGCTTCTGCTTGCAAGTAACCTGCGATCGCCTCTTGCCCTTCAATGGGTTGCTCAAACGGCGGATGCATTGCGCCAGTTGGTGCAAATAAAGCTGCGGTAGCTTCATACTCACCTGCATTCATCGTTTGAAAATAGCGCAGCACTACTGGCTCATTGATTCCTTCGATAGCCAAGTTAACCGCAGAGGTTAATGTTGGAGTTGCGTTTTGGTCTTGGGCAATGGTCATCGGATAGTCCTAAATTCCTCAGTCACGATATCAGTTTCAAATAAAACGACAGGTTCACACCTGCCCTTTTGGATGGATTTGGCAGAACTTTTTTGGGGTATTAAGTTAGATAGTGTTCAAAAATTAAATAGACTCGCTATAATGGTAGGCTTGGCTCATTTATAAACAATGTCACCGCCTGAAGAAGCACCTGTCAATAGCACTCAGGTAAAACAGAAAGCGCGATCGCTAGGTTTTCATTTATGTGGCATTGCGGCTGTAGACGATGATGCTAACGCATCCGCCATTCAACACCTGAAGACATGGCTGGCGCTGGGATACCAAGCTGATATGGCATGGATGGATAATCCCAAGCGCTTCAATGTTCGTAACTGTATGCCAGAGGTGCAGTCTGTTATTTGTGTTGCCCTAAACTACTACACTCCTCACCAGCGTCCCCAAGGTTCTGAATATGGCAAAATCTCCCGTTACGGTTGGGGGCGAGATTACCACAAAGTCTTGCATAAAAAGTTGAAGGCATTGACAAACTGGCTTTTAGAGCAAGGAGAGGGTACTTTAGCACGTTACTATGCCGATACAGGACCGGTTCAGGATAAAGCCTGGGCTCAACAGGCAGGACTGGGTTGGATTGCCAAAAATGGTAATGTAATTACTAGGGAATATGGGAGTTGGGTGTTTTTAGGGGAAGTGTTGACCAACCTAACATTGACTCCAGACACTCCTCATACCCAGCACTGCGGTACTTGTACCCGCTGTCTTGATGCCTGTCCCACAGGTGCAATCTCGCCTCCGTTTGTCGTTGATGCCAACCGCTGCATTGCTTACCATACAATAGAAAATCGCGCTAAAGACTTGCCAAAGTCTCTAACACCCCGCTTACAAGGCTGGGTTGCAGGCTGTGACATCTGCCAAGATGTTTGTCCTTGGAACCAACGCTTTGCCCAAGAAACCGATGTCGCAGAATTTCACCCCTATCCCTGGAATGTAGCGCCTAAGCTGACGGAATTAGCCAACCTATCGGATGATGACTGGAATCGGCGCTTTACGGCGTCGGCGCTGCGGCGGATTAAGCCAGAAATGTTAAGGCGAAATGCTCAAGCCAATCTGGATGCCGCAAAATCCTCTAGCTAGTTGTTGTGAAGGGTATGAATGATGCCCAAGTTGCCAAATTTCGAGCTTTAGGGGTTAAGGCTTTGAGCAAAGGTTAGTTTCCTTTCCCTTCTGTTGAGTTCATGAGTCTCTCATTGTTCAAAAGCCCAGCCTAAATAATGAGTAAAAAAGTAATTATTTTTGATTTTGATGGCACGTTAGCTGATACGCTCGATGTCCTGATCAGCATTACTAATCGTTTAGCTGGAGAATTTGGCTATCCACCCACGACGCCACAGGAAGTTCCTAAACTGAGAAATTTAAGTTCTAGGGAAATAAGAAAGCGTTCGGGAGTTTCAATTTTCAAGTTGCCATTTTTACTGAAAAAAGTCAGAGACAACTTACATCAAGAAATTCACGACTTGCATACATTTCCCGGTATTAAAGAAGCGCTGATTCATTTAAAAAATGAAGGAAACTGTTTGGGAATTTTAACGTCTAACTCTGAGCAAAATGTTAGACTTTTCCTTAACAAGCAGGGAATGCAAGATTTATTTAGCTTTGTTTATTCAGAAACGTCTATTTTTAGTAAAGATAGGTCGCTTAAGAAATTAATGAAGAAGAACAACTTAAAACCTGAAGATATTATTTATGTAGGAGACGAAACACGAGATATCGAAGCATCTAAAAGAATATACATCAAAGTTATTGCAGTTAGTTGGGGCTTTAACTCCGGAGAAGTGCTAACCAAGCATAATCCTGATTTTTTGATTCACCAACCGAGTGAATTGATAGAGGTGCTGGGAAGCTTACAACAAATTGTCTCCTAAAAATGAAGATGCTGCAAGATTTTACCGTTCGTGCTCCGATCGCGATTAGTTTGGGTGCGATCGCAGGTGCTCTATCTCGGTACTATCTCACCTTATGGTTTGCCCAACGATTCGGTACCGCTTTTCCCTATGGCACCCTGTTTATTAACCTCACGGGCTGCTTGGTGATGGGATTCTTCGTTACCCTGAGCTTAGAACGAGTGGCAACAATTCCCCCAGATGTACGGTTAATGGTGACAACCGGCTTTTTGGGGGCTTACACAACGTTCTCAACTTACGGGTTAGAAATGTTTAACTTACTGCGCGAGCGCAATTTCTCTGCCTTTAGTTTTTACTGGGCGGGGAGCGCCATACTTGGAATCATCAGCGTTCAACTGGGCGTTATCCTCGCCCGCTTAGGAAAATGACGACTTGGAAACAATTAACGATCTATATTGGTGAATCAGACCACTGGCACAACCAACTTTTACATATTGCCCTAATTGAAACAGCTCGAAAACGGGGGCTCGCAGGAGCAACCGTAACACGGGCAATTGAGGGATATGGCAAACACAGTATCATCCATACCACCCATCTGCTGGAATTGTCTTGCGATCTACCGATTGTAGTGACCATTATTGACCGAGAGGAGGTATTAAATGATTTTTTGCCCTTAGTCAAAGAAATGGTTAAAGACGGATTGGTCACAATGCAAACGGTAGAAATTCTCCACCATGCACCAACATCGGAAGACGTGTGAAGGGTGAAGTAAGGCTTCGTTGTTTTTAACTTTCCGCATCTTGTTCGCTCTGCCATTGAGCTAAAACTTCACTAGGATTAAACCCTCTGTACTGAAGGTAGTTCCATAACTTGGCTTTGGTTTTTGGGTCAATTGAAGCAAAGTCATCAATTTTGTACTTTCGCATGACCTTAGCTTTTAAATCATCCAGTTCCCCCGTTGTCTCGCCCTCAGTTTGCGATTCCCAGATTTGCTCAAATACTTCAGCCGCAATCCCCTTTTCCCGGCATTTGCGCTTAATCACAGATTTGCCATATTTACCTTGATAGGAAGCAATCATGCTCTCAACTAAGCGCGTATCAGACTGATAATCTTTACTTTGAAGTTCCTGAATAGCTTCCTCAATGTCGCTTAATGCAAATCCTTTTTCTTTCGCTTTCTTGGTGAGTTCGTAAGTGCTATAGTCACGGCGGGACAAAAGTTTGTAAAAATAGTCGATGCAACTCATTTATCTTAATTTTTTTGAGATATAACTCATTATAGCCAAAGATATTTTGTGGCTATAATTATTGATGAGTTACTTCTAAGTAGAGGGATCTAATTAATCGTAAAGTGGGCATTGCATAGGATAACCCCCCAAGCCTAACAACAGTTTGTTTCTAGGCAATGCCCACCCTACAACTAGGTTTGATTTATTTAAGCGCACCTACTTATCCGGGAATTTATTAATTCTAATGTATCTTGACTATTAACGGTTATTAAGTCTTCGATATTAGTGGATATTGTGGTACAAATTTCGTCTAATGGCAAATCATTGGCATCATCTCCAAAAGGATTTTCTATTTCTGTTCCTATTTCTTCAATGCCCAGTAAGACAAAGCTGAGGATGATAACGATTGGGCTAGTCCACCACTGCAATGTATTAACAACTTGGAAGGGTAGAGAAATACAATAGATTAGCAACAAGCGCTTCAGATAAATCACATAAGCCAAGGGAACTGGTGTTAATGAAATCCGCTCACAAGTAGTGAGAGCCTCTAATAAATTGTTGATTAAACCATTCATCGCTGTTAGTTGATTAGCACTAACTAAATTGCGGTTATACTGCTGCTGGAGGTAATCCCCAATCCAAACAGCTAGTTGTAGCGGAGTTGATTGGACAAGTTTTAGCTTGAGAAATTGTTCTTCTGTCATCAGCGATTCTAATTCGCTGTTTACTGGCTGTTGCTGCAATTGTAATTTAGTCGCGATCGCACAAGCGACTAATAGCCGTAAGGCAGACACTTTTTTGGCGCGATCGGTTGGTTCAGGTTCGGCGATCGATACCCAGATCAGATACCCTAAATTGCGGATAGACGCTGTTATAGTTCCCCAAGCTTTGCGCCCTTCCCAAAAGCGATCATAGGCCGTATTGGTGCGAAAAACTAATAATAAGCCTAAGACCAAGTTATAGGACACATTGGTAATGACAATATCGAACCCCTTCCAAGATATGGGGAATCCCCAATAATAAAGTACAGAGACGACAAATCCCAATCCTCCACACAAGAGAACGCCGGGAAAAACTTTAGGGGCAACTGAACCCTGCCACTGTAAGGCTAATTGCATCCAACTCACTCGTTCAACAGTCATCTCATCCCCCTTAACTTTAATATCCTTCCGTGTGGTCTATAATGCCATACTGTATCAGTTCATCCGTATTGCATATACAGCCCGTTGCAAGGGAATGAAGTGCGCCTTTTCAACTTCAATGTCAGAAAAGGGTATTCAGACTATTAAAACGTTTTGATTTTCTATTTTGATTCTCGATTAATAGATTTTAAGTCTGTTTCTAGTTTTGAAATAAGTTCAGATACCGTTAGATTACCCAATTTAGATAGTTTAGCTTCAGAAGGCAATTGTTTAAGAAGATTAAGGGCAGTTATTTGCATTTTGATGTTACTTTTTTCTAAGGCGCTTACCAGATCGCTATCGCTCAATTCTCCCGATAAATCTTCTACAAATATAGAATTGAAATCACTGGATAGAGATAGCCTCGACCTGGCAATACCGTTATCGCCTATACGTTGATAGACTACTGATTCTGGAAATACTTTTGTCTCAAACTGGCTAACATCCTGACCATACAGTTCAGCATGGCCTGTAATCAAATATCCTGACGGTTCGAGAGCATCATAAAATTTATTCAAAACGGTTGCTATTGCCGATGAATCAAAATAGATAAAAACATTACGGCAAAGGATTAAATCTAGGTTTTGCAGCTCAGAATTAGATGAAGGGAATAAATCTTTTACTAGATTTATTGGCTGTAAATCAACCATTTTCTTAATGGAATCCTTTAAATGATATTCATTATTAATTACCTGAAAATACCGCTTTACTATTTCCAAATTAACCCGCCTAAATGACCAAGGTCTATAAATTCCTGTTTTCGCTTTTGCAAGTGCCTCTTGATTGACATCTATTCCCAAAATAGTTACATTCCATTCTTCTATATCTGAAAGGAGTTCCTTGAGGAGGATAGCTAGAGAATAGGGTTCTTCTCCAGATGAGCATCCTGCACTGCAAATACGGATGGTTTTGTTATTTTGTTTTCGTTGAATCAATTCTGGAAGAATATGGTTCCGCAGTAGGGTAAACTGGTCTTGGTCTCTGAAAAAGTAGCTTTCGGTATTAGTTAGTAAAATAACCAAATTTTCCCATTCTTGATAATTTTTTTTGCTTGAAGAGTTTAAAACTTGATAATAAGTTTCTGGAAGGTCTAATTTGAGAGCTTTCATTCTTGAAAAGATTTTTTCAATTAAAGCCGTTCTGTCTCGCTCTCTAATTTCTATTCCAGTCTGCTTAGCGATTAACCGAACAAAAGATTGGATTAGGTCTTCACTTAAAGATTTACGGTTTACCACTTCAATCCTGCACTAGTTTTCTATTTTTAATAGTATTGCGGTCTCTGCCTTACGGCTTTCTAGATAAATAGGGTTGTTTTGGCACTAGTTCCAGTAACTTCGGCGCGATCGCATGAATTGGTAAAATGAGCTTGGCGGCTCCCAAGTCGATCGCTTCTTTAGGCATACCAAAGATTACAGACGTCGTTTCATCTTGAGCAATAGTTAAACCGCCCGCTTGAGCGATGCACTGCATTCCTTCTGCCCCGTCCCTACCCATACCTGTCAGCAATACTCCCACCGTTGCCTTGCCATAGAACTTAGCTACAGACTGAAAAGTGACAGTTACGGAAGGGCGATGTCCATCGAATGGCGGTGAATTAGAGCAGGTAAATCGACCCTGGTTATCTAATTCCAAATGTTGCTGTTCGGGAGGAAAATAAATCGTCCCTGATTTGGGTATCTCTCCAGGCTTAGCAATTTGAATTGGCAAACGACAACTGGTGGCTAACCAATCAATAAATCCCTGCAAAAAACCAAAACAAATATGTTGAATGCAAATTACAGGTATGGGGAAATTTGAAGGGAGTTGAGCGAGTAGTTCATTAATGGCTTGGGGGCCACCTGTAGAGGCACCAATAACTATAATTTCTGGTTTGCCATAAGATTTGGAAGAGACAGTTTCTAAGTGTCGTACCGGGGAAGACGACTTACGCTTTTTCTTAAATACCTTTACTCCAGATAGGATTTGAATCTTGTTGATTAACTCTTGATTAAGTAACTTATCTTCGATTGACAATCCTGCGGATGGTTTGGGAAAAATATCTAACGCCCCAGCTTCTAAAAGTTGGAAAACATGAAGACTATCTGCTTCCTGCACCCAAGAACTAATCACTAAAATTGGCCGAGGATAGAGTACCATAACTTCAGAGGTAAACTCCAACCCATCCATCTTTGGCATATGAAGGTCTGTACAAATGACATCGGGTTGAACTTGGGGAATGAGTTCCAATGCATCTAAGCCTGTGCGAGCTTCTCCCACTACTTCAATCTGTGGTGATGAATTGAGAATTCTTTTCAGAATTACTAGGGTAACTTGTGAATCTTCAACTAATAAAACTCGGATTGGCATTGGCTATAGTTCATGATTTATGGTTCATGGCAATTAACCCTGAAAAAAAGACACTTAAACAAGTCTTTCTAATGTTTCTAAGAGTAACCCTTGATTAAACTTCCCTTTAATAACGTAAGCATCAGCTCCCGCCTCAGCTCCCCTTCTTTTATCTTCATCAGAATTAAGCGTGGTTACCAGAATAATAGGCAAGTCCTTATATTCCCGATCTTTCCGAATTTTAGCAATGAGCGAAAGACCATCTAAATTGGGCATTTCAACGTCAGATATTACTGCATCAAAATCACGTTTCTTTAGCTGTTTATAGCCATCTAATCCATCTACGGCTGTCACCACTTCATAGCCTGCTTTTTCTAAAAGCCGTTGTTCTTGAGTACGAACGTAGATGGAGTCTTCTACTAAAAGAATAACAGGCTTCCGGTGAATGGCTTTCCTAGACTTGGTTGATACAAAAGATGGAATCTGCTGGTGTAATGATTTGAGTAAATCTGGGGGATGAAGAATCATGCAAACCTCCCCTGAAGGAAGAATCGTTGCACCGCTGACATTACGCACCCGCTTCAATAATTTACCCTGAGGTTTGATGACTACCTCTTGAGTATCCAAGAGGCGATCGACAAAAAATCCGGCTCGTTCTTCTCCAACTTTGACGAGAATATAAGGTCGCAAATCGCTCGATTGCTGGTCAAACTTAGCGCTGGCAGCATAAGCAGGAGAATTAGAAAGTTGCAGTAAATCTGCTAAATTTGCAACGGAGATAGTTTGACCTTCCCAGATAATGGTTTCTCGACCTTCAATAGTAGAAATTTCATTTTGGGAAAGTAATAAACTCGTTTCCACATACTCCATTGGTAGAGCATGGACAATACCTTGTATCTTTAATAGTAGTGCATTAACCGTTGCTAGGGATGTGCTTAGCTGAAGGCGAAAAGTGCATCCTTGACTAGGGGTTGATTCGATTTGAATCGTCCCTTTCAACCGCTCGACATTCGTGCGTACTACATCCAACCCAATCCCTCTACCAGAAATTTCTGTAATAAACGTGCGAGTTGAGAACCCAGGAGCAAAGATGAGGGAATAAATTTGATTTGAGGTCATGCTTTCCAGTTCTTCTGGATGGTAGAGCTTGCGCTTGACGGCGGTTTGTTTAATTTTCTTGATGTCTAACCCTCGCCCATCATCAGCTACTTCAATCACGATGTTGTTCCCTGTTTGGTAACCCCTCAACCGGATTGTAGCGACAGGAGATTTACCCAGCTCTTCTCGCTCGGCAGGAGTCTCGATACCATGATCGATCGCATTGCGGATTAGGTGCATCAAGGAGTCTTTGATTTCTTCCAGAATGCGCTTGTCAGCCGTGGTTTCTCCTCCTTCAATGATTAATTCCACCTCTTTCGCTTGCTGTTTGGCTAAATCCCGTACAACACGGGGAAATAACTGAAACAGCGTCGATAAAGGGAGAAGTCGTAGAGTGCTAATTTTTTCTCGCAATTCTCCAGCAATGAAGTCTAGCTTGATGCTATTTTCTTGAGCTAACAACGTTAGGGCATTAATCGCTTTGTCTAGATGTTCTTGGTATGGATTGGTTGCCAACGAGGAATCGCGACGACGTTGCTTTTTATAAAAAGCCTTCCACTTGTCCCACAAGCGTGATAATTCCTCAATTTCAGTAGTAGCGTGAGCGATGTTGATTTTGGTAACGGTGAGTTCTTCCGTTTGTGTGATTAAAACATCAAGATCGCGAGTTGGGACACGAATGGTGTCGATATGGTAAGGTTCACTTGCTCCTAGCGAGGAAGTGGGTAAATCTGGAGTTGGAATGGCTGGAATTTGAGCCGCCGGAATTTCAGGAGAAACCGATAAAGACTCTGGAGGAGTAGGTGCAACAACCACCGACATTAACTGTTCTAGTACGCTCGCTGTATCAACCTCAATTCGTTGACCTGTTACAGCTTCCTTGACCACAAGACCGATCGCGTCTAATCCTTGATATAGGCGATCGTTCACCTCTGGGGTTAATACTATCGTTTGGTGTTTAATACTTAAAAGAATTTCTTCAATCGCATGAGTTAAAGTTTCCACCGTTTCAAGGTCTGCACTTCTAGAGTCACCTTTGAGACTGTGGGCTTCTCGCAGCAATTCATCTAAAGTGGTTTCGTCATCTGGATGCTTTTCTAAATGCAGCAACCCAGCTTCTAACTTCTGCAAGCGTTCTTCGCTTGTAGTTTTATAAATGTCTCGAAGGAATTCATCTTCGATAAAGGTTGATGGACGTTGGCGAGATGGGGAGAGGGGGAGAGGGGGAGACGGCATTCCGTCCCAATCAAGGGATGTTTGGGGGGTAAAGTCCACATCGGCTCGATCATTGGAAGAGGCTTCGTGCTTTGGCTGTTGTGAGTCCAACAACAGTTCCATCCAGCACTCGCGCACCTCAGCCACATCGACTCCACTGGGTTGACCGGTAACAGTTTCCTCTACCAAAAGATTAATGGCAGCTAATCCTTGGTGAAGGCGATCGCTCACCTGTTGGGTTAGTATAATCTGTTGGTGTTTGAGGGTTAAGAGAATTTCTTCGAGAGAACGGGCAAGGATTTCCACCGTTTCTACCCCAGCACTTTTGGAGTCTCCGGTAAGACTGTGGGCTTCTCGTTGCAATTCATCTAACGTTGTTTCATCATTCGGATACGTTTGTAAATACCGCAACCCAGATTCTAGGTTCTGCAAACGTTCTAGGCTGGTAATCTGATAAAGCTCCCGGAGTGCTTCGTCTTCTATTAGGGTTGGTACACAGCTAGAAGCATTGCCGTTGTGTGCGATCGCGCCGTTGTGAACGAAGGATTGGGGGGCAAGTTCCACCGTATGCTCGGCTTGAGCATCTCCAGCAGCGTCCTGCTTTGACTGTTGTGGCTCCGAAGCTGCTGCCGTCAACCGTTCCAGCACTTGAGCCGTATCCACGCCACTCGGTTTCTCGGTAACAGCTTCCTGTACCAAAAGACTGATTGCCGTCAATCCGTGAGCAAGGCGATCGCATAAAAGTGGAGTTAAAACGATCTGTTGGTTGATGATGCGTCCCAAAATCTTTTCAACACAAAGAGCGAGAGTTTCCACAGGTTCTACCCCCACACCTCTAGAATCTCCCCTGAGGCTGTGCGCTTCTCGCCGCAATTCTTTCAAGATCGTTGCATCATCCGGGTACTTTTGTAGATGCTGCAACCCAGCTTCTAATTGCTGCAAACGTTCAACGCTTGAAATTTGATACAGATTCCGGAGCTCTTCGTCTTCTATCATCACGCTCAGTCCTGGGTCAGACTAACTTATAATTCCCCGGTATAACTCTCCCTGCCTTCTATACAGGAAAAAGATAAAAGGTAAAACTTTTTTTGCCTTTTTACTTTTTACAGCCGTTGCCATAAAGGTTAGGACAGACTTAAGGCTGAAACGACCACATACTAGTAATGAACATAAAAGCCCTCTGCCTTCTACCTACTACCTTCTGCCTTCTACCCTGGAGCCTTCTACCTTCTGCAACTTGCTACACGATCCGCTTAAGAACCAAAGCGGCTTCGTTAAGTCGCTCGGTACCTGATTTGGTTTGACTGATGCCGCTGGCGGTTTCTTTTGCCCCCTTGTTAATCGTATCCATCGCTTCGACAATTTGTTGCATGGCATCCACTTGCTGTTTGAGATTGAGCGAGATTTGTTGGTTGTTCAGTACCACTTTGTTAACAGCATCTGCCACCCCAGTAAAAGCTTGATTGGTTTTTCGCGCGCTTTGTACACCTGTCGCTACAGTCTTTGTCCCTTCATCAGTTACCATCACTGTTGAATTAATCGCGCTTTGAATTTCAGAAACTAACTCGCTAATTTTTTCAGCAGATTTTTCACTCTGGTCGGCTAATTTGCGAATCTCATTAGCAACGACAGAAAATCCTTTACCATGCTCTCCAGCGCGAACCGCTTCAACGGATGAATTGAAAGCCAACATATTCGTTTTGTTGGCTAAGTCAGAAACAAGTTGAGAAATACTGCCAATTTGATCGGCTTGCTCACTCAGATACAGAATTTGTTCTGCGATCGCTCCTACTTTCTTTTCTAAGGTAAACATGCCTTCCAGCGTTTCCTCCACGGCTTGAGTACCCCCCTGCGCCAGCCCAAGTGCCTGTTGTGCGGCGGTAACGGCAGCTTTGGCTTGCTCTGCCGCCTGTCGGCAAGAGGCTTCCAGCTCATCCATCGTGGTTGTGGTTTCATTCACGGAAGCCGCCTGCTGACTCGCAATGCGTTCTTGCTGGTCGATAGTCGCTGAAATCTGGGTTGAAGAACTGGCAAGGGTATTGATTGTCCTTGTCAGCCTCGATTTAATATATTGAGAGATGTTCCAAATAATGACTAGAATCAATAGGTTGGCAATGAAAAGAATAATTGCCAAGTTTTTGGAAGCTTGTACATTATTTTTAGCGAATGACTCCGCTGATGATACGGCGGCGTTGGTTAAATCCCAGTACTCTTCGCCTTCTTTTAAAAGAATCTCCTTCGTTTGAGGATTAGGGTTAGCCCTATAGTCTTTTAAGGTGCTTCTGAGTCGAGACCAAGACTGGGAAACTTGTGTCATTTTTGACTGAAAATCTTTGTCTTCCACTCTGACTAAATCAAGGTCTTTATCTCCTTTTATCAGTCCTTGGATTGTTTTGTCCAACTTAGAGGCTACGTCATCTGTATTTTGCTCTAATAGTTCTAACTTAATTAATCTTTGAGTACCTCCCCTAACAATTCCCGCATAATTAACGATTCTACCGTCACTCGTCAGGCTATCGATTTGTCTATAAATTGTCACTAAATTAAAAATACCAAATAAAAGTAATACAACTACTGTAATTCGCAATTGATTAATGATTCGCAATTGGTCAGTGATTTTGTTCATCGTCAAACTTTCCTCATCCTTAGGTGCAAGACTTCAGTATCTGCTCTTCTAGCGAAGGCTTGATTTTTTTTGGAATTTGCACCCCATTTTTCGGGTAGTCGTGACTTTCTAGGTTTTATATAACGATTCTTAATCGAGTGAAGTACTGTTTATCCCCTAATCTCTCGTCCCTGTCTCAAGAGAGATGTACCGCACATCAAAAAAGGCTACCTCTAGTATCGAGGGTTGGCCAGCTCATCAAAAACTGCCCTATATTCTTTCTCAGTTTCTATCAATTATTAGAGAAGAATTAGGCTGAATATAAAACTGTAGAATTGAAGCCAAAGAAATAGATACCCCTGATGTATCTAATTCCTCGTATGCCTAAAAAACCATGACAACTACCAGCTCACTACTTTCCTAATGTAAGAGCTTTTAATCTGTCATACTGCTGTATTACAGTTATATCAATGTTATTTCAATTGGCTGCTATCAGCAACAAATTAAACGAACATTCATCAATTATTTATAATTCCCATGTAGGAAAGTAGCGCTCTTTCGGTAACTTTTGTTAGTTCGTTGGGCATTCGGCTGAAACAGCAATTAATATATACGAGTATGAGAAAGTAAGGTGCATTTTATAGCAGAAATGTATAATTAGATACTAAAAAATAACGCTGGTGTGCTAGAGAGTCCTTCACCAGACAGCGAACCCAGTTCTCTTCCTTCATCTACTGCTCACTTCATCTACACACTGTGCAAGTCGAAGCTGTCTACTTTTTTGGGTTTGATTCCAAGCGAACGGTAACGGCGACAAGACAGATTAGTCTGTATCTACCATTTAATTAACTTTAAGTTTTAGGGGACTGCATCATCCTAATTTCCAATCCCTAAACAATACTCCTGAAATTTGTCACCAATGATACTAACAAGTCTGGCTCAAGAATTAGGTAACCTCAGTAAACTGAGTGACGGAGAACTAATCCTAAGTAACAAAAAGGTTGTTTGGAATCTTCACCTTGTCCAAGGTAAGTTACTCTATGCTATAGATAAGCGCCATCCTATGAGACGTTGGCAAAGAGCGTTAAAGCAGCATTGCCCTAACTGGAACTGGAATGCTGAATACTCTCAATTGTCGGACAATCAGTCTTGGGAATGTCAGCTCCTCACACAAGGATTCAATGCAAAGCGACTGAGCCTAATCCAAGCCAAGTTAGCGATTCGTAGCGTTGTCCAAGAATGTTTGTTTGAGCTAAGTAGCTACACAGACATAAAAAGTAATTGGAAGCCTAGTCAAAAAACTAAATCTATTTTTTCCCAACTTCCAGCCTTGTCTGCCGCCGCCTTGTCTGTCAAAGAAATCCAGACAGTTCTCAATAATGCAGTACAGATGCAGCAAAAATGGCAAACTGCTGGTTTAAATCGCCTCAACCCAACTCTCGCACCAACGTTACGGCAGGGGGCAGAGCCTCAAGTACTCCCAGTTTCGGACAAGTATCTTAACGGTGAGTTTACCCTATGGGATATTGCCTTGCATCTGGAGAAATCGGTAAGTGAGGTACCTCGCGCCTTGCTGCCTTTAGTCGAAAAGGGGCTAGTGCAATTCCATGAGATTCCAGATTTACCCGTACCAAATATTAAACAGCCTGTTGCAGAAGAACTCCCCCTGCTAGAATTTCAGCCGATTGAATCAACGCACAAACAAGGTTTAATTGCTTGCATTGAAGATAGTCCTGTTTTAGCTTACACGCTGAAAAAAATCTTGAGGCCAGCCGGCTATGAAGTGTTGATTATTCTAGAACCAATGCGAGGTTTCTCTGAACTTATAGAGCATAAGCCCGATCTAATTTTACTAGACCTACATTTGCCAAATGCTGATGGCTATAGCATCTGTAAATTTTTGCGAGAAACCCCAGTGTTTAAGAAGACGCCAATTATTATCCTGACAGCTCGAAATACCCAAATTGACCGATTTCGCGCTAAGCAAGCTGGTGCAACTGAGTTTTTAGGTAAGCCTCCACAGTCCAAAGAGTTGCTGCAAATGGTTGAGAAATATCTCTGAAAAGAGTAGGGGGAGAGGAATTTTTATTCCGTTGTTGCGGGCCAAGTGCATGGGCGACTAACTTACAAATTACCTAGATGGGGAAGAAGAACTTCCAGGCTCTAGGAAGTCAGACAGAATTTCGTCTGGCTCGTCCTCCACTTCATCAAAGTCGGTACTCTCAAAAGCGTATGCATTGCTACCTGCGAAGACCGTACTAGCTGTTTCACTTTGGGCGGAACTAGCCATGATTTGGCATAGTTGTGTAACTTGCTGGCTTAGGTGACTCACTTTCCTCTCCAGTTCCTCCATTTGCTCCACCGTTGCGTAGCGTTTGATTTCATCACTCTTGTCAAAGAATTGAGCCAAGATTGCGACTATCGCGTCTGAAGTCTCCCCGAATCCTCGTTGCTTTTGATAGGCAATCAGGGATTGGTAGAGTGGGTCTGGCAGGTAGATGTTATCTAGCTTTTTGTAGCTCACCATAATGGGGTAAATTCCTCGATTCTTTGGCGTTGGAATTCTACTATCGAGTGATTCACTTGAATCGTCTCTAGTGGCCAGATTTTATCAACTAGCCTAATCCAGCCGCCAGTGCTTTAATTGAGGACTTGGGTGTTAAACGTGAAAATCTCTTAATCATCCAACATGCTTTCAGCCATTGGAGTGTCAAAATATGGGTTGTGCTCCCTAGCTACACCTTAAAGTTCTTGACATAAAATTGGTTTTATAGTATGAGTGCTATTTTACGAATTGGCGATCGCACGATTACCGCTGAAGAACTGATTCCCCTGTTAGCCAGTTACCAGCTGCTAACACCGTTGCTGCGTGAACTAATTATCGACCAGGCGATCGCTTCAGTTAGCTGCACGCCTGAAGAGACAGCCCAAGCCCAAAAACAGTTCTTTGAGCAGCAGCAAATTACAAGTGAGGAAGCGAAACTAGCTTGGGCAGCGCAGCATAAAATGACACCCGAACAGCTAGAAGCCTTAACCGTCCGGGGATTAAAAATTGAAAAATTCAAACAGGCCACCTGGGGTCATAAACTGGAATCGTATTTCCTCAGTCGTAAAGCCCAACTAGACCGAGTGATCTACTCTCTCATTCGGACTCAAGACCCAGGAACAACCCAAGAACTGTATTTCCGAATCCAAGAAGGAGAACAGTCGTTTACTGACCTAGCACGGGAGTATTCCCAAGGACCAGAGGCAGAGACGGGGGGGTTAATTGGCCCGGTTGAGCTGAGTACGCCTCACCCGATGATTGCCCAAATGCTGCGTTTGAGTCAACCCGGTCAACTTTGTCCGCCGACACGGCTGGGAGAATGGTTCGTCATTGTCCGCTTAGAAAAGTTTTTCCCGGCTCAGCTTGATACCCCAATGCGCCAACGGCTGCTGAATGAATGTTTTACAACTTGGCTTTCTGAGCAACTGAATCAGCAGGTAGCCGTTCTTAAGTAATCGTTAATCATTTGAGAATAGTGGAACCTGAGACAATAAAAGAGATCACCACCAAAAGACCTGTTGATTGAAGATTAACAAAAATTAAATCAATTCTGATTTTATATCGCCTAACTTTAACAGTTAAGCATCTATCTTTGGTTAGTCTGGGCAGTCCTCTTGCATAAGTTGGCAACCCCAGAGAGATAAGTACTATAGCAACATAGTCCTAAACGAACGGATACGAGATAGCATGAGCCGAACTCAAGAGCTACAGACCATCTCTGGCCTCACTCACAAGTCTCCGACTCAGGATTAATTTTAAAGTGAGATCTAATGACCTATACGACCTCGATTCAAGAATTTCTAGCTGGCACCTATCCGTTTGATCAGTTGTCATCGGCAGCACGAGCCAAACTGTCAAGCCAGTGCCAGTTGCTGCGCTATCGCATGGGTCAGGCTATTGTGATTCGGGAGAAAATGCCTGCCCAAGTTTCGATTCTCTTCCAAGGGCAAGCGCGTCTTCTGGGATATGACCCTCGCAACGGGACACCCGTCACCTTGAAATTGCTGCAACCGGGGGAAGTACTGGGTTGGGTCAGTTTGGTGCGAGGCATTCCTTGTGAAACGGCGATCGCCTCAACAGAAACCGTTTGTCTTCACCTCAGTACTAAAGACTTTTCGGCCTGGTTGGATACTGAACCCACCCTAGCCTCTGCCTTTCGTTCGCGCAGTGCCTTAATCGAAGTTTTCGACCTATTGGGGGCAGAACTAGCACGGCGTGCTGAGACACAAGGAAATCTTAAAGGACTTGCCCTACAAGCTTGGTCAAGCGCTGTCGTCTGTAATATCCCTCGTGGTGGGCAACTGTCCAGCCAACTGGATGCTAATCGGATATGGTTTGTCAGTGGGGGAGCATCAACGAACGTACCCGTTGGTTCGTGCGTCAATTCGGGCGAAGTAGCGACACTCATTGTCAATGGTGCGGGGGCGACTCGCCTAGTGGGAATTCCAGCTCAAGTCCTCTTCCCAGATACCCCCTTGCTATCCGCTGAAGCCACTGACACTCCTGACGGAGGAGGTAGTAGCCTCGTTCCCACAACGGAAGAGATTCCGTACGCCCCAGAACAACCGGCTGCCGCCGACATCGACGCCTACGGTGGAAATTCCAGTAAGCGAAACTATCCCTTTGTTCATGGCAGAGGGCCGGTGGATGGGACACTTGCTTGTTTCCAAATGCTCTCTCAGCATTTGGGAATGCCCTTCCGTAAGGATATGCTCCGCCGTGTGATTGCCAACCAAGAGTCGCGCTCCGGCGGACTCTCTCTCCAGCACTGTGGTGCGATCTCCGAATTGATGGGGCTCTCTGCCCAACTGGTTAGCGTTCCAGCCGTGGCAGTCAGCCGCCTACCCACTCCAGCATTGCTGTGTTGGCAAGATAGCTTTGCCATCCTCTACGAGAGCAGCGAACGAGAACTGGTGCTAGCCGTACCCGATAGTGGCATCAAGCGCCTCAAACCTTCACGTTTTATAGAAGACTGGGGAGATGAGGGGCAGGTGCTACTGCTCAAACCGACCAAAGAAACTCCCAAAGAGCGGTTTGGACTATCTTGGTTTGCTCCTTCCCTGATTCGCTACCGCAGAGTTTTAATTGAAGTTTTAATTGCCTCCTTCTTTGTCCAACTGTTTGGTCTAGCCAATCCCTTGATGGTTCAGTTGATCATCGACAAGGTGATTGTGCAAAACAGTATCGACACTCTGCACGTTCTTGGGGTTTTACTGGTAGCGGTTGCTATTTTTGAGGCGCTATTAACGAGTCTGCGTACCTACTTATTTGTGGATACGACGAATCGCATTGATATGGCGCTGGGTTCGGAAATTATCGACCACTTATTGCGCCTACCACTACGCTATTTTGAAAAACGACCGGTTGGGGAATTAGCCACTCGGATTAATGAACTAGAAAATATCCGCCAGTTTCTCACAGGCACAGCGTTGACGGTGGTGTTGGATGCGGTTTTTTCCGTCGTCTACATCGTCGTCATGTTCATCTATAGCTGGGTGCTAACGTTGGTGACGTTGGGGGTCATTCCTTTATTTATTGTACTCACCGTTTTCGTGTCACCTATTGTCCGGCGACAGCTACGCAGCAAGGCTGAGCGTCAGGCGGAAACTCAATCCTATTTGGTCGAGGTATTATCCGGAATTTCCACCGTCAAGGCGCAAAATATAGAGTTGCGAGCCCGTTGGAAATGGCAAGAACGGTACGCTCGCTATGTGAGTGATGGATTTAATAATGTCTTGACCTCCACAGCGGCTAGTTCAACCAGCAATTTCTTAAACAAACTCTCTGCCTTACTGGTGCTTTGGGTGGGAGCTTATCTGGTTTTGGATCAAAAATTAAGCTTGGGGCAGTTAATTGCTTTCCGCATTATCTCTGGCTACGTCACGGGTCCACTGCTGCGGTTAGCCCAAATTTGGCAAAACTTCCAGCAAACAGCGCTATCCTTGGAACGCCTCAGTGATATCGTGGATACGCCCCAAGAAGCCGACGAAACTGACCGTTATAATATTGCCCTGCCAACCGTTCAAGGTACGGTGAAGTACGAGAATATCTCATTTCGCTTTGCCCCCAGTGGCCCCTTGCAGTTGAGCAATGTCAATATAGAAATCCCCGCTGGCACGTTTGTCGGGATTGTCGGTCAAAGCGGTTCGGGTAAGAGTACTCTAACCAAGCTGTTACCTCGGCTGTACGATCCAATTGGGGGTCGGATTATCGTGGATGGTTACGACATTAGTAAGGTCGAACTGTATTCTCTGCGGCGTCAGATTGGCATTGTTCCCCAAGAAACGCTGTTATTTGATGGTACGGTGCAGGAGAATATTGCCCTGACCAATCCAGATGCTAGTTCGGAAGAAATCATCGAGGCGGCGAGGGTGGCGGTAGCCCACGATTTTATTATGGAGTTACCCAGTGGCTACAACACGCGGGTCGGGGAGCGGGGTTCTTCACTATCTGGGGGGCAACGGCAACGAATTGCGATCGCTCGGACAATTTTACAATCCCCTCAACTGCTGATTTTAGACGAAGCAACTAGTGCTCTGGACTACAACACAGAACGGCAGGTGTGTTTAAATCTCGCTCAAGTCTATAAAGGACGCACTGTGTTTTTCATCACTCACCGCCTTAGTACCATTCGCAACGCCGACCTGATTTTGATGATGGATCAGGGGGCGCTTGTGGAGCAGGGTACTCATGAAGAATTGATGGCTCAAAAAGGTCGCTACTACTGCCTCTATATTCAGCAAGAAGCGCAACTCTAAAACTAGTCATACAGCCAAATTATCCCCTTCCCACTTGTAGAAGTCTCCAGCCATGAACCAACAAAATGGGTCCAAGTTAGACCAAAACAACAATACTGCACTTAAATCTCCTGCTGTTTCCAACCAACCTGTTGCAGTAACAGTCAGCACCGCTAACGGTAACGGAACTCCCTTAAATGGTAAGGGTCATGCCAACGGCAGTCGCTCCAAGAGTCAGGTCAAATTTGAGCAGCCTGTGATTCTGCGACAATCCCACCATTGGTCGCGGAGCATCCTATGGGCGATTATGGGTGTCACTACATTTGGGCTAATTTGGGCTAGCGTTGCCAAAATTGAACAGGCGGTTCCTGCCCAAGGCAAGCTAGAGCCACAAGACGCGGTTAAGGAGGTTCAATCTCCGGTTGGTGGGGTTGTTAAAGAAATTTATGTACGCGACGGAAATCGGGTCAAAAAAGGCGATTTGCTGCTCAGACTCGATCCGACGGCAGCTAACGCTGAACTTTCTTCCCTCAAGAAAATTCGCGCTAAGTTAGTTCAAGAAAACCAGTTTTATCAAGCTGCACTTCGTAATCCAGCGTCCCCACCAGCGCCACCCCCCGGCACTCAAGTAGAGCTTTCCTCAGAACTCCCCTCTCTGATTAAAAGTAGAGAAGCTCTCATTTCTGAAAAGCAGTTTTATCAATCTCGAATTAATGATGACTCTCGAGTCGCTAACCTGAGTCCCGAACAACGACAGCGGATGCAAATTGCTACAGCGGAACTGAATTCTCGCGTTGCGGCGGCGGCATCAGAAGTTGAACAGCTCAAAAAACGGCTTGACCAGAACGACTCTCAACTGGTGAATGCCAAAAACCGGTGGGAAATTGAGCGGAAAATTCTCACTGATCTTGAACCCCTTGTGCGTGTAGGGGGCTTTTCCCGAATCCAGTATACCAAGCAGCAAAGTGAGGTAGGAACGCGCCAAGCTGAAGTGCAGCAGCTAACGGCTGAAAAATTACGCCTGGAATTGGATATTGCCAAGGCTAAAGAACAACTACAAAATACTCAGGCGGTTACGAAAAAAGAGTTAACTGAGCAGATTGCTGGGAATGACAAACAAATTAATGATATTGACGCTAAACTTGACTCAATCAAACGTCAGTTGAGGGAATCGATTCTGGAAAATGATAAAAAAATTGCGGAAATCGATAGCAAGTTGAAGCAGTCAGAACTGACTCTAACCTATCAAGAGCTGCGAGCGCCTGGTAACGGAATTGTTTTTGATTTGAAACCCTCTGCTCCCGGTTTTGTTGCCAATACAACTGAACCGATTCTGAAAATTGTTCCTGATGATGCGCTGGTGGCTAAAATTTTTATTACCAATAAAGATATTGGTTTTGTGAAAGAAGGAATGCGGGCTGATGTGAGAATTGACTCATTTCCGTTTAGTGAATTTGGTGATGTGAAAGGGAAGTTAATCTGGATTGGTTCTGATGCCCTCCCTCCGGAACAAATTCGCCCTTACTATACTTTTCCTGCTAAAATACAGTTGGATCAACAGTCCCTTGTGGTTAATGAACGCAAAGTGTCTTTGCAATCAGGGATGTCGATCAGTGCCAATATTAAGGTGCGCGATCGCACAGTACTGAGCATTTTCACCGACTTATTTTCACAAAAAACGGAGAGCTTAAAAACAGTCCGCTAATTTGTTTGCCTATTCTCGTTTAGTAGCGGCTCACCGCCTAAGGATGAGACTGGCGCAAATCAGCCATCAAGCCTGAGTGCACAGGTTAGTAACAATAATGTAATACTAGTGAAGACGAACACCATACGGTGAGACGAAACTAACCTATAAGCAAGGGAAATGGGGTGTGATTGCCCCCCTTTTTTTGTAAGAACTTAACAGTATCGACAATGACAAATCCTACAATTTTGGTAACAGGCGGTGCAGGCTACATTGGCTCTCATGCTGTTCTGGCACTGAGAGATGCAGGCTATGAGGTAGTCATTTTAGACAACTTGGTCTACGGTCATCGCGATTTAGTAGAAACGGTACTTAAGGTAGAACTGATTGAGGGAGATATAGCAGACCGAACTCTGCTAGACCAAATTTTTAAAATGCGAGAATTTGCGGCTGTGATGCATTTTGCCGCTTATGCTTATGTAGGAGAGTCGGTGAGCAACCCAGCTAAGTACTATCGCAACAATGTGGTAGGAACTCTCACCTTGCTGGAGGCTATGTGCGCTGCCGGAGTCAAGAACTTTGTGTTTTCTTCAACCTGCGCTACTTACGGCGTACCGCAACAGATTCCAATTGCAGAAAACCAGCCTCAACAACCGATTAATCCCTACGGAATGAGTAAGCTGATGGTGGAAAACATCCTTGATGATTTTGACCATGCTTATGGTTTGCGTTCCGTGCGCTTCCGGTATTTCAATGCTGCCGGTGCTGACCCTCAAGGTCGTTTGGGAGAAGATCATAACCCTGAAACCCACCTGATCCCCCTAGTGTTGTGGGCGGCTCTGGGCAAGCGGGAGAGTATTTCAATTTTTGGTACCGACTACGATACTCCAGATGGCACTTGCATTCGGGACTACATCCATGTTGCTGACTTGGCAGAAGCACATATTCTGGGACTAGAGTATTTGCTTCAAGGGGGGAAAACTGAAGTATTTAACTTGGGCAATGGACGAGGATTCTCCATTCAAGAAGTGATAGCAGCAGCCCGTACTGTCACGGGTCGTCCCATTCCCGTCACCTTAGCTGACCGTCGCCCAGGAGACCCACCTAGCCTTGTAGGCAGTGCACAGAAGGCTCAACAGATTTTGAGTTGGAAACCCCAGTATGCAGACATAGAAACGATCTTGAAACATGCTTGGCAGTGGCATCAGAAGCGACACGAGGGTCTTGGCGCTGCTGGCTCTAGGTAGGCTATAACAGATGGGTTACGGTACATTGGATGCTTTTATTGTATGAGCCAGCTCACGATCCCAACAGATAAAGTGGACAAAGTTAGGATATTGAATGTAGACATTGATAATGTCACTGAGTCTGAGGTTTTACAACAGCTAGATCGGGGTGTAGTCTTCACCCCCAATGTCGATCATCTACTCTTGCTAGAAAACGACTCAGATTTTTTTGAGGTTTACGAGACAGCAGATTATAAGTTGTGTGATAGTAAAATTCTTTATTATGTCTCTAGATTTTTAGGAACACCTATAAAGGAAAAATTGTCTGGGTCGGATTTTTTTCCGGCTTTTTGTAACTATCACAAAAATAATGAAGATATTAAAATCTTCCTCTTAGGAGCTAAAGAGGGAGTGGCACTCAAGGCCCAAGAACAGCTCAATGCCAAAATGGGTAGAGAAATTGTGGTCGGGGCGCACTCTCCCTCTTTCGGCTTTGAAAAGAATGAACAAGAGTGTCAGGAAATTATTGAAATAATCAAAAACTCAGGTGCAACAGTCCTCGCAGTAGGGGTAGGAGCACCGAAGCAAGAAAAATGGATACATAAGTATAAAGACCAGTTGCCCAATATTAAGATATTTTTTGCGATCGGGGCCACCATTGACTTTGAGGCGGGTAATAAAAAACGAGCGCCTAAATGGGTGACAGAAATTGGATTGGAATGGTTGCATAGGCTACTCTCTGAGCCCAAACGGTTATGGAAGCGATACCTAATCGGTGGGCCACTCTTCTGTTGGTTAATTTTGAAGCAGAAGCTCCATCTTCAGAGTATTAATGCTATCCGGATTTTGAAGTCGATTCCTGACTTGTAAAATCGGAAAATGGTCAGTAAGAAAAGAAGCAAACGGTGCATCGCACTCTGGTTAGCTAAATTGCGATGCACTAATACAGAAATAACTTAAACGCTTCCATAGTAAATTCCCCGACCATTTGTACCAACAAAAACGAGACCAAACTTTTGCCAACTTGCCGCCATTACATTAGGACTATTACCTATAGGCTTAGAGTTGACACTCAGTCTTGTCCAAGTCTTTCCTTGGTCTAGAGAACGAAAAATTCCTTCGCCCATAGCGGCAATATTGCCGTACAGGTACAGTGCTGGAACTGTGCTGTCGTTCGGTGGCTTTCCAAGCGCGAACAGATAGGCTCTCTCTACCTTGTCCAGCTGGGAGAATGTCTTGCCACCATTCGTTGAACGGTACAGTCCTTGCGAATCAAGACTCACCCAAACTTCACCCTTGGCTCTGGGAGGCGTAAGAAGCGTGTGCCAATCTTCGCTAGGCAGCGAGCTATTCGCTAAGTAAAATGACTGCCCTCGGTCTTGGGAGCGATAAACTTTGCCATCAGCATAATAATAAAAGGTATTGCCATTCACTTTGTCCGCTGCTAGGGGTTGAGACCAGTTCCAAGGACCTTCAAAGCCATTGGGCAATCCTGACACCTTTTTCCAAGACCAGCCACCGTCACTAGTAACTAGAGGTTGACCCTTACTGACAGTGACAACGAAGGTATTGGGGTCAGTTGCAGAGACAGCGACCCGTGTTGGCATCGTGTCGGAGGGAAATGAGGCAAACCGCTGCCATGTGCGACCACCATCACTTGAAGTGGCTCCTGTGTAAGTATTTTTATCCCGACTACCACCAACACGCACCATTTTTAACGGGTCTGTTTCACAGTAGGCGATATGGTAGGTATCGTCGAAAAAAGGACCATTGTTGCCCAATGCTTGAGAGGGGTAAGCATCTAGTCCCTTGTCATGGTAAAAACCATCAACATCCGCTACACCACTCAATAAAAGAGCTCCAGAGGGCGGTGCAACTAGCGAGAAAGTAACAATCTCCTCATGTCCTTTTTCATAATTTGTCCAAGTAACGGTACTAGTATTGATGTCTTCTGTCCGCCAGATCCCGAACCAGTCAGTTAACCAGACCCTTCCTGGAACTTGGGGGTCGAACTCAATAGCGGCTACCGAGGGATTCAAGAGCATATAATTCGACCACCAGGGAACCGTCGTCTTCATGGACTTCTCCTTCTTAGTCCAGGTGGTTCCCCCGTCTAAAGACCGATAAATTTCAGAATCTCCTGATTTCTCGCCTAGTGTCACTAGCAGGTCATTAGGACTTGATGGGTTAACACTAATGGCGTTGAAATTATTTGTGGTGTTGAATGGCGTAATGTTACTCCAAGCTCCATTGGCATATTTACTCACTCCAGAGGAGTGAGTGACATACAAAATACCGTTACTCGCTAGACCTAAGCGCTTTGCTTCAGGGGGACTTCCTGGTATGTGGCTCCAAGTAGCGCCTGTGTCATTAGATTGGTATACTCCATCACCATAGGCGATCGCATAAACCGAGCCAGGCGTTTGTTTATTAAATGCGATCACTGTAATTCCAATACCTGCTTTTCCATTTCCAGGAAAGGATGAGACCTTACTCCAAGTTGCACCAGCATTAGACGACTGCCACAGCCCATCTAAGCGTGAGCCAAAGAAGATCAGGTTGGAATTTAACGGATTGACCGCTAGCCTTTCTCCCACCCATCGTAAATCTTCGTTACCACCCATCTTCAGGTCAATGTTCAACTTCTTCCAAGTTTCTCCCTTGTCGGTAGATTTGAAGATGGTTCCTTGCGGGGATGCCCAGTCTGCGGTATGTTTGCCAGCAGCAATGTAGACTATATCTAGATTGTTTGGATCAAGTGCTAGCGCTTCTCCGCCGTAGTAATTGTTTTGCTCCAGTGAAAAGTGATCGTTTAGGGGTATCCAGCTTGTAAGGGTGGGATTCCAACGATAAAAACCACCAACATCAGTCTTGATATAAACCAGGTCTTTCTGTAGGGGATGCAGGTAAATACCGGTAACGTATCCTCCTCCTCCGACCGTAACGTTTTTCTGACCTAAAGATACGTTTTTCTGGTAGTCCTGAGAATTTACGACCTCTGCACTGTTAGAAACAGGGTTGAAGATGTTGTTGGTTGACCAGAGTTGCTGAAGTGCGATCGCACTCACTAGGGCGAGCAGGACCGTGTAGACCGTTTTACCGACGAAACGGGCTCGTCTCGTATTCCATTTAGATATCAGGCTAGAAGCTAGCTTGGCAAAGATTAGTCCCGCTACGAAAAGAACTAAACTTGTAGTTACTCGTCCTGCGATTGTTAACACTTTAGGATTAGTACCTAGCCTAACTAACTCTTCAATTATCTGCATTTTTAAACCTGTAATATTCGAGCATCTAGCCAATCCAAAACTTTGCTATCTTGCGTCATATCAAACTTCCTAGCAAAGTGAATGTCATCCTTGATTAAGGCTGGATAATCTTCGATAGTCAATAAGCGAGGATGACCTAGTTTAGTTTTAGAAAAGTCATAGTATCGTTTGTTTTCATTGCATAAATTAAACCGTTGACTATTCACTAAAACCGTCTGCACATAAGATTCTTCAGGAATAATTAATTTTTTATAGTAATCAACAAATTGTGGATTATGTTTAGAAAAATTATATAAATATTGAACAGTTTTTTGAGAAAGAGTAGAAAAAAAAGAGCCTCCATAGCATAGAAATTTTGCATTAAATGGATAACAATAAGCAGGAATTCCGATTCTCAGCCCATAAGAAGAATGAATGTATACCAATGACTGCATATGATTAATTACCTCTTGTAGAGGCTTCATTATTGCCTGTTGCCAGAACGAAAGTGATTCAGATAACTGCAAGTATTGGTATAGATAGCGCCTTTTCCCTAACTTACTGCCCCAAGGATTTTGCTTAGAATCAGAAAGGGCATCGAAATATACTAAAAAGCCATCGTACTTGGTTGATTCGAGAAAATTTTCAATCTTGGGAAGAGGTTGAGTAGGGTAGTCTTGACCGGAAAGGTTGATGAGCCAATCAAATTCAATATTATGGCTAAAAATCCAGTCAAGTGCTTCTAAGTATCCTCGAGTTAGAGAGAAATTACCTCGCCCTCCTTGACGACTAATTACCTCAACCCCTGGAAACTTCAGGAAGGGACTGGCATCCAAATATGAGTAATTGTAAGAATGGCTGATTAAGATATAAGACCTTGGACTTGAGGTTTTAATAATCTGAACAAGTCTGTATATCTGATCAGGATTTTGATGGGTTTGGATCAGATAGAGAACTTTCATGAGATTTAGGTTTAAATCACAATTGGGCAAATAGTGAACTCTAACCTATTTGCCCAAAAAAGGCGAATACTCATGCCGATTGTCTAGACTGCTCTTGAAGAAGGCGGCGTCTTTGAATGACCTCTGTCATTTTCCGAGCTAGACCTTCAAGCTGATGGTAAAACCGCTGAGGTAGAAGCCAGAGTAAATAGGCTGCTATACCCGTTAACACCGTGCGACGCGGCTCGTTTAGCAGAATACGCCAGTGGGTTGTAAGCGCTTGATGAAATAATTTAACCGCCGTTGAGCCGTCTTTGAGAGTGACAGCTCTGCGAGCTAAATAGCGCAATTGATAAGCTTTGGACAGGTTTTTCCACTGGGCAACTACGTCCGGAGCATAAGAGCGGGTCTTTTCCATCACTTGTTCCCAAGACTCCAGTTGTTTGAATAAATTGGCTGACAGTCCTCCTGAATTCACCCGATACAGCGTTAATGCTTCGGGAATTCCTTCAATTTGCCAATCCGTCTGAATGGCAATGCGAAACCAACATTCAATGTCCTCTGACGCCCGAAAGCGGTCATCGAAATAGAAGTCTTCTACAGTTCCATAAAGATTATCTTGGAACTTAATCGCCTCAAAAACCTCTCGCCGAATTACTGGAGCAGAACCGTTACTAATTGGATTGCGACACAGCAAATGAGGAATAGTAATTCCTGTAAGTTTAGGTTGTTGATATAAACCTAGAGAATTCCCCGCTTCATCGATAAAAGCAGAGCAGCTAAAGCTAACTCCTACAGTTGGTGAAGTTTCTAGATGCTCGACATGTTTTTCCAGTTTGTGTGGCAACCACAGATCGTCACCATCTAAAAGGGCAATATAGTCTCCCTCTGCATGGCGAATACCGGTGTTCCTGGCTCCAGCTAAACCCCGATTTTTTTGATGAATGATTTTAATTCTGGGGTCTGTAAATTGCTGACAAATCTCTATGGTTCGATCAGGAGACTCATCATCAATGATCAGCAGTTCAAAATTGGAATAAGTTTGGTTCAAGACTGACTGCACTGTCGCAGTGATGTATTTTTCAACACCGTAGACTGGGATAATGACAGAGACTTTCTTCATTTTGATGATTGATTTTATCTCAAGGACAACATCGTATGCACCCAGCCTTAGTAGAAATCAATTTAACGCACTCTAGATATCCTTCACTCCTAGCCTCTATCCAGACCGCTCTTTCAGAATGCCCTGGATGGGAGACTTTCATGTTTTTTGAGTGCTACAACCTAATTTAAGGCCTATAGTATCTTCAAGCAACAGATGGCTTTTTGTTAGCACGAATCTTGCTAATTTTCTGTAAGACAAAGGTAGCAATTTCCGGTGAAAGTAGACTAATCAAAAGCAGTTTTACAAGTAAACTTTGAGTCTTTTTTTGAAGTAAAATTTTAGGATGAAGACGAATAGCCTTTTGTAACCTCTGGCAAGCAATTTTAGCTCCTTCAGCACTAGCTTGACGGTTCAAGCACACCAGTGCCACAAATTGGCCTTCATAGGCTAAGCTCTGATTTTTCAGATAGTGTAATTCTGGCGGAGCTGCGGCAAAGGCTCTCTCCAGAACCATCAGATAATATTTCT
This sequence comes from Waterburya sp., assembly GCA_036703055.1. GTDB lineage: Bacteria > Cyanobacteriota > Cyanobacteriia > Cyanobacteriales > Coleofasciculaceae > DATNPV01. The sequence continues at coordinate 42,710 of DATNPV010000046.1, forward strand.
CCATTACTTCTACTTTGGAGGACATTGCCCCTGAAGTTTGACGATACAGAACTTGGGGTTTGCGCACGACAGCAAAAGGCCAACGAGCTGCGACGCGCAGCCAGTATTCCCAATCTTCGCAGGAGCGAAGTTCAGCATCAAATTCGCCAACAGCATCAATGACATCTCGACGCAGCATAGCATTTGAACCACTGGCTATGAAGTTAGTCAGCAATAATTGAGGATAAACATTCCCTTCATAAGATGCTGATATACCAGGATAAAAATTTTCTCCTTTTTCATCCATGGAAGCAGTCCAACTGTAAACTAGTCCTGCTTCTGGGTGCTGCCGCAGAGCAGCCAGTTGTAGTTCTAACTTATCCGATGTCCACAAATCATCGGCATCAATAAAAGTAATAAACTCTCCCGTAGAACGGGAAATGCCCCGGTTGCGAGCAACTGGCAGACCCCCATTACTATAGGAAAACACTTTAAGCCGTGGGTCTTGAACAGTATTTACTCGTTCTACAGTTCCGTCAGTTGAACCATCATCAATGACAATTATCTCAAAGTTTGAGAAAGTTTGTTCTTGAATTGATGCGATGGTGTTTAAGATAGTATGTTCGCCGTTGTAAACAGGTATAACGACGGATATAACTGGCATTTGTGGTTTTACTCCTGTGATAGTTTGCTGACTTAGCTTAGGGGGCTAGATACAGTTGGTTTATCAAACAAATGAGGTGGTAACATTTTCTTAATAAACCATTGAGGATAGAGGTAGCTAGCAATCCAAAACCTCTGAATAGCATTATTAATTCCACCAGCTTTATGAGTACCACGCTGCAAATATAGTTTTCCGCAGTAGCGATAAACATTGGCTAAGCTCTGATTTTTCAGACGCTGCAATTCTCGAGGCGCTTCTTCAAATGCCTTTTCCACCAAGGCAAGACTTTCATTTTCCAGTAACGTTATTTTCGATGACATTGAGCCGGAAGACTGACGATAAAAAACTTGAGGTTTTGGAACTAACACAAAAGGCCAATGAGTCGCTAAACGTAGATAAAAATCCCAGTCTGCACAATAGGCTAGTGTTGGATTGAATCCTCCAGCTGATTCAAGAGCTTGCTTACGAATTAGGATATTTGAGCCATTGTCAATGAAATTATAGACTAACAAATCTGGATAAACATTACCCTGAAAAAATACCTTTTTAGCTGGAGAAAAAGAGTCTCCTGTCTCAATCATTTTGTAAGTCCAACTGTAAGCAACTCCTGCTTCCGGATTTTCCTGCAAGGCGGCCAGTTGTAGCTCTAACTTATCGGGCGTCCACAAGTCATCGTGATCGAGAAATGAAATATACTCTCCGGTTGCCTGAGCTAGACCACGATTGCGAGCGACTGATACCCCACCATTTTCATATGGAAAAACTTTAAGACGCGGGTCTTTAATTGTGTTGAGTCGTTCTAGAGTTTGGTCTTTCGAGCCATCATCAATAACAATGATCTCAAAATCTGAAAAGGTTTGTTGCTGGACTGAGGCGACTGTATCTAGGATTGTGCGCTCAGCATTGTAAGTTGGTATAACGACAGATATGGTTGGCATCAAACTTACTCTTAACTTACTAGTAACTGGCTATAGAACACTTTAAACAGTTAGGGAAATAGGTAGAGCAACACTTGATTTACTGCTTATTTATTTAGCCAAAGATGATTGAGTGCGGATGACATATTTGGTAGCCCAGATAGAGAAGATAGGCATTGCTACTGCATGAGAAATGAATACGGCTGCGGCTACGGCTAAGATTCCACCTTGCAGACCAACCATTAAAGACATGGCAAAGATTACAGTAAAAATTAGGCTCCATTTAAGATTAATGTCAGCTTTATCTACAGCTAGAAGTAGCATCGTAGCCGCATTAGAAAAAGGTCGTGGTATAGCCGAAAGACAGATCAATATTAATATTGGAATGGCTATTACCCACTTTTGACCAAAAACAATAGGTACATAGAATGGTGATAGACTCGACTGGAGAAGCACCATTGGAATAACCACTAAAGCAATTGTTTTAAGGCTAGTAAAATACTTGCTCTTAAGTTGCTCCAAGTTACCACGAGCAGTACATAAATGAGGAAACAAGGGCCAGGTAAGTACATTAATTATATTCAAACTAATTCCTAGTCCAGCATTGAACGCGAAATAATAAATTCCTAATTCATTGATTCCTATAAACATTCCTACTAAAAGATAATCTATATTAGCTCTCAATTTATCGAGAAACTCAACAGCAATAACATTTTTCCCAAAATGTACGATTTCTTGCCATCGCTTTAGCGAGAAAGAGCCACTAGGTCTCCATGAATGATGCTTGCGAGCGATAACTATCCATACAGGAACTGTTAAGACAGCCGGCAGGACTATCGCCCACATCTTCATCCCTAATAAAGCTAAAGTTATCGATGCAATATTGGCAAAAAATGACTGAGTAGAATTAGCTATTGCTGAAACTTTTAAGCGATTTTCTCGCTCTATACGAGCCATCTGAATCGCAAAAAAAGGCCACATTAAGTACTCAGTAGCAACAATGCAAATAGGTAAAATGAGTTGATTGTTTTTATAAAAAAAAGCTAACGGAAAAGCGGCAATACACTGAATAATAAAAAGCGAAACACCTACAATCCAATTGATCCAGTAAGCTGTATTGCTTATTTCTTCTACATCTTTTTCATCAGCCTGGATAATTTTACCTCCGATACCGTGACCCAGAGTGAAAACACTTGTAAATTCATTGATGGTCAAAACAATAGCTGCTAGCCCGTAATCGTGAGGACTTAGTTGGCGAGCTAGAACAACTGTTGTTCCTAAGCGGAAAATACGATTTAATAACTCTCCTCCTCCCAACCAACCGACATTGCGAACAAATGGACTGGAAATTTTCTGCTTTAATTTAGCAATCAACATCAATTCTTCCTGAAGTGCAATAATTCATCGATTACTGTTGTTCTAGCATCAAGTTAGATGCTGTTTTGCTGAAATCGACAGATGAAATAGGCTGTCGATCCTCTTGTTTCAAGGCAATTCCTATAACTACCCACGCTGGCCAGCAGAGGTAAGCTAAGACATCTAAACTTTCACCTGATGAAAAGAAGAGTAAAACTAAGAAAACACTCAAACCTACCTTTGCCGTATTGCTTTTCTGTGCTTCGATCAAGAGAGTTATAAATGTGCATAGCATTGGCACTAAGAAAGCAACAAAGCCAACTAGGCCATTTACAAACATAAGACCTCCCCAGGTAGTATGAGAGCCGATAGGCATCTTCTCTACCATTTGAGGACCTGGTTCTTGATTGCCGTGACCCCATATAGGAGCTTCTTTTGAACGCTCAAAGGCAATTTCAATCAGTTTTTTACGAACTCTTGTAGAGTCAGACCTAGACTCCAAAACGGCATCTTTAAAACTGGTAATGGTTCTGAGAAGAACTGAGCTAAAAATGCCCGATACAAAGCATAAAAGACCTGACCAGATTTGGATATAAGGTCGCCAAAAATTGGTCAAAATAAAAACAAATACTGGGACTCCCGGTAAAGCAAGGAAAGCCAGTCGAGAAGACGATACAACGCACATCGCCACGGCTCCAGCTATGCCTATCCATCGCCATTTTTTGTCAGGTTCTTGAAGAGAAAAGAAGAAGTAAAGAGTCCCAACGATGCCGAGGGCTGGCCCCCACGGAGCAAATAGAGCTAACCGCAACTCCCCATTGTACTCATAATAATGGTATAGGGATACGTCGTAATATTGTTTACCATTCTGGAATATTCTTTCAATTGGAGAAGAATATATTACATGAGGCAAGTGAACTAGGTAAGCAAGATAACAAAAGGGAATAATAATTAGGCTTTGTAGACATAAAATACAAATAGCTCTATAAATCAGTTGCGGTCGGATATGAAGACGACCAACCAAGGGAAATAGTGCTAAAAGTGCCCAGCTTATAGACCAACTCATTATCGCTCTGATGTAGTCATTTGTTGACTTTTCAAAGTTGGTCAATGCCACGACCTGTGCGATCATGATCACCGACATACCGATGACCCATATCCATAGAACCCAAGGAATATGAATTCGTTTTTCAACAGGAGTGTCCTCTTGTTGAAACCAAAGTTTTTTACATAGGTAAAAAAATAATAGCCAGCCTAAACAGGCGTTTAAAGGTAGCAGGATACCCAAAAGATAAATTCCATAGGTTCCAGTTATAAAGTACCAAACCAAACGTTCTTCAAAATTTTGAGGCTTTATAACTTTGCCCACTGCTTTTGTCCCTTTGGAAGGTTATTTGAGAGATGAAGTGCACGACGTTGGCGGAACCAAAGCAATCCAAGACCCGTGTCTGTCAGCAGCGAGCCTAATGCTGCACCAAGTAAGACAAGTGTCTTTTTGGGTGATGTCGGAGCAGTCGGTAAGTTAGGCTCTACTAAAAGCTGAACTTCAGGATAAGCGCCCAAGAGTTTTGACTTGTCAAGGCCTGAGGTGGCAAGAGTGGACGAAAAGACGGCTTGCGCAATGTCCATATCTCGCCTAAGAGCTTCTAGAGTAGACCCAGACTGTGACATGGTCTTGAGTCTTCCCTCAAGCTGAGCAATTTGTCGGTCTATTTCTTGCGAGTTTGCTTCAAGCCCCCGCTGCTCTACTTGTGTTTTAATCAGTTCCTGGAAAAGGCTCTCACGAGGTGTACCGCTTTGCTCGGTACTACCAATATTGAGTTGACCTAGCGTTGCCGGATCGACGGGTCGTCCTAAAAGAGAGGTACTCCGAGTTTGCAAAGCCGCTTTGACGGCATTAAGTTTACTCTGCTCCCGTACTACAAGTGGATGATCGGGTAAAAATTTGTCCTTTAAAAGGACTAAATTAGCCGCCGTGGCATTGTATTCTTTGAGATACTGTTGAAATAGAGAGTCGGCTTTAAGGACAAAGCCATCTGCCGCTTGTGGGGCAGTTACATCTAAAGTTGTCGATAGCTGTTTCAATCGAGCAGTAATTTGCTGTTTTTGAGCAGCACTTTCAGCGCGTTCTTTCCGTAACTGTTCAATATTGTTTGAAAGCTGCTCAATTTGAGCAGAGGACGTTAGACCCGAACGAAATTTGTAATCCGAAAGGCGTTTCTGAGCAACTTCCAGCTTTTGTTGTGCCTCCCTCAGGCTTCCTTGCATTTTGGATTCCCGTTGAGCTACTTCTTGGGCTCTAAGTTCGTTGAGTCTGGATTGAAAGGCGCGATAAAAAGCCCAGGATTTTTTCTGGGCTTCCTCAGGACTGTGTCCGCTTAGCTCAAAATTCACCAATGTAGTATTATTGACGATCTTAATTTGGGGCTGACCAAACTTTTTGGGAGGTATCTTGAGTTGAGCAGCGGCAGCTTTCTGAACGGATTCACTCGTAGCAATGACTTTGTAATTTTCTCTAGGGTCGTGAGCCGTACTCGCATAGGGGGACACGGATTCAGATGAAGCGCTTCCACTATTGGGCACCTCAACTTTAGTATTGGTAACATTTCCAGGCAAAGAAAGAGTCCAGCTACTGGTATAAGTCCGTGGGGTAACGTTCAGATAAAACAACGCTAAACCCCACATTGCTGCATTAGTACTCAGACCCAAGATTAAGAAAGGTAGCCAAGATACTCGACCTTTAGTCAATGTAGGAGTTCGGCCGGATGCCGTAAAAAACTCAGTCATGAATTGTAAAACAAGTAGGGGAATTGATTCGACGGGAACACCTAAAAACTCTCTTGATAAGTTATTCAGCTGCTTCCAGTCACTCCAAACTAACGAATTTCTGTTGAGAGTTACCGCTTCGTCCCTGGTAAATCTGTAAAGTACGGGAACTAGAAGCGTTGCATCAAGATTAGCTTGCTAGGAGTACTAAAGCATTTTGTGTCCACTAGACCTTCTGCGCCAGCAAAAAAACTTTAATCGCTGGGAGAGAGGGAGCGCCTAGCCAGATATGACACACCCATCATTGCCCTCCACCATCATACTCTTAGTATTTTAAAGTGACCACATTTAGTCAAAGAAATATGACTGATTGCACAGCTAAGCAGGCTCTACTAAGCAAATTTTCCTAATTCTGGAAAACTTCTCTCATCTATCTTATACACTCTTCGAGCGACTTGGAGTCGTTGAATAATGAGGAAAATCTTAATGCTTTCTAGCCCTGTACCTGTGTTACTAGATATAGATACTAACTCTGAAGTTAAGCCGCAGTTTAGCTTCAGCAACTATCTACGATAATTTCTCTCAAAAGAGAATATAGCCTACTAATTATTTTACCTACAACCATAGAATAAAAAATAGTTAAAGGTGATACATTTTGCGGCATTGTAGCTTCGATTTGGAAGTTAAGATGAAGTTAAGATGAAGTTAGAATCTGTCCATCGAAAGTTGACGAAATTGTGTATATTGAATAATAATCCTAGCCAGATGTATAATTCCGCGCCAAAAAAAATTCTGTTGAGTTGAAGCTTTGGTAAATCTGAACTAAAAACACTAGTATTGCCCTGACAAGTGTGTAACTATTTCCTTGGAATCAAATTCGTCAGGTGTGTCTTTCAAAATCACTCTGAGTTCTATAACATCAATTTTTTAACGGAATAATCAGCAAGGTAGCATTCTATTAAGTACCGGATGAAGAAAGTTTATAGTCCGGTGTTGAACTCAGGTAAATTTTGCAGCCTAATCATCATGCTCTCACGGACTTACCGTGATTCATTTGTTGTATCTAGAAATTAATTGAAACATGATCTTAGTAACCGTTGGTACAGAGCAATATCCCTTCAATGCTCTGATGGATTGGGTTGATTTATTAATTCGTGATGAATTAATTGATAAAGATGAAGAAGTCATTGTTCAGTACGGTTCCTCATCAAAGCTTCCCGATAAAGTGAAGATTTTTAAGCGATTGCCTGAATCTGAGTTTAAAGCCTTACTGGAGAAAGCACGAGTGGTAATTTCCCACTGTGGCGAAGGTTCAGCCATGTTACTGGAATCTCTCGGTAAGCCTTATATATTGGTGCCACGTACTCAGCGCTTCGGTGAGCATGTGGATAACCATCAGATCGAGATGGCTGATGCTATGGAGAAGCAAGGCATTTCTATCGCCCGATCCCCTGCAGATTTGGTGAAATTCCTGGCAGCACCAAAGGTTTCCAGCTCGATGTCTCATAGCGAGGAAAAGCTTTGTAATTTCTTGAGCAATCGCTATAACTGCAACCAATACAAGAAAATCATGGTTGTTTGCTCCTCAGGTGGACACTTTAAGTATGCCCAGAGTCTCAAACCTTTCCTGGAGCAATCTCAAGACATCTCTTGGGTGACCTTCAAAACACCTGATACAGAATCAAAGCTGAAAACTGAAAAATCTGTATATTGGGCTCATAGTCCTACTAATCGAAATCTACCCAATTTGATACGCAATCTGATTTTGGCATTTAAAGTTTTAAACCAGGAACAACCTGATTTAGTTCTTTCAACAGGCGCAGGACTAGCTGTCGCTTTTTTATTTGTGGCTCAGTTTCTATATAAAAAGAAAGCGGTTTTTATCGAGTCAAAAACTCGTTTAAAAGACCTAAGCTTATCAGCAAAAATATTGTATTACACATCCCAAGTTGACCAATTGATTGTTCGCAGCAAAGACATTGAGAAAAAGTATGAAAAGACTAAATATATTGGCATTAGTACAGCAGCATCCACAACTTTGGAGGATAAGAAGAATCAATCTAATACCCTTAAAGTTAATGAGACTGGCATTCTAAGTGTACCGATACATTTTGGAGTTTTAGAAGCTCCTCAATTCAAGAATGACTTTCAAGAGCTATGTGAATTAGCTCCCAAAAAGATTGTAATAGACATGAGTGCCACTCGGTTCATCACCAGTATAGGCTTAGGAGTATTAGTTAGTGTATTCAAAACTTCAAGACTTAAAGGAATTGAGCTAGTTTTCTGGAGTGTCAATCCTGAGGTAATGTCAGTTTTGTCAATGGCAAGATTGGATAATCTATTTAGCATTGAAGCTGCAACTTCAGCGATTCGTACTAAATGGACTAAAAAGAATGCCAAATCCCAACGCAAACTTGAGACACGTTCTACTTCTAGCTCCATACAGCGAGCCATTGATGTAGCCGCCGCCCTCGTTGGTCTGGGTATCACTGCTCCTCTATTCATACCCATTAGCATTGGTATTAAGCTAACCAGTCCTGGGCCAATTTTTACGGAAGAAGCTCGCTACGGATTGATGGGTAAATATTTCCAACTTCGGAAATTTCGCTCAATGGTAACACAGGCCAATCACAGAGATGATTCTCCCCCTAAACTTACTAAGTTCGGTTATATCCTGCGTAAAACTAATCTGGACAAACTTCCTCTATTGTGGAATTTGCTGATGGGAGATATGAGCTTGGTTGGTCCACGAGCATCTACAGTTGAAGACCTTGACTTTTATTCTACAAATGAGTGGCAAGCCCTGGAGGTCAAGCCTGGTGTGTTCAGTGAGTGGGAACTCCATTACAGAGACCGCCAAGTACAATCCTGTCCCTCTAGTAGTCCTTCTGTTACACCTATAAATAGCCAGCCGAATCATTCAGAGCTTACGCAGAGCCTTTACAGATAAGAGCAAAGATTGCCCGCTTGGCTACTCGAGTAGAAGCTCAACGTTCAAAAGCCATCAAACTGAGTTTAAGTGTTCGCCATCGCTGAAGATTGATGCAAGTTCTCGGAAGCTGACATTAAACGCTCTAACAATGAGTTACAACTGACTGGTTGGCGACTGTGCGGATGCAATAACCTCACTGAGTACCTTAGTGAGCGCTTGATTTTGCTCAGGAGTCCCAACCGTGATGCGTAACTTATCCGTTAGACGGGGTTGATTGAAATATCGGACTAAAATTCCCTGTTCCTTGAGGCGTTGGTAAAGAAATTCTGCATTACCTAAAGGAGACTGTGCTAACAGGAAGTTAGCTTGTGAGGGGAAGACGTAAAAGCCTAATTGCTGGAGTTCAGTCGCCATTTGGGTGCGTGAAGCCTTAATCTTTTGTGCATTGGTATTTTTGTGATTTTGGTCTGCGATCGCAGCCGCACCTACAGCACAAGCGATAGCATCTACGTTATAGCTATCTTTGACTTTAATCAATCCTTCTAGGAGCGTGGGGTTAGCCACGCCAAAGCCCAACCTCAGCCCAGCTAAAGAGTAACCCTTCGAGAGGGTTCTCAAGATGATAACGTTGTCGTACTTTTTCACTAATTCCAGGGCACTAGATTCAGCGAAATCGACGTAAGCTTCATCAACAACAAGGACACCCGATAACTGCGATGCCAGCTTATCCAGGAGTTCCACTGGGGCAACCGTGCCAGATGGGCTATTGGGAGAGGCAACAAATGTCACTGCACCCTCTGCATCGATCAACTGCTCAACAGGCAGAGTGTAGTCTTCCGGATAGGGAACCTCGACAAATTCTGCCCCCTGAATCTGGGATAGGGTACGGTATAGCACATACGTTGGCATCGGATAGACCACTCGTCGCCCCGGTTCAGAGCAGGCACGGATAATCATCGTCAAAACATCATCGCTACCGTTGCCTACGAGAATCCAATCAGCAGGTACTCCCAAAACTGAGCTGGCTGCTTCACGAAAAGCACTAGCCATAGGATGTGGATATCGACGCAACAGCTCTCCATCCAGTTCCCGTAGCACCTTCAACGCCTCAGGTGATGGGGGATAAGGATTCTCATTCGTGTTCAACTTAATCACTTTAGTACCTGGTGACGGTTGCTCACCAGGTACATAACCGGACATAGCGTTGATATTGGGGCGAAAGTAATTCATAAAACGACAAGTTGACAGAGCGGCTGTTACCGAGGGTAGACAGACTTTCCATTATCTGACCTTGCAGGTTGGCAGCCAAGCCGCTTCAATGCCAATTTTGCATTTTTAGTATGGCATCGCGGCAAACAGACCGATCTCTCTTTCTATTCTCGTATTATTAAGATTAATGAAGTAATATCTAAAATTGTTTCCAATAATGCGTACTGCTTTAATTACCGGTGCTTCCTCAGGCATTGGTGCAGCCTTCGCCAAAGCACTGGCAACGCGCCAAACTAATTTAGTTTTAGTGGCTCGTTCCAAAGACAAACTTCACTTACTCGCTCAACAGTTGCAGGAGCAGTATCCGATTCAGATAGAAGTCTTGGCGCAAGATCTTACAGCACCTGACGCCGCTACTCGTGTCTTTGAAACTGTGACTCAAAAAAACATCTCCATTGACTTATTGATTAATAACGCAGGCTTTGGAGACTACGGGCTCTTTAGCGAGAGTTCACTCGCCAAGCAGCTAGAGATGATTCAAGTCAATATCTCAGCGTTGGTAGAGCTGACCTATCATTTCTTACCTCCCATGCAGCAGCAAGGTACTGGCGGAATTATCAACGTCTCTTCAATTGCGGGTTTTCAACCCATGCCCTACATGTCGGTCTACGCTGCTACAAAAGCCTTTGTACTCAGTTTCAGCGAAGCACTCTGGGCTGAGAATCAAGAAACAGGAGTAAAAGTGCTTGCTGTTTGCCCTGGAGCCACTCAGACTGGCTTTTTCGACAGGGCTGGTTTTGCCAAACTAGCAAACAGTACTTCAGAAAATCAGCGTTCTGCTTCCCCGGAAGTTGTAGTGCAGGAAGCGCTCATTGCGTTAGACGGAGAAACGGCTACTGTCGTTACGGGTGGATGGGGCAATCAAATTATCGTCAATCTCCCACGATTCTTTCCTAGAGAAACGCTGGTGAAGATTGTGGAGCAGCAGTTCCGTCCTAAAAGCTGACTAACAACGATGAACTGATCGACCTGCTTGGCTGCGATCGCACGTTTCCTGCCCTGTAGGGTGTGTCGGAACACACCCTACTAGAGACATTTTAAAGTCCGAGTTTTTCCAGCACAGGTCTTGTTGAGACAATGTGTTTGCTCAAACCCAACTGTTTGGGGCTAATGCCAAGCGCCAGGGCAACCAACTGTGGTAAGTGCAGTACGGGCAAACCCAACTTTTGCCCAATTACCCTCTCCACTTCCGGTTGACGGGAATCCAGGTTGAGATGGCATAAAGGGCAGGGGGTAACCATGCAGTCGGCACCAGCGTCTAGGGCTTCCTGAATATGCATTCCTGCCATTTGGAACGCCTTATCTGTGGCATAACTGGAAATAGGCCAGCCACAACACTGAGTCCGACCTCGGTAATAAACGGGTGTTGCCCCAACCGCCTCAAACACATTCTCCATTGACTTGGGATTAAAGGGGTCATCATACGGGATAGAAGTTTGTCCCCTCAGTAAATAACAACCATAGAAGGCGGCACACTTGAGTCCGCTCAGTTTACGGGTTACACGTTCTTGTAGGGCGTCCAGTCCGTAATCGGTAACTAACGCCCATAGCAAATGCTTGACCTCGGTACTGCCTTTGTAAGGAGAACAGCCCTCTTTTTTGAGATAGCCATTCACCTGATCAATATAGGCGGGGTTGGTCTGGTGGAGTTCCTTTAACCGCTCATCCACATGACCAATCACCCCCTGACAGGTACTGCAATGAGTCAATAACGGCAGATTCAGTTCCTCCGCTAAGGCAATGTTGCGAGCGTTGACGGTGTCTTCGAGTAGCTGGGAATCTTCTTTGAAGGTGCCGGAACCACAACAAGACGCTTTTTTCAGTTCAACAAGTTCAATGCCAAGTGCCTGAGTCAACTCGGCAGTAGAGATATAAAGTTCCCGACAGGCTCCTTGTGCTACACAGCCGGGAAAGTAAGCGTATTTGAGAGTGCTAGATGCCATAGCAAGTGATGTTTTAGGCTCGGTCAATCTGAGGTCATTCTTTCATCTTCAGAGTTATCGGTTGCTGAACGCCCGATTACTTCTGATTTTTTAAAAGTCTGGATAGTCATGACCGATGAAGAGGTATTGCACTATATGCACACCTGAATCCCTTATAACTCAAATCACTTTTGAACGTGTTATTTGTGTAACGGTTTATAACAAATGGCTTGGAGAAAGCAGAGGACAGGAGGCAGAAGTTATCGTTGCTCTATTCATCAACCAAGAATAAATTTATTTTTCCATGCAATCTGACTCATACATAACTCTCGATATAAATTAGTTGAAGGGGTAATTCTCTCACTTAAAATATAAGTTAATCGGCAATCAACTATTAAGTTAGTAGCCGATTAACTTATCAGTCCCCCAATCAACCACTTTTTTCAAAGGGAGAAACTGAACCTTGCTCAATATTAAGCGTTGTCTGGATACGAAACTAATTTAGTAATCAATTCTCGGAGTACCAAATAAGATGTTCTGGCATAATAACTGAACCAGCTCACTATTCCACAAAACTTAGTGCCCTCTTCTAGAACCGGATGAAATGGCATTGACTCTGGAAGCATGTCAATAACTTCAGAAAAGCCAAAGCAGACAAATACCATAACAAAAAACAGGTATTCTGTACGCAGAATATGTTTTCTAAAGTAGGCTAAATAAAACAGAAAAAAGGCCAAATATGCTGCAAATACGGCTAATTCAAAGAGGTCTTGTAATTTTGGATTAGTCACAGAAAGGTTAGCATTAACTCCAACGAAAAGAACAGGATAAGATTCATGGATCTGGAAAAAATCGTCCAACATTAACCAAGCTGTAAAACAACCAGATACTAGTAGGAAAGAGAACCATTTTTTACTACAATCTCGATCTAATTTAGTCAAAAAAGCACCAAATATACAAATCGCGGCACTTGCACACCATACCAGAATGCCCAGATTAGAAATTAAACCTATATAGGGTGGTTTTCCTGCAATTTCAGCAGGGTCGGCAGTTAGTTCATAAACAGAAACACCAAATTTTTTGGCTATTTCAATAATCACACCAATCAAAAGTAAAGAAGGTAAATAAATCTTTACTAAAGTAGGTAGCAGAGCCTTGAGATTTAAATTTTGATAGAGAGCGCGGAATTCTTTCATGATTGAATTACTAGCAGTACATTCAGCAAAAATCTAGGAATGAGAATTAAATAACTTGAGCCTGTGAGCTACCAAAGCAAAGCTCCAGAAAGTTGATCAATCTATTTAATCGCTATTCCTTGACTAACTTGAGATATACACCCCGATTTTGCGAAAAATATCTACCCAAAAGAGCCTAAAACCCTATTGTGGGTTAATCTGAAAGCTAATTTCTGGAGAGATTTAATGTATGTCTTGGGATCAAGGTGAAATGACGTTTACAGACTTACTTGAACTGTGTCCTTAGAATTTTTGGATGCACCCATGCTTAAGCCTGCTGTTTAAGGAGATCGCTAGTGTATACAGCTATATATGCAAAGCTAATATATAAGTAAAGGCAAGCCTGATAAATAAGTAGACCAACATGAATCAACCGAGCGTGCGATCCTGTTGTTCCGCATTAACATCTGAGAGCTTATTCGCTTTGCTTAGAAGAACTTGCACCTTCAATCGCATTTAGGCGCTTATAAGATAATACACCATGTTAGACAAAAAAAAACTTCTACTTAACGATGTCTTTACTTAATTAACCAGGTTTTTACCAGTTTCCTATATCGCTACTATTTGGGTAAACTGAAACAGCCTTTCATGGAGTAGGGACAGGTAAGCGGTTCATCCTGGCTGTAGCTTGCTGATTCACATATATCAAGTCAGCATGATTGCCCATCATAAAACCGTCTCCCCGTCTCCCTGTCTATTTCCAACCAGCCTCAACCAGTGATGGATGACCCCATGCTGTTCACTACAATGCCCCCAAAAAAGTGATTATTTTTCTTTCTTCACTTTAAATTTATATCAATGTTCAATTTGTACTAGAAGCTAGCTTTGCACTGCTAGGATTCACCGTTTAGCAGAGGCTGGGAGAGACTGGAAATCACGGTAAATAGCCGCTTTCCGCAATTGCAGAGAGTTAAAAGTGACTCTCCGAAAATTTCACCTCTATGAAGTTTGCATATAATCTCTTGAGTGCCCTTGACATCTGCCCGAAGTCAGATGTTAAAGTCATAGCGTACATTACGATTAGTCTTCGACTTTAGACAAAAACAAAAAATCCTCACCAAATATTTTTCGCGATTTGAATGGATATTAGCCCTATATCAGGAACTTCTACCGAAGTAGACTTAGCTCTTCGGAGAGCTTTTCGAGAATCAAGATGGGACTTTGGTCAGGCAGATGTGTATTAGTCAATTGCTCAAACAACCTGAAGAATCTTGAAATGTCCTAGGATTATGGCATGAATTTCGCTGAAGAAATTTGTTAATGTAATCCCCTTTTTCCCCAGTTCAGGACGAAGTTACAGTTAAAGCAGTAAACTAGAAAAAATTATGCTCTAGAAAAAACTAGTATCAATGTTTCAAGTAATGTCCAGTTAAAAAAACTTCAGATTTTCGGATCGGGCGCAATATTTGGAGATTGTCAGCTTCCTGTCGCCGTATTTGCTGTCATCGCAGAGTGATCGGCTGGTAATGGTAAATTCAGTAGAAGCGCTTAACCGAGAAATGGTTACTCCGACAGTTAGCCAGCAAATTACGCCAGCCGATGGGAGGCTCTAATTTCAAGCAGCGATCACGAATGGCGGGTAAGGAGAGATGTTGTGGGTTGAGCTGTTTACAACAGATCTAAGTGCATCTGATTACTATTAACAAACCCAAGTCTAGAGTACACAGGTTGACCGGATGGTGAGGCGTGTAGGATAGCTCGTGTGCACTCCAAGGATTTCAGGTGTGCGATCGCCATATGGGTGAGCTTCTTTGCAATTCCCTTCCCTCGATGAGGTGGCTCAACATAAACTCCCCAGATGTAGCCGTATTTACGGTGCTGTTCTACATGTACCAGTGGGTAGAGTCCTGCAAAAAGCTGACAGCCTACAGAACCAACTACAATACCGTCAACCTCTGCAACGAACGCTTGATAGTATAGCTCTCGACGAGCATAGTCTATGAACTCAATCGTAATATCACACCAGTCAGGCTGGATAGAGTGGACAGGTGTGTCGTTATCCCGCCAGAGTTTGTAAAAATGTTCGGCGATGAGAGAGTCTTCTTCAGAAGTGGCTTCTCTGAACATGAGAGTTGGTTCCCTAAACATGGCGTTTGATAGAGGGAGATTGGGGGTGCGGTCAAAACCAGTTGGTGATATCCACAAAAGTTCTCCACGTCGGGAGTGTCAGTCCCAACCAGCTACTTATGACCACACCCAGAGATTGGTTCTCCTTCCTATAAAACGGATTTGGTATTATTCCTTGTGTGATGCTCTTAATTGTCCGCAAGCCGCGTCTTTTTCTAGTCCACGAGAACGACGCACGCTGACTGCAATGTGTTGCTTCTCCAGCGCTGCAACGAAATCTTGAATCCGCCGAGGACTGGGACGCTTGTAATCAACCTCGCTGATTGGGTTGTAGGGAATCAGATTAACGTGACTCTGGAACCCTCGCAGATGCCGTGCCAACTCAACGGCATGTTCTGGGAGGTCATTCAATCCAGCGAGTAGGATATACTCAAACGTTACTCTGCGACCTGTCAATTGCACATATTCTCGGCACTCGTTTAACAGAGCGTCCAGGGGATACCGTTTCGCGCTGGGGATGAGTTGTTCTCGCAGTGGCTGATTGGAGGCGTGGAGACTGATGGCTAACGTAACTTGCAGGTGATGTTCTGCAAGTTGGCGAATTCGTCCAGGGATGCCGACGCTGGAAATGGTAATTGAACGCATCCCAATTCCCACATCTTGATTAAGGGACTTCACCGCACCGAGAACAGCCTCTAGATTTAGTAATGGCTCTCCCATCCCCATAAATACTATATTGCTGACGCGCTGCCCGAAGTCTTCCTGAACGGTTAAGACTTGATCGACAATTTCATGGCGTTTGAGATTGCGGAGGAATCCCCCTTTGCCGGTGGCACAGAAGTCACACGCCATCGGACAACCGACTTGGGAGGACACACAAACCGTGAGGCGCGTACCTGTGGGAATACCAACCGTTTCGATAATATGACCGTCTGATAGCCGCAGGAGGTATTTCACCGTACCATCCGGGGCTTCTAAGCGGTAGTGTAGGTTAGAGCGACCGATGGGGACATCAACTAAAGTTTCACGCCATTGCTTAGAAAAGACGGAAATGTCAAATAGCGATCGCGCCCCTTTTTGATAAATCCACTGGTGCAACTGACGCCCTCGATAAGCGGGTTGCCCCTGCTGTTGTACCCATTCGGTTAACTCCTCCAAAGACGCCCCTAACAGCGGCACAGTTGAGGTGGCGTGGGGTTGAGCAGATTTACCTGGCTCAGCCATGTTTGGGAGAGTTTCAGGTTTACTGCTGCTGGGTGAGTGCACTTGAGGAAGACGGGGCGTCGCGGTCATAAGGGAATACGAATGGCTCTTAGATCTCTATGGTAGAACTTCACCCCTATTACTAGCTGGCTACGAATTTCTGGATGGCGTCAAATTATTGCGATCGCGCCTAGACTTGGCACGAACTGATATGGGAACGCAAGTATATTGAGCTTGATTTAATCTCGAAGAGCTATGCGGACTTGCTGGGAAAATGGGCTGAGTGAAATCTAATTATTAGAGGAGACGCAACTTAAGAAGTAATCGGCTTTCATGACTTAATGGATGATGTTAAGGTGCTGTCTGGTAGATGGCAGGACGGTATCTAGGTTCAGGAATGGCTTTACCCTCTGCTTTCGCAGCTTCCAGCCAAGCCGCTTTCGCAATCAGCACTTCGCGTACTGCTTCTTCAACGGTAGAGCCAAAAGCAGAGCAATACTTCAGATCGGGAATATCGGCAATGTAGCCTTCGTCTTCGTCACTGTAGAAAATGTTGATGTGATAGTCTTTCATTCTTCATCCTCAAGAGTAAGCGCCTATTCTTCAATCAATCTGAGAAACTGGCGGACTTGGTACGGTACAGCCTTTCCTTTCTTATTCTGAAGGTTAACAATTTCGGGGATGTCAGGATGGCTAAAGATGTGATGGCTACCGCTAATCCGTGACAAGGTGAATCCAAATGCTTCAACCAAATTGACCAGTTCATCAAATTGAATGTTCTTTGAGCCAGCCAGAATCTTCTCCAGCAATTTACATTTTTTCGTCATTTTTATTGCACTCTCCCATCACCCCATCATCTCTACAGCTCCTTCTCTTCTTAATCTCCTGCCGCACTTCCCGACTGACGTAACAATCGCTATTCAAACAATCCAATAGCAGCTTATTGGCATCATCATACTGTTGCAACCTTTCCTTGTGGGCAGCGCTGAACTACCAGTTATGCCCAATATTGCGATGCTCTATCATCACTGCTCTTAGCTCCGTGATTTTTTTTCCAGAATGCTGCTTCACCCTCGTCTCCGGCGCAACCTCCCTATGCCTTGCTGCAAAAGACAATCTATCTCCGCAACAAAATCGCGTCTTTGAAACCTGCAATACCACCTGGAATATGGGTATTGGTGTCATCTTCGAACTACTCGGCAGCAAGGCAACCGACCTGTTTCAATCAGAGGATGAGGAGGAAAAACAACAGTAGAGAGGAACTGGGCGGTTGAAACCGCAACTAAACAAACAAAACCCGCCGACGCGGGTTACAAAACCCCCAATTTTTCCCAGTCCAGGCAGGTGGACTTTGTTTATATAGCTGCGAACTTCCATTCGCCAAGGCTTAACACCAATAAGCCTGATCGCACCTCGACTCAGGGCAGTACGCTGGCGACCTAAAATTAAACAGAAGCTTGCTCAACAGTCTCTGACTTGAGCAGTAAGCTTCAAGCACCCCTTAGTACAGAATTCAATGCTGCAAGCCATGTCACCTCTGACTCTGGCATTTCAATTTGCCTCTCCAGGTCCAATTCTGGTCAATCTCGGTCCCCTAACCATTCGCTGGTACGGTCTTCTGATTGCCTCGGCTGTAATCATTGGAGTCACTCTTTCCCAATACCTGGCAAAACGCCGTAACGTTGACCCAAACCTGATAGGCGACTTGGCAATCTGGCTAGTAATTGCGGCAATTCCCTGTGCCAGACTCTACTACGTCCTGTTTGAGTGGGACCAATACGCCCAACGCCCAGAAGACATCATCGCCATTTGGAAGGGTGGTATTGCCATTCACGGTGCTATCTTAGGCGGTCTTTTAGCCACGATTATTTTTTCTCGTATCCAAAAAGTCTCCGTTTGGCTATTAGCTGACCTGGTTGTCCCTTCCCTGATTTTGGGTCAAGCGATTGGGCGTTGGGGTAACTTCTTCAATTCTGAAGCCTTTGGGCGTCCTACTGATTTGCCCTGGAAATTGTACATTCCACCCCAGCAGCGTCCCCCAGAATACATTAATTTTGAATACTTCCATCCCACCTTTCTCTACGAGTCGCTTTGGGATTTAATGGTCTTTGCTTTACTGATGTATTTGTTCTTCCGGGATTTAAACCGCAGACCCCATTTGAAGGTCGGTACTTTGGCTCTAGTTTACATGGTGGCCTATAGTATCGGTCGATTCTGGATTGAGGGACTGCGGACGGATAGCTTAATGGTTGGCCCCTTACGCATGGCTCAAATGGTCAGTTTAAGCGAAATTACGCTGGGTCTTATGGGTCTAGCATGGCTGTACCTCCTACGTCATTCTCTACCTGATGTTGTCCCCGTGCAAAACCAACAGTGGGATACTCGTTCTGAATAATGACTTTTTGCGTGTGCGATCGCTCCCTCCCCCTATCGAAGTAAGAAATCGAAAAAAAAAGCCCTAGAGCTAAACTCTAGAGCTGAACCAGGGTGCATCTACCATTCCTTTATTTCCTGGTATATGAGAATGTATCCGGAACAATTTGCGTAAATTCCCCATTTTTTGGCAAACCCACTTGCTTGTATGTCGCACACCCTTGACTCTACCCAGCCTCAAACCCCCCATCCTCCGTTAGCACCAGCCGTTTATATAATTGGTGCAGGCCCAGGAGACCCAGAGTTATTAACCGTTAAAGCACAGAAAATTCTCGCCCAAGCGGATGTGATTGTGGTGGCAGATTCCTTAGTGCCCCAGCAGATGTTGCAGGACGTTCGTCCGGACGCTGAACTGATTCGTACTGGCAACAAAACCCTAGAAGAGATTGTGCCACTAATGATTGAGCGGGTGCGATCGCAAAAATCTGTGGTTCGCTTACATTCAGGTGACCTCAGTCTCTATAGTGCCATCCACGAGCAAATGCAAGCTCTTGCTGAAGCCTCTATCCCGTTTGAACTCATCCCAGGCATTAGCGCCTTCCAAGCCGCCGCCGCCAAGCTGGGCGTTGAGCTAACGGTACCGGGACTGGTGCAAAGCATTATCCTCACCCGAATTAGTGGTCGTGCCTCTGCCGTACCGGAATCGGAAGAACTGGCAAGCCTTGCCGCCCATCAAGCGAGTTTATGCCTGTATCTCGCTGCCCGCCACATCCAAGAGGCACAAGAGAAACTGCTACAACACTACCCCGCTGATACCCCTGTAGCGGTTTGCTTCCGTATTGGTTGGCCTGATGAAAAAATCTGGTTAGTTCCCCTGGAGCAAATGGCGGCACTCACGGAGGCGGAGAATTTAATCCGCACAACCCTTTATATTATCAGTCCCGCACTGAGGACAGTCGGCAAGGAGAGGATGGGGCAGGCGAACGGCAACAGTAGTAGCGGTGAAATGCGATCGCGTCTGTACCACCCCGAACACTCCCACCTGTTTCGCCCCTCTCGCCCAGTTCGCTAACCTGAAAACAGGGTGTTATCCAAAAACTCATGAATCCAACAAGTTGCCCGAAATGCGGAGGACGCTTAGAGTCAGTTGTCTGTGCAGGGGTTGAAGTAGACCGATGCCTTTTTTGTAAAGGCATTTGGTTTGATTCCTTTGAGGCAGAGCAACTCAAAGCGATTAAAGGTTCTGAAACTTTGGATATTGGCGACCAAGAAACGGGCAGTCAGCTCGATCAAATCATTGATGATGTAGCGTGCCCTCGTTGTCAGGCAACAATGACTCGTTTGGTTGACATTGACCAATATTTTATCTCGTATGAAACCTGCCCCAAGTGTCATGGGGTCTGGTTAGATGCAGGTGAATTCAAGAAGTTTAAGGGCAATTTCAAGCCCAAAGGCTTTCTAGATCGTCTTAAGCAAGTGTTTCGCCCAACTCGCCCTTGAAGAAGGCAGGAGGCAGAAGGCAACGAGAGAAGCGTGACAACTTATACCGAATCCGCTCTCATCACCTCCTTGTCCCCCATGTCCCCGTCTTAGAGAATAAAGGGCTATTGCAACGGATTTGGTATTACCCCGGATTCCTGTTGGTAAACTCAGATCTGTCTTGCACCACTTTCAATAAAGCTTTTTCATGTAGGGTGGGCACTGCCTGCCAGAACTGGAAAAGCTTATTGTCTCGTTGGTATGCAGTGCCCACCTTACGGTTATTGAGAATACTGCCAGATGTCAGTAAACTTAATGCGATAAGTAAGCCCTGAAGGGAGAGTAATCCTTGCTAGACGAACAAGCGAAAAAGACGATACTGCGTAAGATTCCTCACGGTCTTTATATCTGCGGAGTTAAAGAGGGTGAGGAAGTGAACGGTTTTACCGTTAGCTGGGTGATGCAGTCTTCGTTTGAGCCACCGTTGGTGGTTAATTGTATTAAGAAAGATTCTGGCTCTCATGAAATGCTGAAGAATACGGGTGTGTTTACCCTGAGCGTCTTAGAGAGCGGACAAAAAGACTTGGCAGCGAAATTCTTCAAGCCACAACGCCGTGTTGGTAATAAGTTTGAAGATGTGGAATTTTACGAGGGAGCAGAAACGGGTTGTCCCATTATTTCCGACTCCCTCGGTTACGTTGAATGCAAGGTCATCTCCTCTGTGGAACAAGGCGACCACAGCGTCTTCGTTGCTCAAGTCATTGGTGCTGGCGTGCATCGCGAGGGTGAGCCACTTTTACTGGAAAGCACTGGCTGGAATTATGGTGGATAGAGACTCGATAACCGCTTTGTGTAACTCAATATCCTTTGAACCCAGTGTGATATCAAACCTATGCCTCTAATTAAGGTACTCTCTTCTGTTGATGCTCCAGAACCCGCAGCAGTTGAAGGGCTGCTGAAGGTTCTTTCCACGAAATTGGCGACTCATGTCGGTAAGCCGGAA
>DATNPV010000063.1:0-37217 GCA_036703055.1 Waterburya sp.
GCGGATTTGAGCTTCTGATTCCTCCAAGGTAATAAATAGCGTCTTTTCGCCCTTGACCGCTCCATCTGCCAGAAAATGCAATCCCAGCGTCGTCTTGCCGGTTCCCGGCCCGCCTCGCACCAGATAGGAGCGACCTGGAATGAAGCCTCCACAAAGAATTTCGTCTAGACCAGGAATTCCAGTGCATACGCGCTCCTGAATCATTCAGGATTCTCCTTCGTTGATCAGAATCTACCTTTTCAGCATGTCACGCCTCGAGTCGGTTGGAGTGGGGGAGAGGTGGGGAGTGGGGGAGAGATGGGGAGATGGGGAGATGGGGAGAATTTCTTTAATTTCATGGCGTGACTGTCCACAATCTTTCCCCGTCTCTCGGTCTTTTGTAGGTCTTTTGTATTAAAAGCCAGTCATTTTTGGTAAAAACTACTATAATTCCCAAAGTAACTACTTCTGAACCGAGGCAACGCCTAACTGTGTTTACCACCGCACTTGCCCAACGAGACTCTATCAAGACAGCTGATCTCCCCTACGACCTATTTGCTGCGATTCGTGCCCTTAAACAAGAACTCAACGCTGTAATTCTCGCTCATTATTACCAAAACCCTGACCTTCAAGATATTGCCGACTATATTGGCGATTCCTTAGAGCTTTCCCGGAGAGCTGCCAACACCGATGCTGATGTCATTGTCTTTGCCGGTGTCCACTTTATGGCAGAAACCGCCAAAATTCTCAATCCTGACAAACTGGTGCTACTACCAGACTTAAATGCTGGTTGCTCCTTAGCAGATAGCTGTCCTGCCGATGCCTTTGGCGAATTTAAGGCCGCTCATCCGAATCATTGGGTCATTTCTTACATCAACTGCTCCGCCGAAATCAAGGCGATGAGCGACATTATCTGCACCAGCTCCAACGCGGTTAAACTTGTTAACCAAATTCCCAAAGACCAACCGATTATTTTTGGCCCCGATCGCAATTTAGGGCGCTATGTCATGGAGCAGACAGGACGCGACCTTGTCCTATGGCAGGGTAGCTGTATTGTTCATGAAACCTTCTCTGAGCGCAAGATTGTGCAACTCAAGATTGAACATCCAGACGCGGAGGTGATTGCCCATCCTGAATGTGAACCCTCGGTACTGCGTCACGCCAGTTACATTGGTTCGACAACGGCGCTGTTGAAGTATTCTCAAACGAGTTCAAGTCAATCTTTTATTGTGGCAACGGAACCGGGAATTATTCATCAAATGCAAAAGCAGATGCCACAAAAGCACTTTATTCCAGCACCTCCATTGAATAATTGTGCCTGCAATGAGTGTCCTTACATGCGACTCAATACTCTGGAAAAATTGTATCTAGCCATGAAAAATCGCCAGCCAGAAATTACGTTACCAGAAGAGATACAAATTGCTGCATTAAAACCGATCCAGCGTATGTTGGCAATGAGTGTATAGTTACTTCTCATTAGCTTGTAGAGACGCGATTGAATCGCGTCTTTACTTTTTTTGTGTATAAGTTTAATGACCTCTACTTCAATTAATCATGATAAATAAGCTCTATAGCAACCCTAAATGATTCATAAGAATCTCCTTCTCTCTCCTCTGGGTACTCTGTGCCTGGAGTGATTTGTTAAAGCAAAACCAATCTCACAAATGATTTAGGATTGCTATATAAAAAGTCTTCATTGACCTTGGAGAAATTGTGGTGATAAATCCGGACTTGAACCGAAAATTGTCCAAATTCCAAAAGTTATCGAAGGAACTCGATATTAAGTTCTAGTTTTTCTCCTAACCACAGAGAATGAGTCGTGTGATCTTCCAGATCGTCGCCTGTTTCCGGGTGGATGAGAATATCCAATCCCTCACGGTTGAGCATTAACCAAGGGACGACCTTGCCAAAAACTTCTGGTGAGAATGCAACTTGGTACATGGCTTTAGGGTGTGGGCCGATGGGTTGATCATGCCAACGCCCAAGCTGCACCTCAAAAGCCGCGCCCAATCCTTCCCGTATACGCGCTGCCGCGTCACGACTCGCCGTATCGTAGTAGACATGAGCATGAAAACCCGTGATCTGTATTGTATTTTCTGTCATCGCTGTTGGCTCTTACTATGAATGAATTTTGAATTGCTTATTATCTATGATTTCAGCCGAGAAGGAATGTTTAATTGTTTTTACCCGCTATCCAGAACCCGGAAAAACGAAAACACGACTCATCCCTGCGTTGGGGGCAGAAGGGGCGGCAACACTCCAGCGTCAGATGACGGAACAAAAGCTAGCTGAAGTTAATAAACTTCAGACGTTCTACCCGGTTTCGGTGGAAATCCATTTTACGGGTGGCAATGAAGCAGTGATGCAAGAGTGGTTAGGGTCAAACTTGATCTATCGGCAACAAAATGAGGGTGACATTGGTTGTCGCATGGCAGCAGCATTTGAGATCTCTTTTAGGGCAGGAATGGATCGGGTTGTGCTGATCGGTATTGATTGCCCTGATTTGAATGCTCAATTGATGGCAGAGGCGTTCCACGCACTGCATGAGCATGATTTAGTGCTTGGGCCTGCGCTAGATGGTGGCTATTATTTGATTGGGCTGCGTCGGTTAATTCCGCAACTGTTTACAGGCATTCGCTGGAGTACGGCTGAGGTGTTATCACAAACCCTGAAAATTGCTCAAAGCCTTGACTTAGCGGTTGCTAAGCTGCCTTGGCTTAGTGATGTCGATTATCCAGAAGATTTATCTATTTTGAAAATGAGGTAGAAGGCAGACGGCAGAGGGAAGAAGGGATAAGACTTTTCATTGCGCGAGTTGTGAGCGCAGCTCATGATGCCTAACTTGAAAATTGCCAGGGGCAAAATGTAATTGTGGTAACGAGCCAACTTTTTGGGAATTTTGTAACGCTTGCTTTCCAAACTCTCAGAATTTAAAGCCTAAAAACCCTGACACGTTGATATCAAGGAGAAAACTTAATTAGAACTCGGCAAGAATTGTGACCTTTTGTTTACCAGTTTTCCGACATTCATATCTTGCACATTGTCATTCAGCGTAAGGTGGCAGCGTCTTGGACACTCGGAAAAGCTAGTAATCGCTTTGCTAGGCACTGCCCACCCTACGGAATGTATTTCTTAGGAGTACAGGTAGAACTGAGGCAAGAGGCTTTGTAGGACTTCGCTGTGTTCTTGCTCACTAGATTGATTTCAACTGCATGAATGCCCCAAAAATTTCCATTATCATTCCCGTTCTCAATGAAGCCGCGACAATTGAAGCTACGTTGACTAGGCTTCAAGGTATTCCCGATGTTGAAATCATCGTCGTTGATGGGGGGAGTCGAGATGAGACAGTAGTGTTAGCCAAGCGCTGCTGTGAGAAATTTGCAGTCGCTTGGGAGTTTAAGGTAATTTCTGCGGCAGCCGGTCGGGCGCGTCAAATGAATGCAGGTGCTGCCATTGCGACTGGTGATATTCTGCTATTTCTCCATGCAGATACTCAGTTGCCACCGAACTTTGATACCCTGGTGCGCCAAGCACTACAAAGCCCCGACACCATTGCCGGGGCGTTTGAATTGCGAATTGATGCCAATCTGCGAGGGCTACGGTTGATTGAGAAGATAGTGAATATGCGATCGCGTTTCTTTTCCCTGCCTTATGGTGACCAAGCCATCTTTCTCAAAGCAACTACATTTTATGAATTTGGCGGTTTTCCCGAGCTGCCCATTATGGAAGACTTTGAATTAATGGTGTGCTTGAGACGCCAGGGACGTATCACCATTGCTCCATCATCCGTGCTCACCTCAGGACGGCGATGGCAAAGGTTAGGTGTGGTAAAAACGACCCTAATTAACCAACTCGTTGTTGCTGGCTATTTTCTCGGAATTTCTCCAACCGAACTTAGGCACTGGTATCGCCAAGAACGTTAAACGTCAAAACGAAATACCCTTCAACCCTTTAGCCTTCACCCTTTAATCCTGTCCCTAACCATCCAGCCAAATTTTGCTTCTGGGCTTCGCAAGGAGTTTCTACGGGCACAATTTGATAACGAGATGGTGACGGTGTCCCTAAGGTAACAGGCAACGTACGGAGTTCGTCTTGGTGGAAAACGCTCACCTGGATAGTGTCACCTATACTGTAATCTTTCAGGCGATCGCTCAATTGTTCAGTCGTTACTCGCCAACCATCAATGGCTAGCAACTCATCGCCAGCATCCACTCCTGCAACGGCGGCTGGAGAACCGGCTTCAACAAACTGGATGAGCGTTTTGCCATTTTCCGCCTTCAGATTTACCCCCAGGTGAGGCACGGGTTCTTCGGCTTCAAAGCTAGAGAGTTGTAACCCAAAAGGTTCGAGGTACTGATTGAAGGGTAACTCATCAGTACTATCGACATAGCGGGCAAAGAAATCACTTAAATCGATTTGTGCGATCGATTCAATCACATCCTGCAACTGTTGGGGAGTAAAGCCAATTTCCTTACAACCGAAACGCTGCCACATCTCGCGCATCACATCATCGAGCGATCGCTGATTGGCATGTTGCGACCGGATGAGCAAATCTAATAAGAACGAAACAAGTTCCCCTTTCAAGTAATAGGAAATTTGGGAATTGTCGCTGTTGGCATCGCGACGATACAGTTTAATCCACGCATCAAAGCTTGACTCACTTACGGGCTGAACCTTTCGGCCTGGTGTTGTCTGTAAGCGGGTAATTTCCTTACTTAAGTTATCTAAAAACGTTTTGGCGTCGTAAATTTTGGCTCGGAAGGGAATCACCAAATCGTAGTAACTTGTGGTTCCTTCGCAAAACCATAAAGAAGTCGTGTAATTTTCCTGTTCATAATTGAACGTTTCCAGCGCTTTCGGGCGAATCCGTTTGACATTCCATAAATGGAAGAATTCATGTGCGACCAATTGCATGAAACGGCTGTATTTCTCCTTCGCCCGAAACCCAAAGCGAGAGTAATTCAACGAACAGGAATTCTTGTGTTCCAAACCGCCGAAGCCGCTATTGGACAGATGCAAGAGAAACACATAGCGCTCATAAGGTAAACCACCATACAACTCGGCTTCCACCTCAATGATTTTCTTTGTGTCCTCAATAATCCGTTCTGGGTTAGCGTTACCCTGTCCCCAAATTGCTAGTTCATGGGATTTACCCAAGACTTCAAAGTTATACAGCCGCTGAGTTCCAATTTCAAAGGGGCTATCGACCAGGGTATCAAAATCTGCCGCCTCGAAAGTGTTGGGTTCTCCGGGCAGCAATCCCAGGGGAGTGGTAACGTGCCAATCGGGTTTAGGTAGCACGATGGTTACTCGAACGGGTTGGTGTTCCCATCCCGGTATAAAAAAGAACAGAGCTGCCCCATTAAAATAGCCGTGAGTGGCATCTAGATGATTGGTGCGCACCGAGAGTTCATTGGCAAACACACGGTAACGCACAGTGATTTCTGAACTATCCGCGGTCTGAATTTGCCAATGATTTTTGCTCAGTTTACGGGAAGGTAATGGGTGCTGTTGGTCACCCGTGTGGGCAGAAAAATCTTGGAGATTTTTGGCGTACTCCCGCACGAGATAAGAACCTGGCGTCCAAACAGGCATTTTCAAATCCAGTACGGGCTCTTGCCAGCCTTGCAGCAAGAGAGTTACCTCAAACAGGTGGGATTCTGGCTGAGGCATAGCTACTTGGTAGTGAATTGATGGAGCGGTAGTGCGTAAGCTACTTAGGCGAACGGTGGTTGCTTCGGTCATTATTGGCTGTGTTAGCAATTAGCGATTAGCTTTTAGAGTAGCAGTGGTCAGCTATGGATCGCTCAAGGAGGGTGGACATTCCCCACACCAGCCACAACAGAAGTATTTATCTTCTAAGGAGAGTTGAGGGCAAGCGGTGCGGTTACTCCCATTCAAAACACAAAATTCATGATTTAAAAATTTTGAACGTTGAATTTTGCATCGTCTCTAAACACGTCCTGCTAGATGAGTCAGTTGCTTGAGATTAATGAGGCACAGAGTTTGATGGGTTGGGTCAATCTTGATCCAGCCTTTACTTTCCAGCTTTTCCATAATTTTTTTTGTGTCCTCGGCGCTGATATCTGAAATGTCTGCCAAGTCCTTATAGGGGAAGTTATAAATTTCCGTTCCCTTTTGAGTGGCTTGACCGTAGCTGTCTGCCAAGTTAACTAGAGTACTGACTAACTTAACAGCGGGTGGCTGCTGGCGTCGTTGCAGGCGGACATTCGTTTGGCGTAGCCGTCGCACCATGAGTTGTAACATCCGGTGGTGCAACTGGGGGTCTTTGAACAGGGTTTGAATGAAGCGTTGGGCAGAAACGCTTAGTAATTTTACGTCAGACAGAGCAATTACATCAGTCGAACGAGGAGATTCATCCAGAATTGCCATCTCACCAAAAAAATCACCCCGACCCAAAATTGCGAGAGTAACAACGTTTTCCCCATTAAGGCGTCGAACTTTGACCCAGCCGGAGACAACAAAGTATACTGCGTTGCCCCAGGCATCTTCCATTAAAACAGCTCTACCTGCTGGGTATTCGTGGTCTACTACAACAGACAGGAGCCATTCTAATGTCTCTGGGTTAGCCGTATTAAACAGTGGGAAAAGCTCATTAAAAGCTTTGGTCTGCATGAAAGGTTGTCAAAGATAAAGTCTGAGGATGCAAAAGCCGTGACAGTCTAGAACTTGCGTAATTAAGATAGAAGGTTCTCCTACCTCGATACCAACAGCGTCTTGAATCGACTACTGCTGGGTCGCTAATGTAGGGGAACTCCTACGCTTCCATTACACCACACCACAAGAGCAGTCCCCAACTTTCCTCAGTTTGATTGAGGGAATGCCTTGTGCATCCAGAACACTTCAGTAGGCAGCCAAGCGGGGGATGCCAGGATGGGAGGATAGGCTATTCCCCATTTAACGACGCTGTGTAGACTGGACATGGGGCATAGGACAGAGGCATCGCCTTATCTCCCTATCTCTAAAAACAGGTGATAAAACTGCTGTCCAGCGTTGCTAGAGCGTTTATTTTCCCTCGTTGTAGAAATTATCTAAATTTCTGCAAATTTTCATCCGTTTTTTGAAATTATTTTTCATAATAGAAGAGTATTACCTTAGCTTGGGTTCAGTCTATAAGACTAATAGTGAGGTGATAACCATGTATTGCGCTCTGAGCAAGAGTCTAAAAAGGCTGCTGGGAGCTATTGGTATTAGCCTCACGGCTCGCAAGACTCGTTTACTTACAATTACAGCAATCCTTGTCGCTGCACCTCTCAATAGTGCTGGTTTTTATCAAGGCAATTTATCGGTTACTCCCGTTCTCAACTTGGGAGCCAGTTTACAGAGCGAAGCTCAAGCGATAGAGGTTAATAAACGTTGCGATTTCTCAAATCCCGTCAAATTGAGAAGAACTAATCAATATGGAATTTTTGGGACTGATGAATTTGATACAATTGTTTGCGGCTATTTAATCAAAAAGCAAATTGAAGTTTTTGGTGAGCAACAGACGAATGCTTATCTAAAGATTGTTGCCTTTTATGATGAGGGATTTAAGAAGAGTATCGCAGCAGGTATCCAAGAAGGAAATACTGTAAACTTTGTAGAGAATGGTGTTTACGAGTTTAATTTGGGGTGCTTGAAAAAAGGGAAAATAGTCGGTGATGAAAATCAAGAAATTAAAAATAAATATATCGATGGTAGAACTCAGGCCAAGCTCCTCAAGTCCTCTCCTAATCAACCCATTTCTCTTATTCTTTCTTTTAGCAAACATAGTGGGCGGGATTGTTGTTGCTTAAACTTAGCAGAGAAAATTAGAGTATACGAATAGGAAAAATGTTAGATTTTAACATTTTAGTTAATAAGTGGTGTCTAGTCCAAGTCGGGTAGCGCCATGAATTTCTGGATTTGTTCTTGTGAGTATCGACGCATATCTGCTCCCGCTTGAAACGCCTTCGTCCAATCCACAATCCAACTCAAGGTGGTTTTCACATCCAGTTTCGGCTTCCACCCAAGCTTGGTATGAGCCTTGGAACAGTCTACTTTCAGGTAAGATTCTTCGTGAGGGTGAGAATTTTTGTCCAACTCCCAAGCAACATCACTCCCCCAAAGCGCAATCAGTTGCTCCACCATCCACACTACAGATTTGGGGTTGATATCAGAGGAACCAAAGTTCCAGGCTTCACTGAAGGATTGCCCGTCTGCATACAACCGCTCTGTTAGCATGAGATAACCGTTCAGGGGTTCTAAAACGTGCTGCCAAGGACGGGTTGCGTGGGGATTGCGAACGAACAAGGGTTTATTCTGCATCAAACAGCGCAAGGTGTCGGGAACTAAACGATCTTCAGACCAATCTCCTCCACCAATCACATTGCCCACTCGTGCCGTTGCAATGGCAGTTTGTGGCGTTGCAGAGTCGCTTGGGGTGAAAAATGAGTTGCGGTAAGCCGAAGTTACAAGTTCTGCACAGGCTTTACTACTACTGTAGGGGTCGTAGCCTCCAAGCAGTTCATCTTCTCGATAGCTCCAAACCCAGTTGCGGTTATGGTAGCACTTGTCTGAAGTCACGCATACAACTGCTCTCACACCACCCACTTGCCGGACGGCTTCTAGCAGGTGAACGGTTCCCATGACATTGGTGCTGTAGGTTTCCACAGGGAATTGGTAAGACTTGCGTACTAGGGGTTGAGCGGCTAGGTGCATCACGATTTCCGGCTTGAAGTCGCTCGTCACCTGCTGTAAGTGAGTCAAGTCTCGGATATCTCCTAAGATTGAGGTCATACCCTCAGCAACGGCTGCCAGTTCAAACATACTGGGTTGTGTGGGCGCTTCTAGGGCATAGCCCACCACTTGTGCACCTAAAGTTTGTAACCAGAGCGCTAGCCAGCTTCCTTTAAACCCTGTGTGACCTGTAATTAAAACTCGCTTTCCCTGCCAAAA
Source organism: Waterburya sp. (assembly GCA_036703055.1). Taxonomy (GTDB): domain Bacteria; phylum Cyanobacteriota; class Cyanobacteriia; order Cyanobacteriales; family Coleofasciculaceae; genus DATNPV01. The sequence goes on from DATNPV010000063.1 coordinate 8,917, forward strand.
CTTGGGGTCAATCATGGCTGTTACTGTAAACGATCAAGGGCAATTGTTCCATACAGCTTCTGTCCAGTCATCAGCATCAAGCCTGTCTGGCAGCGATTATTGTTAAGCTAACGCGCATCTCATTTGCATATTGTTGGGTTGCCAGGAAAACCATTAACTATACAATAAGACTGCAATATCTAAGGTAAGTTACCTTGCCACGAAATCAATCCACTCGCATATATTTCTCTATGGAAACCAGATGGGAAAAACAGCTTGGGACGCATTTCATAATCCATACATATATCAATGCCACTGCCAGATGTTGAACCTTTATTTTTTAGATAGTATAGATTAATTGTTATTAGACCAGCCATTGCCTGAAGAACATTTTCTAGATTTGCTTCCTGATAATGGCTACTTCTCTGATGCTTAACCTTGTTGTAATTTGTCCACCACTTAGGAGAATTAGCTGGTTTCCAATCCTTACAGGGAGTAAATTCTAAACGATATCTAGGAATTTCTACAACAAAATCAGGTAGATTGGGATAGGTCGCTAAGATAATTTTGTTATAATCACATATGTTTTTTGCCTTTTGACAGCCAAGATTCTGACATAATAGCTTTGCAACAACATCAATCTCAGACCCGACTGATAGCTGAATACGAGCCAATTCTATAGAATAAGTTTTGTAATTATCTTCATGGAACTCAATATATCTTGAAAACTTAACTAATTCTTCTTCAATTGTCAGAAAGTAATGCCAATAAGGTTCCATAAATACATTTATTTAATTAAATTAATAATATTTCACAGTTTAAGTGTTTTTCTCGATGAAGCGATCACCCTCATTTACTCGCCAGTAAGATTTTCCAAATCCCCAGGTGAAACTACCAAAATTCCAGCACTGACAAATCCAGAAGCGTCGCGAGTTATGATCGCGTCTACCCCATGCGCTATTGCACAAGCACACTGCACTGCATCCTCAAAATCTTGAAAATTCAAGGCGATCGCTTGTTCTAAAATCCCTCGATCAACCGCACAAATATGTAAATCCATCAGAATTTGTGCAATTGCATCTTGAGCTGCTAGCAAACCCGCTGCTTTTCGGACAATGTAGTAGATGTTAGTAACAGTTATTGCTGCAATAAACCCCTCAACTTCACCAGCGTCAATTTTCTCAAACAGTTTCGCTGCATCCTCGCCGAAAGGCTCTCGATCTTGCAAGAAATCAAGGACAACATTTGTATCAATTAAAACTCGCATCACTGATATTTTTGAGTGAGATAAGTCACATAATCCGCTTCACTATCTTCATGCGGCTTCTCTGTAGTTTTCGCAATACCGCGCAGTCGGGACAAGTTTCCCTTTTTCGATACGGAACGAGTTTCCCTCTGTAGCGAATCTAATAGAGCTTGCACTAGTTGCCAGCGATCGCTAATTGGTAATTGCAATGCCTGCTTTTGCAATTCTTGCAAGGTCATCAGCATTCTCCTGCCTAAATTGATATCATCTCAATTGTAAATTGGCGATTGATGTCGTGAAGGATAAACGCTGAGTTAACTGCTCAAAATCAGAGCTACAGCCCCACTCCACAAAGCGATCGCACTGACCAGCACTGGTAGCATTGCGATCGCAAAAACTGAAAAGTGCTGTTTGATACTTTTCCCATACTGGCGTAACGTCTGTATACAGTTGAGGCGATGCCAAAGGGCGTGCAACAGGAATTGAGGAAAGTGGCACTCTTCGAGTGTAGGTAGGAAAACCAAGCCACCCGCGATACTTAAGCTATACTGAGCGACAATACGTTCCTCGATCGCAAATCGCCGATCAACCTTGATTGGGGTGGCATTATCATCTACTAACATTGACCGCGCCTAATCTAGATAATCGAACGGAGCTACTTTCTCATTAAATGGCAACCCTAAACTTGCTTCGCTCTGGAGAGTTAGCAGGAAGCAAACGACTCAAGCTTTCCTGCGGACTGACTCAATTTCCATCAGAGATTCTTGCTCTGGCAGATTCCTTAGAAATCTTGGATCTATCGAATAACCATTTAACCGCCTTACCCGGTGAGTTTGAACGGTTGAAGCACCTCAAAATTGTTTTCTTTACCAATAATGATTTTGAGGAAATTCCAGAGGTACTTTCGCAGTGCCCAAACCTCAAGATGGTGAGTTTTAAATCCAACCAGCTTGCGACTGTTGGCGAACATGCCCTACCCTCTTCAATCCGCTGGCTGATTCTCACCAACAACAAAATTGAGAAGCTACCCGCTTTCTTTGGAAGCATGAGCCATTTGCAAAAGCTGATGCTGGCTGGCAACAGGCTCCAGTCACTCCCAGAGGAGATGGCTTCCTGCTTGAATCTAGAACTCATACGGCTTTCGGCAAATCAGCTCAAGGCGCTGCCCCCTTGGTTGTTCACCCTTCCTCGCCTGTCTTGGCTAGCGTATGCTGGCAACCCCTTCTGTAGTGCAGACGCTATGGCAAAGCCAGCGCTACCAGACATTGACTGGGCTGATTTAACACTGGGAGAAACCCTTGGGGAAGGTGCTTCTGGGGTGATTTATAAGGGGCTTTGGACAACCCAGCCTGCCCAACAAGAGGTTGCGCTCAAGATTTTCAAGGGTGAGATTACGAGTGACGGGTTACCTGCTGATGAAATGACTGCAAGTCTTGCGGCTGGGTGCCATGACAATCTTGTTAACGTGCTAGGCAAGCTTACCAACGAACCGGAGGAGCAAGAAGGGCTGGTGTTTTCCTTCATCCCCCCTGATTACAAAAACTTAGGGCAACCGCCGGACTTTGATACCTGCACAAGAGATACCTACAGTGCAAATACCTCGTTCTCGTTGCCCGTCATTGTACGCCTGACGCAGGGTATTGCCTCTGCTGCCGCACACCTTCATGCCAAAGGGATTATGCATGGTGATCTGTATGCTCACAATATTCTAGTCAATGAAACAGGACATAGTTTGCTAGGAGACTTCGGAGCAGCCTCTTTTTACAACCCGACTGATGTGCTGATCGGACAAGCGTTAGAGCGGTTGGAGGTGAGAGCTTTTGGGTGCTTACTTGAGGATATGTTAGACCGTTGCACGCTGGAGAAGTCCTCTGAACACGAAGCAGCGGTGGAGAGTCTTCGTGGCTTACAGCAAGACTGCCTCCAGGAAGTTTTATCACTGCGTCCTCGGTTTACAGAAATCTGCGATCGTTTGACTAGCGTTGAGCGACAGGTTTATGGCGTAGTTACGCCATAGCACTCGCCATAAGCTGTTGAGCATTTCAGAAAGGCTGTCAAGGGAAACCCCTAATTTAAGCTTGCTATTTCTTAATAGAGAAGTGGCTAATTCAATACTCTACTTAATCCTCAAGGAAGATTAAGTCTAAATCAAAGATCAATACCATCAAAAAGTGAAGAATTCAGAAGCCAGTTTTCTGGCGAAAACCATAGAAACGATTTACGGAAATATTCAAGGATTAAAATCTAGCTATATCAAGCAACTCCAACGGCTGTACGAGCAACGGCAACCAGGCGATCGCCTGATTACTCCTGAATCCGCTCAACAGCTGGCAGCAATTAGTCGGGAAATTCATCAGCCTATTTGTACCTATATCAATCGACGTGGGCAGGTTGTCCGAGTCGCGGTAGGTACGCCCCAAGAAACTCAAATTCCTCCTCAAGAGTTGCCTCGGCAGGGGGCTCAACGATTGAGTGGAATTCGTTGTATCGCCACTCAACTTAAAGGAGCAATGCCCGATCTAGCCGCTCTGACGGCAATGGCACGGCAACGCTTAGATGCGTTGGTGGTATTAATCCCGACAGGCGATGGAGGAAAACGACGAGATGACGGGGGTACAGGCGATGTCAAGGAAGCTTTCCTCGCTCACCTTGTACCCGATTTAGAATCACCTTGGATTGTGTCTTCTCCCCTCAGTTTGGATGACTTAACTGAGCAAGACTTTGACGAATTGTTGGATGAATGGGAGACGGAGTTTCAAGAAGCAGGCTTTGAAACGTCCCAATTCCAAGAGGTGAAGACACAAGGTGATCGCGTTTTACTCGTTGGGTTGATGACTGAGGACATGTCTCCCCAGCAGTTTCAAGACAGTCTCGATGAACTCGCTCGATTGGTTGAGAGTGCGGGGGGAGAGGTGGTGGAGACGGTGCAGCAGAAGCGATCGCGTCCCCATCCTCAAACAGTCGTCGGTCAGGGAAAAGTGGAAGAAATATCTCTCCGTGCTTATAAACATGGAGCCAATCTCATTGTTTTTAATCGCGATATTTCTCCATCCCAAGCTCGCAATTTAGAAGCCGAGATTGGCATTCGAGTTGTTGATCGCACGGAAGTCATTCTCGATATTTTCGCTCAACGTGCTCAATCCCAAGCCGGTAAGTTGCAAGTCGAACTAGCGCAGCTAGAATACATGATGCCTCGACTGAGAGGTCGGGGTCAGGAGATGTCTAGACTAGGAGGCGGAATTGGGACTAGAGGGCCGGGTGAAACCAAACTTGAAACTGAGCGGCGAACGATTCAGCGCAGAATCGCGCAACTCCAGCAAGACGTCGATCAATTAAGAGCGCATCGTGCGCGGTTAAGGCAACAGCGACAACAGCAAGAAGTCCCTTCTATTGCTGTAGTGGGTTATACCAATGCGGGTAAATCGACCCTGCTAAATGTATTAACTCATGCTGAAGTTTATACAGCCGATCAACTTTTTGCTACCCTTGACCCAACAACGCGCAAGCTAGTCATCACAGACTCCCCAACTCAAGAGCACAGGACGCTTCTTTTAACAGATACGGTCGGGTTTATTCACGAACTCCCGCCGGCTCTCATGGATGCCTTCCGAGCTACGTTAGAGGAGGTAACTGAGGCAGATGCCTTACTTCATGTGGTCGATCTTTCTCATCCTGCGTGGGACAGTCATATTCGTTCAGTAGAGGAGGTGTTAGCAGAGTTGCCTGCCCTTCCGGGGCCAGCGTTGATTGCCTTTAATAAGATCGATCAGGTAGATAGCGAAACGTTGGCTTTAGCTCAAAGAGAGTATCCGGACGCTGTCTTTATTTCAGCGACTCAACGCTTGGGCTTAGAGACATTACGGCAGCGATTGCTACAACTCATTGACCAAGCAGTTCCTGCTGTCAACCTAGCAGGAGGCTCATAAGTTAAGTCAAACGAGGAAATCTAGTGTTGAAAGCCTCTTATAGCAATCCTAAATAATGCACGAGAGACACACCTTCTTACCTCTGAGTCTCTGTGCCCTCTGTGGTTTATAAAAACCTCTGTCTCACCAATGATTTAGGATTGTTAGAGTTACTTTCTATGCTCCACTTCCTTGCTACTTAGATTTTTAATGAACCACAGAGGACACAGAGGGCACGGAGCTAAATAAGAGAGAGGTAGTTTTGAGGTAGGAAGGGAGTCAATGTATAACAGCTTAGGAAGAAAGGGAGAGCTTAATGGCGACAAAAGTCCTTTATCATCGTGGCTGTAATGATGGGTTTACCGCTGCCTACTGTGCTTGGACGGTTTTGGGGGATAGTGCGCAGTACCTTGGGGTGAGTTATGGCGAAGAGCCACCTCCGATTAATGAAGGCGATCGCATCTATGTGGTGGACTTTTCCTTTACTAGGAAAGTGATGCTGTCTTGGGAAAAAATAGCCAGCGAACTTGTAGTTTTAGACCACCACAAAACAGCCCAAGACGCTCTCCAAGGGCTGTCCTTTGCTACCTTCAATATGGATAAATCTGGAGCTGTTCTAGCGTGGGAGTACTGGCACGCCGCAGAGCCTATTCCAATCCTAGTGCAGTATGTAGAAGACCGGGACTTATGGAGAAAAAAACTCCCTCTTTCGGATGACGTTTTTGTCATGCTGAGGTCCTTTAAAAAGGATTTTGAGGTCTGGGATGTTTTAGCTCATCTGTCTGGTGAGGATTTCCTCTCCCTAGCGAGAATGATTGGCACTCCTATTCTGGAGAAAAGACAACGAGAAGTGGAGGCACTTGCGTCTACCTACACCTTGGAAGAAATCGGAGGATATAAAGTCCCCACAGTTCATACCGCTAATCCCAGCATGACCTCTGATATTGGGCATTACTTATGTAAGCAAATTCCTGAGGCTCCTTTTAGTGCTATCTGGTGGGCAGATACAGATGGAAAAACAAAGTGGGGATTACGCAGCGTAGGAGACTTTGATGTCAGTGAAATTGCTAAACAATTTGGTGGCGGTGGACACAAAAATGCAGCGGGATTTGAACGAGCCAGCTCTTGAAAATTTAACGTTTTAAATACTCTCGCTTGACTCCATGTTTAGAACCTCATCAATCGCCTGTAGAGTTTGGGCGGAAAGCTTCTTGCCTGATGCACCAACATTTTCTTCCACCTGAGACGGCTTGCTCGCCCCGATAATCACACTGCTGACCTCCGGTTGCCGCAGACACCAGGCAAGTGCGAGTTGCGACAGAGTCAAGCCTTCTTGCTGTGCCAGGGGAATCAGCTTATATACCTCCGTCAACAGCTGTTGATCCAACTCGCCTTTGTTCAAAAACATGTTCTGACGAGGGTCGCTAGCGCGAGAGCCTTCAGGCAGTGCTTCTCCCGGCTTATACTTGCCAGTGAGCAGCCCTTGAGCTAGGGGTGAGTAGTTGATAATTCCAATCCCTTCACGACGGCATAGGGGTAGAATTTCCTTCTCGATGCTGCGATCTAATAAGTTATAACGGGGCTGGTTGGAAGCAATGGGTGTCAGTCCTCCTAATCGAGTCAGGTCAGCCGCATGTGCCAGTTGACCAGCGCTCCACTGAGAAACCCCGTAGTAGAGAATTTTTCCTTGCTGGACGAGGTGGTCAAAAGCGCTCAATGTCTCAGCTAACGGTACTGTCGAGTCATAGCGGTGGGCTTGGTATAGGTCAATGTAGTCCAAACCTAAGCGCTTGAGACTGGTATCGCACTGTTCAATGATGTGCTTGCGAGATAGTCCCCAGTCGTTTGGCCCCGGCCCCATTGGGAAGTAGACTTTGGTTGCCAAGACGTAGGAGTGGCGAGGGTATTGGCTCAACACTTTGCCAACGACTTTTTCTGCCTCCCCATTGGCATAGACGTTAGCGGTGTCAAAAAAGTTAATTCCTAAGTCATAGGCTCGTTCAATGCATTGGTGTGCCACGCTTTCTTCCGCTACCGCTCCGTAGGTGAGCCACGACCCCAAACAGACTTCCGAAACACGAATGCCGTATTTGCCCAACTGCCGATATTCCACTTAAGTCCTCCTTGAAGAAATTCATAGAGCAAATTGGCACATTAACCTTAGCAGGCCAATGTAGGTATTAACCCTAGCTTTGGTCTGATTCTTAAATTTTAGTGAGTTGTATTGATAGCTACTATGTCTAGTCTGCTGTTAATTCCACCCCAGCGACAAACCTGACCAACTCATCAATTTTTGACTCAAAGCCAATTCCTAGGGTTACTTAGTCCTAAGGGAAGATTAAGTCAACCGGGAAGAGTAATACCATCGGAAATCAAAGAATGTAGATGGCAAAACTGAAGAGAATGAGTGAAAAACAAGAATCTATTTTTTAGAGTAAGGTAATTCCTCATGGCACAACAATATGGACCTTGGACAATAAAAGAGAGAGATTATAAGTACCACAACTCGTTTATCAATATCTGTGAAGACCAAGTTCTTCAACCCGACGGGAAAGCAGGTATGTATGCGACAGTTGAAATGAAACCAGGGGTTGCAATATTGCCGATCAATAGCGAGCAAATTGTGTATCTTTCTCGGCAATTCCGTTATGCTATAGGCCAAGAAAGTATTGAAGTCGTATGCGGCTCTATTGAGGAAGATGAATCCCCCCTAGAAGCCGCCAAACGGGAAATTGAAGAAGAACTAGGAATCCAAGCAGGAGAATGGATTGAGTTAGGGGTATTCCATTTAGATACATCAATTGTTCATTGTCCTGTTTATCTATTCCTGGTCAAGCAATTAACCTTTATCGAAGCCAATCAAGAAGGAACAGAAGCCATAGAAAGGCTTCGTATACCCTTCGATGAAGCGGTACAAATGGTAATGTATAGCCAAATAGCACATGGGCCAAGCTGTGTACTAATTCTCAAGGCATATAAATCACTTACCCAGTCCTAGTATAGGGCGGCAGGCGCTCTTGGTCGTTTGGGCTTGGCCGTTCACTAGGGAATAATATACACACTTGCAGGGAGATGAAACTTGAATTTATTTATGAAAGCAACTTATGACTTCCCTTACTTTCAAGGCAGTTCTTTTTCTGACCTGTTTGTTACTGACATCAATGATGCAGATTATGGATTTATTCTAAATTATCCAGCAACGGCTAAGTGGGCGGCTTACCCCAATACGAGAAAATACTTTATTCAAGACGGCAGTAGTGAAGCTAGCAAAACCTCCTTCGACAAAATTTGTCAGAAGGAACCTTGGAAAAATCTTGCTGTGCTAGGCGATACCATCCCAGGAATTGTCATCATTAAGCCACCCAAGCTACTGATTGACTACTGGCAGGAACATTTGGGCTTCAACTACTCCAACATGGAGATGATAGATTGCTCAGTTTACCTGGATGAACTCAGCCATAACTCGTACTTTGACCAAGTCATTACTTTATTTCCTTTTGATAATCTAAAACCTGAAAAACATGCCGTCGATCCAGACACCCACTATCGCTTGCTCAGCAAAGTGACGCTATCCGAGTTAGGAGTGCAATGCCCGAAATACTCAAGCTACAATCTGCATCAAACTCGTCTGGAAGACATTCAGCTACCCGAACAATTCCCCTACTTGATCAAAACATCGCATGGACTTTCAGGAGAAGGCACCTACATTATTAGAAGCGCCAGCGATCTAAACTACTGCCTTGAAGAACTGAGGAAATACCTTCATATTAAGTTGCTCGATACAGTTATTGTTTCGGAGTTCGTCAACAATGCTGTGCAGAACTACTGCGTGCAGTTCTACCTCAGCAAGGCAGCAGAGATAACGCTGATCGGCACTACAAGCCAACTTGTCACAGAGGAGGGTAACTATTTAGGGGGACTGATTCACTACCGCGAAACTGACATGAGCAAATTCTTTGAAATGATTGCTGCCATTGGTCAGTATGCTCATCAACAGGGGTATTTTGGATTTATTGGGTTCGACGTGTTGGAAGATAAAGACGGACAGCTTTTTGCGATCGATGTCAATTTTCGAGTCAATGGCTCGACTCCGCTGTGCTTGCAGCGCCATAGTTTACTGGGGCTGGGCAAAGAGGTAGGTAAATATTCCAGTGACTACCGCATGGACGGAACATTGGACTCCATTTTAGTGGCTCTGAAACCTGAATTAGATCGCAAGGATTTGATCATCCTATCGGCTCTAGAAAAGGTCAAATACGGAAAAATCTACACGGAAATTTATGCAATTGTTGCTGGAGAGAGCATTGAGGAAATGCAGCATATTGAGCAGAATTTACAGCATAAGGGATTGCATTACCTTGGATGAATCGCTTGGGTAAGTATAAATAATCACCAGTACTTGATACATTACTTTTATCCCTGAGAGGGAAGTTGGCGGGTACAATAGCCAGCCATAATCTTGGGGAAGCTCAGGCGAAAGTTCTACCCATGGATGAAGAACCAACCATTAACACCGAAAATCTGAGAGACGCTGAGCAGCTCGTTATAGACATAAAAAAGCTAATATCTAGAATCGAGTTACTGAGAGCCCGTATTGCTTTGTATTTGCTTTTAACGGAATTTCCCCCCAAGGGGGGAAATTCCGACAACTGAAATCCTAACCATGCACAAGATTGGGAGAAGCGTTTAGGGGATTGAGGCTTAGCCTTCCTGTAGAGTGGGCTCAAGCTGTCGCGCTTCCAAATTGTATTCAGTGGATGGACAAGATGCCCATTCCACAAGAGTTTCATAAATTTGAACCTGCAAAATTGAGTGCCTGTTATACCAATTTCCTCAATGCTTGCTACAGATGCTATTCTGTCTCCCCCCTTAGTAAGCTCTGTTGGAGGGGGGTGGATATGTAGCGCTATTTTATGAAATTGGTACTATACCGATTCTCTATGAAGTTGCACTTTATGAACCCCTGGCTGTTGCCGTCCTCATTAAGGGAAACTATAGGGCGTAGTAAACAAAGTGCATTGTTACACAAATGCTCCCTGTAACAATGCACAAATCGAAGGGGCAAGGAAGACAAGAGGGATAGTACTGATAAAGAAAAATATATTGGCTTGCAATGGGATGCGCCCTTGTTACACAGAGAAATGGTATTAGCTGACAAAGGCGAGATGCTCCCTAAGGATGAAGCTGTAATTTCAAAAACTTTCTAGCTTTAAGAGTAGGACGTAAACTAGTACCGCTTCGCGGAATTCAAAATTCCAATGCTTATAGTGTCAGCATTTCAGTGAGGTATGAATGGTAGCTTTATTTCCGCCCCGCTGTACTAGAGAATCTTCATAAACTTTAGGAGAAAGGAAAAGCGCAATTGCTATGCTTTATCAAGATTTACTTGTTCTTGTGCGAGAAACAGCGCTGGGTATTGTTCTCAGAGATTTTGAGACACCAAAACACCCAGAAGAGTGTTTCTTAAATCCTCCTTGTGGATGCTCCAATCCAGGGAAATCTCTTGAGTGTGAAGAATGTCCTCATCTTGAGGCTTGCCTATCTCGTTTTAAAATCAATAGCTCCTCGCCTAGCCCTATTAAACTTTGCTCTTCTGTTAAAAACAAACTTTAAAACTCAAGATTACATAGCTGCAAAAAATTTACTTAATTGGTAAGAACTTAGCTGTTAGGTATAGTGTTGAGCGGCCTAAGTGAACGGGGAATGTGTCATGAATAACATAACTATTTAATAGCAATGTCTCTCGTTTGGTATAAGTAAGCCGTCACCGGAACAGTTACTTTATCAGTATAGAGGGTAGCGTTGATAGCAGCATTGCTTAAATAATACATACGGTTAAGCAAGGCTTAGATAGATTATCGTTGCCTAAAGCCATGAGACTCCTGACCTAAGATGGGTAGGCGATTGCACAGGTACAAGACTTGAGCGATCGCCTTTTTTCTGATGATTGAATATTCCCAAACAGAACGTTAATGCCATTTGTTGAATATTGTTTTATCTCTTTATTTCTTTCATTGATGAGGAACTTCAGATGAAACAAAAACATACTTCTACCATACTTGCTGCTGCTATTATCAGTGCATCTTTCGTACTTGGCTTATTTGCTATCTTCCCCTTGAGGGACATGGCTCGTGATTTTACCTCAACCTCCTCAACCGAAGATAGCACTCTACCCGAACAGGAATCTACGGATAGTTCTTGCAATCCTATAGGTGATATTATTCCTGTTTGTATCAAAAACAACGAAATTATTGAATACAGCTTATTTCCAAAGATAGATGTGGAATGAAAAATTAACGGTTAATTTAAGCATCGGTAAAGGGGGGAGATTATAGCAAGGCTGAATCAAACGAAGCCTGAGGTGACGCTTGCCTATTGAGCAGCTGGTAAAACGAAGAAATGCCTATCTTATTCTCTTTAGTAACAAAACTTTATCAATATATTTTGTATTTTAATTTATCAACAATCAAGCTAATCTACTTATGAAATTCGATTATGACCTATTTGTAATTGGTGCTGGGCCTGGAGGGCTTGCTGCCGCGAAACAGGTTGCTGGCTATAGTGCCCGTGTTGCGATCGCTGAGCAGGATTTAGTCGGGGGGACTTGTGTCATCCGAGGCTGTATTCCCGAAAAATTAATGTCTTTTGCCGCTGGATTTTCTGAAGAGTCCCAAGATGCAGCAGGCTATGGTTGGAAGCAAGAGAAGACTAGGTTTGATTGGCAAAAGTTTATTGCTGCCAAGGAACAGGAAATCCTGCGTCTTGCCAACGTACATCTGCAATCACTACAACAAGTAGGTGTTGAGTTAATTCAGGCTCATGCCACCTTTAGTGATGCTCATACCCTAGAAGTGGCAGGACGTCTAATTACTGCCGATAAAATTTTGATTGCGGTGGGGGCTAAAGCTATCAAAGCTGACATACCAGGAATTGAGTATGCCATCACCTCCCATGAACTGTTTAATTTCCAGCAGCAACCGAAGCATATTGCCGTGATTGGCAGTCATTATATTGCCGTGAAGTTAGCAGGAATCATGAATAATCTCGGCTCCCAAATTACCCAAATAACAGAGGAAGACCATATCTTATCTGCCTTTGATGAGGACATTTCTAGGGCGGTTACTGAGGGGATGACTAAGCGGGGAATTCAAATTTTGACAAGGACGAAAATAAAAGAAATTAAATCGGTAGGAGGTGAATTACACGTCATCCTGCCAAAAGACAGTCAATATCCATTGATTGTCGATACCATCCTTGATGCTACAGATCGTATCCCTAATATCAGTAACTTAGCCTTAGAAAAAGCGGGGGTTAAGATGGCTCACAATGCCATTTGGGTCGATGAATACAACCGCACTACACAATCCAATATTTTTGCAGTTGGCGATTGTATTAATCAATTTAATTTTACTCCAGTTGCTATTGCTCAAGGCCGAGCCGTTGCCGATACTCAATTTGGCAACAAGCCCCGTACTATTTGTTATGAATGTATTCCAGCAACCGTTAGCTCTCACCCAGAGGCAGCTACGGTTGGGTTGAGTGAAGCCCAAGCGTGTGAAAAATTGGGTGACTCTGTGCGATGCTATCGCTCCCAGTTTCGTCCCCTTTTACACAGTTTGGCCAAACGAGATGAACAAACTTTAATGAAGTTAGTTGTAGATAATAATTCAGGCCGGGTTCTAGGCGCTCACATGGTGGGTGAAGGAGCGATAGACATTATTCAATGCCTCGCGCTTGCCATCCGCATGGGTGTCAACAAAAAAGACTTTGATGCCACCATTGGCATTCATCCTTCAATTGCCGAAGAATTTTTCTGTCTAAACGAAATCTAAAATTTGGATAATCAACATGAGTAAGCCGTGTTCAGTTTGTTGTCACGGCTCACTGTTAGGGACTACAGGGGGTAATGAATTAAGTGCATTATTACGGAGAAATGGTATCACTTAAGAGAAACAGGATAAACCCAATCTTGGTAATTACTGTCTCGATTTTCTGTAATCGCTATCAACTTCTCTTTAAGTTTTTCCGTAATAGGCCGTGATGTAGATAACACATAATTTTCCACGCGTTTTACAGGAGTGATTTTTGCGGCTGTCCCGCTCAAAAACACCTCATCTGCGATAAAAAGCTCCGATTTATCAACTGGCCTTTCTATCGTTTTAATTCCCAGGTCTCTGGCAATAGTGAGAATACTATCGCGTGTAATTCCTTCCAGGATATCCTGTTCCAATCCGGGGGTAATCAGTTCACCATTCCTCACAATAAAAAGATTCATCCCCGAAGCTTCACAAACTTTGCCCTGAGAGTTCATCAAAATCGCCTCATCAAAGCCAGATTCTACCGCTTCCGTTTTCGCCAAAGAAGACGTAATGTAAGCTCCACTAATCTTTGCCCTCAAGGGTAAACTTCGGTCTTCCTGGCGATACCAAGAGCTAATACGACAACTGACTCCTTCCGGTGATAAATAATCCCCTAACTCTAAGCCATACACAAAAAAATCTTTGGCTATGTTATGGAGTCTAGGAGCAATTCCTAAATCCGATGTATAAACGAAAGGTCGAATATAAAAGGATGTGGTTGGCTGATTCTTTTTGACAAACTCAACAATGACACTCTGAATTTTGTCTGCTGGTAAATCGTAGTTGAGAACTTTAGCACTTGAGCTTAAGCGTTGGCAGTGACGGTCTAAGCGAAACAGTAGAAATTGCTGGTCATTTTGAGGGTCAGGGATGCCCCGTAATCCCCCAAACGCTCCGGTTCCATAGTGCAAGGCATGGGTGGCAATGGAAATTTGGGCTTCTGCAAACGGGACAAATTTGTTTTGAAAGTACGCAATAGGTAGAAAATTATGCATCGTTAGAGCCAAGAATGAGAGTTACCCTCAACGAGTAAAGGTTACTCTAATTTAGTTCAAATTCCTGCCAAAGGACTACCGCTCGGTTGTCCCCCTTGTCCCCCTTGTCCCCCTTGTCCCCCTTGTCCTATCCCAAGCCGTTAAATTAAGGTTGACAGACTATTAGAAGCGTAGTTGTTCCTTGATTTGCTGCTGTAAGTTGATAATGTCTGGATTATTCGGCTGGAGTCGAGCTGCCGTATTGATAGATAAAATCGCCTCTTTGGGACGTCCCAGTTTCCAGAGGGCAGCACCTCGGTTCGCCCAAGCATTGGCGAAATCGGGCTTCAGCTTTGTTGCTCGATTCAACGCCATAACGGCTTCCCTCGTACGCCCTAGTGCCAAGAGAGCTACACCTTGGTTATTCCACGCTTCGGCAAAATTAGGATCGAGATCGGTCGCCTTCTGGTAGAGTTTCAACGACTCCTCCGGGCGCTTTTGTTGGTCAAGAGCGTTTCCTTTGCTCCACAACGCTTTTGGGTCGTTTGGCTTGAGGGCAAGGGCTTGATTGCAAGCGGTGATTGCATCATTGGGTTGTTGTAGCGAATTCAAGCTGTAGCAGCGTCCCCAGTGGGCTTCTGCTTTATTGGGATTGAGTGCGATCGCTTGGTCGTAAAGTTCCAACGCTTTCTGGTACTGTCCAGCTTCTCGCGATCGATCGGCTTGCTGTAGGAGTGCGATCGCCTGTGGTGCTGGAGCTGAGGGAGCCGATTGTTTCGTAGGTGGTTGCACAGCGGCAGGTGCCGATTTAGCTGGGGAAGATGTTTTAACGGGAGTAGGAGAGGCTGGAGGGGTGGTGGATGAACTCGCAGAAGCTGGCGGTACTGGTGTTTGCCCTGGGCTAGCACTGGGAGTGATGATTGCGGAACTGACGGAGGAGGGAGAAGCCGCAGGCTTACCAGGGTCAGCACTGGGACTGACAGTGGGAGAACTAGTGGATGAGGGTGAAGCAACAGGCTCGCTAGGATTGACACTGGGACTCGCCGCAGGTGTCCCGCTCCTCTCAGCCGTTCGCTCCGAGAATTGGGGCGACAGGAAAGTCTTTGTACCCCAAAAGGTCGCTCCCACGGCGGCTAAAACCGCCAGCATTGACCATAGCGGAACCAACCGTCTTGGGCTACCTCCGGGTGTGACAGTGGGAGGAATTGAACTAGAGGATGGGTGCGGGGATTGACCCCAAGGGTAAGTTGCACCTGTGCCGGTCACGGGTGGCTGAACTGGAGGGTTTGGAGGCGTCCATGGGCGGGTAGGCGCTTGTCCCAATTCAGACCCCGTTGCTTCAGTCCCTTGGGGTTGAGCTGGGGAGTTAGTGGGTGTCCGGATATTGGTAGGCGCTTGTCCCAATTCAGACCCCGTTGCTCCAGTCCCTTGAGGTTGAGCTGGGGAGTTAGTGGGTGTCCGGATATTGGTAGGCGCTTGTCCCAATTCAGACCCCGTTGCTTCCGTAGTACTGGGTGGAGATTGCCGTGCTTGCGTCGGCAGCTCTCCGTCCTCTTCAGTCCATGATGGGGAGAGGGCTACAGATTGCGTGTGCGAGGTAAATAGGTTGTGTAGAGCATCCAGCGCTTCCACCGCTGTCGGATACCGAGCGCGATAGTCATAGCGCACCATCGGGTCTAGAAAGGCGGCAAATTCTGGACTGACATGGGGGGCGTGATTATGCCAACTAATTTCTCCCGTCACAGGGTCGTCGGTTAAGTGCCTGGGATGAATCCCCGTCAACGCCTGAATAGCAATAATGCCAGCCGCATAAACATCGCTGCTAAAGCGAGGATTCCCGCCCAACTGCTCCTTGGGAGTGTAACCTTGAGTGCCAATCGAAATGGTCTTGGTGTGCTCACCCAGCTGAGAGGTAATCTGGGTACTAACTTGCTTGACCGCACCAAAGTCAATCAGCACAATTCTGCCGTCCTGCCGCCGACGAATCAGGTTGGACGGTTTGAGATCGCGGTGAATCACGCTCTGTTGATGGACAAACGCGAGAACGTTCAGCAGGTCTTGCAATAAGCCAATCACTTGACTTTCTGACCAATGCTGACCTCCCTTGAGTTCCTGCGTCAGTGGCTCCCCATCAATTAATTCTTGGGCGAGATAAAATTCTTGATTATCCTCAAAGTGAGCCAGCAGATGAGGAATCTGGTCGTGGTTGCCCAATTTGTAGAGGACTCTAGCTTCGATGTCAAACAAGCGTCTTGCCGTTTGCAGAGTGGCTGGGTCAGTGGATTGAGGCTTAAGCTGTTTAACCACACAACGGGGATGGTCTGGCAAATGCAAATCCTCTGCCAGAAAGGTTTGACCAAACCCCCCTGCCCCTAGTTCGCTAATAATTTTGTAGCGTCCACCTAGGGGTTGGTCTGGCTTTGACAGTTTAAATAAGCCTCTCATAATTTGATTTTTTTACTCTGAGCGGGCCCAATCATCGGCATAAGGGGAGAAGTATTTTCAGTTTACCAACGTTGAATCGAATCGGAATCCAATTAAGGCTTCACAGTGACAGGTGTGCCCATTTTGACCTGCGCGTACAAGGCAACGACATCTTTGTTGCGCATCCGGACACAGCCGTGGGAAACAGCCTGTCCCACCAACTGTTCGGCAGGAGTGCCATGAAAGCCAATGGAGTTGGTCCCATCAGTCCAAAAACCAATCCACCTGGCTCCTAAGGGATTTTTTGGCCCATCCAAAATGATCTCCCCTGTCCAGGGATGTTCCCAAACTGGATTTGGTTCCATATCCATGACTTTGTAGTTACCGATGGGAGTTTCCCAACCTGCCTTACCAATGGCCACCGGGTAACTTGCTTTCAACTTTCTATGTTGGAAGACATAAACGCGGCGATCGCTTAACTTAATCACCAAATGAGTACCATTACTCAGGCTAGCTGGGTCTATCTTCTCCCCGGCATGGTTCACCGATAACCCTCTCCAATCAGGCCATGTGAATTTCCTAAAGGGTAAGAAGTGGTGAGGCTGAGGCTGGCTAATTTTTGCCGTGCCTTTTGTGGTGTTCAGGAGGAAGGCTTGTTGCTGATGAATGAGGATGAGAATGATTGCACTTAATCCGAGCAACGCAACGCTTGTAACCTGGGATTTACCTTTGAACATTCTTATTATTTTTTGAAAGCAAAATATTAAGGCCATTGACCGCCTTACTGCCCCAAGTATTTACTATATTTTTCAAAATTTTACTAGCTTGTCCCGGATGGTTTTTGGGGAAATCGTATTTATTATAATTAGCTAGATTAATTTTCTACCGCAAATAATTTTTTAAAATATTTTTTTACAGCAAAAGTCTTGCCAACCCCAATTTTGATTGTTAACTTTGTGTCTGATTAGCGAATTTTTAAAGTGAGGGGAACGTGCGGCTTCAGTCAAAAAAAGTCTACACAGGAATGATGCTGTCAATTGCGCTTTCGGCAGTATCAATGTATCCAGCAACGGCTAGTAGTTTGGTTGAACTAAAATCACAGCCGTTTTTAATCAGTCAAGCCACACAGGCCGGTGAGCTTGCCGGGACTATCAATAGTATTAGCGGTGAAAGCGTAGAGTTTGCACAGTCTGGTGGTCCAACCAGAAACATTACAATTCGTCGGCGAACCATCAATCGGTTGGGATTGAGAGCTGGAACACGGATTGCTGTTAGGCTGAATTCCAGTGGTGTGGCAACGTCAGTAAGGGTACTTAGACCGAAAAGAGCACTTTGGTAGGCTCCAAAAAAAGCGGCGGTAAATTCGATTTCTTGAAAGAGATGGGAGGCACCGTCGCCCATTGCTAGTGATTCAGCTATTTATGAAACATCTTCCTCCAAAACAAGAGCGCTCTTTGCGTCACCCTCTGCGTGCTTTGCGTTAAGAACTTAGCTCTTCCGACCCAAACAGATTTAATATCATTTAGGCGCTATTTATGCCAATTAAAGACGAAACAGCCGATAGGATTGTACTCAATTAAAAAGTCCAGCAAAGTAGCTGTACATAAATCAAAGTAACTGTTTCTTGCCTATGCCCCATGCCCAATCTCCACAGATTAAGTCAAATGTGGAAAAGCTGATCTATTTTTTACCTTTTGACTTTTCCTTTTTCCCTTTGGCATTGGGTTGCACATCATCGTAACGACCGAGCTGTCGTCGTGCTTGCTGCAATAAATTATTAGCATTTGGGTGATTGGGGTCGATTTGAAGAGCCTTTTCTAGTGAAGCCATTGCATCATCGTAGCGCTTGAGTGCCCAAAGCGCGTTGCCTCGATTAGCCCAAGCATCCGCCCAATCCGGCTTGAGTTGAGTGGCTTTGTCTAAAGCGGTAAACGCTTCATCGAAGCGATTCAATTTCAAGAGGGCTACTCCCTTGTTATTCCAGACGTCTGCCAAGTTGGGGTTGATTTGTATCGCTTGGTCGTAGAGTTTAATCTCTTCTTGGTAGTTTTGTTGCTGGTGTAGGGCGTTACCTTTGCTCAACAGTGCTTCTGCATAGTTAGGCTTAAGGGAAAGCGCTCGATCGCACGCTGTGATCGCTTCTGGAGATTTCCCGATTTGGTTCAGGCTGTAACAGAGTCCCCAATGGGCTTCGGCAACATTGGGCTGGAGAGCGATCGCTTTTTCGTAAGCTGTGACGGCTTCTTGGTAATTTTCGGCTTTCCTGAAGCTGTCAGCTTGGCTCAGAAGTTCTGCGCCCTGTTTTTCTGAATTGCTGGATGCCGCAGGATTGGCGGTAGAAACACTACTGCCTTGGGAGGGGGAGGTGGCTTGAGTAGTCAGATGAGGGGATAATAAACCCTTGCCGAGCCAAAAGGTGGCACCTAGCGCGACAACTGCCGCCCCAATCTGCCAAGGTTTAATTCCGTATTGCTGAATGAATGCTGGTAACCCTTGCATGGACCCAGAGGCACCTAAAGAGAGGCGTCGCTCTGAACCAACGGCAACAGTCGGGACGGAGTATTTAGCAGCTGAATCAGGGTCAATAGGAGCTGTTGGGGCATGATGTCCGACACCGATCACAGGTAGCGTATGCCCAGTTGCGGTGGGCGGAGGAGGTTCTGGGTTAGGGGTAGGGACAGAGACGGCGGGTTCAGGTAACGGCTGGGGAGCTGGTACAGACTCCAACAGTTCAGCCGGTAAACCCCGCAGTGCCTCCAAAGCATCTGCTGCCGTGATATATCGAGCACGGAAGTCATAGCGCACCATCTTGTCCAGAATAGCGGCCAATTCAGGACTGACCTGGTTGGCGCGATCTCGCCAGATAATTTCACCCGTCTGGGGGTCTTCCGCGAGAAACCGGGGGTGAGTCCCCGTCAAGGCTTGGATGCCAATGATACCCGCCGCGTAAACATCACTGCTAAACCGAGGATTACCGCCCAACTGTTCCTTCGGCATGTAGCCTTGGGTACCAATGGAAATTGTCATGTTGGTCTTTCCCGGTTTGGGGCTAGCCATCTGGGTACTGACTTGCTTCACCGCCCCAAAGTCAATCAGTACGATTTTGCTGTCTCGGCGACGGCGCATTAGGTTGGCAGGCTTGAGGTCACGGTGGATGACGTGCTGCTGATGGACAAACGCCAGTGCATACAAAATATCTTGCAACAGGGAAATTACTTTCACCTCAGGCCAAGGCTGACCGGGTACGAGTTCCTCAGTCAGTGTCTGTCCTTCGATTAATTCCTGTGCCAGATAAAATTCTTGATTGTCTTCAAAGTGAGCCAGAAGGCGAGGGATTTGGTCGTGACTGCCCAGTAAATAAAGGACTTTGGCTTCCGTATCAAACAGCCGTCTTGCCGTTTGCAGACTCTCAGCATCACTTACTTGGGGCTTGAGTTGTTTGACTACACATGTGGGCTGACCTGGCAAGTGCAAATCCTCTGCCAGAAACGTGTGACCAAACCCACCTTCTCCCAGTTGACTAATCACTTTGTAGCGTCCGCCCAGGGGTTTATCTGGGTCTGTCTGTTGAAATAGACGTAAAAGATTTTTTGCCATGGGTGCATCTCTTTGTGTGCAAGGACTATCACTCAAACCAGCGTGTAAACCTCGTTTCAGCAATATCCTGGGGAATACCTTCGCCAAACTCCAGATGCACCCAATTCCCCTAGGCTGTTTATTACGAAACGATTGATGTTTTACTGCTCCAACTTACTTACCTAATTATTTATTTGTGCTATTTTATGTGGCTGACAAGGTTAAAAGGCCGCAGGTAAATGGACAGTGTTTGCTGGGAACCAAGCCCCTGTGGTAAGTCGATGACGAACCGCGTGTATTCTACTGTGACAGGCATATATAATCAAGCTACTTAACAGGGTCGCAACTATCCGGAATTCTTTACCCAGTATATTGAATGTTGCCCGAACTCCAGATGCCATAAACTTTGACTAACCGTTATAGCTTCAGTTCCCAGCTCAATTTGGGAAAACGGGATCGAGAGTAAAAGCATTCCTGACTAACCTGAATTTTCACTGAAAAATCAAGCTGAAAGGCGTATTATGTTGGCTGAGCCTATGTATGTTCAATTGAATTGGGAAGACCCAGAGACTGGCGAGTTAAAGCAACCCTTGTTGACAGCACCCATTGCTATTGGTCGTGAAACCGAACACATGCCGGAGCAGGTGGGAGGACAGAAGGTTGAGCGCCTCGAGTTAGCAAGTAAGGAAATTTCTCGGTATCACGCCCTGATTACGGTGGCGAATCAACAACTGTACATCACTGACCAGAGTACCAATGGCACGTTTCTCAATGGTCAACCGATTCGTCCAGGGATTCAACCCTTGTCCAGCAAGGATACCTTAAGGATTGGGCCCTACAAAATGACAGCGAATTTAATCCGAGAAAGTGACCTCAATGCTACTGAACGCAATCGCGAGAACACGAATTTATCGGGGCAAGCCAATTCTGGGCAAAAGAATATGACGATGGTTTGGGCAATTGGCGGAGTTGTGCTGCTGGTGATGGGTGTCGGCGGTTGGCTGTTGGTGAGTACGCTGCTGCAAAATTCCCGTCCTCGTGTTCCTGAATCGACAACACCGAAGAGTAGCTTACCCTTACTGAGTCCTACAGCAGCGCTATCTAGCCAGGCTTCCTTTCTGAGCGATCGCGCCAGCTAAGGGTGTCACTTCATCTAGACACTCAATCGCCTTGTAACTAGGAATTCAGGTTGAGAAAGCCAGGGAGATGAAGCAAGTATGAAGTGTCAAGGATAAAGGATGAAAAAAATTGGAATGAAGAGGGGTAATTCGCACTTGATATCGCATCCGTTAGCCTCCCAATTGTTAAGTTTTTAACGCAAAGTGCGCCGAGGTTTTGGAGGAAGATGTTTCATAATTCGGATGCCAGCGGAAACACTATAATCCTTCATCCTTCCTTCTTCATCTTTTATCCTTCTTTTTCTTCAGGGGTGTAACTCATCTATTCAAAAAAACATTCAACAATTTGAACAATGGCTTTCCCCCAGCATACGTCCTTTATTACCTTCCCTCTACCTTTGAATGTAATGATTCGCTGGTTTCAGCGCAGATATCGGGGGACGACAAAGCAAGAAATCAAAGTGCTAGGAGATTCGGTCAGCCGAGTTCAACGCCGTTGGGCAGTAGTCTTGCTCGGTATCCTCACGCTGCTGCTAACCTTGATACCCGTTCCGAGTTTGGCGCAGAGTTCGGGGCAGAGTTCGGGGCAGACTCCGCCAGCAAACAATGCGGCAGAAGCGGCTGTGGTGGTAGATGGTCAGGTCTTATTTAATGTCAAAAATTCCGGCAACTTTACTGCCGCTGAGCGTGCACAAATTATTAATAAAGCTCTTGAAGAAGAGACACGCTCAAAGGGTGCGGTGGATATTGAAATTGTCCCGGAAAAGGATAAGTTGAATCTTCGCTCGAGGCGGAGCGATCGCATTCTCGTCACGATGGCAGAGTCCGATGTCCTTCCGGGCAACAAGCTGCAAAAACAGGCTAACGAGTGGGAACGTCAACTCGAAGTTGCACTGAATCGGAGCAAACAGGAGCGTACCCCAACCTATTACCGTCAAGCGCTGCTATTTAGTATTGGCGTGCTGCTAGGAGCGATCGCCATTCACGCTACCCTGCATTTTTTAGGAAAATTCCTATCCGGTCAAATCAAGCGCTGGTTGGGCGACTACACGCTGACTCTGAACCCTCAGGCGCGATCGGCAAAATTATTTTTGCAGTTAGCCCTTCTCGGCTTGCAAGTCGGTCTGTGGATAGCCGTTGCCTTCTACGTAACGGATACCTTACCCGATGCTCGGAGTTGGCGCTATAAACTGTTCAAATTACTCACGTCCCCGGTTTTAACCCTGGGTGAGGTCAACTACTCGGCCCTGCAAGTGCTGCAATTAATTGCCTTGACAGTGGCGCTGTGGTTTGGCGTCAGTGCCCTCACACGCCTGTTTAAATCCTACGTCTTGGTGAAAACGGGTGCAGAGGCAGGGGTGCAGGATGTGATTGCAGTCCTGACGCAGTACGTTCTGGCCTTCCTGGGGATGATTGTCCTGCTGCAAAGCTCAGGATTAGATTTGCGCTCCCTGGCAATTTTCGCCAGTGTGGTGGGTGTTGGGATTGGCTTTGGTACGCAGAACATTGCCAACAACTTGATTAGTGGCTTAATCCTCACACTGGAGCGACCAATTCAGGTGGGAGATTTTGTCAAAGTGGGAGAACAGATGGGAACGGTCAAGCGGATTGGAGCACGCAGTACCGAGATTCTCACCCTTGACCAGGTGTCCATTTTAGTCCCCAACTCCCGCTTTTTAGAGAGTGAGGTGGTCAACTGGAGTTATGGTGACCCCGTATCTCGCGTGCTAATCCCCGTGGGGGTAGCGTATGGCTCGAATATCCAGCATGTGCAAGCAGCTCTACTCGAAGCGGCGAGAAGTCACCCGGAGGTACTCGTCAGACCCCAGCCTCAGGTCTGGTTTCTGGGATTTGGTGCGAGTTCCCTTGACTTTGACCTGCGAGTCTGGGTTGGAGACCCCAAGAAGCAGTTTCGCCTCAAGAGTGACCTTAATTACCGCATTGAAGCCGCGTTTCGTCGTTACAGCATAGAAGTGCCATTTCCTCAGCACGACATCAATGTGCGATCGCCTGTGGTGGAGGACTTGGTTAGCACTTGGCTAGGAAACAATGGGTCGAAGTTTCCAGTTAGTCGAGAAGTTCCGACAGATCAGCGCTACTCACTAAACGGTGATATCCCAACTGATGGACTCGATGAACCTCCGTCTTTAACATCAGGAGTACCCATGTCTGAGCGCACATTAGCCACGCCTCCAGCAGGGGAAAAACTCGCTGCCATAGATATTGAGGCATTGGTGAAGGTTATGCGGGAGCCAGGGGGGTTGGACATTAAAGACCGTAACTATCGCATGAATGTTTATCCTCGCTGCTTTGTTGGCACAGAAGCGGTTGAATGGCTGATACAAACACAAGATTGTTCGCGGGAAGAAGCCATTCAACTAGGTCAACTCCTGATTGATCGGGGAATTATTCATCATGTTTTGGATGAACAACCCTTCCGAGATGATGTCATCTTCTACCGTTTCTATGCCGATGAACGGTGATTAGTAGCGGGTAATCGGTAATTGGTAACAGGAAGAACAATTACCCATTACCCACTACTGCAAAATAGAATCGGCACTATGCTCCTACAAGCTAAGGGAATGCTCCTGTTCGACCTCTGATTGTTGGTCAAAGATCACCACAAAGGAGGCATTGGGTATTTGCCGCTGCAAAAACTGCAAGTGACCATCTGCATCAGAGCGACTACGGAACCGACCCACGATTGTCCGTTGCATATCGGGAAGAAGACGGGCAATCGCCCAAGGGGTAAGACGTTGTTTGTAACTCATGGTGTTGCTTGCATCCCTATATGATAAAACACTGAGAGAAGGGCAGACGTTAACCGGAGTACCTCACTAGTGAGGCTTTAAGGGAGTCTGCCCCTTGTTGCGCCTATGAAAAGACCAATTCAATCGATTGAATGAAGCGCTTAGAAAAATCGATTAAAATAATATGTCGGCTAGAAAATCAAGTCAACCGTTATGGGAAAATGAATCTCCCCTGAGAAGACTGCGCGAACAGGCCAACCTGACTCAGGAGCAGTTGTCAGTGATATTAGGGATATCCACGTCTACGCTGAGGCGTTGGGAAAATGGGGACGTGGAACCGGCGATGACTCGTGAACAGTGGCAGGTATTTTGCGAGTTGGTTGGCGTGCCGTTTGAGGAATTACCGAAGAAGTTGAATTTGCGATCGCAATAATCTCTGCTCGTGACGCAACGGCTTTGAACTCATCAACCAACCTCCTGAAGCAGCTAACGCTTATCAATTCTCCTCCGTTGAAGTTAAACAACTCTCTTTCCGAATTGATGGTGTATTTCTCCCAGTCAGCAGTACACCCTCACCTCCCATCTATTTCGTTGAAGTCCAGTTTCAACCCGACTCAAAATTCTACTGCCGCTTCTTTACAGAAATCTTCCTTTACCTCGATAAAACCCAACTGAGAAACAATTGGCGTGGAGTAGTCGTTTATCCAAGTCGCAGCATAGATACAGGAGAAACAGAGCAGTATATCGAATTACTCAATCCTCAACGAGTTAGACGCATCTATCTGGATGAATTAAGCTCAACTCCACAACCCTCTATCGGCACTGGAACGGTTCAATTAGTCGTAGAGCCAGAGGAAACTGCTGGGACAAAAGCCAGGGCGTTGATCGACCAAGCCAGACTTGAAATAACGGATGAAACCGTCAAGCGGGAACTCATACAATTGATAGAAAGGATAATTGTTTATAAATTTCCCCAAAAAAGTCGGGAGGAGATAGAGCAAATGCTGGGTTGAGGCGAACTAAAGCAAACAAGATTTTACCAAGAGGTTTTTCAGGAAGGCATAGAAGAAGGTGAGCGCCGAGGCAAGTTAAAAGCAGTGCCTCCCATGTTGGCTTTAGGGTTGAGTTTAGATCAGATAGCACAGGGTTTAGACTTAGATATCGAGCAAGTGAGGCAGGCAGCAGTCTCCCATTTGTTGGCATCAGAAATGAGTAGAGAGCAAGTTGCAGAGGTGTTTTGTTTGGAAGTTGAGGCAGTCAGACAGATAGAGGCATCCATTGCTCAAAGTGATGAATCTACCGAGGAAGAGTAATTCCAAAATGGAACCAATTGAACGTTATCGTGGCAGTCTCCTGGGTTTAGCAGTTGGAGATGCGCTAGGAGCACCTCTAGAATTTAGACCGCCCGGTTCATTTACACCTATTGATGATATGGTTGGAGGCGGTTCATTTGATGTGATGCCAGGGCAGTGGACAGATGATACGTCAATGGCTCTTTGCTTGGCTGACAGTCTAATTGAGCAAAAGGACTTCGATCCAGTTAATCAATTACAGAAGTACGTGCGCTGGTTGCGAGAAGGCTACCTGAGCAGCATTGATGAGTGTTTCGACATTGGCAACACTACGTTAGAGGCACTCAGAACGTTTGAACGGACAGGGGAACCGTATTGTGGCCCCACAGACCCTCGGAGTGCTGGAAATGGCTCAATCATGCGCTTGGCTCCAGTACCTTTGTTTTATGCGAAAAGACCACAAGAAGCTATTGAAAAGTCTGGAGAAAGTTCGCGAACCACTCACCAAGCCACAACAGCTATTGACGCCTGCCGCTACTTGGGGGCACTTATCGTTGGTGCTGTCCATGGAGTAACGCAAGAGGAACTACTTTTAGAACGCTACAGTCCCATCCCCGGATACTGGCAAGAAAACCCGTTGGTGGAAGAAATCGACGAAATTGCTAGAGGGTCATTTAAGCACCGCCAACCTCCAGAGATTCAAGGTTCAGGCTACGTGGTTAAATCTCTAGAGGCAGCATTATGGGCTTTTTATCACAGTCATTCCTTTCGGGAAGGGTGTCTGTTAGCCGTTAACTTGGGCATGGATGCAGATACCACAGCTGCTGTTTACGGACAATTGGCAGGCGCTTTTTATGGTGAGCAGGGAATACCAGAATCTTGGCGTTCTCAATTAGTGCGCTCTCAACTCATTGAGTCGATGGCTGACAACCTCTTTGCCCTAGCTCAACCTTGAGCCAATTCATCACGCCTGCATTTGTCGCAGCACTTGCCGAATCACATCCGATGGTACTTGGTCAGTTACCTCTACCGCACCAATTTGAGTAGGCAGAACAAATCGCACCTTGCCATCTTTGACCTTTTTATCCGTTTGCAAGCTATCCACAATTGCATCAATATCTAGTCCAGCAGGCAATTGCGTCGGCAATCCCGTTTTCTGAATTAATGCGTCTTGGCGTTTTCCCTCCTCTGGCTTCCACATCTTGAGTTGAACGGCAATTTGACCGGCTGCAACCATGCCAATTGCCACCGCTTCCCCATGATTCACTAACTTATAGCCTGTCAAGCTTTCCACCGCATGACCAATCGTGTGACCATAGTTGAGAATGGCGCGTAATCCTGCTTCCTTCTCATCCTTGCTGACTACATCGGCTTTCGCTTGGCAGGAACGAACCAGGATAATGTCTAATAACTCCTCATCCAGGTAACGCAATTGGTCGAGACGCTTGGCTGCTTCCAGTTTGGCAAATAACTCAGCATCCCAAATAATGCCGTACTTAATCACCTCTGCCATCCCGGCCCGAAACTCTCGTGGTGGTAATGTCTTTAATACGGAAGGGTCAATTAAAACAAATCGCGGCTGATGAAATGCCCCAATTAAGTTCTTACCGTGGGGATGATTGACACCCGTCTTTCCACCCACTGAAGAATCAACCATCGCCAATAGCGAGGTCGGCACCTGCACCACACTAATCCCTCGTAGCCAAGTAGCGGCAGCAAAACCCGCCATATCCCCAATCACGCCACCCCCCAATGCAACGATGGTGGAGGAACGCTCTAAGCGGTTTTCTAGGGCAACATCGTAGATTTTTTGGACGGATTTGAGGGTTTTGTAACGTTCACCTGCCGGGAGAGTGCAGGTTGATACCTCATAGCCTACTAACTTCAGGGCTGCGATCGCGCGTTCCCCATATTTTTTGAAAATGACTGGGTTCGACACCAGCAAAACTTTCTTACCCAGCTTGAGACGGCTCATCCAAACGCCCAGATCATCCAAGCCCCCTGCAACTACCGCAATCTCATAAGACTGCTCTGGTAAATTCACGCGAATCACAGAATCCATTGTGCCTTGCCCCCGTTTTCCTCTTCAACCGTGCGCTGTATTGTATCCCACCAAATGATTCAATGGAGTTATGCGAGTTTTTGTGGAGAAACGTAAATGTCTGGAGTTGTTGCTTACTTTTTACTTCTCGGTGGTGCCACCGGTGTCGCGCTGGGTCTATTTTTTGGTTTGAAGGCAGTCAAGCTTATTTAACAGCACCGGAGTCGTAGGGGCGAACGGTCGTTCGCCCGTACAGGAGTCAGGGGTCAGAATGTAGAATTCAGGAGAGAATCATTAACTTGTGGAGCTTGCGATTTATTCTCTCGCTGTGACTGAAGAGTTTGACGCATCATCCCTATTGTTTTGGGTAAAACCCCAATCAACTGGGCAAGCACTTCATCCGGTAGTTCATCGATCAATTGGGGGTCAAAGTATTGGTCAAGCATAAGCAAAAGCCTCTTGGCTCGCTGCAACGGTACCCAGCTTTCCATAGCTTTTTGCGTGAAGAGCATCCATCGTTGGCGCAATACGTAGGCTTGGCGTCGCTCAGGATACGTTTCAGGATAAACGATAGATACTCTGCCGATAGGAATCACTCGACTACATTTGAGATCAAAAACACCTCCGACAGCAGCACCGGGGCCTGCTAGCTCTGAATGGTGACGATGGCAAATAATCAGACCACTGCTCCGGCAACCCTTGACTCTGAGTAGTTGACCAGTCTGCAACTGACTCAATATTTCAGTGGGCTGAGTAATTCCTCGAAATACCAGAGATTTATTGTTCATAAAAAATTGCAGAACCAACCAGCTAGTTTCGATTCTCATTTATCTATTGGTAAGGGATATTGCTGAGTGATGAATTTTGAATGGTGTTATTAGTAGTTCATTCAAACTCAGGCGGATATTGTCACCTTACTAATTCCCTGTCTGAACTTGAAAACCTTGCCATTATTCAAGTTGTGAGGGTTTGGAAGCTCAGATAATTCATCTATCGAAGGAGAGATAAACTGAGGAATCGGTCACAAAACATTGCTGGCTTTACCTAATTGCATCGGTTGAATTAACCTCCAATGTTACACAGATAAGACTGTTGATTCCGGAGTTTTTGAAGTTTTAATTTAAAACCTTGATGAAG
>DATNPV010000064.1:0-7457 GCA_036703055.1 Waterburya sp.
TGTGATGAATCAGGTTGATGGCCTCTACTAAATAAGGCTGTGCTGCGGCTAACTTTTCTCGAACTAGAGCAAGCTTCAATTCGCGCTCTGCTCTCAGGTTCGCTGTGAGATTTGGGTTCATGGGTGATACTCCTAAATCAAAAAATCTAGTCCCTTGGCACGGCACTCACTAATGTAACGGTCTTCATCGGCGTCACAGGTATCTAGAAAGCGTTGCCAAACTGGGATGATATCGGTTGCTAACAGTCGCTTTAGGCGTTGGCCTAGCGTTGTAAACGTGGGAAACAATGCCGACATTTCAGAATCCTCCTGAATCTCGATTAACCTGGCTCTTACTGCCAGTAGTCTGATGTAAATCCGTTGGAGCTCATCAAGTTCTCCAGATTGCCAAGCTCGGTTTCTAGGTCGATGCCATTCACCCAAGCGTTGTCCACAATCTCCGCTGTGGCGCTCTCCAGTTTTCCCAGTGCTGGCTCTATGTGCTGGCGCAAGTCTTCAAAGATTTCACTGTTAGAATCAATCCCTAATTCAGCCAACACTTGGATAGGGTCAAAGTCAGACTCAGACGCAATCTCAGACGTTAGTTGTCCTACTTTACGGACTAAGGCTTGGCCTTTGATTTGGCGGTAGGTGGCATCTTCAGCGGCTAACTCAATGGTTGCCAATTGCGCTCCTGATTTCTGGCCTTTACGTGCGTGTAAGGCTACTTTCACCTGTTGGTCACTGGCGGCTAACTGTTGAGCTTTTTGGTCGGATTCCTTGAGGCTGGAAGACTTGCGTTGAGTGAGTGCTGTGCTTTCTTTCTTAGGGCGTCCACGGCGCTTTGTAGGCTGTGGCTCATCCTCCACAATCGGCGGTTCTGGAGTGGGGATGGGGAGTTCTGTTGCGGCTTCTAATCGGCGGACAGACTTCTCAGCTTCGAGGTCGCGCTTGATTGTCTCAATCACTGGCAAATGCTCACTGGGTATCAATTCCCACGAAAGAACGATATCACCCAACTTTGATGCCATACGCTCTTGCAGTTGGGGAATGCTGATGTCAAGGGATTCTGCTACATCACCCCAATCCAGATCAGGAACTGTATTGATAGCATCAGTAATTTCTTGAGTTACAGATTTTTTAGTAGAACGTGCCATGATTAATTTCTCCTTAATTGATTAGTAGTTGACTAAGCGGCGATATCTTCAATCTCGTTAAGCCAAGATTCAAAGCTGAAGTATTTCTCTTGAATCTCAGGATTAGCAAGTGTTTGAGCAACTATAGGGAGGTAATTGCACCCGTTTAAATCGGCTCTGATTTGAGTCATCAAGTAAGACAGCTTGACAACACAATAGAACTGATATTGGTCTAGCGAGTAGCCGCTCATGTAGTTGCCTTTTGGGTCTAAGGGGATGCGTTTCCGGTAATCCTTAATTACCCTCAGAAGTTTCTCCCAGCCTGCAACAGTATTTTTATCAGCCCCTAGCAATCCTTGAGATTGCAAATATCTGGCGATAGCTCGACGTGACCAGCGATTACGGGTAGGAGGCTTGGCTATTGCCGTTTCTAGAATGACGTTTATTCGCGTGGCAACATTTATCACATTTCACCTCTCAGTCAGCACCCCCTTAGTGGGCAATCACCCAACATACATTTAGTTATTTGGGTGTGTGGTGGGTTGGTGCTCCTGTCGTTATAATAGGATTGACATCTCGGAGCTGTCAAGAGCAGTCAAAGAAAATTCCGAAAAGCCTTTGACATCCATTCGCCGCCAACTGATTATGGGAGGGTATCTATATGTAATGACTAAAATGCCTTCACGCTCACGGATTATGGTTTATCTCCCAGAAGAACCGCTAAATAAGCTCAAGGAGTGGGCGAAGCAAGAAAACAGGCCAGCAAGCAACCTTGCCGCAACTGTTTTACTGAAAGCGATAGAAGAATGGGAGAAACAAAAGCAGAACGGACACACTGATTAGTTAGCGATCGCGCCAACCTTCCCCACCCGATCGCATCAACAGGAGTCGGAAAATCAATTCACAAATTTGGATATTCAACGAATTGTATTGCAGAAATTGCCTGGCAATAACTGCGAAAAACACCACAGTTCAACAAACAATCAGCATAATGAAGTAGTGCGATCATAGATATTAGTTGAATTGGAATTTTTCCAATGCGGAGCTGGGAAAATTGCCCAGCAATAAGAGAACCCCCAAATGCTAGACAATATCCCTGGATCGATAAAAATGAAAGCCTTCCAGACTATCCGAGAACAATTAATAAAAGCATCGAATAAAGCCATCTTGATCGGAGATTGGCAAAAAACTTAGCGCAACTGTGGCGCTCTTGCGCACATTAAGAGGAATGGAAAAGGAAAGCGAAGCAGACCCAATCAATGAGTAAAAATTATCTCTAGGAAATTCTCAGCGGCTATAGCTAGTTGCCATGAAATATGCCATTCTCCGATATCCGGCAACAAGCGAAATTGCATTCATCTAAATTAAAGATAGTGCGATCACTCAAGATCGATCTCCTCAAGGGCTTCTAGGTGAAGCGACTACCTCCCCCCAAAAATAAAACGGCTGAATCCCTCTGCTTGCATCACGAGTGCTTCTCAAGGCGCTCACAAGACATCGGAACTCAACCGATTAACAAAAATAAGTAACTTCAGCGTAACAATTTCCAGACAGGGAATAAAGAGCAGCAAAGCAGAGGAAGGCCAGGTAAACCCTACCCAACCTTCTCGAATGAGTAAAAAACTACATAACCATATTGTAATACAGAGTTCTTCAACAGGCAAGGAAGCCGACGCAACCTGTCCCCATTGCGACAGTAAAAATCTCAAGAGCGGAGCTGGGAAAATTGCCCAACAACAAGCAATCTTCCAAAAACCTCAGATATCTAGCGTACCGAACGTTTCTCCCAAAGAGCGGAATCGCTATCAGGTGACGCTGGGCGATCGCCTTATCGTTTCCGGATTAAACGTAGATGACGCAACAAAGTTAACAAGTCTAATCAGACGAAAGCAACTCACCCCGGCGATTGAATTCCTCGAAAAAAGAGGAATCGTCAGCGAACAAGCGCAGTTGCTCATGTTAACGGTGATCGGGGGTGAGTTATGAGCCTGGTTCGCAGCGATCGCGGCAATTCA
This sequence comes from Waterburya sp., assembly GCA_036703055.1. GTDB lineage: Bacteria > Cyanobacteriota > Cyanobacteriia > Cyanobacteriales > Coleofasciculaceae > DATNPV01. The sequence continues at coordinate 3,131 of DATNPV010000064.1, forward strand.
TGCCCAGTCTGTGAAGATACACGCGGCAAGTGTCGCCAATCCAGAGAGGACAGTGATTACTGGCAGTGCATGACCTTTTTCGACATCAGAAAAGGAGAAACGCACAATGGATATAAATGCATAGGTCACACTAAGGATGGCTTATGGGCACAACTTAAACTGGACAACACTCAGGAATGGTCAGAGGAGCGACGGCTTGAGTGGCAACGCGAGAATGAACGACGGCGGCAAGAGAAATCCAAAGCGGATGATGAGCGGCGGCAGCGGTCATTGTCAGCCCTGCAACGGCACGAACAATACATCCGGTTGTTCAGTGAGTTAACCTTGCACCCGGATGACAAAGCCGACCTAGTCCGACGCGGCTTCACCGAACAACAGATTGAACTGTCAGGCTTCAAATCAGTTGAGCGCTATCAGTTATTGCAGCATCAATACAGTGAACTGTTGCCAGGTGTCAGCCGCGATAGCAGGCTAATCGTTACTGACGCAAGCTATCTTTGCCCGATCAGGAATGCCGATGGCTTGATTGTTGCCATCCAGGTTCGACTTAGGGCATTGAAAGAGGATGATTCCAATCGTTACCGCTGGCTTTCAGGCAATGGGCAATCGCTTCACATCTTCCCAAGTGAGGACAGTGGGGGAGAGTTGCCCTTGGCTGTGTTCCGTCCACCTGGGGAAGCCAGAGGGATAGCACTAGCAGAAGGCGTGGGGCCTAAACCTTTCTTGGTTGCCCAGCGACTCAATATGCTCACTATTGGGGCAGCCGGTGGACAGTTTGCCTCTAGCCCTGTGCTACTGAGGGAAGCACTAGAAAAGGCTGCTGATGAAGTCGGCACAAGGGAAGTTCAGGTTTTCCCAGATGCAGGGGATGTCCACAATTCATCGGTGATGATTCGCTGGTCAAAGGCGATCGCTCTACTACAAGATTGGGGGGTCACTGTCAAGGTGGGTTGGTGGGGTCAGGTAGACAAAAGCCATCCTGATATCGATGAATTAGAGGATTATTCCAATCTCACCTATCTTGAACCAGAGGAATTTTTAGGGATTGAGCCGAGTAAGAAAAAGGAGGTAAATAAAAACAGCTCTGCCTGGAAGTTCTGGATAAATTCTCGCAGATACACGCCTACACACCGCATCAATCAAAGGTATTTTGAATTTCCTCATGACATCCCTTTGAGTAATGCCATCCTTGCAGGGAAGGACGGATTAGGTGGGGGAAAAACATCTGCCCTGATTCGTCTCATTGCGAGAATCGTTGCGACACTTGGGATAGGTAGCAGATTGATAGGTTATCGTAATACTTTACTCCACCAAACTATCAGCAGATTTCAGCAGGATGCTGGTATTTCTTATCAGCATTTAAGGGATGATGATTCATTCCTTTTTCTCAGGGATAAAGATAGCCACATTGCCTTTTGCCTAGATTCCATCACTCACAGCCAAGCACCCTGGTTTCAAGATACCGTTATTGTTTTAGACGAAACGGTTTCAGTCCTCTTGCACGGCATCACGGCGGGAACTATCGGCTCTCGTCAGAGCGAGTGCTTGGCCTTGCTCAGGGAAGCTCTGAGAGAGTGCGAACTGGTAATATGCTTGGATGGAAACCTACGTGATATTGACGTTGAGTTAATCCGGAAGCTCTCAGGAGGGAAGGAGGTTGTAAAGATTCTCAATGAGTATAAGAGAGAACCTCATAAAATTACCTTTGTTATTGGAGTTGACGCAGAAGGGGAATTGAAGAGAGGCGATCGCTCTCCACTGGTCAAATCCCTACTAAACCCGGATTGCACACCTTGGATTAACTGCGATTCAAAGGATAGAGCTTTAGCTTATGCTGAAATGCTTAATCAGGTAGGAAAGACTGGTTTCGTTCTATGTTCCGAAAGCAAAAATGAACCCTGGGCTAAGGAATTCTTGCTTAATCCAACGGCATTTATCGAACGATACAAGCCAGACTACATCATCGTTTCGCCTAGCGGAGAATCCGGGCTTGATTGTCATGGCAACGGGCATTTTACTCATAAGTTTTCCTTCTTCTCTGGGGTACTATCAACAAATGCTCAAACGCAGATAATGTTTAGATTGCGAGACAATATCCCCCATTATGTCTTTTGCTCTGAAATGGGCATGGTGTCTGACAGGAACACTCCAAAAACTTACTCAGTTAAACAGTTTGAGCAAGCCAGTAACGAATTCTCCCAGCAGTCCGCAGAGCTGGTATTCAAGATATCAGGGAAAGATTTTATCCAAGGTATTCTTGAATCTATGCTAAGCAAGTCAGACCCAGATTACTGGCAATATTCTTGCTACCTTGGAGCGCTTGATAATTTTGAGATTGACAATTTAAGGGAGTGCTTGGTCTATGCATTACAGCAATCAGGGCACGAGCTAGAGGAAGTAGAGTGGAAAATTTGTCCAAAAACTGGCGAGTGGGAAAAAGCGGCTTTTGAGACGATTCAGGTCACAGAAGCCAAGGAAATATTTGCCGCTCAAGACATCCCTTTTGATGAAGCACAGAAGCTAAAGCGCAAGGACGGAACCAAAGAAATCAATCGTCAAGTTCAAAAAGCGTTCTTTCTTAATAGGCTGCCAGAAATCAATCAATGGGATGGCTGGGATAAAGATGTTATCCCAGATGATAAAGGTTTCCCTATTCTTGTTGAGTCACACGAGGAAAGCGACTACTTGAAGGGTGGGGAACTACTGCTCTACCTAAACAAAACAGACAGAAGCTACATCTCTGCATTGGAGAGACTCTGGGAACTAAAAAACTTTGAGGTAGCACACAAACGTCATGAGAAACGATGGTTTGATTTTGCCAACAAGGACGAATTGAACAGGATAGAAGCCAGAAAAAGAGGTACTGCTTTTAATACGCTCTGGGCATTGAAAGAGCTTAACTTACTTCAGTTTTTAGAGGGTGAATGGTGCGCTGATTCGCCAGAGATTGCCGAACTAGAGGAGAAGGGACATAACACTGATATATCCTTAGCACTTGGCTTTTGTCCGGGTGAGGTTAGGAAAGGGAATCCACAACGGATTGAGTACCTGAACAAGCTACTCGGTTTAATCGGTTGCAGGCTAGATTCTCCAGTCCAAAAGGGAACACAAAACAGACAGCGATTCTACAAGGTACTCAAGAGCTTGAAAGAGTCTAATCTGTTCAAGAAAAAGTACCAAAAGAAAGAGGAACCTATACCAAAATCATTATGGTGGGATGATTGGGAATCCCCTCTTAGGATTGCACTATGTAGCGCGATCGAGAGAAGATTTTCTGCATGGGCCATTGAGAATAAGGAGGAATTGCAATGGAATCCAGAATCGCCGCTGGAGATGGAAAATCAAAGCCAAGATGATATTCCCCCAGTAGCGGCAAGCAGCACAGTGCCCAGTGACCTCATGGAATCTTTGGATGCTTGCCATGATGTTGCGACGTTCGACTTCATCGCACCGTGTTACACAGAGGAACAGATTGAGGCAGCGATCGCCTCACAGGATACTCAGCCTAGGCGTCTGGAATTGCGAGGATACTGGGATATTTTTAAAGACGCCGAGTTCCTACGATCTATTGATAGCTGGAGTCAAGCAACACTCCCTCAAGAACGAATTGATCAAGCGTGGCAGTTGATTGATGAAGGCGATCGCCAAAGGTTGCACAAACTTTATCAGCAGTACTCGCAGCAACCAGTAGAGCAGCCAGTAGAACAGCGATGGGGCATTACCCGCGAACAAGCAGAAAGCTGGGGAGCTAACTTTGAATGGATTCGAGGGGAAATGGTGCAAATTGCTTATGCTGCTCTCGACTATGTCAAGTTGGCAAGTGGCGAGTTTGCATCCTATCGAGATTTGAGGATTCTGACCTAATGTGCTATGGATAGGGCGATCGCAGCCAAACCCAAAGTTAAAATAGAAAGAGCCGTAAAAATCCGGAGATTCCTGTAACTTGAGTGAACGTGAGCTCAGTGTCAAACAGCAATTAGCCCTCGTTCGCCTTGCAGCCGGAGATAGTAACCAAGAAGCGGCTCTGGCGGCTGGAGTAAGCCTTTCGTGCCTAGAGAAGTGGAAGCAAAAACCAGGCTTTCAAAAGCAGTTGCAAATGGCTGTAAGCAGGGTCTTTGATGCAGCAATTGCTGAGCTGGTTTCCGGCGCTCGTGATGCGGCGATAGAACTGAAGCGGATTATCACGGAACCAGAAATAAACGATAAAACAAAGGTTGCCGCTATTCGGTGTCTATTCTCAACTGCGGAAAAATGCAAACAATGGGAGCTGGAAGCTCGGTTAGAACGTGTTGAGGCGTTGTTAAATGAGCCTGACCCCTCAGAAGAT
>DATNPV010000104.1:0-13140 GCA_036703055.1 Waterburya sp.
ACGAATCATGATTTCGTCAATCCCACGCGCCACATCTTCTAAGTTGTACCCCTGCATCAGCATGGGAATGCCACAGGCAACTTCTACATTCTCAATGGCTCGTTGCCACTCGGCTTTTGACTCCGCATAGGTTTTCCCGCACTCCAGGGTAATGGTGCGGGATAACTCATCGATATGGTCTTCTAGTAAGAATTTGAGTTTGAACAGGTATTGTACGCGATCGGTGGGAGGGACGCGCCGCCAACTAGTGAACGCCTCTGCTGCCGCTTTAGCAGCCGTATCGACATCACTCTTGGGTGACAGCGGCACCTGAGTCAGCACGTCGGCAGTGGCGGGATTCACCACATTCAGAAATTCACTGGTATGGGAGATGCACCACTCCCCATTGATGTAGTTGGGTAGGGGGTTTTGATAAGACACAGCGATTTGTCAAAGAGCGTATCTTAAAGATGCTACTACCTTCGAGGCCGGAACTGCGCTAGGGTTGATTCACCCTTGCCTGGAATGGGAATTGTACCGAGTTGTCGTGTAAAGTTCAGGTGTTCGATTTTTAACGAACCACTCCAGGCGCAGAGTACACAGCGGAGAGAAGGGAAGAGAGTAGGAGGAGTTTTTGTTCTCTACACAGGGGTTGCAGACAGGCTCTAGCTCTAAGAGGTTAGTTCCTTTTTTTACCTTACCCGCACACCCAGTTGTTTATCCCAGTGGAGTGGTTTGTTGGATTTTGCTAGGGGAGCTTCTGGAATTTCGTTTACCGATACGCCATACTTCCAGTCAGGTGGGCAGATGGCGATATAACGGGCGTAACCTCCCAAACCACCTTTGAATTTGGGATATCCGATCGCAACCAGTGCCCCTTTTTCCGGTACTTGCTCTAAATTCGCGACACCTTCGGCTTGAGCGTACCCGTTGTGCAAGAGCCATGCTTCGCCTTCAAGGTTTGGTGTACTGTCTGTATCGAGGGGTTCATGTCCGTGAAACAAAATGTTCCGTTGCAGGTGCAGGAACTTGAGGGCATCCAACGAGACGCCAGGAAATTTAGTTCTTGTCGCCAGTTCAGGGTTAGGCCATTCTTTAGACCAGTCGGAGCGGACAAACACAACTGACCCTTCAGGAATTTTGCCATGCTTCTTTTCCCAAGCCAGAATATCTTCAACTTTGAGATGATAGTTAGGGTCTCGTGCTACTTTATCTTGAATCGGAATGACCACTAAAGGACGAATGGCATAGGTAGCTGGCAATTCATCAATGGCTGGATATTCAGGTGCCCAGTGTGCCGGTGGATCGAGTTGAGTTCCGAGCTGATCTGTAGAGAGATTGTAATGAGTTGCCTCGAAGCCATCCTCTTTGTAATGGTAGGGCTTGCCCGTCTTTGGGTTGAGCGTAGGTTCAAAGATAGACGGGCTAAACCCTGCCCAGACGGGAATTGAGGGAGTGATGGTATGGGTGAGGTCTACATATTTGGCAGATTTAAACGACTGCTGATAGACCTGCCATAGGGTAAGTTCGGGATTAGGTTGTGTAACGGCTTTGGATACAAAAATTAAAGTACTAAACAGGGCAATTAAACAAAAAACAGCGAATTTCCTCATAAAACCTGCTTTAACAATTCTAAAAAAGCCGTAAAACTCTCTCTTCTCTTTCCCCGCGTTCTCTGTGCCTCTGTGGTTCGTTACTTTACAGGAGAGCGATTATTAGCTAAAAAATATCAAAAAAATACTCACCTGTATTGCCGTTTTGGCTTTTCCCCCAGCACACCCCCATCTGAGATAAGTTCTGAATATGGGAGAGAAAGCCTACCTGCGATTAGCATGGAGAAAGACCTAGCAGGCATTCTGCTTCAATAAAGAAAGTCTTGCTCGGAGTAACTTTGGGGAGGGTAAAGATGTCAGTTAATTTGCGGCGGCCTATTTTAGTGGGAGGAGTTGGTCTGTCGTTTTCGCTCTGGTTCTTGCAGAGTTTGCATCATGAGGTCACACAACTCGGTGAGTTTGGCGTATTCAGTTTAATTGCTCTCGGTACCGGCTTATGGTTGTTTGGGCAGAAAACCTCGAAAAACATTGAGTTGCCGTCACTTGCATCGCCCGTAGACCGGGAGATGGTAGAAAAAGCGATCACGAAAGCGGAACGTCTCATCCAGCAGCTAGAGACAGAAGCCGAGAATGATGCCGATCTTCCCCGACTACGCCAGCGACTGACCCAGTTTCCCACGGAGTTAGACCGCCAGGAACTACAATTCACTGTCGTTGGTGGCAAGGGCGTTGGTAAAACTAAGTTAATCCAACGGCTGGAGTCTAGCTGGTTGCCCCAACAGTCGCCATCTCTCCACATCACAGAAACACCCGCATTGTTTGTGGGGAGTGATACCAAGCTTGAGGCCGAAACGGCGCATCGGGAAGCGGCTCTTGCCTCAGATTTAGTGCTATTTGTGACAACGGAAGATTTGACCGACACTGAGTTTCAAATCTTGCAGCAACTGAGAGCAGCCAATCAGCGAGTGATGCTGGTATTGAACAAGCAAGACCAGTATTTACCGACAGAACGTGTCATCGTGCTGCAAAAGTTGCGGCAGCGCGTGTTGGGACAATTGGCAGCAGAGGATGTTGTGGCGATCGCATCCAATCCTGGTTCGCTAAAAGTGCGCCAGCATCAGGCTGATGCTTCGGTGCAAGAGTGGATGGAAGAGCAAGCCCCCAATCTGACAGCACTCACGGAGCGATTAGGTGATATTGTGGCTCAAGAACGTCAGTCATTGGTGTGGGCAACAACCCACAGGGCAGCGCAGGCGCTGAAAGCTGATGTGAAGGCCGCATTGAATCAAGTAAGACGCGATCGCGCCCTACCCGTGATTGAACAGTATCAGTGGGTTGCAGCAGCGGCAGCGTTTGCTAACCCCGTTCCAGCGCTGGATTTACTGGCAACGGCAGCGATTAGCGCTCAGATTGTTACCGATTTAGGTGAGATTTATCAGCAGAAGTTTTCCTTGCAACAAGCCCAAGCAGCCGCGAAAACCTTGGGAAGTTTGATGCTGAAGCTGGGTTTGGTGGAACTTTCTACCCAAACCATTGGCAGCCTGCTCAAAGGTCATGCCTTCACCTATGTTGCGGGTGGAGCGGTGCAGGGAGTGAGTGCGGCTTATCTCACCCGATTAGCAGGTTTAAGTTTGATTGAATACTTCCAAGAGCAGGAAGACAGCGAAACTACTGAGCAATCGTTCAATTTGGAGCGACTGGGACAGAAGTTGCAAGCGGTTTTCTCAGCAAATCAGCGGACAGCATTTTTGCATGGTTTTGTCAAGCAGGTGGTGGGGCGTTTAGTTCCAGAATCACCGCAGCCTCAACCGACGAGTTCTGAGACGGCGGCAACGGCTGTTTAATGAGGGTGCGGTCAAAACTAGTTGGTGATATCCACAAAAGTTCTCCGCGTCTTTGCGTCCCCGCATCGGGAGCGTCAGTCCCAATCGACTACTTATGACCCAGATCGGGTTGACTGGCTGAAAATGGTTGTTTCATGAGAGATTGGAAAGATGGATTGTATGGGCGATCGCATACTAGAGGCGATCGCTTTTTTCTGTGACAGGACTTAGGCAATATCTATTGATTAGCCCCCCTAACCCCCCAAATTTGGGGGGAACAAGACCTTGCTTCCCCCAGAATTGGGGGGGCATGGGGCCTCCTCTGGGAAACTCGGGGTCCCCTTTGGGGATTAGGGGCAGGGGGGAGAGGGAGGGCAAATGCGTAAGTCCTATGGGATCAAGGTGAAGTGTCCAGAACTCATCTGTCTCCCCGTGAGTCAGCAGTAGGCAACGAGAGAAGCGTGAGCGCTTATCGTGTTTCCCATTCCGGCAATGAAGCCAAAAACTCTTTGCAAACTCCTTTTATCCATATATAGTCCGTATCAATCCGTTGCGCGGCAACGACAGGGATGGCAATCGTTCCCCAAATCATTCCACCTGGGATTAGAAACAGACCCACTACTGTCATCCAAGCCCAATCCAGATTGCATAACCCTAGAATAAATAATCCAATTCCTAACAGCTCCATTATCCAAGTGATTGCGATCGCCCTTTTCCGTTTAGCAATCACTTGATAAGAAACCCCGATTTCAAGCTTGACTCTTTTTCTCACAGCGATCGCAACAATGGCATAAATAAAAAGATTAAGAAGAATCAATAAATACAGCGCAGGATGATGCCAAATTAAATTCACTTTCAATCGCTTGCCAAAAGCCAGATCGTTTGTTTTCACGCAGCGATCAGGAAGAATGGCATTTTGATGCATTACCAAAAGGTTGCCAGAGCGCCATAGTCTTTCGCTGTCCATCGTGTCCTTCCCTTATTTCGTTGTTAGCTAAGTTTTTTGCTTCGAGCTTAACTGCTTGAACGAATATATCTCTCAAGGGGTAAAGACTTATGCAAAAAACGAAGTAGGGTAGACTCCGAAAATTGCCATTGTACAGTTGTAGGGGCGCACAGCCGTGCGCCCTTAGCGTGTATTCCATTCAATCGAAAACCGATATCGCACCGTTTTCAAAAAATCCTGCAACACATCTTCGCTTTAGGGACATGGCAGTGCCATCCCCCTACCAAGGCATCTGTGGCAAACCTTCACGAAATTGGGATAAGTTCTATCTTTAAATACAGCCAAAGCAATATTGGGTATGAGGGAAAATAGAAATGTAGCCCGTCCATCTCTGTGCAACCTTGAGTGATTCTCAAACCGCCCAAACCCGTAGCAACCCGCAAGAAACCCACTTCAACCGCACTCGTGCCAGCTTGCGGCAAGCCCTCTCGTGGTATTCTAACTTGCGCCGCCACCGTGATCATCTTCCCGATGTAGAACTGCAAGCTGCTGTGCGCCCTGAAATCGAGCTTTTGAAGTCGTCTCTCGACAAGCTAGACCAAGGAGTCATTCATATTGCCACGTTTGGTCTAGTTAGTCGTGGCAAGTCAGCGGTACTCAATGCCCTACTGGGACAAAAAGTGCTACAAACTGGCCCCCTACACGGTGTTACCCAATGGCCCAGATCGGTACGCTGGACACCGAGTACGGATGGGAAAGTGCAAGTTGAGTTAATTGATACCCCCGGATTAGATGAAATCCAAGGTGAATCACGAGCACAAATGGCACGAGAGGTTGCCTCGCAAGCCGATTTAATTTTGTTTGTTGTAGCGGGAGATATTACACGCACTGAGTATCAGGCACTGTGCGAACTGCGACAAGCGCAAAAGCCGATTATTCTGGTATTTAATAAAATTGACCTTTATCCCGACCAAGACCGAGAGGCGATTTACCGCCAATTACAGCAACTTGGGACGGGAACGCCCAAGGATAGGCGTCTACAAAAGACATTAACCGAAGATGAAATCGTGATGGTGGCGGCAGAACCCGCACCTTTAGAAGTGCGCGTCGAGTGGCCTGATGGTCGGGTAACCTATGAATGGGAGACGCCACCACCGCAGATTGATGAGTTGCAGCAGAAAATTTTTAAGATACTCAACCGCGAGGGGCGATCGCTTCTTGCCCTGAATGCCCTATTTCAAGCACGGACGGCGGAAGGGAATATTGCTAAAAAAACCATCGAACTCCGCAAAGCTGAAGCGGAAGATTTAATTTGGCAGTACACCAAGTATAAAGCGCTAGCGGTGGCGCTCAATCCGATCGCAGTTGTGGATGTTTTAGGCGGTGCGATCGCAGATTTAGCCTTGATTCGGGCTTTATCGCGACTGTATGGTTTACCCATGACCAGCTACGAAGCAGGAATGCTGTGGAAGAAGATTGTCGCCAGTTCCGGAGGCTTGCTGCTTGGCGAACTGGGTAGCAGTATGCTGTTCGGTGTCGGGAAAAGTGCCTCTGCCGTTGCTTCTACCGTTGATACCGCCAATGGGTTAACGGCTTTTGCAGGGGCTGCGATCGCACAAGCAGGAGTTGCGGGTTATGGCGCTTATGCAGTGGGTCAAGCGGCACAGGTGTATCTGGAACAAGGCTGTAGTTGGGGGCCATTAGGGGCCAGTACAGTGATTCAAGAGATTCTCAACCAGGTGGAATCCGATACTATTCTTTATCGTCTGCGCCAAGAATTGGGGCAACAATTGGGAAAATTGGAATAGTAGAAAACTGATACAGCCGTTTTCAAGTCAGTGAAGTACATGTTTCTTGTAGGGGCGCACCGACGTGCCCCCTTTGGGTGTGTTTCATCAAGTTGCAAATTGCTGTATCATGTCCGGCAAATTACCCATTATGAGAGAACCCTACCCCGCTATAGCCTGCGGCTTTGGCTTCCCTCCTCGTGCGCGGGGAGGGGCTGGGGATGGGTTCTTCTCGTACTGAGTGTAATGAAGCGGATATCGTATGACTTTTGATACCTATAACAATCCTATTTGATTTATTAACAAACCACAGAGACACGGAGGGCACAGAGTAAGTTAAGAGGAGAGAATTAGTGTTTTGTAAATGATTGAAGATTGCTAGATTGTTGGAAAATACTCAAGGAATAATGACGCTAAATTCTGCATCATCAATACCCTGCCGAACTTGATAAACTCCTCGATAAACCTTAGAAAATATCATAAAAGCTGGTCTAGAATCTGGCAAAAAATATAGCTTACAGAATGCGCCAATAAAGGAGGGTTGGATTAATTTTTTATCATTCCTTCTTAGGGGATAATCCCAATCTTTGAAATCTTTTTTCAGTACTATAATCGGCTTCGTGAGTTCAGACGCTTCAAAAATTTCCCATTCTATCGTTCCTGAGTAATAGACATTGGTATGCCATCCTCTAGGTTCATTATTTACAAACTCAGTACCAAAGCGCCGCCGTTGCAAACGATTGAAATCTGATACTGAAAGTTTTGCCGTATATCTTTTATTGAGAGTACTAAAACTGATGGCCTCTACAACCATCTTGGGACGCGGAGCTTTTTTGGCAACTTCATAGTCTAATTGCTGCTGAATAAACTCTTGGAAACGGTGTGGCAGTTTACCTGGAATCTGAGGATTTAAGGTTAGAAATTCTTCATAAAGAATTGGCTGTATTGATAACGTATTAATATTTAATTTAAAAATATATTTTCCTTCTCTTTTTCGAGGGGGGGACCAAGGAAAAACATAAAAAGGTGAAGACGGAGCCAATCCAACTTCATTAGGAGTTGTAAGAGCATAAAGTCTTGCATCTTGGTCAAACCAAGATAAGAATTCAAAACGGGTAAGTTTATCTTTTCCCGTTCCAATCTGCCAAGCACTTTCCCAAGGAGTTATCGGTCTACTAAATAGATAAAATAATAAAACGACAGGAAGGATGAAACAGAGAATTGTAGCAAAAATAAGTCTCCCTCTAACTCGGATTAATCGCAAATTTATTCAACTCCTCAGTACATGTATAGCTAGTCTATTTGAGTTATGAGCAATAACAAACCACAGAGGCACAGAGTACGCAGAGAGAAGGAACAGAGAATTTCAGAGTCATTTAGACTGGCTAGATATAGCAAAAGGCAGAAGGCAGAAGGCTCCAGGGCAAAAGTTTTATTACTGGTATCTGGTCGAAAGAGCCATTAGATCTGTTCTAACCTTTATGGCGACAGCTATATAAGACAAATTGAGCCTGCTGATGCAGGCTCATCTATGAATAACTTTCTTTTAATATCAAGTTTTTGCTAAGGTTTGACAATTTCAAGATTATTGTGCAGAAGTGTCGGTGGTATCACTGGAAGCGTTGATTTTAGCTTTTGCACGATTCAACATGGATTGTTTAAGGTGTTCTTCGTGCTGGCGTTCCTTCACGGCTAACTCTCGTGCTTGTTCTTGAGTCAAGTCATCTTGATCAGGATTATGTACCTCAGCTTCTGCACGATTCAACATAGTTTCTTTGAGATGTTCTTCGTGCTGACGGTCTTGTGCGGCTAATTCCCGCGCTTGTTCTTGGGCACTCATGATGTTCCTTTTTGTTTCAGTACGACTACATGCGTCTGTACTTAATTTCACATGTTTCGAGCTCAACGGTAGCAAAATTAACAGAAAACTTCACCCTTTTAGGAGCTACCGCAAGTCAGAAACCGCTGACTGGGTTATCTGTTTAATAGCAGCTAAGTCGGGAGTTGAAGTTTGACTATCCATGCCCAACCACAGAAGATATTCAATATTACCCGCAGGGCCAGTAATAGGCGACCACGTTAAGCCTTTGTAAGTCCAGCCCAACTTTTGGGCTGCTTGTAAGACTTGTGCGATCGCATCTGCATGATCATTTGAATCGCGCACTACCCCTTTTTTCCCAACTCGTTCACGTCCCACTTCAAACTGCGGTTTTACCAACAACACCACTTCACGCGGCGGTTGCAGTAAATTCCACAAGGCATCGAGAATTTTAGTTAGGGAAATAAACGACACATCTACAACGCCTAAATCCGCAGGTTCACCATCACCGTACAATTCAGCCGGTTGCAGATAGCGAAAATTAGTGCGTTCTTTCAAAACCACTCGTTCATCATTGCGCAGATTCCAGGCAACTTGTCCATAACCGACATCAACACCGTAAACTTTTTTTGCCCCAGCTTGCAGTAAGCAGTCGGTAAAACCACCCGTAGAAATGCCACCATCCAAGCAAATGCGCCCTTCTACGGGAATGCCGAATTCTTTCAAAGCTTTGGCAAGCTTTTCGCCGCCTCTGGAAACGTAAGGCGATTTCTCTTTAATTTGAATGGCTGCGGTAGTTTCAATCTCTGTTCCTGGCTTATCAACAATCTGCTGATTTACTAGTACTTCACCAGCGCGGATGAGTCGTTGTGCCTCCTGCCGTGAGGTGCAGAGGTTAAGGTCTACTAATAATGTATCGAGTCTTTGTTTCAATCTTCTAATATTTTTAGCTCAAAAGGACTAAAATCTGCTATCAAACTGCTGTTGAGGCGAAAAATTCTTCCTCTTTCCTCCTCTAGGTTCTCTGCGCCTGGATTGGTTCGTTAAACGTATTACTCAAACATTTGCGCTGTATGTACAGCAACCGCGATCGCATTTTTCACAGCAACTTCCTTCTGTTCCAAGATTACACCTTCACCAACTGTGCGCTGAGCCACGACACCGCACACACAAGCGGCGGCAAAGTTATAAACTCCCGCCATTTTAAATAGCGTCCCGCATTCCATCTCATAGTTCAAGATATTTAATCGGCGGTATTCTTCCGTGATACCTTGGAGCGATCGCAACAAATAAGGATTAGCCGCATCTGTGCGTTCTTGCCCTTCATAAAACGTATCCACCGATGCTGTAACCCCCAAATAATGCTCAATCCCCAAGCCTCGCGCCGCCTGAACCAAGGCTACCGTAAGAAATGGGTCTGCCGCGGCGGGATATTCAACGGGTACAATATCATTCGCCGCACCTTGCCGACACAAGGCCGCACTGCTAATTACAATACTCCCGACTGGCACATAGGGTTGAATTGAACCGCAAGTTCCAATGCGAATAATTTGTCGAATTCCTACTTGCACTAACTCATTGACCACAATACTGAGGGAAGGCGCACCCATACCACTGGTAGCGGATAAGATTGGACGCCCATTAGGTAAAATTCCTAGATAACTATTCAGTCCTCGATTTTCCGACAACAGACGCACATCCTGCAAATAATCTTGAGCAATCAGGCGGGCGCGTTCTGGGTCGCCGGATAATAGAGCGAGAGTAGGAGGCGGTGAACCCGGGTCATCTTTCCCAAAGCCAATGTGATAGAAGCGGTTATGGGTCATCGGTTGAAATTGCGCTATCTGAAGAGGAGTTGACAAATCTGTGCGTCAAAAAACTCGCGGCATCATTGCTGCTGGACATGAAAAAACTGCCGAAGCTGGAATTGAGATGTTTCGCCATGGTGGAAATGCGTTTGATGCTGCCGTTGCTGCCATGCTAGCTTCCTTCGTTGCTGAACCGGGACTCACCTCTGCGGCAGGAGGTGGATTTCTTTTGGCCCATACTCAGAATAATCACAATATTCTCTTTGATTTTTTTACTCAAACTCCGCATCAAAAACGCCCCATAAATGAAATCAATTTTTATCCTGTTGAAGTCGATTTTGGGGATGCCGTACAAGAGTTTCATATTGGACTGGGTTCTATGGCAGTTCCAGGTAATATTGCTGGAGTGTTTCACGTTCACCAAAAACTGGGTAAACTCCCTTTTCAGCTTGTTGCTGAACCAGCTATTCATTATGCTAAAAATGGTATTAAACTCAATAATTTCCAATATTACTGTTTAGCAAAAATTCTGCAGCCCATTCTTATGGTCGATCAGGGAGGACAACCCGTTTATTCTGTAACGGGTGAGCCTCTGGAGTTAAATGGGCTATTAAGGATGACTGCATTGGCTGAAACATTATCCTTTCTGGCGGAGGAAGGGCCAAGAGAATTTTATCAAGGAGAGATTGCTCATCAGTTAGTGAAAGATTGCCAAAAGTTAGGTGGGCACTTAACGTTAGAAGACCTCAAGCACTATCGCGTGATTGAGAGGACGCCCTTAAGCATTAATTATCGCGGTAATACTTTATTGACAAATCCCCCTCCTAGTTCAGGTGGAATCTTAATTGCTTTCGCCTTAAAGCTATTATCCAATATAGATTTAAGCCAGGTTGAATTTGGCAGTCCTCGCCATTTAGGAATATTGGCTCAGGTGATGCAGTTGACCAACGAAGCCCGAAAAGATAGATATGATTCAAATCTAGATCAAGAAAATGTTGCTGAACTATTTTTATCTGAGCCCCATCTAGTTGAATACTTGAATCAGTTAACAGGAACTGTGAATAAATGGGGAAGTACCACTCATATTAGTGTCTTAGATGGCGATGGAAATGCTGCCAGCGTAACCACTTCTAATGGTGAAGGGTCAGGGTATGTGATTCCGGGTACGGGAATTATGGTCAATAATATGTTGGGTGAGGAAGATTTGAACCCACATGGATTTCATCAGTGGAAAGAAAATGTGCGGATTTCTTCAATGATGTCTCCTACCATTGTTCTAAACAGGAATCAGCCTAAAATTATTATAGGAACAGGTGGATCTAAACGAATTAGAACAGCAATTTTACAAGTTATTTCCAATATCATAGATTTTAAAATGACCGTTAAGGAAGCCGTCAATAGTGCAAGAGTTCACTGGGAAAATAATGTTCTAAATATTGAACCTGGATTTGTAGAGGAAGACATTGACCAACTAGCACTTCCCAATAATCAGTTGCTATTGAAATGGCAAGAGAAGAATCTGTTCTTTGGTGGCGTTCATACAGTACTGAAAACTTCAGAAGGGTTAATGGAAGGTGCTGGAGATCGACGTAGGGATGGGTTTGTTGCCACTTACTCAGGACAGGATGAGTGAAGTTTAGGCTCCTGGGAGGCGAAGATGAACACAATTGACCTGAGACTTGCGGCAGGTGGCGGACACGAGATCCACAAATTTTTATCATCCCAAAGGTAAAATTGGCCTTAAAGTACCTACTCACCCATGTTCCCCAAAAACTTGAGAATTTAAGATACTTTTGCTATAGTGTAAGGCTGAATGGGTGACTAGCTCAATGGTAGAGCAGCGGACTCTTAATCCGGTGGTTGAAGGTTCGAGCCCTTCGTCACCCAGTTTTTTGGCGTTTGAGCATCACCCGAATTGCCTTCTGGATAATCATTTCAGCGTTGTAAACAAATGTAAAAGGTATATAACGCAAATAAAGAGTGATAATCGCTTAGGCAAAAGTAAGTAAATTTTAAGACCTTGGATATCGAAACGCGCATTAAGGAAGTCAACCATTGTCTAAAAGCAATGGGTTGTCGTTGCGCCATCTTGAAGAAAGGGCGTTCTCTCTATTTGCAAGCGACTCTCCCCCCACGCCCTGGCTCGGCTAAAGTTCGTCCCTACCAACAATCAATCGCGCTAGGGGTATCGGCTAATCCAGAAGGTCTCAGGCAAGCAGAAAAGCAGGCTCGTAAGGTGGGAGCACTCTTAGATTGCAAAGAGTTCTCGTGGGAGCCATATCTCAAGTTGAAGGAGCCAGAGCTTCCCCCGCTGGTGAAAGACTGGGTTGAAAAATTCGAGGAAAACTATTTTATTCGCCGCCAGCGAAACGCGAAATCAGAAACGACCTGGCGCACGGATTACCGGGATGTCTTCCGGCGTTTACCATCTGACGAGCCACTGACGGCCCAACTGCTCAAAGAGGCGATCGTATCCACGACACCAGATAGTAAAACGCGCCGCAGGTTCTGTATCGCCCTGGGCGCTTTGGCTAAATTTGCTGGTCTTGACTTTGACCCTAAGCCGTTGAAGGGAAGATACTCGCCCAAGCGGGTTACCCCTCGTGACCTCCCCACCGACGAGACGATCGCCCAGTGGTTTTACAAAATTTCAGCTCCAGAGTGGCGGTGGGCTTATGGAATGTTGGCTTGTTATGGCCTACGCCCTCACGAACTGTTTCACCTGGACTTTGCCAATCTGGGCACGGCTGAATGTATCAGCATCATGGATGGAAAAACTGGTGCTCGTCGCGTATGGCCCATTTTTCCTGAATGGCGGGAGGAGTTCGTTTTATTTGATGTACACCTGCCTAAGGTGACGGGAAGGAACAACGCCGATTTGGGTAATCGGGTTGCTCATGCTTTCAACAGATTTAATGTGCCCTTCAGGCCCTATGACCTTCGCCATTGTTGGGCGATTAGAAGCTTAGAGTTCGGGTTGGACGTGTCGCTGGCAGCTCAGCAGATGGGTCATTCGGTGCAAGTCCACACCGACCTCTATCACCTCTGGATTAGTGACCGGCACCATCAACGGGCATTTGAGGCATTAATGAAGAGGAGCGATCGCCCGCTGCCTCCTCAGGTGCTGCATCATTGAGCCGCAAACGAAGCTGGTGATTTTCTTTATCTAAAGCATCGCGAGTTTTTACTAACTGCTCAAAAACTTCTTTTGGGATACCTAGCACAATTTGCTCAAACCTTTACATATCGATGGCTGGGGGGCGCTTGTCGCCCCCTCAGATCCTGTAGCTATCCCTTATTGTCTAAAAACTAGGAAGCGGCAAGTATGAATTGAGTAGTGGCGATAGTTTCCTGTCAACCTTCATCATTTTTAACGTAGCATCTGCAATGTTGGAAGATTTTCGATCTAGAGCTAAATAAATAAA
>DATNPV010000107.1:0-20940 GCA_036703055.1 Waterburya sp.
TCCCTAGTGGTCTGAGAGCATTGTCACTGGTATTCACTCGATTCGCAGGTTTTACTCCAGTTCTTTTCCTCCTGTGCCAGCCATTTGTGAGCAAAGATGAATCTCTTGTCAACAAAGATGAATTTCGCCAGCAGTATCAACGTTGGGGGGTTAGGGGGGCTAATCAGCCAATGA
Organism: Waterburya sp.; assembly: GCA_036703055.1. Lineage (GTDB taxonomy): Bacteria > Cyanobacteriota > Cyanobacteriia > Cyanobacteriales > Coleofasciculaceae > DATNPV01. Next base: position 175 of record DATNPV010000107.1, read on the forward strand.
AAGCGTAAGTCCCGGAAGTGTGACAGCTTAACCAGCCCTGTGCAGTTCTTCCTTGAGCATCCGCTTATAAATAGCTGGTAAGTAACCTGACATGGAATTCGTCTCTATCCCATAACCCAGACTCGTCCAAGTTCCAGAAAGCCGACGCAACACATTATTGACCTTTCCCTTGCGAAGTTCTTCGGAAATATCAACGCCCCAAGCTTGTTGGTCTTTTAGCCAACGGTAAACCACCACATCTTGATATTCCGGCTCAAAGCTGTAGTTTTCCCACACCAAAAAACCTGACGGTCTGGGATGATAGCGTCGTGCTATCTTCTCCCAAGTAGTGTTGAGAAATTGATACCGTCCCGCTGCCGTTGTACATTTGCCAACATTGGGGCCAGCTGCGATCGGGACACAGCGATTGGGATGACGGCTCAAATCCCAAGCGTGTTCGCCCCCGTATAGGAGTGTATAAGGTCGGGCGTCGTTTGCCTCACTCGCCGTGATGGTTCGCATCAAAGCCCGAATGTATGGGTCACCTCCCCTCATAACCAATTGTGGCGTTCCATAAAGGCGTTTTGGATACTTCGGATAAAAGCGCTGTGTCCAATTGCCCTTAGAAAACTCGAACAGTATGACCACTAGCGCCAAGGCACCGATTCTAGCAAGTAGATTCCTCAAGGCAATCCTCTGGACAATCTCTTCCTGGAATTCTAAGCGTATCAACTTGAGCAGGGATGTATAGATGTACCTAGTTTAAAGAGCTTTACCCTGCTGCCAAGAAGATGCAAGCATTGCCAGCCAATGAAAGCTTACTGTTCACCCTACTTAGACGACCCCAGCAAATAGCTGATCCCAACTTTGAGCGGGGGCTTCTGGCTTGGCAACTATTTCTACAATTTTATTGCGTGCTGTTGGCTGTGACAGTGCCTCCACGCATACTTGTGCCACTTTTGTCCGAGGGATACTCCCATCAAACAGCGTATCTGCGGATGACATGACCACAGAGTCTGGGTTATCTTCATTTTTGAGGCCCCCTGGTCGCACGATCGTATAAGTCAAGCCGCTTTTCTGAAGATATTCCTCCGCTTGCTTCTTCCACACCAGAATCAACCAAAACAAGTTTAGGGGATGGAAGAATTGCGAGACACATAGAGAAGAAACCATGACAAAGTGTTCAATTTCCTTGGTCTTGCCAACATCTACCAAGTTTTTCGTGCCTTCATAGTCTACTTTGTAAGGCCCAGTTGGGTCAAAGCTGGGTTTGGCTCCTGTAGCTGACAAGAGAACGGTGCAATCTGCGATCGCACTACTGAGACTCTCTGGGTTCAACACATCCCCTACGACTAATTCTGCCTCCGGAGGCAGAATTTCTTTGGCAGTTTCCAAGTTCCGAACCAACGCCCGAACCGGAATGTTGCGCTTAACGAGTTCTTGTACGATTCGGCGTCCTGTTTCGCCAGTTGCCCCAGCCACGAATGCTTTCATTCCTCTCTCCCTAAATTCACCTATGGTTGACTCCAAGATTCACAAGCTATGCTAAGTGAGCGAGAAATTCTCTCTTTGGCAGTAAACACTAACTCCTTAATTGTATGAACTTTATAATTGTGTACTCGTCTTTACCGTAAATTGACAAAACTCAAGTGAGAATTTGAACCTCAAGTGGGAATCCTTAATATAGCCAATCGTCAACTGACCTAGTGGAGCAGGTATGTATTCACAATTTGCTGACAATCAACCGCTTGAAGTAGATCAGGAGCATTTACAGGCCCAATCAAGTTTGGCAGAGGCTGATAGTTTAGTGACACAAGTACCTAACTTGGCAAGTGAACTCACACTGTTTCACAGTCACTTTCAAGACTGTATGGAAATGTATGCGGAAGCTGGGAAAGTGACCGCTTATCTGGATGCCCATCAGAATTGGTTTACCCGCTGTGCCCACCCGATGAAGGTCGAATTGATTGGTGACAATGCCTACGCTTTGGTTATTGGGCGCTTTGGGTCTTTTGGCTACGAAGTAGAGCCGAAAATCGGTTTAGAACTGCTCCCTCAGGAAAATAAAATTTATCGCATCCGGACAATTCCCGTTCCGAACTATGTTGCTCCAGGATATGACGTTGATTTCCAGGCATCTCAGACCTTTGTCGAGGTATCGACAAGCGAGTACTTCCAAAAGCCAGAGCAGGAGGATGTCTCTCTACCCAAGGCCATCACTCTTGTAGAATGGGAACTCGACCTGACGGTTGGTCTGCGGTTTCCCCGATTTATCCAAAAGCTGCCCCATTCATTGATTCAAAGCACGGGTGACCAACTCATGCGTCAAGTCGTCAGACAAGTTTCCCGGCGCTTAACCCACAAAGTGCAGGAAGACTTTCACTCCAGCTTGGGTATACCCATGCCTAAAAAATTGAAAAAGCGGTAAGGGTTGAAAGTTAGAAAGTTGAAGGTTGAATGTTGAATGTCAGAACTTTCAACCTGCTTTCTCTGCAACTTATCAACGTTCAACCCTTGCACAAATGTTACATTTTGCTAACAATCCGCTGCACAATTTCAACCCCGGTTATGGCTTGCCAGCCAAATAGTCCCAAAAGAACGACATTAAGCGCAATGTGGGTGAAGCGTGCCCAGTTTTGCCCTTTCTGCATGAACGGTGAGAGGGACGCAGAGAGTGCAATCAGTCCTGTCATGCCTAAGCCAGCGAGTAGGTGAGGCCCCACAAACAGCTTGCCATTATTAATGTAAGTCACTGCCATTCCTGATATTGAGCCGATGACCATACAAGCTAGCAGGATTGAACCAATTTGATAATGCTTAACGTTATAACGACCCTTAATCAGGTCTTTTTTTAGATCACCATCAGCGTATCTTGTGCGTTGGACTTGAATCCCTAAATACAAAGCATATAACGTGATCGCCAGCAGCACCCACATCAACATGGGGTGAAGGAATTGGGACCAAACTTTAACGGATTCCGGGAGGACGAAGTTCATAGAGTTCTCAGGAGCGGCTTAAAAAACTTGATAAAACTTAACTTAGCATAGCTATCGTTTTCGCTTAAGTTGGTCTAGCATTCTTGGGCATTGCTCTAGAGGGCTACTTCTCAAAGGGCCCATTTGACGGTAAGTTGTCAATGCGCTCTTGAAGAGGCTAAAAAGATGACCTCAAATAAAGACGTTTTACTTCTCAAGGCCGCTCAAAGGGGTGATTTAACTCAAAGCCGAGCCCTGCTTGCTCAGGGGGCTAATGTCAATGCCAGCGATCACGATGGCACGACAGCTTTGATGTTTGCGGCTCACTCCGGTTACACCGAGATTGTTCGCCTGTTATTAGCAGCGGGAGCTAATCTCAATCAGCAGAGAAAAATTTATGGTTTGACTGCTTTGATGGTGGCATCTGCCGCCAATCAAGTTGATGTTGTGCAATCGTTGGTGGTTGCTGGTGCTGATGTTAATGCTAAAAATGATGATGGTAGCACCGCGCTGATGGTAGCAGCGCACAAAGGTTATCTGGGGGTTGTACAAATCTTGTTAGGCGTAGGAGCCGATGTCAATATCCAAGATAAGGATGAAGATACGGCTTTGAACCTAGCGGCTCAGAGCGGTCATGCTGAGGTAGTGAAAGCCTTGCTAGAGGCGGGTGCCGACGCCGCCCTAAGCGAGGAGGCGTTGAACTTAGCGGCTAGTGAAGGCCACACTCAGACGGTACACGTTTTGTTAGAACATGGGGTAAGGGCAGACGCCTTCAATCTGGATGGCAGAACTCCTCTGATGCAGGCCGCTGAGCTAGGATATTTGGCAGTTGTCCAGCAACTCTTAGCGGCTACGGCTGATGTCAATACCCAAGACCAAGAGGGTGAAACAGCTTTAATTTTAGTCGCTGACCAAGGGCACACGGATATTGCACAAGCTCTACTACAGGCTGGCGCTGACGTGAATCTCCAAAACCGGGTGGGAGAAACAGCGCTGATGGCAGCGGCATCTGGGGGTCATACTGAAGTCATTCAGGCTTTACTGGATGCTGGTGCTGATATCAACATCAGGAACAACGACCAAGAGACAGCTTTACATCTTGCTACGGTGGAAGGTCATTGTTCAGTAGTGGATATACTGCTACAACGGGGGGTTGATATTGAGGCCAAAAATCGGCTGGGTGATACAGCTCTATTCCTCGCCGCCTTACAGGGTCATACCGAGATTACTGCGGCCTTGGCTCAAAAAGGAGCTAACTTAAATACTAAAAACCAGGGTGAAACACCGCTAACTTTAGCAGCAGCTCAGGGTAACACTCTAACGGTTCAGGTTTTGCTAGAAGCTGGTGCAGATGCCAATGTAACCACGGCTGACGGGAAAACACTGTTAATGAAGGCAGCAGATCGAGGTGATACAGAGGTTATGCGATATCTATTGAATGCACGTGTTCAGGTGAATTGCCAGGATAGTGCTGGCGCTACAGCTTTGATGTGGTCAGCCCATCGGGGTTATACCGATGCAGTGCAGATGCTACTAGAGGCTGGTGCAGATTTCAACGTGAAAAATCGAGGTGGTTATACGGCTTTGATGCTGGCAGAATTTAACGGTTACCCTGAAGTCGTGCAGCAGCTGAGGGCAGCTGGGGCACAAGAATAGTTGAGGTGGCTGAGTATTCCATGAACCAGCCCAAGACCCCAGATCCAATAATCCCTGAGCATCAGACCACTCAGCATCATGCTTCGCCTCCATCATCCCCGGGCTCAGAAACTCCTTCTACTGAGACAAGTGGTTCAGGTGAGCCTCCACAACCCCCCAGGCGTAAACCTCGCAGTATGGGGGAATCTGGATCAAATGATGAACCTTGGTCGAATTATGAGCTTAATCAATTGATCCCATTGGATATTGATGAGCTGCTGGTGGTTAATAGTCGGCGTCGCAATGGCATCATTCTGTGTAAGCGTTATCATGCTGAATTTGCAGGACCCGGTGCAGCAATTGGAGGAGTCATTGATCAGGATTGCCGGTTCGCCCTGCCATTGGGTAATCTCTCGTTGCTCCGTCCTGAATCGGCTGAAGAGCGACAGCGAGCTTATGCGCTGCGGCGGCAGTGGGTTCAACTGATTAGAAAAATTACGAATAACCCAGTACCCTTACAACGTGCTCAGGCGATTCTCACTCAATTTGAGTACTATTTTGAGCCTCAGACATTAGCTCAACTGCCAGACGAAGCACTGGCACTGTTAGTTGGCGTTTTCCCTCAAACAATTAGGCAAGCGCGATCGGTGAAAACTTGACATTAAATTAAAGTAAGTTGCATACCAAATAGCGTCAGCAGCGAAACTAGGACTAGCACCAATGGGGGAGTGATTCAACTGTGCAGCATTTCAGGCATTGCCTAATATTCTCCTCATCTAGAGATGCTATCTGAAATGCCTCCAATTAATAGACCTGTTGCATAAATCATGGAATGCCCCCTAAATCCCCCAAAATTGGGGGACACGAGAATTCAGGTTTTCCCCAGAATTGGGGGGCTAGGGGGCGAAAATCGACTTTTACAACAGGTCTAATAACTCTGAACCCGCTCAAAGCAAATAATTGCTTCTTCTGAGCCTTGCTCAATATTGGTCAACTGGCATTCTTATATAGTGAAAAGCAGAAGGCTCCAAGGCAGAGGGCTTTTATGCTTATTACTAGTTAGTGGTCGTTTCAAGTATCAAAAGCAATGGGAGTATCTCAGTTGTACAAGAAGATTTGGGAAACAATCCGGAACACTGCAACATCAGTCAGTAGTTTATGGAATTCAGGCGAGAAGCAAGCATTGAGGACGGAACGTCCACTGCAAACGACTCAAACCAATCGCATCACCCGTATGACTAATCGAATTCAAGGCTATGGCTGGATTCCTGATAAACCGGACTCCAGAGATATAAAGTACTTAGCTCCTCAGCCCGTTGTTAAGAATTTACCGCCTAAAGTAGACCTAAGGGCACAGTTACCCCCTGTGTATGCTCAAGGACAAATTGGAAGCTGCACTGCACAAGCTATTTGTGCCGCCTTTCATTTTTGCCAAATGAAAGAAAAGCTATATAACTTTGCTCCCAGTCGATTATTTACTTACTACACCACTAGAGATATTGAAGGAACTGTGAATGAAGATAGTGGTGCAATGCTCAGAGATACCATCAAATCTATTAACAAATTTGGCACTTGTCCAGAATCTATTTGGCCTTATGATATTAACAAATTAACGGTTAAACCCACAGTTACTTGTTATGACACAGCGAGTAGACATACGGCTGTTTCTTACTCTCAAATCTCTCAGTCCCTCAATCCAATGAAAGGATGTTTAGCTGAAGGTTATCCTTTCGCTTTTGGTATGACTGTTTACCAAAGTTTTGAAGGTGACCAAGTAGGGAATACTGGAGTGGTACAGATGCCAGCCCTAGGTGAGGAAATTGTGGGTGGTCATGCTGTATTAGTGGTGGGATACGATGATGCTCAAAAGAGATTTATCGTTAGAAATTCTTGGGGAAGTGATTGGGGAATGAAGGGTTACTTTACCCTGCCTTATGACTATATTCTCAATCCAGATTTAGCGACGGATTTCTGGACAGTAAGAGTCGTGCGCTAGGGGTTAGGGTGTCGGGAAGAGATTTTCATCGGAGATAAGGTTAATTCGAGTCATGAGGGACTGATTCGTTTTGCCTCTCGACAGCCATAATTGACTGGATGGTGAACCTGTTGACCTCAGTTCTACAACAGAAAGCCTCTAGCTGAGCTCGGTAAAGATTGATTTGAGTCACTTCAGCTAGAGTCTTTGACTTGCTTTTAATTTTTTGTTGCTCTTTAAATAAATAATGATTTGAACGCTCTGTAGCTTTCTCTTAACGTGAGAGCGTTATCTCAGTAACCTTGTTACCCTAGTTTCATATTCAATACCTTTTGGATGGTCACTTTTCGCCTGAGTCCGTGCCATACCACCCGCCTTTTGCTTGGACTCGGCGTCGATTTCGTACCGGGTCGTGCCGCTAATAAAGGCATTGTTTGTTAAGTCAGCCAATTCCCTGATATCAACCAATACTTCGTAGGTGTGAACCATGAGAGGAATCTCCTCGTATCTTGTGCTTTGCAATGGGAATAGGATGCAGTATACGAACAATAAGCGGGTGAGGTCTTAAATCAATACAATTCTCTTAAAACCAATACGATTCTTTACTAAATTGTACAAAAAGTACAAAAAGGAGTTCCTTACCCATCCGACAAATCATTCAGTATTGTTAAAATTTACACTGTATTAGCCAACTAAAGAAGTTTTGAGATGCTGACTCATTTGAACCAATCGCTAGCCAAGAACAGCCAATTCTTTATCTTCTTGTTCCTTATACCGATATTGGGATTCGGGGTCAGCCAATCAGCATCTGCCCAATGTGTTCCAGCTAATTTTTCGCCTAACTGGCTGCAAACTCAGGAGCAAGCTGGGGGTCACACGCTCGCTCGTCATGTTGGCTGGACTAATCAGCAACTTGTCAACCGATTGATTAGTAGTCCACAAATTGCTAATGCCAGCACTTATACAAACCAGGGAATCGCTACTACCAATATTCAAGCCGCTTTGAGATACCATAAGAACAATTTGAACAATTGGGCTAGTAATCCAAATATCCCTGTAGGCGCGACTAGAGTTGTAGATTATAAAACTCAGAGTAGTGTTGGCCGTGTTGCTTTTCGCCCACCCATTCTGAACAACATTAGGAATAGCACTGATCTACGCGTTGTGATGAGGAAAAGCAACGGCGCGGGAGGCTGTATTGTTCTTACCTCATACCCCATTTGATTCGTAGCTTAGCAATGCGCCAATCTTAGCTTTCGCTAGACTACGCTTGAGGGTTTGTTACGCTTAAGAATTTAAATAATTGGTACAAAAAATGACATCAGAACCTTCATACGAAAATCTATACAGTTTTCTTAGTTCCGAGTTTGCTGATGCGGATTTGGCAGGCAAGAGTGATGAAGAGGTAGTTCGTGACAGCACTACTCCAAACCTTGTTGAATGGCATCGTACAATCATTACCGAAGGGCGAGCGGCGCTAGGTTCACCCTCTTTTCCCTGGCGTAAGGTAGGGGACTATGGAAATCGATATTTTGAAACCGAAGAGGCTGCCAGAAAATGGTTAACACAAATCCTCGATCAGCTGGAGCATGGCGTGGATAGCATCTCAGGGAAAGATTCATCCCAATAGGCTGCACTATCTCAATAAAGCCTACCAGTCATACCCTCGTTTATTCCTGTTGAGTGAGATTGGGCGATCGCGATCGCCCAACCCCTAAACCTCACCAGGACTTATGCTTTCATTGGCTGATTAGCCCCCCTAACCTCCCAACCTTGGGGGGAATAGAACTTAGCTCCCATCAGATTTGGGGGGGCATGGGGCCCCCTCTGGGGAACTCAGGGTCCCCTTTGGGGATTAGGGGCGGGGGGGCGAGTGCGTAAGTCCTGCTTACTAGGTAGAGTATGACGGGTAATCGCTTCATCAGCAGACATGAGTTCGATAATGTGATATCAAATACCTAAATGTTTGCTACAAATCAATCTTCGCGTCACCGCGTCACCGCGTCCCTGTGTCAATCATCTGTAGCAAACTTAAGGAGAAACGATATGAGTTGATGTCTCTTTTGTCTCGCAACACCCTTATGATTGAGAGCGATCGCCATACACTACCAGAACCAAACATTCCCAAAATCCGCCTGTTTCTTGATAGCGCTGACACAAGCCAGTGGCAAAACTGGCTGCCAACAGGTCTATTTTACGGAGTAACAACCAATCCGCTTTTGTTAGAACGCGCTCAAGTTACCTGTTCAATTGAGCAGTTGAAAGAATTAGCCAGACAAGGGTTGGAGTTAGGTGCTCAAGAAGTCCAGCTTCAAACTTGGGGAACCTCCGTTGAAGCGTTGGTAAAAACAGGTAAGCTTTTGGCTGCAATTGATGATCGCGTTGTCGTTAAAGTACCGATTACTCAAGTTGGGACTGAAGCAGCTTCTCGGCTCATTGCAGAGGGAATTCAGATTACACTAACCGGAGTCTATGCCGTTCACCAAGTCTTGATTGCCGCTGCTTTGGGTGCGGATTACGCTGCTCCTTATTTAGGTAGAATTAACGATTTGGGGCGCAATGGACGTGACGATTTGGTGGCAATGCAAAGAGAAATTGTGGGCGTTGGCAGTACAACCCGTATCCTCGTTGCCAGTATTCGTAGCGTAGATGATATCGCATTTCTCGCCACTCAAGGACTGGATACGTTTACCTTTCAAGAAGCGATCGCCAAAGCTTTGTTTGATGTTACAGCGACGAATCAAGCCGCTGCTGAGTTTGAGCAAGCAGCTCATCGGATGGGAGCAGAATAAAAGTATAGAGGTTGCCTTATCCTATGTCAGCTAGTTTTATAGCTGTCGCCATAAAGCTTAGGACAAATCTAACGGCCCAAACCACCCCATACCAGTAATAAACATAAAAGCCTTCTGCCTTTTGCTATACTACTCACCTTCTTCCCTGAAAAAATGGCGATCGCTTTAAATCGAGCCTCCCGATGACCAAGGCACACCACGAAGGGCTGAAAATGACTCTCTCGACCCCTGATTCCTCACCCTTATTTTCTAAATACGCTAATAAAAGTAGTAGATTCCCAGTCCAGCTCTAATCTGACTGCCAATTTAGCTCGCGTTGCTAACCACTGTTGTGAATTGACCGGAACATCAATAAACTGTGTCTATGCTTGAGGATGCAAGTCTTTTTGGATCTCTTACTTGACTTTCACCCCAGTATTATAGTGTTAATGATCGATGCCATGCCCTCTAATAACTGACTTTCTCGTCCACATCAGAAGTACTTCTAAACAATCGAGGGCTTCGTCCCGTTCGTGATTATCCGGGCAATGAGCCAAAATACTTTCAAGCATTTCTGAGCCTATTTCTTCCAGGGCACGGATATTTCTTAAATCGTCTACCGTAGGAGATTGCCAATAGAGGATGCGATCGCGTCTGGCTCGTGCCTGGGCAGATAATCTATTCATGACGATATCCTCATAGTATTGGGTGGAGAGTCACTCTAGGAAATAGCTGAAAATTAACACAACTAAAACCATTGTTCCCAATAACAATCCTGAAGGGGGTTTCTTCACCAAATCTTCATCGATCAATAAACTTTCAATTGTCATCCTGCCCCTTGACCTGTATTAACGGAGCTGGAGTTGAGCTTGTGCATTAAAAAATTGATGGGTGATGCCTTGAGTCACCAAAACCGTTGTTATCAGGTTGGCAAAGGCAATCATAAACATGATCAAAATTTGGTAAGACGCTGCATTCAACGGGTCAACACCACTGAGCAGTTGACCCGTAATCATTCCGGGTAATGTGACAACACCTACAATCATCATTTGATTCAAGGTAGGGATGAGTCCAGCACGGATAGCTTCTTTGCGGTAGGTTGCCACTGACTGCTGGGGGGTTGCTCCCAAGCTGAGGTGAGTTTCGATTTCTAGGCGGCTGCTGCTAATGGTACTGACGAGACGTTCCCCGGCGATCGCAGCTCCATTCATAGCGTTGCCTAAGACAATACCAGCCAACGGAACTAAGTACTGTGGCTCGTACCAGGTTCTAGGTTGAATAATCAACAAAGTGGTGTAACCCAACGTCAAGGCTGTGCTGAAAAACATAGCCCCGAACACCACAGGAATCAATCGAGGAATCTTTTTCCCGATGCGATGGCGAGCTGTGATGGTGGCAATAGTCAGCATCACCAATAACACACCCACAACGGGAATGGGGTTGTTTAAAGCAAAAATGACCGCCAGAACATATCCGACGACCAAAAGCTGTACAACAGTTCTCCCAGTTGCGATCGCCAGCTGAATTTCTAATCCTAACCTTTGCCAACTGGATAACCCAATGGCGATCGCCATCATCCCCAATGCCCAAACTAAATCGATCGGGTCAAGTTGAATTAAAGAATTCACTCTATAAAGCCTCCCTGGCTTGATTGAGCAATCGAGCAGCGGCTCCAAGATGTTCGTCCGCTCAGCACTTCTTGCCCCGACACCGTATTTCAACTATTTTGTCAGATTCTTAGTCCATGACCAATGAGTAAGCTATTCCACATCAGGACTTACGCACTTGCCCCCCTCTCCCCCTGCCCCTAATCCCCAAAGGGGACCCCGAGTTCCCCAGAGGGGGCCCCATGCCCCCCAAATCTGGAGGGAGCTAAGTTCTATTCCCCCAAGGTTGGGGGGTTAGGGGGGCTAATCAGCCAATGAAAGCGTAAGTCTTGCCACATTTAACAACGCTTCGGAGGCTGAGTATGAGGCATAGAGTACTGTTTTATGTACCAATTAGATGTGAAACAGCTTAAGAGGAGCAATGGAGGAGATAAAGACCCTGGAAGAGATGGAACAGATGAATCTGAAACAATTTGAGAAATTTAGCATTCTCAGGAAATAAAGGATTGGGAATGCTTGGATTCCCTTTTGTAGCAAAATTTGATTTATTTAAGTAAAAATTCTAGGTGTAAGCGAGTGAGAAACATTCCTCCTATTGACCTGACACGGCAGTATGAAGTGATTGGTGAACAGATAAGTGCTGCTGTTCAGGACGTTCTGAGTTCAGGACGTTTTATCGGCGGCCCAATTGTTCAAAGCTTCGAGCAGCAGTTGGCGACTTACATGGGTGTGCGGGAATGTGTATCCTGCAATTCGGGCACTGACGCCCTGTATCTAGCACTACGAGCGCTGCAAATCGGCCCTGGGGATGAGGTGATTACGACACCCTTTACGTTTATCGCCACAGCTGAGGTGATTTCGGCTGTCGGTGCAACGCCAGTGTTTGTCGATATTGACGCTCATTCGTTCAATCTCGATGTAACTCAACTTGCCGCTGCTATTACTCCCAAAACAAAGGGCATTATCCCGGTTCACCTGTTTGGGCAACCGATGAATATGACCGCTGTTATGGACATCGCACAAACTTATAAACTCGCTGTCATTGAAGACTGTGCTCAGGCGACTGGCGCAGAGTGGGCGGGACAAAAAGTGGGAAGTATCGGGCATGTTGGCTGCTTTAGTTTCTTTCCCACCAAGAATTTAGGTGCTTATGGGGATGGGGGTGCAGTGATCACCAACGATCCAAGCATCGCCGCATCCATCCGTACGCTCAGAGAACACGGTATGGTCAGCCGTTATTACCATGAAGAGACTGGTATTAATAGCCGCTTAGATGCCTTACAAGCTGCCATCCTGCAAACGAAGCTGCCTTATCTGGATCGATGGAATGAAGCACGTCGTGAGGTTGCTGCCGTTTATCAGCAACTGTTGCAGCCCATATCGGAGATAGTGCTGCCCCAAGAACAACCTGGGAGTCGCGCTGTCTGGAACCAATACACCATTCGTTTGACTCAAGATAGCCGTAGTAGCAGTTTTCGGGACGAAGTGCGAAATCAGCTTCAAAAGCTAGGCGTCAGTTCGATGGTGTACTATCCCATACCATTGCACTTGCAGCCAGTTTATAAGAATTTAGGCTACCAACCGGGTCAGTTACCTGTTGTGGAACAGATTTGCAATGAGGTACTCGCTTTGCCTATTTTCCCAGAACTGACCTTCGAGGAGCAGCAGCAAGTGGTCTATAGTTTGAAGGATTGCCTGGTTTTAGAACGAGTTTAGCTTTAGCTTTGGGTGTGGCGAAGTGGTGTAAAGAGGTCAGGGCAGGCACAAGACCTGCCCTGACCTCGTTTTTAGCGAACCCGCAAGGGATATCCCTCAACAGTCATGGCTTTAATCGAGATTGGCTTAGATGTGAACACGCCGAGGGCTAACGGTTGCCAAGGCTTCGACCAAGCTGCGGACAGCGGCAATCATGGCAATTTCGTCATTCAATTGATTGATGGCAGAACCGACACCCACACCACCGGCACCGGCGGCAATCGCCATCGGGACAGTCACGCTGGATAACCCAGAGGCACACAGTACAGGCACGGACACCGCACGGGAAATTTCATAAGCGGCTGCCAAGGTGGGAGCGGATTTTTCGATTAAACCCAGAGTTCCGGCTGAACGGGGAGTGCTGCTGGTTCCACCTTCGGTTTGGATAATGTCTGCACCTGCTGCCACCAATTCTTCAGCCAGTTGCACTTGCTGATCGAGCGTCAGGATATGGGGGACAGTAACAGACAAGGTGATGTTGGGAAGGAGCGATCGCGTCTTTTGAGTCAACTCCAGCACTTCGGGAGCCTCGAACCGCCGTCCCTGAGCGTAAAAGCTATCAAAGTTACCAATTTCGATCAGATCGGCACCGGCTGCAACGGCAGTCACAAACCGCTCAGGCTCTACTGCGGATACACAAATCGGTAAATTTGTCAATTCACGACCCAAACGGACTAAATCTGGATCGGCAGCGATATCCACGAATGTAGCACCGCCTCGGTCGGCGGCTTTTACCACTGCGGCAACACGCTGGGCGTCAAAATTATTCAAGCCAGTAATTACTTTGAGGACTCGGCTTTGGTCAAAGGCTTGCTTGAGAGTCGGATGCATAGTCATAGTTGCTTTTGGGCTTTATTATCAACGAAGTGGATTAGCGCAATTCAAGGTCGTTATCCACTACCTTAGGGGTACCTTTAGGGAGACCCACTGAGCTTCCCTAGTCTTGATTTTTCTACCTTGAAAGCTTAGACGAAAGGGAAGACTTTTTCCTAGACTAAAAGCATACTGGAGATCGTGTATCATCCTGTCGTAAAAGACCCATGAATTTTGCACCCGGAAACTTGTCTTCCTTTCACTCTGATGTTTTGCAGCAAACGCAGTTGGGTCAGCTGTGTGGTCAACCCCAGCTATTTCGCGATCGCTACGAGATACTACGGATGCTGGGACGAGGCGGTTTCGGTGTCACCTTTTTGGCAAGAGATGTGTCATTGCCGGGTGAGCCTTTTTGTGTAATCAAGCAATTGTGCCCCAAAGTGACTGATGCGGCTGCATTAGAAACCGCTCAAAAGCGTTTTGAACGGGAAGCCAAAATTCTTGGCAGGCTAGGGAGTCACTCTCAAATTCCCAGGTTGCTCAATTACTTCGTCGCAGACGGAGAATTTTACCTGGTTCAAGAATATGTGCGGGGTTCCACTATGGCAAGGCTTGTGAGGCGTTCTGGTTGCTTTTCCGAAGAACAGGTGAAACGATTTTTGCGCGAAATGCTGCATTTGTTGCACTACGTCCACAAGCAGCAAGTAATTCACCGGGATATCAAACCCCAAAATATTATTCGTTGTCAGGATGATGGCAGGCTGGTACTCATTGACTTTGGCGCAGTCAAGGAGCAAATTGCGCAAGCCGGAGATACGAGTGTGAAAGCGCCAACAACTCATTTCATTGGGACAGTTGGGTTTGCGCCGCCGGAACAATTTTCCCTACGACCGGTGTTTGGTAGCGACATCTATGCTTTAGGCATTACTTGTCTTTACCTGTTGACCGGAAAAGCACCGTTGGATTTTGATAGCGATCGCCAGACGGGTGAACTGCTTTGGCAAAGTTCCGTGCAAGTGGGTGAAGTCTTCGCTAAGATTTTGAGCAAAATGCTCAAAATTTCTCTCCAAGACCGCTATCAATCCGTTGGGCCGATTATCCGAGCCCTTGAGCAAGAGTCCTCGACTGACAATTTATCCAGTTATATGTTGTTTCGCCGCCAACCTGAGCGCGATTCAGCCTTGAGTCAAGATGACAGCAGTTCTCAAAATCAACACTCTCCAGCCGCGAAAGCCGCGATCGCTATTAGAGATTGGAAATACCGGGTGCAGGCTCGGCAGCAGCAGCGTCACAAGGAAAAAATCAATAATCTCTTGAATGAGACTAACAATTCCTAAATTATTTTTTCCTCTATCCAAAGGCTTATGTCTGGGCTAATTGCCAAGCTTAGCTCAACGAATCTCACCCATTACCAATTACCAATTCCCCCAAATACCAAAGTATCAAGACGCTCATGAGAGCGATGAACTTTTAAAGACTTGAACAAAGCCAATAGTGACTTGAATCAAAGGCCAACCAACTAAACAAATTGCAGCAGCCCAGCGAGTTTGGATATCTAATCCTTGGCGGACTGCCACAATTACAGCCAGTAAACTCCAGACAGCAAATATTAGCTCAATCGGTCGTCCTAATAAGGGGATTAACGTTAAAAAATTCAGGGCTTGAGGAGCATAAGCAAAGCCAATAGGAATGAGTAAATCGCCATACGTTAAAGAATGCCGTTTGAGCCACTGCCCAATCTTCCAAATAGTGAACGTCCAAAAATAATACCCTGCCACTACACTAAGGGCATTCATCAGCAGTGATAGAGCCAAAATTTGCAGCGTCGCTCGATTAATTAGTAAGATTAGGCCACTTCCTAGGGCATGGGAGACGGCAGCTAGAAGTACAATGGTTTGAGCTATACGCTGATTTTTAGGCGTATTTAAGGCATTTTCATAAAAATTTCCATCTAAAGCGAGTGCTTTACACAGTGTAGTGCGAAAATTCTCTTGTTTATCAGTGCTACTCACAGCTTGCTACGGCTAACGATAGATGACAGCTTTGATAGGATACTGTTTCATTGAACAAACTACAACAACTAAGCGCAATAAAACCCTGAAAGGAGAATGCACTACAGCATTCCTGGGGGAATGATACAAGATTGAATGTTAAAGTTAATCACACAATTATTACTGTGGCTTCGCGGTGGAACCCTAAAATTACTAATTTTAACGGGGATAATCCTCTTGGCTTGGGGAACCCTTTCGCCTGTAGGTACGCTGGTTTGGTGGCTGAACCAAGCACAGAATTTGGGTCCTAAAAAAAATCGTTTTAAAAGCTTGCCATCTGCTAAAAGTATAAGTTCTGTTGCCAAATCTCCCAAGATTAATTGCTATATTGTTTTTTTGCCGGGAGTCGGTGATTTTTCGGCTAATCAGTTGACCCCTGGAGAAGAATTTTTTCTAAATCACTTAGTCCAGCGTCATCCTAACTGTGTAGCCGTTCCTGATGTTTTTCCTTACTCAGTCGCCAACGAAAGTTTAGGAGGTAGACGGCTTTTAGCGCCCCTCTGGCGCTTTGCCGATTCAGCAGACGGTTGGCTGAAAAATGCAGATGTTTTGATTAAAATTCGTAATCTGTGGCGACTCGCTATTTCCGTAGATGAGCGTTACGGCCCGATTTATAACCGGGGAATTGCCAATGCTATCATCGAGCGAATGAATGCAACACACCCCATCCCTGCCTCCCCCAATGAATCGCTGAAAATTATTTTGATTGGTACTAGTGGAGGTGCGCAAGTATCCCTTGGGGCTGTGCCGTACCTTAATCAGTGGTTAGATAGAAGACAACCGCCTCAAATTATTGTAGTTTCTATTGGGGGAGTCTTTGCTGGAAAAGAAGGGTTTGAGGCATCTGAACATATTTACCACCTGCAAGGCAAACGAGACTGGATTGAAGATATCGGTAGAATTGTGTTTCCTTCACGCTGGCCTTGGACTGTTGGCTCTCCCTTTAACCAAGCCCGCCGCCAGGGTAATTTCACCATTCAAACTATAGGCCCCCAAGCTCATGACGGTTCGACGGGCTATTTTGGAGAAAAGCGGGTTAGGTCGAATATTACTTATGTAGATTTAACACTGCAAGCCGTTAATCAATTACCAATTTGGTCGGATGAGAGGAAATAATTTCCTCAAAAAAGCTGATAAGTTTCTCTTACTATTTGAGGATTCTGATATACCGACTCTTTAGCTATGTTGGCATTGATAGACGTTTTAAGGATTCCCAGGACGCCCTATGGCTGATATGACTAACAAAGCTGTTGACGAAACAACGGCAACCGATGCACCTCTTGTGTCAGATATCCCTGTAGAAGATACGGACGAATCCTCAGCTATTTCAGATTTACCTCAAGAAATTACGGAATCTTACGGGACTGGTGTTCACCCGCAACCAGGGCTTAATATCGGTGGGCGCACCATGCGAGATGAGATGAGAGAATACAATGCAGTTGGCCCAGAGCTATCGGGTGGTGACATTGATGCCGCTTGGCAGCAAGCCGATGTCGCGGGTGAAGAAGCAGTGGGTGGGACTGTCGCTACTCCTGACCAAGATATTGTTGATGAGCTAGGCGCTGCTGTTGGGTTAGAGATGGACGATCGCTCGTTCTTGAGAACCAACGATATTTTGGAGGAGCGTGATGATCGCAGATGGGAATTAGACCCGATGTCTTCTGAGGACTATCAAGCACGTCGGGAATAACAGGAGTACTCAAGTGGCGATCGCACTCACAATACTCACCTCTCCAGGGTTAAGTCAGCGTTAATACAGATGAATACGACTCAAGAGTTAGACTAAGTGTACCGAATCTTATTCATTTTGGCTCTTTTCTTCCTAGCGATTGGACTAGCGATAGGCTCCAATCAAATGTGTGAGTCAGTGTTCGCGACTGAATGTAGTAGTAGTCTGCTCACGCTCAACAAACATCCAGCACCGCTGTTCGAGGATATCGGCAATCACCACCATCCAATTTCGACGAACGTTCCACTGGCTCAGCGCTATTTCGACCAAGGATTGACCCTCGCTTACGGGTTCAACCATGCTGAAGCAGCACGTTCTTTCCGAGAGGCAGCGCGGCTCGACCCCAACTGTGCGATGTGTTACTGGGGCGTTTCCCTTGTCCTCGGCCCCAATATTAACGCGCCGATGAATGCTGATGCTGTACCTGAGGCATGGACGGCACTTCAGAAAGCACTGAGACTCAGCAAGAATGCCAGCGAGACGGAAAAAGCCTATATCCAGGCATTAGCCAAACGATACTCCTCAAAGCCAGTTGAGAATCGTTCCGCACTTGACGTTGCTTATGCCAACGCCATGCGAGAAGTAAAAGAGCGCTATCCAGACGATTTGGACGCAGCAACTTTGTTTGCAGAAGCACTCATGGACACCATGCCTTGGAGTTACTGGACAGAGGACGGTGAACCCAAACCGGAAACCCCCACACTCGTTGCTGCCTTGGAGTCTGTTCTCAAGCGCAATCCTAACCATATAGGTGCTAACCATTTCTACATTCATGCCATAGAACCCAAACAACCTGAACTAGGGATTGCTGCGGCTGATCGCCTGATCAATCTAGTCCCTGGTTCCGGACATTTGCTGCACATGCCATCGCATATTTATATCTGGGTTGGGCGCTATCACGATGCAGTCGTCGCTAACCAACGCGGTGTTGCCGCTGACCAAAACTACCTCAACTATGACCACGCCAGAGGTCGCGCCGAAGGGTTCTATCGCCTTTCCTATGTAGCGCACAATCATTACTTCCTCTGGTATGCCGCAATGATGACCGGAGAGAGTCAAGTAGCGATTAAAGCGGCCCAAAATACGGCGATGTTGGCAGACCCCAAGTTAATGCGGCAGCCAGGGCAGGGTACAATGCAACACTTTTATTCGCTTCCACTCTACGCCTTCGTCAAGTTTGGCCTATGGGATAAAATTTTGGCAGAATCGGCACCCGATGCACAACTGCTTTATCCGACTGGCGTGTGGCACTATGCACGCGGTATGGCCTTCACTGCCAAGGGTAAACTACAGCAAGCAGGGAGAGAACTGGAACAGTTGAGAGCGATCGCCGCCGACCCTGCTGTAGAAAAAGCTACAAACTGGGATATCAACACGAAGATTTTGCAGACAGCATCGGACGTGTTGGCAGGTGAGCTAGCCTCTAAGCAAGGGAATTATGAACAAGCGATCGCCCAGTTACAAACAGCGGTTAAACTCGATGATTATCTCAAAAGCGACCCTCCCTTCTGGTATTCTCCAGTGCGACAATTGTTAGGAGCTGTATTGCTAGACGCGAATCGTCCAGCAGAGGCAGAGCAGGTCTATCGAGAGGATTTAAAAATTTATCCTGAGAATGGTTGGTCCTTGCGCGGACTGGCTCACAGCCTACAGGCACAAGGAAAAGCTGATGCAGCGAAACAGGTGCAAGAGCGCTTTGAGCAAGCCTGGAAGTATGCTGACGTAACACTCACTGCTTCACGGTTGTGAGAGATTAACAGAAAGCTCATACAAATTCTCTATAAAGTTGCACTTTATCAACCCCCGGCTGCCGCCGTCCCCCTTAGAGGCTGTCTGAAAAGTTTCTATTGCTACGTTGCAGCACTTTCGATCCCCCTAAATCCCCCTTTTTAAGGGGGACTTTGATAAGATTCTCTCCCCTTTTTAAGGAGGGGGCATGGGGGGATCGAAGCGACTTTTGACGCTTTTCAGACATCCTTTTATTAAGGGGGACTACAGGGGGTAATAAATTAAGTGCATGTGCGATTCGATGTCGCACAGAAGAGTGAGTAGAAATACTCCTGGTTAGTGTCCAAACCAGTACCCGCCCCGAAGGAGCATCTAGAGCAATCCAGATGTTTCACAGCTAGAGGGGTTAAATGTACCAAAATCCGTCAGTCGGATGACGGGAGTGGGCTAGGGTAAGACGGGCAAGGTTAGCGCAAGTGAACCCTTGATGAGGCACCGCTAATTTAGGCTGTCGTCACCCGACTATTGCGACAGTTCTGGGGTCAGGTCTAGCTGCTTTACATAGCTAGATAATGTAATTCAGACCGTGTATTTCTGGATTATAGGACACCATAGAACCCCCGGTGTAAAGAGGGAACCTAAACTCGTCGCATCTCAACTGTGTGGAACGAATTAAACTCCATACGCTCTTATGGCTAGCTCTATGCCATAGGTAAAGAAGGAGTAATCCTAATGAAGGCGTAGGGAGATGGGACTTTCCCAAAAAGCGAATGCCGTCGCGCCGAAAGGCAAAGGGAATACATAACCTGACGGATAGGGTATATACCCACCCGAAAGGGGGCAGACGTGGGAAAGGGTATCTTCAGTAATGAAAGTCTGAAAGGCAATGAGCCTAGGCGAAAAGTTAGATACGTTTGTAGAAATACAATCAGTAAACGTAAACCTAGGAGAGCAAATAGGTCTAATTTAAGGAAGAATTAAGGCAATGCCTGAAATGCTACCTGAAAAACCGCTCTAGTTGTCTGATGGAGATGGATTAAGAGCTGAAGACCAGGAGCCGGATGCTTGGAAACTTGCACGTCCGGTACTGCGAGGGGGAAAATCCGTAAGGATCTACCTATCTCGACTATTACGGAGAAATGGTATCAGTACGAGTTGTCAAGTATGATAAAAAAGTAGAACCTTGGACATCAAGGCATGATTCTGGAAGTTGCAATCCTCAAGGTTAAACCTGGAATAGCTGCTGAATTTGAAGCAGCCTTCGCAACAGCATCATCCATTATTTCCTCAATGCCCGGTTACATTGCCCATGAGCTACAGCGGTGTTTGGAAGTTGAAAACCAATACATTTTACTAGTGCGTTGGGCGAAACTGGAAGACCACACGATTGGTTTCCGACAATCACCGGAGTATCAACAATGGAGTCAGATATTACACCATTTTTACGATCCATTTCCGATGGTGGAACATTACGAAAGAATTGTCAGCAAAGAGGTCTGATTATGCAGAAAGTATTTTCAGATGCCAAGGTTATTATTTTTGATACCACCCTGCGTGATGGAGAACTAACGCCTGGTGTCAAAATGGATGTTCATCAAAAAATGAGTATCGCTAAGCTTCTGGAAGAGATGCAGATTGATATTATTGAGGTCGGCTATCCAGGAGCTTTTCAGAAAGACTTTGATGAGGTTTTCCTGATTTCTAAGCAAGTAAAGCAGTCTATCGTTTGTGGATTAGCAAGCTCTAAG
>DATNPV010000118.1:0-7313 GCA_036703055.1 Waterburya sp.
CGTGGGTACTGCAAATCATGACTGCTCCTTCGGCTACTGCCGTCCTCCTCCAACATAAGCTTTCAAAGCCTTGCCAACTGCTTCGTTATTCAAAGAAAATTCTAAATAACTAGCAGTTGGCTTACCTTTGAATGTAAGGAACCCTTGTGAAATTTTTGTGAAAAAACAAAGCGCGTCTATTGCATTACGGACTGCGTTATAGGTCTAGATTATGTAATACCGCTTTTGCCGTTTGTTTCGTAAATCTTTCAAATCTTAAGGGCGTTAGAGTCTTTATTTTTAATACGTTCAGTTGAATACACTGAAGGAAAGTGTTTACTTTGTCAAGACTATTCTCACGAAAATTAATTTTCAAGAATTGGCTTTTTTCTCTTTTAGAAGAAAAATAACATCCAATTTGTTAAGTCCAAAATCCAAAATCCGAAATGGTATTAGAGCCAATTTCCTACGAGAACAAAAGGAGCCCAATAACGGGGATAGCGGTAGCGAGAATCTTGCAACAGAAAAAGCTGCGCTTGGCGTAGGGCTTCCGCTTTATTCACGGTAGTATGGGCTAACTCTCGGTAAAACTGACTCATGAGGACGGCGGTACTCTCATCATCAACAGACCACAACGAGGCTAGAGTGCTGCGGGCTCCTGCTCGCACGGCGACTCCCGCCAGTCCCAGAGCCGCTCGCTTGTCACCCTTCGCTGTTTTGCAGGCACTGAGAACGAGAAGTTCGATCGCGCTAGATTGGCTTTGGTCTCTGCGACGCAGTACCTCGTTTAACTGATTGACATTAATGCGACCATCCCAGGTAAGAATATAGGTGTCCTCGGCATTGGAACTAAACTGACCATGAGTTGCCAAATGGACTACCGGGAAAGGGACTGAGCTGATTTCCCGTTGGAAACTAGTACTGGTAAAGTCCTGGTTGAGGAGTACTTTCCCCGGTATCTCAGATTGAATTTCCTGCACTTCGATCGCTACATTTTGCAGTGGAGGAAAGTTTTGACGAGCTTCGGTTAGCCCACCCGTTAAAGCTCTTAATTGAGTTCGTTTTAACGATTTAGGGGCGAGTAATTGCAGTCCTGGGGTTAAGGCTACAGCATACTTTTGCACGAGATACTGTTGACCATCGTAAAGAGCCGCCATGGGAATATTGCGCAACGAACCATCGAGGACGAACACTAAGGTTTTGACTTGGCTTTGAGCCAAGGCATCTTCAGCGGGTCGGAGTAACCAATCGTAGATAGTCTGGGATATGGTTTGAGCCGTTCGTACGGTGAACGGTCTAGTGAGTTCCTTGCGTAAATCGTCTATGGTTTTTTCTACATCACTCTGAGCGATGGTGGTTTTGTAGTGCAGCAGGTTCTGTTGCGGCAATTTGAGGATAACATCCAGACGGTCTGGCAGAATAATCGGATAGACGACGGCGGCTGTAGGGTCATCCCGGTCAATCACTTGGTCAATTTGGACAGGTTTTCCGGCTAAGCAAGCGGTGCGGAAAAAGTTGTCTAGTTCAGCCAGTTGGAGGGATTCAATTACAGCACGAGCTTGGATGAGATTTTGTTGACTCGGCTGGGACGTGCCGTCTGATTGTAAGAGTAGATCGACCAATTGCCGATAAATGGGTTCGACTCCCTCCCGGAAAGAGAACTGAATGTCTGGATTAATTGCGACCAAATCGCTGCGGAGGGACTGTAGAGTAGCAACAGCTTCAGTGTAAGCGGCGATCGCACCTTTAATATTTCCAGTATCCTTCAGGAGGCGACCTAGCTGCCATTGCCAACGATAGGCAATGTCCGGTGCATTATTCGTTTGGGCGATTAATAGGGCTTGCTCGGTAAGGTCTTTAGCATTGTTCCATTGCTGGGTTTGTTCGTAGAGTGCACCCAGCTGTCCCAAGGCATAGGCTTGGGCACGAAGATCGTTTAAACCTTTGGCTTGTTGGAGAGCTCTCGCCAAAATCTGACCGATTTCTGTCTGGGAGGGAGTACTAGCAGAATTCTCCTGCTTCAGGCGGGTGAGACTTTGGGCAAAGTTAATTTGGGCATAGACAGCCGCTCGACTAGGGGGTAAGTTAGAGAGTTGGGTTTGGATTTGTGAGGCTAGCGCTTGAGCTTCACTCAATTGCTTCGGTTCCAGCAGGCTCAGTTGATTTAATTGGGCTTGAGTGCGCGTGAGGGATGTAGTGGAGGCTCCTGCCGCCTGCTGATAATAGTCTATAGCCACTGGGGTATGCTGCTGAGCACGGGCTGTATTCCCTAAACTTAAAAGCACAGCACTCTTGTCAGAGGGAGAGTTGAGTTGCTGAGCTAAAGCCAAACTTTGCTGCAAGACTTGGTGGGACTGGTCTAAATCCCCAATGACTCGCAACGCATTGCCCAAACTCCGCAAACCTGTAACTTTGATGGGAGTATTGGGTTGGTTTTGCAGAGCCTGTTCTACATCGCTTAAGGTCTTTTTGGCCTGACGGTAAAGCCCTAAAGTTTGCAAGGCTTGGGATTGGTTAATCAGACTGCCGATAATGCCGGAATTATCGCCTACTTGAGTATAGGTAGTGGTGGCTTGCTTCCAGGTATTGAGGGCTTGTTGGGCTTGTCCTTGGGCGAGTTGCAGTTGACCTTGAGTATTGAGGGCTTGGGCAAGAACGGGTAAACGTAGGGAAGCAGGAATGGGATTGGGTTGTTGTTGGAGTAAGTTTAGGCTAGATGCGATCGCACCCTCTGCCTCTTTCCACTGCCCCAACTGCTGGTAAGCTAAACATAGGTAATTTAAAGCCAAGGCTTGATTGAGTTTATCGCCCTGTGTTTGATACACCTGAGCCGCCTGTTGCCAAACCGTTGCAGCTTCGGCAAACTTTCCCTCTTCGTATAAGGTTTTGCCCTGCTGTAATAGTTGAGTTTGGGCGGACTGGTTTTGCACTACTGGGGCGACTTCGGTCACCTTAGCAAAAATTGGGGTTGCTATGATGCACAGCAACGCCGTCATTAGCACTAGGAACAGGTGAGGTAACCACTTTTGATTCAAGCGCTGCAACGGCAAAAAAGAAGGGATGAGGCGCTTGTTATTCTCTCGGCGTTTGGGAAACATAGCACGGGGATGGCATTGGCCTTGGGGTAAGGGGTGTAATGGTAGGTGCAGAGGCAGTGAGGACTACGTCTCCTTTTTCATTCATTACCCATCCATTTGCTTCTACGAGGGGTGGTTGGGGAGTGACGGCTCTGGCTGCGACTGGCTCTTCACCCCGATGACTGCTCACAGATGATGGATTGCGCAAATCTGTCCACACGGCATCACTGCTTAGCGTATCACTAGGATTGTCTGGCAAGCCACCCCGTCCAGTGACGATAAATTGATTTTGTGCCACTTTCGCTCCACCAGGCGGACAAGTTTGGGCAATCTGGTTAGAGACATCCGCTACATTGGTGGGTAGATTAGTCAATCCTTGCGTCGGGTCAACACCAGGGGTGTTAATTTCCACCCTGCCTTGTAGTCCAAATTGGGAACTAGCAGTGATGTCACTCAGGGAAGTTAACTGAGGACGGTACTTTAAGCCAAAGATGGCATTGGTGGTGATATTGATATTGCCTCCTCGCCCTTGAAAGGCATTAGCAATAATGTCATTATTCTCTCTAGGAATGCCGATTATGAAGGGGGCATTAATCGTAATGTTGCCACCATTGCCATTGTTGTCTGCTTTGGCAGAGATTAAGCTATTTCGGCGCATCCAAATTAAATCCCGCACCTGCAAATTTATATTGCCCCCCTCACCAGTTGCGGTTGAAGCGGTAAATTTTCCTTGATTGTCTAGAAATATCGCGTCAGCTTCGACTCTTAGCGAACCCGCATTTCCTGTTCCTTCACCGCTGACTGTCACGCTAGCGCCATTGAGGACGCTCAACTGTCCAGTAGCAATCCTCAAGTTTCCGGCCTCTGCGGTACCGGTAGAGCGAGCCGACAAACGGCTGGGGAGCTTACCATCGGCTGAAATCCCAGTCAGTTCCACCGACTCCCTTGCTCTCACTTCTAAATTACCTCCCGATCCTTCACCCGCAGTACCAGTAGATACAGCGGCTCCATCCCGGAGGATTAACCGCCCCGTTTCCAGGCTTAAATTGCCCCCATCACCTGTGGCTCCTGGCTGGACGGCGGTAGCTAAGCCACTGCCCGCCTCACTATCAGTTGGGTTGGTACCAATCAGTTCCACGGACTCCCTTGCCCTCACCGTCAACGTTCCCCCCGGCCTTTCGCCAAAAGTGGCTGCTGCTATCTGTGCTCCATCTCGGAGGATTAACCGCCCTGTTTCCAGGCTCAAATTGCCCCCAGCGCCCGTGGCTCCTGACTGGATTGTGGTCAACAAGCTGCTGGGATTACCATCCGAATCAATACCAATTAATTCCGCCGACTCCCTTGCTCTCACCTCTAAATTTCCTGCTGATCCAGAACCAAACGTCACAGCTTGTACTTGTGCTCCACCCCGAACAGTTAACCACCCGGTTTCCAGAATCAATTTGCCTCCAGGGCCTGTTGCTCCTGACTGGACTAAGGTAAACAATCCGCTGGGATTAGTACTATCAGCTGAAGTACCAATCAATTCCACCGACTCCGAGGAGGTAACTGTCAATGTCCCCCCTGCCCCAGGACCAAACGTCGCAGCTAGCACCTGTGCTCCATCCCGAACAATTAACCGCCCGGTTTCCAGAGTCAAATTGCCCCCAGCACCCGTGGCTTCTGGGTAGACAGCAGTCACTAAGCTACTGAACCCCAACGCTGAGCTACCAGTTAGTTCCACAGACTCGGAGGCTTTCACGCTTAGTGTTCCTCCCGGTTCGGTTCCCAAGGTACTTGCCTCAATTTGGGAACCATCTTGGAGAACCACGCGCCTGCCCCGAACTTGAATGTCACCACCTCCAGCGCCACTGGTATCAACAGCAGCCGATTGGGAAAGTTGAATGTCTGCGAATGCAGAAACGCTGTCATAACCCAAGGCAAAGCCTTTAGCGTTCGAGTTCAGACTGACCAGGCTGTTAGCGCCCACACTTCCCAATTCAATTCGTCCCCCTGCGGTCTTGAGTGTTCCCCCTGCAAGCACCACATCACCTCCCACTAAGGTCAGGGTTTGATTCGGTTGCACTCGCAGCCCCACATCGGTATCAATGAGGTCGGTCGTTAGCCTTATGCCTACACCTTCACCCTGCACGAGAATTCTTCCTGGATTGGTTCCAAATTGCAAACCGATGGGTACACTGATTGTCAGCATGGGTGTAGTTTTGGGAGCTGTTGCACTAAACTCAGTTCCATCTGCAAAAACCAGGCGACTTGCTGTTGTTGCCACAAACGAACCGCCAATTTCGAGCCTTGCTCCTGCGCCAAAGATAATCCCATTGGGATTGAGCAGAAATAAATTAGCATTGTCGTTAGCTTTGATAAGGCCATCAATTTTAGAGACAGATCCACCCGTTACCCGAGCAATGATGTTTTGGATACCCTCAGGATTGTTAAAATAAGCAGTATTGCCCCTAAGTACAGAAAATTGCTCGAAGCTGTGGAATAGGTTGCCACCAGATGGGCTGCCGCCGTTGATCAAATCGGTACTTCCATTGGGAGTGACAATGGAAGGGTTGAGAAGGGTGGCATCCCGGACAATTTGCGCGCTAGTTAATCCGCAGATGGTCAAGACTGAGATAACAATGCTGCTAAAACCAAATAAGAAGTGACGACCCTGTTTTATCTTTGTCAATTCTTTAGATTAGATCCTCATGCGTGATTGCACAGAACAAAAAATGACAATCGTTGTCGATCGGGACAACATTGCGTCGTTTGAGCTTCTGTTTTCCGGGTGCATCCCAATTTGCCCAATTTGGGATGCACCCCTATTTTCATAAGAGGGATTAGAAGAGACAGCCTGAATCGGCTCACTCTCTTTTGTTCATGTAGTGAGTATGTGCGTCTATTTGTTTACTCTCCTCACCCCTGGCCATAAACGATCTTAACTTTGGGTAAGGAGGTAGCAGCTCCCCCCCCGCCTAAAACTGGTTCATCTCCCTCTCCGGCAGGACCTCCTACGACCACACGCTTACCCCCTACCACAGCCTCCAACTCACTGTCATCTAGCTCCTCATCAGTTTGAATACCTGTTTTCTTAGCACTAGAAGTCTCATTCAATTGGGCAGATGGGAAAGACTCAAACTTTGTGTTTTCTGACATATACGCCTTATTCTTTTTCTCGCCGTGAATTTAGCTAAGAGCAAAAATATCTCTTCTACTTAGTAAATGTTCAATAGATCTCCTAGGAAAATAGAATCTGAAACATCGCAAAATCCTTATTAGGCGACATTTTTATTGTTCGTTGTGTACTCAGCTTCAGGGTATTTCTTGCAAAGGTCAGTTCTTACTAGTGCAGACTGGCAGAAATAATCCACCAGTTTTCTTGTCGGCCTTTCTCCCCCTCCCCCCCTCTCCCCCTCCTTTCACCTAGCTGGTGGGAAACTTTCGCCGCCTTGCACTAGGTAGCTATAGTATTTATCTTCCTTAGCCAAACTATGTATGCAAGAAGTCTATCCAGTCGGGGTACTCTTGAATTGTTGAACAATTACCAGAGAGAGTACCACAAGCCGATTATATAGATGAGTTCGCTTAATCTTTTGTTAATCATTGATGCGATCGCAGTTAATCAACCTCTGAACTCCATTAATCAGGCTCTAATGCTCGCTAACCGTTTGTAACTGTTGACTGTTGAGTCTTGAGTTTTGGCTAAGGCAACTGGGATTGTGGGAGGTAACGGCAGGGGCAGTAGCGGTGAGAACAACCTCTCCTTGATCGTTAAGCACCCATCCATTTGCTTCTAAAATCGGGGGTTGAGGTGTTTTAACTTGAGGCGTTACAGGTTCTTGTTCACCCTGAACTTGGTTCGCGGTTGTTGGCGTGCGCCAATCAGTCCACACGGCATCACTGCTAAGCGTATCATCCGGATTATCGGGCAAGCCACCTCGTCCGGTGACGATAAATTCATTTTGTGCCACTTTCCCTCCACCAGTCGGGCAAGTTTGGGCAATCTGGTTAGAGACATCCGCTACATTGGTGGGTAGATTAGTCAATCCTCGCGTCGGGTCAACACCGGGCGTGTTGATTTGCACCGTGCCCTGTAGCCCAAATTGGGAACTAGCGGTAATGTCACTCAGGGGTGTTAACTGGGGGCGATACTCCAGCCCATAAATACCATTAGTGGTAATGTTGATATTTCCTCCTCGCCCTTGAAAGGCATTGGCAGTGATGTCACTATTTTCAGAAGGGATAGCAACAATAAAGCCAGAGTCGTTATAGATA
>DATNPV010000127.1:0-20533 GCA_036703055.1 Waterburya sp.
CCTCACCGAGGGCAAAAGCAAAATTCCACCTGTAGTAGGGCGTGAACACGTTGCACTCGGTCGCTGGTTGACGGGAAGCGTTGTGGGAGTTGCCTTAATCGGCCTTGCTTATGCGATTTTTGAACATATCCTGTCTCAACAAGTTTGGAGCAAAAACCCAACTCAGGTTATCTTCATTGGGCTGATGTTTGCCGCTACTCTTGCATCTTTAGTGTGCCTTTATCGAGCCAAGCCCCAACACTGGCGTGCGACTTTTGCCACCCTCACGGGTATGGGTTTAGTCGTACTGGGCTGTCAGGATGGAGTATTTCGCCGCACCAATGAGTGGTATTGGTCTCACTATTACATTGGAATAGCTGCTGCCTTATTGATGATCTTCTCATTAGCAATTGTGGAAGATATTTACAAAGACCGATTCAATCGCTGGCGCTACGTCCATATTATCTTAAATTGTTTTGCCCTATTGCTGTTTCTGGGACAAGGCATGACAGGAACAAGGGACTTGCTAGAAATTCCTCTCTCCTGGCAAAAACCTCATATCTATCAATGTGATTTTGTCAATAAGACTTGTCCTCAGCCAGTACCATCCAAGCAAGGCTAAGTAAAAATTAATACGAAGTTGCGTTCAATCGTAGTAGCTTAGAAAGCTGAGGAAGCTGGGGGAACGAAAGTTAGCTCGAACAGATGCAACTCGGTATCAGTTGACGAATTAGCTATATAAACTGTGAAAAAAGGTTATTCCCCTTCCCCCAAGTAGTGAATGCAATAGGCAATGCCAGCATGAATAAGCTGTCGCGCCTTCAAGTTGCATCCTACGGACGCGCAAGATGCCCATCCCACAAGAATTTCCAAAATTCAGCCATGCAAAATTGAATGCTTGTTAGCTTACTATTCCTAGTTTTCACGAGTATGTTCTCATCAAGCCGTACAAAATTATGTAGAACAATACTCTAAAACAGAAGAAAAAAAACGGATATTTTCTGAGTATGAAAATGAAAAATTTTTCCTAGTATTAACCTCTATTCAGTCCAAATATCGCTAGCTGATATTTATGATAAAGTTGATTTTTATGCTGAACAATAGCGCACTATAATATTTTCCTAACGTACCAGAATCGACTAGTTATTAGGAGCATCCGATGCCCGTAGGATTACCTGAATTTGCCGAAAACCCAGAAAATCGTTGCCCAGTTATTCTCCTCCTCGACACGTCGGCTTCAATGGCAGGGGAACCGATTCAAGAATTGAATCGAGGCATGGAAGTTTTCAAGGATGATTTACTCAAAGACACCCAGGCAAGTCTAAGTGCAGAGGTGGCGATTATTACCTTTGGCCCAGTCAAGTTAATCCAAGATTTTTCTACAGTTGACTACTTCACTCCACCCACCTTAGTCGCTGATGGGGTTACACCTATGGGTGAAGCTATTGATTATGCTTTAAATTTACTAGAAACTCGCAAGTCAACGTACAAAGAAAATGGAATTCAGTATTATCGACCTTGGGTCTTTCTCATTACCGATGGAGCACCAACTGATAGTTGGCAGCGTGCAGCACAGCGGGTAAGGGAAGGTGAAATGAATGGTAAATTCTCATTTTTTGCGGTTGCTGTCGAAGGTGCAGATATGAACACCCTCAGACAAATTACCCCACCCGAACGTCCACCCGTAACGTTGAAGGGATTAGATTTTAGTTCTTTGTTTGTCTGGCTAAGTACGTCAATGAAACGGGTTTCTAGCGGCAAGATTGGGGAAGCAGTACCCCTCCCGCCAGTAGGATGGGGTCAAATTAACACCTAGATTCTAGTAGGAGATTCCATGGCTTGGAGAGCCGTTGTTCGTTCCTCTATAGGAACTCGTCATCAAAAACAGCAACTTCCCTGTCAAGATTACGGAAGTTATTGCATCATTAATAATAATGATGTGATTGTTGGGGCTGTTGCTGATGGGGCTGGTAGCGCTCAATTTTCTGAGGTTGGTGCTAAGTTAGCTGTCTATAAAGTTTTGACAATTTTTAGAGAGATTGCACTATCCTCTCCCCAGGGAAAGCGACTTTCGCCTCCGCTGACTATCGAGGAAGCGAAAATTCTCTTTGCCAAAATTGTCAAAGAAGTAGTAGCAACATTGGAAGAACAAGCCATTGCTGAGAGTTACTCATTCAATGACTTAGCTTGTACGCTGCTAGTCTTTTTAGCAACGCCTCGCTGGCTAGCGGCGATGCAAATTGGAGATGGATTTATGGTTGTCGGGTTAGAAGGAGAAGAACACAAACTCCTGTTCCAACCCGACAAGGGAGAATTCGTCAATCAAACTACCTTTGTTACCTCACAAAATGCTTTGGATGAAATGCAGGTTGATGTAATTGTAGGTAAACAGAAATTTATTTGTGCCTCAACCGATGGACTAGAGAAGGTAGCCATTCAAATGAGTGATTGGACACCATTTCCCCCATTTTTTAAGCCATTAGAACAATATTTGCAGGAAACTACCAATCCCGAACAAGACGATGAATACATTCAGAAATTTCTCGGCTCTGAACGGCTGAATGCTCGAACCGAGGATGACAAGACTTTACTGTTGTGCTTCTACGATTGGAGTAAATTTTTATGAAAATTTTGACGTTTGACTTTCTATGACAGTCCTCACCTGCATCAGTACGGGTAAATTAGTTTCCCTAACGAAGCAGATTGCTAGCAGTGGTGAGGGAGAAGTTTGGCAAACCAATTATAGTGGGTATCTTGCCAAAATCTATCACTCATTTGAATTTGAGCGAATTGAAAAGCTCAAAGTGATGGTGACGCATCCCCCGAAAGACCCGAATGCGCATCTAAATCATATTTCTCTGGCTTGGCCTCAAGAGTTACTAAAAAGTAGTAATAATTCAATATTGGGCTTCTTAATGCCAGCGATCGCAGGAAGTAAAGAACTTTTAGATATTTACAGTGCCAAGCGTCGCAAGCAACTTCATCTGGAAGTAGATTGGAAATTTCTCCATACAACGGCGTTGAATATAGCTTCAATAATTGAAGCTATTCATGCGGAGGGTTATGTTTTAGGGGATATCAAGCCGCAAAACATTCTAGTCAATAACCGTGCCCTCCCCTCCATTATCGATACCGATTCCTTTCAAGTTCGTCATCCGAATACAGGCCAAGTTTATCGCTGCTTAGTCGGTTCAGAAGGCTTTACGCCTGTTGAACTCATGGGACAGGATTTCCGGACGACGAATCAAACCGAAGTTCACGACTATTTTCGCTTAGCCGTTATTATTTATCTACTCTTGTTTGGAGATAAACCTTTCAAGGGAAAATGGGTAGGGTATGGGGAGTCACCTGACCCCACTGAACTCCTCCGTCGTGGGTTTTGGCCTTATGCGCCTAACAGTCTAATTCAACCAGGCCCCCACACTATTCCTTTGGCTATCGTTCATCCCCAAATTCAGCAATGTTTTCTCAAATGCTTTAACGAGGGACATACAAACCCTCACTTGCGCCCGACTGCTAGAGAATGGCGTAAGGCGCTTTCTGTTGCTATTGAAAATTTAACAGTTTGTGGTAGGACGGACAGGCACTATTTTAGTAGGACTGATGGAAAATGTTACTGGTGCGATCGCAAAGCTCAAACGGGTTTGGATCTATTTGAACCTCTAACCCCTAAACTTCAGCAACCCTCGTCACGTTCCTTCGTCCCACCCCCTCGTCAACTTTTCCCGACAACACTTCCCAAATCAAGGGTTACCTCTCCACCACCTCCAGCACCTTCACCGAGTAAAGTTTCTTCGGTAAAACTTTCCAAGCCAGCTGTAATATCTGTACCACCCCCAACCTCACCGCCAAGCAAAGTTTCCTCGGGAAAACGCCCTAAGCGAGGTGCAATATCTACCACCTCTAACAGAGGTGAAATTATAAAAATGACGGCTGGCACGAGTTTAGTGACGGGAGGAATTTTCTGGCTAATTCGGGCTACCTTGGGGAATGCATCAGAATCGTTGAACGATTGGGTATTATATTACCCACCCGAAGTCATCCAATTTCCTTTGATACGCATTCCACCCGAAAATCTCCAAAACGTTATTGCCCCAATTCAGTGGGTATGTGCAGGATTTGGCGCTTTTATGATTGGAGTGCTTATCCTTATACTGCTCATAATGGGGCGTCGATAATGGAATAAGATGCACCATGAAAAAATCAACGAATAGTGGATGCGTTCCTACTTGTTTAATCCTTTTATTGGTTATTACTTGGTTAATTGGCACGCTTCTTTTTTGGCTCTTAAACTCTTTCGCTTCGATTGGAGCAACCTTCCTCTTGATCGGGGACTATCTCGCTAATCCGTTTACAGCTATTGGAATTAAAAGCCCAACCCTGGGCTGGTTACTATTAGGTTGTTTGTTGGGGAGCATTTTAGGACTCATTCAGGGATTAAAACGCACAGGACGCTATTCAGATTTGTATATCGTGTATCTGGCGGCAGCGGCTATCTTTTTAGGACTGCAAACGGTGGCTCATTGGAAATGGGAGTCTCAATTTAACCTAAATGCCTTTCAGAAAGTGGTGCTTCAGGAAGATTTTACAGCGGCGAAAGACTGGAACCTGACCGAAGGTGCAGTGATTAAAGATGGGGGTTTGTTTCAACGCCAACCGAACTTGAACTGGACGGGTTGGTCTAGCTGGGAAGGTCACACGTTTGCCGATGTCGATGTTTCTGCGGATGCGATAAAAGTTAACGGTTCAGATGATAATTATTTTGGCATCCTGGCTAGAGTCAGTGATGACGAAAATCAGAATTTTTATACCTTACGGATTAACGGAAATGGTAGGTACGTTATTAGTAAACATGAAAAAGAAAAATGGCAAGATATTTTCGGTCCTCAACAAAGCGATATAATTAACCTGGGAAACAGTCAAAACCGTTTAAGACTCATTTGCCAAGGCAATTTAATTACAGCATTGATTAACGGTAAACTAGTAGGAATAGTTCGAGACACGTCCTACAAGTCGGGTCGAATTGCCGTGGAGTCAGAACGAGGTGAGGAAAGCGCTGTTGCTGTCTATTTCGACAATATTCTCGTTAAAGTTAAATCTCAATCGTCACGCTTTAGCCAGAGTTAATTGTTAAGGAAATCTGAAGATTTAGCTGGCAGCAACGTCAAAAAAAACTAAAACGATCACTCGCAGGATGGAATCTAAAGGGCGAAGCAAGCTCATAGACTGAATCAGAACGATTAGCAGGTTATTGAATCTGCAAGCACAGCAACGAATGTATTACGCGATCGCAGGGACTTAAGTGACCACAGCTTCACCGTAGGAATCAATTGAGCGGACAGCGTTAAGGAGCATAAGGTTATGGTTTGGTTTATCTTGGGGTTTTTGTTCATCTTGGCACTCGGTGCGACCCCGCTTCTTGGCAGCTTGAACATACGCTGGTCTTTGGAAATTATGATCGGATTATTCGTGGCATTCTTTGTTGCCAGTTGGATCATCCTCATCTATTACCCACGATTGTGGTAACCAGGGATTAACCTGAAGACATAG
This sequence comes from Waterburya sp., assembly GCA_036703055.1. Taxonomy (GTDB): domain Bacteria; phylum Cyanobacteriota; class Cyanobacteriia; order Cyanobacteriales; family Coleofasciculaceae; genus DATNPV01. The sequence continues at coordinate 5,530 of DATNPV010000127.1, forward strand.
GAGACACATTGAGCAGGAATTGAGTTAGCGAAGAGGCGATACAACTGTGAGCCTCCTGCGTACTCTAAAAAACTGTCTACTGGGCAAGTTCTTAGAGCGATTCAAGAAAAACAGGCACGGATCATCAGGCGAAAAGCGATCGCCTCGATTTAACCCACTCTGGGGTCAAGTCATCAAACTTGGATAAATCAACCACAAATAATTGTGGTAAGAGCATTTAAAATAATTGGGTCTTACAAACTGTCTTACAACGACGGACGAACGACTATGCCCCGCCGCGATGACCTCCACAAAATCCTGCTTTTGGGTTCTGGCCCAATTGTTATTGGACAAGCTTCTGAGTTTGACTATTCCGGTACTCAGGCTTGTAAGGCACTCCGGGAAGAAGGTTACGAAGTGGTATTGGTCAACTCCAACCCCGCCACCATCATGACCGACCCGGAAACCGCTGACCGCACCTACATTGAGCCACTCACGCCGGAAATTGTGGAAAAGGTCATCGAAAAAGAGCGACCCGATGCCCTACTGCCGACCATGGGAGGCCAGACTGCCCTCAACCTTGCTGTCTCTCTAGCCAAGAATGGGGTATTGGAAAAGTATGGTGTTGAACTCATTGGGGCAAAGCTTCCGGCAATTGAGATGGCAGAAGACCGCCAGTTGTTTAAAGAAGCGATGGAGCGAATTGGGATAGCGGTGTGCCCTTCTGGGATTGTCAATAACATGGAGGAAGCCAAGACGATCGCGCAGCAAATTGGCTCTTATCCCCTGATTATTCGCCCCGCATTTACCCTCGGCGGTACGGGTGGCGGCATTGCCTACAACCAGGAAGAATATGAAGAAATGGCACAAGGGGGTTTAGATGCATCACCCGTGTCGCAAATCCTGGTCGAAAAGTCACTTTTAGGTTGGAAAGAGTATGAACTCGAAGTGATGCGCGACTTAGCCGATAACGTCGTGATCATCTGCTCGATTGAAAACATCGACCCGATGGGTATCCATACAGGCGACTCAATTACCGTTGCTCCCGCTCAAACGCTTACGGATAAGGAATACCAACGGCTGCGCGATGCCTCGATTAAAATCATCCGTGAAATTGGGGTGGAAACGGGTGGCTCGAATATTCAGTTTGCCGTCAACCCCATCACCGGTGAATTGATTGTGATTGAGATGAACCCGCGCGTCTCTCGCAGCTCTGCCCTCGCTTCCAAAGCGACGGGGTTTGCGATCGCCAAAATGGCGGCTAAGCTTTCGGTCGGCTACACGCTGGATGAAATTCCTAACGATATCACCAAGAAAACCCCCGCGTCATTTGAACCGACCATTGACTATGTGGTGACAAAGATACCTCGGTTTGCCTTCGAGAAGTTTCCCGGTGCTGAACCCGTACTCACCACACAGATGAAGTCGGTTGGGGAAGCGATGGCGATTGGGCGCACCTTTCAAGAATCATTCCAGAAAGCACTGCGATCATTGGAAACAGGACGCTTCGGTTGGGGTTGTGATAAGTCGGAAAAACTGCCGTCCTTGGAACAAATTCGCGCCGGGTTGAGAACCCCCAACCCAGAACGGATTTTTACCGTGCGTCACGCCATGCAATTGGGGATGACGGTGGAAGAAATTTACGAACTGACCAACATTGACCCTTGGTTTTTGGATAAGTTTGCCGAGCTGCTGGAAACGGAGAAGTTCCTGAAGCGAACGCCCTTAAAGCAGTTGACAAAAGAGCAAATCTGGGGTGTGAAACGTCAGGGATTTAGCGATCAGCAAATTGCCTTTGCCACCAAGACCACCGAAGATGAGGTTCGCGCTTACCGCAAGAGTTTAGGCGTTGTGCCCGCCTACAAGCTGGTCGATACCTGTGCAGCAGAGTTTGAAGCGTTTACTCCTTACTACTATTCGACGTATGAGGAAGACTCAGAGGTCGTGCCTTCTGATACGCGCAAGGTGATGATTTTAGGCGGAGGGCCTAACCGCATTGGACAAGGCATTGAATTTGACTATTGTTGCTGTCATGCCTCCTATGCCTTGAGGAAAGATGGGTTTGAAACGATTATGGTCAACTCCAACCCAGAGACGGTTTCGACTGACTATGACACCAGCGATCGCCTCTACTTTGAACCCCTGACCAAAGAAGACGTTCTCAACATCATCGAAACAGAGCAACCTGAAGGCATCATCATTCAGTTTGGCGGTCAAACACCTCTGAAGCTAGCCGTGCCGTTGCAGGAATTTTTGAACCGCCCAGATATCCAAGAATCTCTGCCCACAAAAATTTGGGGAACGTCACCGACCTCCATTGATATTGCCGAAGACCGGGAGAAGTTTGAGAAAATTCTGCGTAAGCTCGATATCAAGCAGCCCCCCAACGGCACAGCCTGGAGTTATGCAGAAGCATTAGACGTTGCCAAACGGATTAGCTATCCCGTCGTTGTGCGTCCCTCCTACGTGTTAGGGGGACGAGCAATGGAAATCGTGTATTCCGATACAGAATTGGAACGTTACATGACCTTTGCCGTCCAGGTTGAACCCGATCATCCGATTTTGATTGACAAGTTCTTGGAAAATGCCGTTGAAGTGGATGTGGATGCGATCGCCGACCAGACGGGCAAGGTCGTGATTGGTGGCATTATGGAGCATATCGAACAAGCTGGCATTCACTCCGGTGACTCGGCTTGCTCCTTACCCTCCATCTCTTTACCCCCCGCTGTCTTAGACAAGATTCGCTCTTGGACGGTGCAGTTAGCCCAGGAACTGAAGGTGGTGGGGTTGATGAACATACAGTTTGCCGTAGCAGGACTGCAAGGCTATGACCCCCAGGTTTATATCCTCGAAGCCAACCCGAGGGCGTCGCGTACTGTGCCTTATGTCTCGAAGGCGACAGGGAAACCTCTGGCCAAACTCGCCTCTCTGATTATGGCAGGTAAGACCCTAGAATCCCTGGGTTTAACGGAGGAACCTACCTTTCGACATGTCGCGGTCAAAGAAGCTGTACTGCCGTTTGAGAAATTTGCAGGTACGGATGTGATTTTGGGGCCGGAAATGCGATCGACGGGTGAGGTGATGGGAATTGATGCCGACTTTGGCAAGGCATTTGCGAAGGCCGAATTAGCCGCTAGTCAGCAGTTACCCCTATCCGGTACTGTGTTTGTTTCAACGAGCGATCGCGACAAACCCAGTGTTATCCCCGTGGTGAAAGAGTTGATGGCGCTGGGTTTCCATGTGGTAGCAACAGAAGGCACCCGACACGCACTGAAAGACCACGGGCTAAATGTTGATTTAGTACTCAAACTCCACGAAGGGCGTCCCCACGTCTTAGATTGGATTAAGAACAAGCAAATTCAGCTCATTATCAACACACCTTCCGGGGAAGATGCTCAAGTCGATGGGCGTCTCATTCGACGCACCGCCTTGGCGTACAAAATCCCCATTATTACCACGATTGCAGGCGGCAGGGCGACGGCAGCTGCCATTCGCTCTTTGCAGTCTTCACAGCTAGATGTGAAGGCGCTGCAAGATTATATTTAGCCGAAGGGCACTGACTTACTTCCTTCCCCTCTAAGAATACTGATGCTGAGGAAGCTGAGAATAGTAATCTTCTGGTGGGAAGGGAGTAAGAACTCTCATCCTCACCAATCAACCCTTGTGCAGGGGGTTTGGGGGGAAGCCCCCCAATCTTGGTTTTTCCGAACAATGACTACTGTTCACTGAAGTCAGTGTCACTCATATCTAGTTCCCCCTGGAGTCAATGTCGGTTGGCGTTTGAGTTGCCACACAACCTTGTGTTTGGGTCACTGGTAGCCTAATGACAAACTCTGCCCCTTGACTGGGGACAGAATGACATGTCAACTGACCCCCGTGTTTCTCTACCACAATTTGGTAACTAATCGACAATCCCAAGCCCGTCCCTTTGCCTGGCGGTTTCGTGGTAAAAAAGGGATCAAAAACCTTTGGCTTCACCTCTGCCGTTAAACCAGGGCCATTGTCAGTAATGTGGATAACGACCCAGCTTCCAGCCACGAACTCGGTATGAATCCGAATACAAGGGAAATGGGGCATAGGGTATGGGCAAGCCTTGGGAGGCTGGAGTTTATACGGAGAGGGAGACAAGGGGAAAGGTGGTTGCGAGATATCCGTCAACTCACCTCCTTGTCCGCCTTGTCCCCATAGCTCATGCCCCGTGCCCCATGCCCCATGCCCTATTTCCAGGGCATCGATCGCATTACACAGCAGATTCATAAATACCTGATTGAGTTGACCTGGATAACACTCAATTTTTGGCACTTTACTATAGTCTTTGAGGACTTGAATCTTGGAGCGATGAGGCTGTTGTGCCAGTCTATGTTTTAAAATTAACAGGGTGTTGTCGATGCCTTCATGAATATCTACCTGCTTACACTCAGCTTCATCCAGGCGGGAAAAGTTTCTTAAAGACAGTACAATTTCTTTGATACGGTTGGCGCCTTCTTTCATCGACGCTATCAGCTTCGGGAAATCTTTGGTGATGAAATCTATATCAATGTGCTCTAGTTGTTGAGTAATCTCTACAACAGGAACAGGATGGTGCTGCTGGTAAAGTTGGAGCAGATTGAGCAGATCTTGGGTATACTCCTTGGCGAGCTGAATATTGCCGTAGATAAAGCTTGTGGGGTTGTTGATTTCATGAGCCACCCCGGCGACTAGCTGACCCAAACTTGCCATTTTTTCATGCTGCACGAGCTGAGCTTGGGTGTATTGGAGCTTCTTCACTGTCTGCTCAAGTTGCAGTGCTTTCTCTTGCTCCTGCTGAGAGAGCGCCCGTAAAGCGACCTCCGCTTGCTTGCGCTCAGTAATATCATGGAAAACGAATAAGTGACGACCGGGAAGAAAGTTAGCGATTACACTATATTCGACCTCTCGTGTTGTACTGCTGGTCAGATGAAGACGAAATTCGCCCCGCATTTGACCCTGTGCCCAAACGCTTTGCCAATCCTTGGGTTCGTCTTGAATCGGCTCTAGCTCGGTAAATTTCAGAACTTGGCGTCCTACAATTTGTTCTTGAGGAAGACCGAACAAGGCACAAGCTGCGGGATTAACATCGACGTAACAACCGGTTTCATCGGCAATGAGAATGCTGTCGAGAGTACTGTTAAAAATAGCTCGAAACTTCTGTTCGCTCTCCCGCAGTGCCGCTTCTGTCTGTTTGCGCTCTGTGATATCAACGACCATGCCCAAGGCTCCCATGAATTTTCCCTGAGCATCTTGCAGTACACTCGTGGAAATCATGGTCCACAAGTTGGAGCCATCCTTGCGGATAAAGCGAAAGTCATGCTGTTCTGAAATTCCCTTTTGGCGTCGAGCAAAATAAGTTTGAGCTTCAGTGCGAGCCGCCTCATCCATAAAATCAAACAGAGAGCGCCCCAGCATTTCCTCAACTGTGTAGCCCAACATCAGAGTCATTCGGGCGTTAACGTAGGAGGTATTAGCTTGGGCATCCAGCAGCCAAATGCCTTCTTGAGCGGTTTCGACGATCCGGCGATACCGTTCCTCACTCTCGCGCAAGGCGGCTTCTACTTGTCTGCGATCGCTAATATCTAGCAGTAAGCCATCCCAAATTAGAGTACCATCCGGCTGTCTCTCAGGCCGCGCTACTCCCTTGAGCCATTTGAGTTGACCTGATGGTGTCAGGATGCGCCACTCGGCATTCCAGGGTTCGAGGGTTTCGGTCGATTGGCGCACCGAAGCGGCAAGTTCACTCCGATCATCGGGGTGGACACTTGCCCGGATTAATTCTGTAATGGACTGGACAGCTTCTAGTTCAAATTCATAAAGTTCACGAACGCCTGGACTGACGTAAGTCATTTCATCGGTTCCGTCAGGATACTGGCAGTATTGATAAATCACTCCTGGTACATTTTCCGCCAGCCGTTGGAAGCGTGCCTCTGATTGGCGTAAGGCTTCCTCTGCTTGATTGGGTTCAGTGATGTCTTCTACAATCCCCAATACATATTGAGGCGCCCCAACTTCATCAAAGATAGGAACCTTTCTGAGTTTAAGGGTTCGTTGACCATTCTGGGTGTTGACAGCGGCAGTCGTAGTATCTATCAGCTTGCCACTAGAGAGTACCTCACGAGCTTGAGTCCTACAGGTATGCGCTTGTTCTGCACAAAACAACTCATCATCCTTCTTGCCCAGAACCTCAGCCGCCGAGTAGCCTAGCAGTTGAGCATTGGTCTTATTCCAAAAAACATAACGCAACTGTTGGGATTCTTGCGCAAATACCCCGACCGGCAAATTCTCCAGCAAAGAATTGAGGAAGATTTGGGTACGCTGGAACGCAGCTTCAGTTTGTTGGCGTAAGCGTAACTCATTTTTTACCACGTCCAATTGCACAGCGCTGGACATTATCAGCAATTGGGGAAGTAGTAAAACCAGTTCAATTGCTGTATATACCGAGATGATAGCGGTCAACGCTTTGAGCACTCCGGATAGCCAATAATGGGGATACCAAAGCGTCCATACATCTAGAATGTGGGTTGTGCCACAAAAAATAATAAAGACACTAAACCCTAGGAAAATCCGGTGGAAGGGTACATCCCTTCGCTTGGCAATGAAATAAGTTAGCGTTAACGCAATTGAGTAATAAGCCAGTGCGGTTACAGCATCAGAAATGATGTGTAACCCTACTAACCCTGGCTTCCAGAGGTAACAATGTCCGTGAGGAATCAAAAATTCCGCAAGTATCATTATTTCGATCAGTGCAGGAGCTACAAGCTGGGTGGAATCTTTTTAAGAGCCAGAAACACCGTTTGGCTATTCGCTAACAGAACACTGCTAGCCCAACACCCCAATCTCAACCCCCTAATTGCCGATTTTGTTTGGCAGTCTAGGGCAGCCATCCGGCAAAATACCTTAAAAAATCTCTCTTAGGGTAGATGACTATACTATTTAGATGACTAATCTAAGGATATGCTATTATTTACTACTCCTTTAGTATGGATTTTGTCTAATTATAGAGAGCGCTAGTTAAGCAGATTACTTAGAAATGTAAGGTTAGTGTAATATCAGCCGACATTTTAATGAAACAAAAAAAACAAAAATTTAGTAAAAAACGAGTATTTTGTCACTAATTGCAGCTTCAAACCCTCCCTTGAGAGAATAACCAGTCAAAAACCCAAAAAAGTTTGATGGGGGAGCTGTTCTTATCAATGTCATTACAAAATCAGTTACCGAAGCGAAAGCGAGGTGTGGTTCTAACGCTTCGAGGTTGGCAACGCCTGCGAGATGCACAGCGCCAAGTAGAAATTACGGAAAATTATGGCAACCCCTTTACTCTGGAAGAATTGAGTGAACGGACGAACCTAAGTTTCAATACACTCAGCCGAATACAGCGCCGCCAAATTGCCGTAGACCGACACAGTTTGGAGTCCTACTTCAAGGCGTTTCATCTAATTCTCGACTCCAGTGATTATACCAAGCTCAAGCCTAGTCCAGTAGAGAGTCGGCAGAACACCACGCTTAAGGGCCAAGTGCCTCTAAACTCTCCCTTATATGTAGAGCGCGATCCGATCGAGAGGCTGTGTTACGAAACCATTTCGCAACCGGGGGCATTAATTCGCATCAAAGCACCCAGGCAGATGGGTAAAACGTCCTTGATGGCAAGGATTATGGAGCAAGCCAGAATTCAAGGGTTGGAGACAGTGGCTTTAAGCTTTCAACTAGCTGATGCCACAATTTTAACGGATTTAACACGCTTTCTCCAGTGGTTCTGTGCCATTGTCACCCGGAGCCTAGGGTTACCCAATCATTTAGCAGAGTATTGGGATGAGATTTTTGGCAGCAATTACAACTGCACAGATTACTTTGAGAATTATTTACTAGCAAAAATTAATAATCCCATCGTCTTAGCCATAGACGAAGTGGATGTAGTGTTTAACTATCCTGAAATTGCTACCGATTTTTTTCGCTTGTTGCAAGTTTGGTATGAAAAAGCCAAATATGGGGATACGGGGAGCGAGGTGTGGCAAAAATTACGGTTAGTAGTGGTTCATTCTACAGAAGTTTATATTCCGCTCAACAGTAGTCATTCACCTTTCAATGTTGGACTATCGATTGAGTTGCCAGAGTTTACCCTCGAACAAGTAGAAGATTTAGCCAATCGCTACCAACTGAATTGGACGGATGAGCAAGTCAAACAATTAATGGTGTTGGTGGGTGGGAATCCTTATCTAGTGCAGATAGCACTGCATCATCTTAGCGATGAAGATATGCAGCTCAACCAGCTTTTAGCAATAGCAAGCGCTGAAGACGGAATTTATAGTGATTATCTGCGGCAACTGTTGTGGAATCTCAAACAGTATCCAGACTTGATGAATGCAATGTCGCGGATTGTAAGGTCATCAGTCCCTTTGAAATTAGAGCCAGTGCAGTGGTTTAAATTGCAAAGTATGGGATTGGTACGGGGACATAGTTCGCACGCTAGACTCAGTTGTGATTTGTACTATCAGTATTTCCGCGATTGCCTCAGCCGAATGCCGCTGCATGTATTTCAAGAGAGCCGCTTAGCGACAATTGTTTACATCGGTGTGGTAGACTGTTCGGCAAAGACGGCGGCTGACCCAGAAAGGAAAGATAAAATACTTTATCAAGACTTTCAGCGCATCATCCAACTGTGTCAGCCGTTTGAAGGCCAGGTACTCAAATCCAGTGAGGATGGTTTATTTATCTACTTTCCAACAACGCTCAATGCTGTCAACTGCGCTCAGGAAATTCAACTTTCTTTAAGAAAAGCTGCTGAACTGAGTTCAGAACCGATACTCACTCATCGTATTGGGATTCACTGTGGAGAAGTAATTTTCAATTACACCGATCTTGTCGGGACTAGTGCCAACATTGCCACTTACGCACAAGCTGAAGCACCTCCCGGAGGGATTTGTATTTCCCACGCTGTTTATCAAGCCGTTCAACGCTATCTAGCTCTGCAACCGATTGAGATCGGACAACAGCAATTAGAGGGTATTAATGAACCGATATGCTTGTACCAACTGGTTTTATAAAATAATCTTCATCGGATACCCTTGACTTTGACTCTTTGAATTTTAAATTTTGCATTTTAAAGTGCTTACTACTGCATCTGGGAACGTGTTTGCTTATCTTGCTGGTCGTGCGCCCTGTGTTGTTCTCGTTTTACATCCAGCGCTTCCAACAATCCTAACTCTTCGGCGATGCGCTTTACCAGTTCCTTGTTTAAGCGCTTGGAGATTTCACCCTGACTGACTCCCAACTCAGCTGCTAATTGAGTTTCTGTTTTGCCTTGAATCTTGCCTTGCCACAGATGGAGATACCCTCGGCTAGGATAGCGGCGATCTAGTACTCTAATCGTCTCTATTGCTCTGTGAACTAAATCGGCACGCTCTACGGTATCCAACAAGTTAAACTCGTCGGGAATCGTTTCTATGAGCGGCAAATCCGTACCGGGAATAAATTGGTCTAAACTTTGCCAATTTTGCTGTTTGTGTTGGCGAATTAGGTCAATAATCTCAAACCGTGCTACAGTTGCAGCCCAGCAGTAGAACTCCTTGACCCCCCCTTGGTGAAAATGCCCACCCTTTACAGCTTGGAACACCTTCATGTGGGCAGTTTGTGCAGCATCTTGCCAGGAGATTGAACAGCCTCTGGTGTATTTTAAGGCAATTCTTTCGACCCTGCGCCGATATTCCGGAGCGCTCAACAGATGTTCACAGTTGTGATTGCAATCTGGAGGTGTTGACATCATTGACGAATATCTCCTCACCAATATTGGGTTTTGTGGAAGACTAAGGCGTGTCTGCAAAGCCTATTTTTAAGCTGGATACATAGCGGCTTGTGCCAACGTTCCACTCAAGGTACTTCAGGAGGGAACGTAAGGAGAGATAGAGAAAGTTTTTTCTTTCGACAAAAGGAAAGCAGACAAACTCTAGCTGCGGATTGTCCTGTTGTCGTACTAGGGCTTGAAATAGATGCACTACAGCTAGGTACTTTGAGCAAAGTAGACGCTCGTCCTCATAGCTAGCTATCAGGAGTCCGAAAAAAAATTACGCCTTGATAGTCAATTGTTTTTAGTAAATGTTGGAATATTTTGCATTCCGCTTTCGTTAAAGAAAACAGAGCGACTTAATTAGTTCACTTAGTCAATCTGAATCTCAGAATCCTCACCAATGGTTGTGGAATGAGGTGTACTTGACCTGAGTTCAAATATCCAATTACAACGACTTAGGAGAAACTAAAATGGCAATAGGTACTATTAATGCCGACACTATAAACGGTGGTGCGGGTAACGATACCATCTACGGCTTGGGTGGAGGCGACACTCTGCGTGGTGGGATTGGTAACGACACGATTTATGGCGATCGCCGACCTCCCGGTTATCTTGGTCCTATTGGTAACGCTGGTAATGACTCCATTGACGGTGGAGTGGGTAATGACTGGCTCTACGGCGATGATGGCAACGATACCCTGATTGGTGGAGCGGGTAATGATTACCTGAGCGGTGGCAATGGCAACGACTACCTCACCGGCGGCAATGGCAACGATTCCCTTTATGGTGGAGCAGGCAATGACTCCCTTTATGGTGGAGCAGGCAATGATTACCTCACCGGCGGTATTGGCAACGATACCCTTCTCGGTGGTGCTGGAAACGATACCCTTCTCGGTGGTGCTGGAACTGATCGCCTTGTAGGTGGCTATGGCAACGATTCATTGTCTGGCGGTGCTGGCAACGACACCCTGAATGGCGCTGAACCGGGTGGACTTAACCCCGGTCGAGGTGAGATCGACACCCTGCAAGGCGGGGCAGGCAATGATCGGTTCATTCTTGGGGATGTTGTTGGTGGCGTGGCTAGAGTTTACTACAACGACGGTCTCTTGCTCACAAATGGCACTAATGACTACGCTCGCATTATTGGCTTCAACGCCGGTGATGTAATTCAGCTAGCAGGAACAGCAAATAACTATTCATTCCTAGCTCTAGGCGCAGGAAATCCACTCAATCAGGGCGCAGCCGCAGCCGATCTAGGTATCTATCGGACGACGGGTGTCGGTGCAGCTTGGGAACTGATTGGTGTGGTACAAGACGTTGCTTCTCTCCCGATTGGCTCGATCGATTATGTCTCTTAAAAAAGTAATCTGAGATAGTATTTTAATCCTCGAAATTACCTCAGGTGACCATTCGATACAGCTTCATGTTAGAGACTGAACTCTCAAACTTAGAGGTTCTCCCTCGTCCCAGAAAGCAATCATCTTCGGGACGAGTTTTTGCTGTCATGATTTTCGTTTGAAGGAAGAGACAAGTGATTGAATAGCAGAAGCTAATAGGAGGGACTTTGTTGTGATTTATCTTAATTTTTTTATTTGTTTACACCAAGTTGCGTTCATACGTAGTACTTCCTCTCCCCTTGTCTCCCTTGTCCTCAAGAGCCCCCTATCTACTGTTTTTGAGGAAAACTTGTTATCACACCCTGTCTGAGGCAGGTTCACGAGCAAGCATTTGCCTTTTCTTAATCTTGATGTCCTAGCATGTGTCCTGATGAGAAGACTAAGCTTGGGTAAAGAAGATTCATTAATTCGGTAATTCCATCAGCGTTTTCCATGAGGGATTACAATCAGCAAAAAGTTTGGTGCAGGCTGAGTCGCTCGAATCGGCAGGTTGTGAAAGTGACTCTAAGTTTGGTGCTGCTTGTCCTAGTGGTGCGATCGCTTCCTTATCTGGCTCCCATTCGTGCTACCGATTTAGTTCAAGACCGACAGGCTGTTGAATTTAGCGATCGCAATGGGCTACCCTTAGGTACTATCCTCACCCGTGACCAAGAACATACAGCGGTAGTGCCCCTAGATCGGGTGTCTCCTCTTTTTCTCCAGGCGATTCTAGCGGCAGAGGATGGGCGGTTTTATCAGCACGGTGCTTTGGAGATGAGGGCTGTTGCGCGATCGCTCCTCAGTGCCATTCACTCCCAAAAAATTACTAGCGGCGCTTCCACCATCACCATGCAACTAGCGCGGATGATCGAACCCGCACCTCGCACCCTCTCTGCAAAGTTGGGTGAAGTTTGGCTATCTTGGCGCTTAGCCGCAGGCATGAGCAAAGATGAAATCCTCCAAGCCTATCTTAATCGCCTCCCCATGGGCGGAAATATCTATGGCGTTGAAGCTGCATCCCGCATCTATTTTGGAATGCCTGCGAGTGAACTCAATCTTGCCCAAGCAACGCTACTTGCCGCTATCCCTAACAATCCCACCTATCTAAACCCCTACGACTATTGGCAACCCTTAAAAAGGCGGCAGGTATACGTTCTCAATCGCATGGTCAAAGACGGATATATCACTCGCATCCAAGTAGACCGAGCCCATTCTGAAGAAATTGTACTTCAATCTCGACAGCAAGGGATTATCGCGGCCCCCCATTTTCTGTTTTGGTTATCGAGTCAACTTCCCAAAGACCATCCCTCCCACATCCGCACCACGATAGACCGTTCCTTGCAGCAGTTTGTTGAAGCGCAGGTGCAGCAAGCTATTCGCACCCTCGCCCCCAACAATGTTCATCATGCTGCCGCCCTAGTCATTGACAACCATACGGGTGAAGTCTTAGCCTATGTTGGCTCTCCCGATTACTTTTTGGCATCCCAATTAGGGCGCAACGATGGTGTACAGGCACTACGCCAACCGGGTTCCACCCTCAAGCCGTTTCTGTACGAATTGGCTCTGGAAAATCGAGTGATTCGCCCCAATAGCGTCTTAGCAGACGTTCCCACCCATTACGCCATCCCTGGAGCAAAACTTTATAGTCCTGGAGATTATACCGAAACCTTTCAAGGACCAGTGCGAGTTCGGGTTGCCTTAGCCAACTCCCTCAATGTACCCGCCGTACGAGTCCTAGAAAAGATGGGGGTGCCAACCTTTTTGGAGCGTTTGCATCAACTAGGCTTTGAACACTTAACCCATCCTCCAGATTATTACGGCTTGGGATTAACTCTAGGCAGTGGCGAAGTCAGCCTTTGGGAGTTAGCTCGCGCCTACCTCATCTTGGCCAATCAAGGGCAAGTTCAGCCAATTATTACTACATTTTCTAATTCTGCGTCTTCTCCAATCCGAAATCCCAAATCTAAAATCCAAAATTCAACGACTTGGGCACTGATTACCGACATGCTAAGGGATGCCCATGCCCGTGCCAAAGCCTTTGGCGTCGATTCTGTCCTAAATTTACCGTTTCCAGCCGCCGTTAAAACTGGCACGTCTTCAAATTATCGCGATACTTGGACAGTTGGCTTTACAACTAACTACACAGTTGCCACTTGGGTAGGTAATTTTGACGGCGAACCGATGCGACAGGTTTCTGGAGTCACTGGTGCAGCCCCCTTGTGGAACCGGATTATGTTGCACCTGCACGAACATCAAGAACCTACTGATTTTGAGCCTCCCGTCGGTTTAGTACAACGACCTATTTGTGCGCTTTCCGGACTCCGCCCGACTCCTGCTTGTCCTTCCGTCGTGCAGGAATACTTCTATCCAGAAAACTTGGGTGAATACGATCGCAACTTCGATACGTTCTATCAAGTTACTGCTCAAGGACGTGATGGGCAACCGACACAATACCGCCTGAATTTGCCACAGGAGTATAACGAGTGGTTAGCGATGCAGTCGCGATCGAATTTACCCTCTGGTCAACTCAAAATTTTATCTCCTCGCTATGACGATTTTTTCCTGCTGCATCCCACAGCATCAGGTACTGGACAACAGCTAGAGTTCAAACTTGCTGCCACACCCAGCCAACCTGTCGAGTGGTGGCTCAATGGTCAAAAACTAGCCACGAATTCATCCGACTCCTTGTTCTGGTCGCTGCATCCTGGAAACTGGACGCTGCAAGTTAAAAGCGGAGCAATGAGCGATCGCGTCAGCTTTCAGGTACAGTTAGCGGAAAATCGACCTACCCGACGCGGGTTTTCGATTGCAGGCTCTAGCAAAGAGAATTAAAGCTTGATACCGAGTTGCTCTCAAAGGTAGCAAACCTTCCTATTTCAGTTATAGGTACGGGATGATTGGACAACACTTTAAATAGAAGGTGATGTAGTTACGATAGTTCATCGTAACTACATCACCTCTCTGGAATGGTGCAATAAACATCCTGAATTCCTCAAGCGTTCCCGCTATCGCTGTACTCTCTTTCCTTGAGATAAATACGGCAATTAATTCATCGTTGGATGTAAACGGGTTGCGGTTGTGGTGGGACGTAAATTGGTTGCGGTTGTGGTGGGACAGAAATGGGTTTTGGTTGTGATTGAACGGAAACTGGCTGCGTTTGCGGTTGGGTCTGTTGTGGGGAAGGTGATGGTGGACATCCCAACAGAGAGCAAGCTTCTCCTTGTGGTAGCTTAGGGCAACCAAATGGATTGCATTCAGCAACGCTGGATTGCGAACATCCGAAAAGATTACAACCTGCAAGGGCAGGTTTACTTTCAAAACTGACTGAAGTAGATATAATCGAAACTACTCCAATAGACACAAGATTTTTTAGCAATTTCATACACTTTAGGAAAAGGTTGAATGAGTAGGAACTCTGCTAGTACAGTACTGCGGAAATGAAGCTACCCTTCACGCATCAATAAAACACTTACTCTATCAGTCTTATTAATAAAGTAAAAAAGGCTTAAGAAAAGGTCAAGCTTATTTAAGCGTCTTTACCTAAAAAACACATTAAACATTAGATCGGTTGCAATGATGCTCTTATGCGATCGCGCCAGTTATTGGCATGGAACTCTCAGCTATCAATCATCTGGTGTTGGATGGTCTTGTAAGTCCTCTGCCTGTGTCGGTGAAACGGATGCTGAGTGGAGGTTAGAAGATACGTCGTCATAAGTAGACCTATCTAGAAAATAAGAGCAGGGTAGTGGGTTAAACAGCAGAAGTCGGTATAGGCTCCAAGTTAACCTGGTAGCCAAGTTGCTTAATACGAGTACAAATGCGAGTGATGACAGATTCTTGACGACGCTCGTCGAGA
>DATNPV010000214.1:0-6862 GCA_036703055.1 Waterburya sp.
TGCTACACCAATTCAAGAGATTGGAGTCATTGGTGTTCGCCAAATGTACAACTCCCTTGGCACTCCGATTGAAGCCGTTGCTGAAAGCATCCGTGCGATGAAGAATGTCACCACCTCGATGATGTCCTCTGAAGACGCAAGTGAAGTTGGTGCTTACTTCGATTACCTAATTGGTGCCATGCAGTAGAACCATAACCTTTCCCGATAGGTTGAGAATTTCTACGGTGTGTGGCATACGTCTGGCTGAAATTTCAGCCAGTTGGCGGGTGAGGCAGGTGAATGATGGTACAGTCTCAACATGCGATGTTGATGCTGATAACGGTGTCATTCACTTCATTAGACACCGTATTGATTCCTGCCTAAGTAAATACATAGCTAGCGAATACTATTGGAGAATCGTGATGTCAAAAGAGAAAAAAGGCAACAAAGAAGCTAAAAAGCCCAAAAAAGAATCTGATGGGACTAAGAAGCAAAAGAAAGACCCCAAGAGACACGACGGGCTGTAACACGTCTATATTAGGAATTCACATGAGCAACGAAACTAAACACGTTATTGTTGGCACTTTCCCCTCCCACGTAGAGGCAGAGAGTGCTGTATTGGCACTAGAGAAAGCAGGCTGCGATATGCACAAGCTCTCGATGATTGGCAAAGATTACCAAACCTCCGAGCATGTGCGCGGATTTCTTACCTGGAAAGATACCACTAAAATTGATCCCGCAGGGGGAAGCTACTGGGGCAGCTTTTTTGGAGGATTATTTGGCACGCTGATGGGGGCTGGATTGCTCTTTATTCCTGGAACAGGTGCTGTGCTAGTTGCCGGTCCCATTGCCGGAGTGATGGCGGGTTGGTTGGAAGGAACAATCGTTGGTGGCAGTGGTGCTGCGGTTGCTGGAGGACTAGCGGGTGCTCTGGTAGGATTGGGGATTGGGAAGGACAGCGCACGGAAGTACGAGAGCGACCTTGAAGCTGGCAAGTTTGTCGTGCTGGTGACGGGTACGGATGAGGATGTTAGTCAGGTGCAGCACATGCTCCAGAACACAGGTCTTCAGGTCACTCTCGCCACCTAAGAGCTTGTCCAGGAATAACGGAGTGCAAGTCCCGGAGTAGATGCGATCGCCCTAAGCCTA
The DNA here is from genome assembly GCA_036703055.1 of Waterburya sp. Taxonomy (GTDB): domain Bacteria; phylum Cyanobacteriota; class Cyanobacteriia; order Cyanobacteriales; family Coleofasciculaceae; genus DATNPV01. The sequence goes on from DATNPV010000214.1 coordinate 1,129, forward strand.
TGAGCAACTCAGCCAACTAACAGCGAAATTTAGGCAACTTAACGATAAAGCTTGTCCCCTTGCCCTCCTCACTTTCAACTTCAATCGTCCCTTGATGCGCTTCAATAATACTCTTGACTAAAAATAATCCTAATCCCCATCCCGTTTGCTCCTCAGCAGAGGTGGTCCGTCGAAATTGTTGAAATAAGATTGATTGAGCGTCTGGGGCAATCGGCTTGCCTTCATTATGGATGGTAAGGCTGATCTGTGTTTCAGTTTGCTGGAGCGTGAGTGTAATCGGCGTGCTAGGGGTACCATATTTCACAGCGTTAATGGCTAAGTTTTCAATCACCCGCCGTATTTCTTTACGGCTGCAATAGCTCCTGATATCAGAATCAGAGACTACAACAAACCGCTCTCCATAAGTGAAGCTCAAATCCTCCACTACGTCATGGACTAGCCTGTCTAAGTAGCATTCTTCAAATTCAAGCTTTAAGCCCTGTCCTGCCCGCAGCCGACTCGCATCAAGTAGATTTTGAATCATCGAATCTAGCCGATCAATCGAACTGATCATCCTCGCTGCCACATCAACGTGGGTGTCTCCTCGTTCAAGCCGACGCAGAATCAGTTGAGTTCCCATTTTCACAACATTAATGGGACCTCTCAGATCGTGAGTTAACGTCACTATAAATAGCTCTTGAATATCTCGCAGCGTTTTTGAGAATTGAGTGGCAGCGTCATTAACGGCTTGCTCAATGGAGTCGATAATAATGTCTCGTTCCCTCACTTCTAAAGGCGCTTCTTCCTCTAAAACTTGAAAGATGACTTGACGGAGGATGTGGTACTCGAAAATGAGTTGACTCATGGAGTAGTCGGCATAACCTGCCCGCTCGCGTCCATGCTCTTTGCCAACCCGAGTACTTTCTACCTTATCGGCTTCTATTCTGGCAGGTGTCCTTTCAATCTTGGTTGACAGTTCATCTACCAGTTGGTTTAAGTATTGAGGTAGCGAATTTTGTAAGACGAGAGAGTCGTGATGCATTGATGCACTGACTTCATCACGCGCCCGCTCCTCCCATATTTGCATAATTCTTTCAGCATTTTGCTTAAGACGATCAGAAGCAGCGTTAGACATAGATTGCAGGAGTACCAAAACCAGGAAAGAGCAGCCTTAAGCTACCTGAGATTGTAACAATATCTTGATTTAATTCCATCAAGACTTAAGCAGCATGGAAGCTTGCTGCATCAGTATGGCGGAAGGTAGCTGTGAAGAACCGTGCTCCCCGTTTTAGCCTCTATTTTCAAGACAGCCCCCCATGCGCTGGTCGCGTACAAATATAGCAGTTGCCAAAGCTGTTAGGACAAGTCGGCATTAGACGCAGCATACTTTGTGAATCGCTCGTTGTCCTAAGCCTCCTGTCCGTTGCTATAAAAAATGAAAATAGTTCTCGCCTTGAACGAATTTGCGTCGTTTCAGCGTCTATTTTCTAGATACGTCTATTCATGGATTTTTCTCTCAAGAACTCGCGCACGCTTCCCATTTCTTGCAACAGAACCCCCTCAACTTTCCTTCTTTAGCTGATACGTTGCGATCTGAAGAGCAGCAGCGCTGTGCGCTAAAAGCGCCCCGCTTCGCTGTTTTCATGCCCGAAGGGCTGTACGCTATCGCCTATCCTATGAACAATTTGCTTTCGGAGTTCATCAGCCATCAGTATTAATGGTGGGCAAAGAAGCAGCATCAACCATTGCACTGGAGATAGCGGTGCGGTGGCAAAGATTTTTTGGAAGGATGCCACATAGATAATCGATAGAATCAGTGCCCACTCAACCGCAATGCCTAACCAAATCAAACGGTTGCGAAAGAAGCCTAAGCGAAAAATCGAAATGCGCTCACTTCGGCAGGCGAAAACGTTTCCATCCTGACAAGCAACGATCGCAGCCAGCGTCACAGTTGTGGCTTGATGATAAATTACCCTCTGGGTGGCAGTCGCCGAGTGTGCAACAATAGCCGAATTCATCGCCTGCAACTCAGTAATCCCGTAGCCATTTGCCCACCAAACCAGCAGAAACCCTGTCATTCCTGCCAAGCCTTCCAGCAACCCTAAAAAGCAATAGGCACGCAGGAGTAATGACATATCCAATAAGGGTTTCGACTTCTTTCGGGGTGGTTGAAGCAAGATGCCTGTCTCCGGTTCTTCTGCGCCCAACGCCAAGGCGGAAAGCATATCTGTGCCCAAATCGATCGCCAAAATTTGCAGAATCACTAACGCTGGCGGAATCTTTAAAAACACCATCGCCAGGAAGGGGATAAACTCTGCCATATTGGATGACAGGATATAGGTAATAAACTTACGAATATTCTGATATACCGCTCGTCCCTGCTTGATCGCACTCACAATAGTGGCGAAGTTATCATCAATCAGCACAATATCCGCGGCTTCCCGCGCCACGTCCGTGCCACTCACCCCCATCGCAATGCCGATGTGGGCGGCTCTCAAAGCGGGAGCATCATTCACGCCATCACCCGTCACCGCTACTCTTTTCAGTAGTGACAGGTTCGGCATTTCGGGCAACCGGAAGCGATTCTCCAGTCAGCACTGAGACATCGACATACAACGATTGAGCTGAAACCAGTCTGGCATCGGCAGAGATGCGATAGCGCAAGCGCTGCTGCTCTTCAGATCGCCTTCTTCCAACTCCATGACATCTCCCGGCACCATCTCTCTAACAGGAATCTCACATAGCGTTCCATCTCGATAGACTTTAGCTTGCGCGGGCAACATTTTATTGAGTGCGGCTAACGCTTGTTCTGCCTGGAATTCTTGCCAAAAACTGAACCCGGCATTAATCCAGATCACTGCCCAGATTGCCCAACCGAGTTCAGGTGTACCGGAGATAAACGCCAGCGTACCCGCAACCCAGAGCAAGAGTGCCATGAAATGAGTCAACTGATCGGTGAAGCGGAGGAAGAGCGATCGCCTTGCGGGTTCAGGCAGTTCATTAAACCCATAATGCTCGATTCTGATTGCTGTCGAACTCTTCCTGAAGAGTGATGTGTTCGGCGGAACGTCTGAACAGTGAGGGCAAAGATGCTTACTCATCATCCATTCACTAATTGTTGTCGATATACCCAGTTGGCGGCGATTCGTTAATAAAGTTTTAGGAGTAGTGTATTTCAAAGGTTTTTTTCATTTCTTTTAAGAAGTATTAGTTATTACATCCTACTGTTATAAATTATGTTCAATCTAGCGTCTAACTAGTGTATAAGTTGTATAAAATTTACTAAGAATTAAAAATATTTTAAATAAACTGACTTCTACTTCTAAGCTGCGCTTATTTTTTTTCTGAATTATAGCAGCAAAAGGCAGAAGACAAAGGGCAAAAGGTTTATTGGTAGTACGTGGTTATTTTAGCCATGAAACCTGTCCTAAGCTTTATTCCGACAGCTATACTTCCCCTGTCCATGAGTAAATAAAATAGGGCTATTATCCCCAAAAAAAATCCAGTGATAGCATTTAATTTGGTGCTTTTCGTGTAAAAAAATAAATATTTTTCGTACAACTTATATAATTCATACATCAATCAAACACCTTTCAAAACATGGTTTATAGCAGCAGAATGTCATACTAAAGGTCGTTAACAGTCTCAAGGGGAAATGCTATGTATCTAGATAATGGATTTCCTACTAATCTGCCATCTCTCCATGGGCTGCGAATGCTCGTTGTAGATAACAATATCGATTCCTGCGATTTGATGACGTTGCTGCTGCAATCCTATGGTGTAGAGGTGGAAACGGCATCTTCAGTCCAGCAAGCTCTGGAGGTATTTGTGCAATGGCAACCGGATATCCTCGTGAGTGAGGTTGCCTTACCTAAAGAGGATGGCTTTGCTCTGATTCGCCAAGTGAGAACACTCACGGCAGCGCGAGGGAAAGAGGTGCTAGCCCTTGCTGTGACAGCTTATGCAACTGAAGATATAGAAAAACGTGCTCTCTTGGCTGGGTTTGACTTGTGGTTTACCAAACCTCTGAATTTTGATGAGTTCCTTGCTGTGCTTAGCTGTTTAGTAATTTGTAAACAATCTTCCTACGCTATTGCTCAACGGATATTGGGTAATGACCTTAGATATGACGCTCTAAATCTCGAAAAGCAGTTAGAGCTGACACTTTCAAGTTAACATCACCATTTTTGAAATACTGCAAACAAATCCATCTAATTGGTGCCATGCAGTAGAACCATAACCTTTCCCAATTGGTTAAGGATTTCAACAGTGTGTGACATACGTCGCTGGACATTCCCCACCCTACCATTCGTGACAAGTTAAGGTCAAAACCTTTTTGTCAAGGACTTTTTGCCAATGCCGAGCATGCCACTATATTAGGCTTCTAGACTTCATGAGTAAATCTGCTCATAGGCGAAGGGTTTTGGAGCTAGCCTACATTAGTGTTGATTCTTGCTCTTAAACACTAGATATGGGCTTTGACTATTTCAAGAGCTGCTTAACTTGTCACGAATGCCACCCTACTTATCTCTATCCCTGTAAGTTGAGTACTTTGATACACCAAGAAATGCACGAATTGATTCCGTTTAACGAGTCTGATCAGCTAGCCCCGGAACAATGGGTTAATCTGTATGGTGTTGCCCATGGTCAATGCGATTACATCGTTACTTGTCAGCTATGGCAGGTACAGGAGATATTTGGCACCAATAGAAAAAAAAAGTGGCCCGAACATTTCTTTGTCACACCTGTAGAGAAAAGGCCAATATTTCGATGAGGGCGGCTTGACTTACAAAGGAAATTATTACCTATCTCCTAGACATTCTTGACCTCAACTTTACTCCCATTCTCTCTCCTCAAGTTCCTTCTGCGGCAACAACAAGGCGGCTTCAATTTCCTGCCGCACGGCAGCCGTCACTTCACAGTTGCTATTGAGGCAATCGATGAGCAACTGATTAGCATCATAGTAGCGTTGCAACACTTGCTGCTGCTCAGGGCTAAAGTGCCACTGATGCTGAATATTTCGATGAAGCGCGATCGCTTCCCTTAACCTCTCACTCCAAGCGACATGATTCGTTTGCCACCATTCCTGAAACCTTTCTGTGTCCCGTTTTGAGTCAGGGAGTTGGTCTTGGAGTTGTTGCAGCGACTGCTGTAACCCCAGATCCAGAACAATGGTCAAGGCATTGCTCAGAGCATCAGCGCAGGCATAGGCATGGACAAAATCAGCGCTGGAGTCAATAGCGCTCTCCAACACTAGGTTATCCAGTGCCGCATCCAGAAAAATACCTTGGTCAAGGGTGCAGGCAAGGGCAAATTGAGGAGCCAGGTGAGGAGTCCGGGCAATGGCAAAGTAAAAAGCGCGAATAGCAGATGGCTGGGGAGGAACAACTTGGGACTTTTGACTCGCCCAGGTTAAAAACTCTTGGAGATAGGGGTCTTGGGCAACTAGCCCATCAACTTGTTGCTTCATCAACTGTACCAGCGAGTCTGCACTCCGCAGCATGGCAGCCGTCAACAAAAAGATTTCGCGCCAACGGGGTTCAGTAATGTGACTAACTAGACGTTCCAGGGGTTTCTCTAAGGCTTGTAAATTATGAGAAGCAACGATTTTCCTAGCAGTGAAGTATTCTTGAAACGCCAAATAAGAGAAGGAGAAAATTCCCCGCACTCGTTCTATCAATAAACCATGTTGCAACTCTATAGCCTTGAGTACCACTTCACTATCGAGTTGCAATTCCTCTGGCTCAGTAGGAGG
>DATNPV010000227.1:0-4251 GCA_036703055.1 Waterburya sp.
TAGGATGGAGCGTCTGTTCAAGCTGTTTAGCCAGGTGGATGCTTCGACCAGTCGCCGCTACGAAGGTACAGGACTGGGTTTGGCAATTAGCAAACGGTTGTGTGACCTGATGGGGGGCCGGATGTGGGTGGAGAGTTGGGGGGCATGTGCTGGAAATCCGCCTAGTGACTTTTGCTTGGGGAGTGGTGTAATAACAAGGGATAACTCTCAGCCGCCCGCTGAAAATTTCAAACCCACTTCTAGCCAGACGTCCGAAGATGGCACAATCCAAACTCTTAAGTCCCTAGGCTCTAGATTCTATTTCACCGTAATTGCCCCAGGTTACCCCGTTGCGCTGCCTAATACGAGAGAGGGCGATCGCATTCACTACAAACTGACCTCCTCAACCCCTCAACTCGCTCAACAGATGCCGTTGCGGATTTTGTTAGCAGAAGATAATAAGGTCAACCAACAAGTCGCTCTGCTGACTTTAAAACAGTTAGGGTATCGAGCCGATGTCGTCAGCAATGGTCGGGAAGCCCTCGAAGCGTTGCGTCGTCAGCCCTATGATGTAGTGCTGATGGATGTGGAAATGCCGGAAATGGACGGATTGACGGCGACTCGTTTCATTTGCCAAGAGTGGACTCAAGACGGGGGACGTGGGGAGGGGGAGATGGGGGGAGGAGGAGATGGGGGGAGTACAGCTCAAGAGGATTCCCTCAATCTAAAATCGCAGCGTCCTCGGATTATTGCGATGACGGCTTATGCCATGGCTGGCGATCGCCAAAAGTGCATGGAAGCCGGTATGGATGACTACCTCAGCAAACCGATCCAGGAGAAGGAACTGATTCGAGTCTTGCATCGGTGTCAGCCAGCACGGGTTGTGAACAGAAAATTGCCAACGCAAAAACACCCAGCCATCAGTCAGACGCTTGAGTCTCCATCTGTACTGGATCAAAAAATTATCAAATCCCTGCGACAAATTGCGGGGGAGAGCTTAAGCCAAATTATCGCTGACTACCTCGAAGATGCGGCCCAATTGTTACAAAGCATTCGGGAGGCTGTGGCGGCTGGGGATGCCCAATCCCTAAAACAGTCGGCTCATTCTTTGCGATCAAGCAGTGCTAATTTGGGCGCCACCAGACTCTCTAATCTTTGTAAAGAGTTAGAAATGATGGGGCGCGTCGGTATTACGACTCATGCATCTGAAAGTATGGCACGGGTGGAGGCGGAGTATGAGAAAGTAAAAGTAGCTTTACAAATGGCCAATAAGCAGAGTCCTTGATGAATTCCCTTTCTCAACCAGATTCTCCCCTGGTTTTGGTGGTCGATGATGACCGTACTCTCAGAGCCTTGCTTCGCCTAGCGATGGAAGAAGAAGGATACCAAGTGGCAGAAGCGAACAATGGAGAGAACGGCTTGGATGAATTTGTACGCTTACAGCCTGATATCGTCCTGCTAGATGCTGTTATGCCAGTAATGGATGGCTTCACTTGCTGTAGTCGGTTGCGGACTCTGCCTGCTGCCGCTCACACACCTGTGCTGATGATTACGGTACTAGACGACCAAGATTCTGTTGATCAGGCATTTGAAGCTGGTGCAACGGATTATGTGACAAAACCAATACACTGGGCTGTCTTGCGTCAGCGGGTTGCCCGTCTTCTAGAAGCGAGTCGGGCACTCAAACAAGTCTGGCAGGTGACGGAAGCCTTACAAAAGCAAACCCAGCGCGAGCGCTTGTTTAGAGGCATTGCTCAATGCCTGACACAGTCTCTCACCTTGGAGGAGCTTTTCAAGTCTTCTGTGAAAGAAATTCAGGAATTTTTGCAAGTCTCTAGCGTTGGCCTATACCACAAAAATGGTAATTCCACAGCCCAATCTCTCGCTGAAGATGGAACCTCTGTTTCCAACTCCTCTCGGCAGGAGGCTGACTGGGAAATGGAATATGCCCAGGAGTTTGAGGTGGGGAGAATGGTAGCGATTACGGATATTCAGCAGAATGGAGTACCTGCTGTTGTTGCTAAGCGTCTACGTCAGTTGAATATTAAGGCAGCCGTGATGATACCTATTCTTATTCAAGAAGAGTGGTGGGGATTTCTAGAAGCGGCACACTCGGACTCTAGGGAATGGGATGCCACGATAGTGGAGTTGCTGGTTGATGTGGCAAATCTTATAGCAATAGCCGTTAACTACTTCCAAGAGTAATGACTGGTGCGATTCGTTTCTAGCCTAATCCATAAGCTAGAGTCTCAGGTGTCGCCTTAAAATAACCCTGAGATAACTGTAGAGGTGATGGAGGTGCAAGCCCTCCCCATCCGGGATGATGTGACGCCAAATCTGCCCACACGGAGACTGACCCTCAAAGTGAAGCTGGGAACAGGACGGGAATAACAACGCTGAGATGCCGGAAACCCGTTAGGTAAGCTGATATGGATAACGTACAGTTAAATCTCCTAGAAAAACATCCAATACTCACTATCGGAAAAGGAACGATAGACAACCACACAAAACCCGCGTCAATCTCGTTCAGTGAGATGCAATCCTGGGTCGTGGTGGGTGAAATGGAGAATCCTAAGTCGGCGCAACAATCACACTACGGAACGAAGAAAAACGCCCAAATCTCCTTGGACGGTCGAATATCCAAGGTAGGGTAAGTCAAAGGCACAGATGAAATGGGCGGGTAGGATGTAGTCAAAAAGCCAAAGAACTAAGGACTCTATGGCCGACTGGCTACGGTCGATAGAGAACGATTACTGTAGTAGTTGGTTAATGTTATGACTCACCAAACGGTACGAGATGACTGAAAAACCCTACCCTGGAAGAAATTCCAGCTATGTGTTTTCCGCCTACAAACCAGAATCTTCAAAGCTCGGAAGAATGGCGACCACAGGCTCGTAAGAAAGCTTCAGAAACTCCTGTTAAACTCCAAAGCTGTCAAATATTTGGCAGTTAGGCAAGTCACCCAACTAAATCAGGGTAAAGCTACCGCAGGTATCGACGGCAAAGTTGCACTCAATCCAAAGGAAAGATTGCAATTAGTCGAACAACTTCAATCAGGGTGGAAGACATGGGAACACCAGAAGTTACGGAGGGTACACATCCCCAAAAAGGATGGAACCCAAAGGAAATTAGGCATCCCAACCATAGGCGATAGAGCCTAGCAATGCCTGCTCAAATACGCATTGGAACCCGCAGCAGAGGCAACCTTTCACGGAAACTCCTACGGGTTCGGACCAGGTAGGAGCTGTCACGATGTCCAAAAGAGGCTATTCTTAGCCTTAAGTACTAGAGGAAAGGGAATAAACAAAACCATCCTAGAGATGGATATCGAGAAATGCTTCGACCAGATAAGTCACCAAATAATCCTAGATAGAGTGGAACTACCAAAGGTGGCTATCAAAGGGTTAAGACGAGCAATCATTGCAGGAGTAAAAGGTGAGTTCCCACGTTCCGAAATGGGAACTCCTCAAGGGGGTGTAATCTCGCCTCTTTTAGCCAACATTGCACTCAACGGTATCAAAACAATAGGAGAAAACAAAGGAGTTTCGTGTCTAAGATACGCAGATGACCTAGTGTATATCTGTAAGCCAGGGACTAATCCCGAACACGTCAAATCCCAAGTCTCCCAGTTTCTCGAAAAACGCGGACTGCGAATCAAAGAAAATAAGACCAGAATAGTCAAAAGCACAGACGGATTTGATTTCCTGGGATGGCACTTTGCGGTCAAACCTAACGGAAAATTCATCTCAACCCCAACCAAGGAAGCGACCAAACGAGTCAAAGCCAAGGTCAAGGCGACGATGAAAGATAGTAGATTCCCCCTTACACAAAGACTCGCTAAATGCGGCTCAATCGTCAGAGGATGGAGAACCTAAAATACAATGCTTGTGGACTCTATTTTTCCAGTGGTGACAAAGTGGAGCTACACCATAAAGACGGCAACCATGACAATTGGGAGCGGACAAACATAGAAGCTCTACACCGCCATTGTCACCAGCACAAACCAGTTCACGGATTGGCGCGTGAAGCTCGAAATCTTTCCAAAACAAGTGACTTAAAAGGAAACTCCTATGGCAGAAAGTAGAAATCGACCAGGAGCTGTATGCGGTGAAAATCGCACGTACAGTTCTGAAGGAGAGGTGTCCCCTGGTAACAGGAGCATCGACTCTAACTATGTAGTGCAGTTATCGGTAACTCCTTGTAGGGTGCGTTAACAATGTACCCTACTGACTTTCATGGCATGAGCCAAAATCGTAACGAAATGTAAATAAC
>DATNPV010000240.1:0-4113 GCA_036703055.1 Waterburya sp.
ATGAAACAATGAGATAAGTGCAATTACGTAAAAATCAGCAAAAAATGGCAAGACACACCCAGGCACACATGTCCCGCTCCATCAGCAAGAACAAGCCTGATGCATTTAAAGACATGACAAAAAACCAGATGGAGTACTATATGGGCGCAAAGCTGATTGAGATTGGTGTTAATCCCAAATCAGCGATTTACCGATGGTCGGTAGAGACTAAAGGTAACGACGAACTCTGGACTTACAGTGCGTACTGGGGCGATTCTAAAGAGCAATTACTGAAACAGGAACAGGAATAATCATAAAATTCCTAAGAAAACCTCTAATTAGCATGATGACAAGGAAAAGGTAAAAAGGAAAAAGTCTGATACTTTTACCTTTTCCCTTTTTACTTGTTCCTTCACTTCCACTAACTATTGGTATCATCCCTAACGTGAAATGGATTACACCGTATCTAATTAGGCGCTAAAGTATTTCGCCACAGGATGATAAGCAATGATTGCAGTAGTAGATTGTTCAGGATACAATTGTTCGCTTTCATCCATGTAAAGATTGATGCGACCGCACCCCAGCAACTCCAACTGTTTATACTGGTCTTGAATATTCGGACAAGCCGGATACCCAAAACTATACCGTGAACCCCGATATCGCTGAGCCAACACATCCCGAATATTATCCGGTTCCTCACTGCCAAAGCCCAACTCCCGACGAATTCGAGCATGTGTCCACTCTGCCAACGCCTCCGCCGTCTGCACCGCCAACCCGTGAAAGTACAGATAATCCGTATATTGGTTGGACTCAAATAGCTTCTTCGCAAATTCAGTAGCAACCTCTCCAACCGTCACCGCCTGCATCGGGAACACATCAATAATGCCAGACTCCTTCGGCGCAAAGAAATCAGCAATGCACAAACGCCGCAAAGAACGCTGCCGAGGAAAATCAAACCTCGCCACCTCCTCCAATTTCTCCCCGCCCTCTGCGCCTCTGTGGTTCGTTCCTTCTGGATTATAGATATATAGTGAATTCCCCTCAGCCTGACAGGGAAAATAACCATAAATCACCTGAGGATGCAACAACTTCTCCTCAACAATACGCCCCTTCCAATCCTCTAGAACCGGATAAACCTTCTCTTGCAAAAATGCATCATACTTTTCCCGCGATTGCTCCTTCGGCTTACGGAACTGCCACTGCCCAGCAATCAGCGCTTGCAAATCCAGATAGCCAAATATCTCCTCCAAAGAGAAATCCTCTAGTTGCAATAACTTAGTTCCCCAGAACGGAGGCGTGGGGCGTTCAATATCTACAGCAACAGCCTCTGAACGTCGCCTATCTATGACTGCTGGTTCAGCCGTTACTTTTGCTTCCTTAGCTTCACCTACAGGTTCTTTATGACCATTCGTTGATGCCGCTGCTGTTTCGTCTAATTCATCCAAAAATCCTTTTAAATTGTCCCACTTACCAGCCGCTTTAGCCGGCATCAACTTATCCATGAAGTGCAAGTCAGAAAACGCATCTTTCCCATAAATCACCTTACCCTGGTAGGTATTTTGGCAATCTTCATGGACAAATTTTGGAGTCAGTGCTGCACCGCCTAAAATAACGGGGACACTAATTCCTCGTTCGTTAAATGTCTGCAAATTCTCTTTCATGAAAGCAGTAGATTTCACCAGCAATCCACTCATGGCAATGCAGTCAGCCTTGTGCTGTTCGTAAGCATCAATAATGTTATCCACTGGCTGCTTAATGCCGAGGTTAACGACCTTGTAGCCATTGTTAGAAAGGATGATATCTACAAGATTTTTCCCAATGTCGTGGACATCGCCTTTAACTGTGGCAATCACGACAGTTCCCTTGGCATTATTACCAGTATCAGCTTTGTCCATGTATGGCTCTAGATACGCCACTGCCGCTTTCATGGTTTCCGCCGATTGCAATACAAACGGAAGTTGCATTTGCCCGGAACCAAACAGTTCCCCAACAACTTTCATCCCATCTAACAAGAAGGTATTAATAATGTCGAGAGGCGGATACTTTTCTAAGGCTTTGGCTAGCTGTTCTTCTAATCCAATGCGTTCGCCATCAATAATGTGGCGCTTGAGGCGTTCTTCAACGGGGAGGCTTTCGTCTTGCGAGCGATCGCGTTTTGTCGTCTTTCCTTCAAACAGCGTGGTAAGCTCTCCTAAGGGGTCGTAGGTGCAGATATCCCCGTCAAACTGCCGTTCATCAAAGATTAACTTCCGGCAGACTTCTTGATGTTCTGGCTCAATCTTCGCTAAGGGCAGAATCTTGCTAGCGCTGACAATCGCGGCATCCATCCCCGCTTCCATAGCTAGATGCAAGAACATGGAATTGAGGACTATCCGGGCGGCTGGGTTCAACCCGAAGGAAACATTGGAGACGCCCAAGATAATGTGGCAGCCTGGGAGTTCTTGCCGAATCTGACGAATCGCTTCTATCGTTGCCTTACCATTGCTTCTATCTTCTTCAATCCCTGTAGAGATAGGAAGCGCGAGGGGGTCAAAAAAGATTTCGTAGGGAGGGATACCATAGTCTACCGCTTGGCGATAGGCGCGTTGTGCGATCGCAAATTTCCTCTCTGCCGTCCGCGCCATCCCATCTTCATCAATCGTACCAACGACGACACCCGCCCCGTAGTTCTTCGCTAACTCCAGCACCTTTAAGAAACGCGGTTCCCCATCTTCATAGTTGGTGGAGTTCAGCAGGCACTTACCGCCAGCAACCTTTAACCCCGCCTCCATCTTTTCCCATTCTGTGGAGTCGAGCATCAGGGGAAGTGTAACATTTGTTACCAAACGGGATGCCAATTCGTGCATATCCCGCACGCCGTCACGTCCCACATAGTCCACGTTGACATCCAGAACGTGAGCACCTTCCCGTACCTGGGATTTGGCTAAAGACACCAGTCCATCCCAATCTTCCGCATTCAACATGTCGCGGCACTTCTTGGAACCACTGGCATTTAAGCGCTCACCTACAATCAGGAACGAGTTATCCTGCTCGTAGGGTTGGGCGCTGTAAATCGACGCTGCCGAGGGTTCAAACTGGAAATGCCGTTCTTTCGGCTTTAGGGTTTGACCAATTTCTGCTAATTGTTGAATATGATCGGGGCGCGTACCACAACAGCCGCCAATCACTTGCACGCCCAAATCTTCCACAAAATGCATTAGGGCCATCCGCAATTCCATTGGCGTCAGCTTATAGTGGGCATGACCTCCAACGTTTTCCGGTAACCCAGCATTGGGGATACAGGACACAACAAACGGCGAATGTTCGCACAAATATTTGATGTGTTCCTGCATCCGGTCTGGCCCTGTGGCACAGTTTAAGCCGAGAATATCAATCGGATAACGCTCTAAAATCGTTAGTGCCGCGCCAATTTCTGACCCTAACAGCATCGTGCCTTGGACTTCCATTGTCACCGACACCATCACCGGCAGGCGTGCGCCTTTCTCTTGGAAAACTTCTTCAATTGCATTCAGTGCTGCCTTAATTTGCAGGACATCCTGACAAGTTTCTACAATCAACAGGTCAGCACCACCGTCATAAAGTCCCCTAACCTGTTCGGCAAAGGAGGCTTGCAGGGTGTCAAAGTCAATATGCCCCAGCGTTGGCAGCTTGGTGGTTGGCCCAATCGAACCGGCAACAAAGCGGGGTTTCTCTGGTGTGGAATATTCAGCCGCCACGCGCTTTGCCAATTCTGCGGCTGTCTTGTTGAGAATATACGCTTGGTCGGCTAGGTCATATTCTGCCAGAACTATCGACGCACCGCCAAAGGTGTCCGTTTCAATCACGTCTGCCCCAACTTCCAGAAAACCCCGGTGCACTTTCTCCACTGCTTCTGGCTTAGTGACTACCAAGTACTCGTTACAGCCTTCGTACTGCGCCCCTCCGAAGTCTTCTGCGGTCAGGTTTTGCGTCTGAAGCGAACTTCCCATTGCACCATCAAAGACGATGACAGGGCGTTCCGGGCTATGGAGGCGAGTCAGGAAGGGGCTGTTCATGGACGGCTTCTAAATAGGGATTTGAGATAGGCTGTGGATGATTAGCTTAATCTATATTTGCAAAAATTACGGAATTTGGGAGCGCACAAGATGATGAACA
>DATNPV010000258.1:0-57015 GCA_036703055.1 Waterburya sp.
GGAGATGAACCATCCACTCTCTCGTTCTATAACCTTATCCAAAATGAAACCGAGGATTTTGCCGAAGTATCTCCTTATGAAGGAGATGTCATTTATCAGTACTCCTCTGGGTCTACGGGTAGACCTAAACGAGTTGCCAGAACGCAGAAAAATATAGTTCACCAAGGAACTAATTGTGTAACCACCCTTAACGTAACAGCGTCTGACAATATTTTGTGTATTGTGCCGCTGTTCCACGCTTATGGGTTTGGGGAATGCATGTTAGCCGCTACGTTTACAGGAGCAACCCTGGTTATCTTAGAGCAGTTTATGCAAAATGGCGCTCCTGTAGAAATGCCCTTTGTATTCCGCTGCCCACGAGTGTTAAATCTGATTGAACACGAGAAGATTACAATTTTGCCAGCGGTTCCCTACATCTACAGTATTTTGGCAGCAACTCCTTATCAAACCCAAGTCGATTTTTCGACAGTGAGATTATGTATCTCAGCGGGCAATTTCTTACCGAAGGATACATTCGATAAATTCCTGCATCGATTTGGTCTTCCTCTTAGACAGTTGTATGGTTGTACAGAAGCTGGCGCTGTTGCGATTAATTTAGATCCTGAAATTGACATTCAGTATGACTCCATCGGTTTGCCGATGAAGAATGTTGAAATTAAGGTGATGGATGACGAAGCTAATGAATTAGCTCCTGGCTTAATTGGAGAGTTCGTCATCAAGAGCGAAACCTTAACCACTGGATATTACAATCTGCCCGAAGTGAATAAAGAGGCATTCCGCAATGGTCACTTTTTCACTGGTGACTTGGGTAAAAAAGATGAGCAAGGGCGTCTTTATTTAACGGGACGGAAGAAAATCTTTATTGATACCGGTGGATATAAAGTCGATCCACTAGAGGTAGAAGATGTGCTAGGAACTCATCCTAAGGTTGGGGAAGCTGTTGTTGTAGGGACAAAAGGCCCCTTAGGAGGAGAATTAATTAAGGCCGTTCTTGTGCTTAAGGAAGAGTGCAAAGAACAGGAAATCATAGCATTCTGCAAAGATAAGTTAGCCGACTTTAAAATTCCGAAACTCATTGAATTTCGCCAAGAACTCCCAAAAAATCCTCTAGGGAAGGTATTACGCAAAAAGGTTTAGGTTGATGCATTAAAAACGAGGGCGTTATCAAAGGGATAACGCCCTCGTTGCACCGCACGGCAACCTCTAATACTCAATGAGAGGAGTTTTTATCTGGCAACATGCCAAATCTGATAGATGCTTGGTTGGATAATTCCTGAAAAAACGACTGAATTCCAGCCCTCTGTCACGCCCTTTTTGAACGACCATACGAAGGAAGCACTCTATGGAATTCGGTATCCAGTTTTTCCCAGACGTTGCACCACACCAAAAGTCAGGTCAACAATATTTTAATGAAGCGCTACACCTAGTCAGCTTGTGCGATGAGTTAGGTTATACCCACGTTCGCACGGTTGAGCATTACTTTCATCCTTACGGGGGTTACAGTCCCAACCCCATTGTCTTTTTAACAGCGGCATCTCAACGGACTCGGCAAGCCCGTTTAATTACAGGTGCTGTTCTGCCTGCTTTTAATAACCCGTTGAAATTGGCAGGCGAAATTGGGATGTTAGATGCGATTTCCAATGGGCGTCTGGAAGTAGGTTTTGCGCGGGCGTTTCTGCCTCATGAATTCGTCCGCTTTGGTGTTAATTTGAACGAAAGTCGTGCTCGCTTCGACGAAGGAGTCGAACAGGTGCGCCGCCTGCTAGAAGACGAAAACGTATCCATAGAGGGGCAGTTCCACAGCTTCAAGAAAGTAACCTCTCTACCCCGTCCAACCCAACAACGCCGTCCCCCCTTCTGGATAGCGGCACTGGCAACACCTGAATCCTTCGTCTCGGCGGGTAAGAAAGGCTATGGGGTGATGGCAATCCCCTTGGCTGGGGGTAAGATGGCGGAACTGCTAGGGCTGTATCGCGAAGCGTGGAAATCAGCCGGTCACCCAGGACAAGGGCGAGTCATGCTAGCGTTTCATATGTTTGCATCACTAACCAACGATGAGGCTGTAGCGATCGCACGTCAACCTCTCAATGACTATCTGCAATCCTTGGTAGATGCCGCCTCAGATTGGACATCCGGCTCAAGTTCTGCGGATTACCCAGGCTACGACAAGATTATTGCTGGGCTGAAGCAAGAAACCTTTGAGTCTCAGGTTGCCAAGGGGGCAGCCTGGATTGGTACCCCCAAGGAAATACGTGAGGCGATCGCACGGTACAACCATCAAGTAGGCGGATTTGACATTGCCTCGCTACAGGTGAACTTTAATATGATGCCCGTCGAAGCCGCAGAAGCCTCAATGCGCTTATTTTCCCGGGAAGTAATGCCCTATTTTACCGAACAGACTAAGGCGGCTTGATGCCGAGTTGCTTTCAAAGATAGTCAACCGTTTTACCGAGTCAATCCAAGGGTGTAAATTATGGAAAGTTTTGCACAAGTTAAGCAGAAAGTCCGCGATATCGTACTAGACATTTTGCCCACTATTACCGATGAGGAATTAGAAGACGATAAAAACTTGTTCAACCTTGGTCTAGACTCCATTACAGCGATGACCTTGGTGCTGAACTTACAAGAAACATTTGGTATTGCATTTGATGCCTCGGAAATCAGCTTTGAGAATTTTCAAACTCTAGCTAACATTACTGAACTGCTCAGCAAGAAAGTATGCGTGCCCCTCTAAGAGTGCCCGTAGCGTAAGCACATCAGATATAAAGCCTTAGGTCAAGGCTATTAGCTAATCACGTTGAAAGGGAAGAGCAGGTTATGAAACAGCTAGAGTTTGAAACGCAGGGTGTTTTACAAGAAGGATTAAGCGAGAAAAACCAGACAAGTTCTCCAACAACGCAATCCTCACCAACCCTGACTAAATCCGAAGCTGCCGCCACTGAATTTTGGCAAGCGATTAAAACAGTCATTACGTTACAAAACCAGGCACCGCCCTTAAAGCCAGTTGCACGAACTACAGACTTACCCCTCTCTTTTTCCCAAGAACGGTTGTGGTTTCTCAACCAGTTAAAACCAGATAGTTCTGCTCACAACATCCCCTTAGCTTTTCGCATCACGGGGTTACTGAATGTAAAGGCGCTACAGCAAAGCCTTAACGAACTTTTGCGGCGTCACGAAACATTACGCACCACTTTCTCTACAGTAGATAGGCAACCTGTTCAAGTTGTTCATCCGATATCAGATTTTAGATTGGCGATTTTAGATTACACCGCCATCGAAACGCCACAAGCCCAAATCCAAACGTTCCTCGTTGAGGAAGCCCAGCGTCCCTTCGACCTGAAGCAAGGGCCAATTTTACGAGCTACCTTAATTGATTTGGGTGAACAAGACTATGTTTTAGTTGTGACTATCCATCAAGTTGTATTTGACGGATGGTCAGAGGGCGTGTTGTTGCGCGAACTAGCTGCCCTCTATGATGCCTTCTCTACTGGAAAGCCATCACCCCTCCCTGAACTGCCCCTTCAGTATGCAGACTTCGCCGTCTGGCAACGGCAGTCGCTGCAAGGTGAGTTCTTGGATGCCTTACTATCCTTCTGGAAGCAGCAACTCAATGGCGGTCTTCCAGTACAACAACTACCCATTGACCACCCACAACCCGCTTTACCAACTCACCGTAGTGCTCGTCAAACACTGGTTTTACCCAAGAAACTCGCTGCCGAACTTAAAGTACTGAGCCGTGAGGAAGGGGCTACTTTATATGCCACGCTCTTAGCTGCCTTTAAGGTTCTGCTGTACCGCTACACCGCTCAGGAAAAACTCTTTGTCTGTAGTCCCACTGCCAACCGCAACCGCAGCCAAACGAGAGGGCTAATTGGTTATTTTGTCAATCTTTTAGTTCTACCAACTGACCTTTCTGGCAACCCCAGTTTTCGAGAGCTACTCGGACGGGTACGCCAAACAGCATCCGGAGCCTTTTCCCACCAGGATTTACCGATTCAGCAGTTAGTCACTGCCCTGAATTTGGTCAATACGCCGTTGTCTCAAGTGATGTTTGCACTGCAAAACGTCCCGAAGCAGTCCTTGAAGCTACCTGATTTAACCGTTACACCTGTAGAAATCGATAACGGAACGGCGGATTTCGATTTGTCTCTATCTATGGTAGAGTGCGCCGAAGAGATCAGTGGTGTTTGGAAGTACAACACTGACCTGTTCGAGGATGCTACCATCACCGAGATGCTGGGGCATTTCCAAACGTTGCTGGAAGAGATTGTGGCTAACCCCGATCAACCCATCTCATCCCTAATCCCGAACGTGGTAGAGCGTTCCGTACCTGTCGCCCCCTCTCAGGAACGTCGCCAACCAACACAGGACTACGTAGCCCCCCGCGACTCGATAGAACTCCAGATGGTGGAGATTTGGCAAGAGATTCTGGGGATGCAAGCGATTGGCGTCAAGGACAACTTCTTCGATTTGGGAGGGTACTCGCTCCTCGCCGTGACTCTGTTCTCTGAAATCGAGCAAAAATTCGGCAAAAATCTGCCCTTAGCTACCTTATTCCAAGCGGCTACTGTGGAGCAACTAGCCAACGTACTCCGCCGCGAAGATAATGCAGCGTCTTGGCGTACACTAGTGCCGATTCAACCCAAGGGTTCTAAGCCACCTCTATTCTGCGTTCATGGGATTCTCGGCAACGTTCTCATCTTCCGGGAATTTGCCCGTCATTTGCCTGCGAATCAACCCTTCTGGGCACTACAAGCTCAGGGTTTAGATGGAACTCAACCGCCCTACACTCGGATTGAAGACATGGCAGCTCACTATATCCGAGAAATCCGTGAGGTTCAACCTGAGGGGCCGTATTATTTAGGAGGTTACTCCTATGGCGGCGCGATCGCATTTGAGATGGCGCACCAACTCAAGGCACAAGGTCAGGATATCGCCTTTCTAGCCTTTTTCGATACAATGCCTTTGGGTTATCGCCAACAAGGGCGAGTTCATGAATGGTTCTTGCAGCATGTCCAGAAAATCTTCAAGTATGGCCCGAAGTACCTGCTAGATTTGGTGAAGTGGAAGATTAAGCAGCGGCTCGGTATTGCCGATTGGAGTAATGATCGCGGCATCAAAGAAACGCTACTGAAGATGATTCTGGAGAAGGTATTCAAGACTCCCTATACCTCTCATCCAGAAGTCGAAGAAGCCCCATCTGCGGATGATTCCCCTTCCCTCGTAGCCCATCACTTGGAAACAATCCGCTACTATATCCCCAATGTTTACCAAGGTCGAGTGACCTACTTCCGGGCGATAGAAGTGCCTGAAACCGATCAGTGGTACGTCGATCCTTTTGTGGGCTGGAGCAAGTTAGCAACTGAAGGGTTCGATATTCAAGATGTGCCTGGGAATCATACCACCATGTTCTCGGAACCCCAAGTACAAACAATGGTGGAAAAGTTGAGAGTTTGTTTAGAGAAGGCACAAGCAAATCAATAATATTAAGTCTGGTGGTATCGTTGGTGGCTGGTTGGGAATGAGGAATGGGGAATAGGAAATAGGGAATGGGTGATAGAGAATGGGTGATAAAGAATAGGGAATGGAGCATAGGCTACAACTCAAACATCAAACTCAAAAGTCAAAATTACCCATTACCCATTCCCTATTACCAACAAGCCATAAATGACCGAATCCACTAAACTTGATAGCTTTGAGCCTTTGTGGCGTTCCCCATCGGCAGACTTGGTGTTATTGCAAGATGTTGTCCATGTCTGGCGTGCTGATCTTAACCTACCCGCTTGGCAAACTCAGCAGTTTGCAACCATCCTTTCCCCAGATGAGCAACTGAGAGCCGAGCGGTTTTACTTTGAGCGCGATCGCAATCACTTTATTGCCGGTCGAGGGATGTTGCGAGCTATTCTCAGTCGCTACTTAAATTTGCAACCCGCTCAGTTACAGTTTTCCTATACGTCTCGTGGTAAGCCAATGCTAGCCAACCCGGATACCGAAGGGACAGTTTCATTTAACCTGTCTCACTCCAACGGGCTAGCTTTATATGCGATCGCGCCCACGCCCCATATTGGCATTGACTTGGAATACATGCGCCCCATGCCAGAAGCCGAGAAGCTGGCGAAACGTTTCTTTTCTCCCCGTGAACACGCCGTCATCAGTGCCTCACCGACTGATGACCAGAAGCAAGAGGCATTTTTCCACGCCTGGACTTGTAAAGAAGCATACCTGAAAGCGATCGGTGATGGATTACCTGGCTTGGAGAAGGTTGAAGTTTCCCTGGTTCCTGGAGAACCCGCCGCATTACTGAGTATCCAAGGAGACCAAGCAGCAGCGTCTCGTTGGTCTTTGTATCAGCTATTAGCAGCACCGGGTTACATAGCGGCTGTGGCAGTAGAAGGAAGAGGTTGGCATCTAGATTGTTGGCAATTTGAATAGAAGGCTGGTCTAATTTAATGACAAGCCTAAAGGTTAAACCGCGATGGCGCTCATATTAACCCTAACTTGTCCGATGCACTTGAATGCGCTTATCCGGCTTTTGCTTCTTTACCCAAGCCAGAAACTTTGCCATTTGCGGTTCATTTCTCAAGGCTTCCACAGAATTGAGTTCTTGAGCTAAACGCTTGTTGTCAAAGAATCCATGTATCTGTTTATGGCAGGGAGAGCAGATATCAATAGTTGGGCCAGACTCAGCCTGTTTGCGCTTCACGGCCTGTCGGGGAATCAAATGATGGGCGGTTAAACGATGGACTTCTCGTTCACACAATTCACACTTCATGTCAAAAATCAATCCGTTTTTAACAGGCTATTGACTAAAAGCTTTAATAAATACACTCAGTGTTAGTTCATAATCATGTAATTATATTATACTACATACATTGTAGTATAATAGGTTCTTTTTTATCTTGCATCGTCTTTGAGTTATAGCTGTCGCCCTACAAGTTAGGACAGATTTAACGGCTGAAACGACGATGTATTACTAATAAGCCCTCTGTCCCTGCCTTCTGCTATCTCACCCACGCCGGATAGAGCCTCGCGCCAACTCCAGTACGATTAGCTCAAGAGAGGGGAGGAAATTAACTGATGCGTTACCTAGCACTAGCGACTGACTATGATGGCACACTAGCAACCGATGGACGTGTGGATGAAGAAACCTTAGCCGCCCTTAGGCGTCTGCGGGACTCTGGTCGAAGATTAATCATGGTAACAGGGCGACAGCTAGATGATTTGCGCCATGTCTTCCCTCACCTCGACCTGTTTGAACAAGTTGTCGTCGAGAATGGAGCGTTACTATACCAACCCGCAATCCGTGAAGAAAAACTGTTATGTGAGCCTCCCCCAGAGGAGTTTATCAAGGCACTGCAAGAGCGAGGAGTTGACCCCCTGAGTGTAGGACGAGCGATCGTTGCCACCTGGCATCCCCACGAAACTACCGTCTTAGAAGTCATTCGCAACCTAGGACTCGAATTACAAGTGATTTTTAACAAAAACGCCGTGATGGTGCTACCATCTGGCGTGAACAAAGCCTCTGGGTTAAGTGCTGCCCTCAGCGAATTGGGATTATCGCCACACAATACTGTTGGGGTTGGAGATGCGGAGAATGACCATGCCTTCCTCGACTTTTGTGGGTACGGGGTGGCGGTTGCCAACGCCCTTCCCATGCTCAAAGAACGTGCAGATTTGGTCACGCAAGGTGCTCGCGGCGCTGGAGTGGTAGAACTCATTGACAAGCTCATTGCCTCCGATTGGGTGGAACTTGCTCCTTAGTTAACATGAGTTCGATGAACCTCTCCCCTGCCACTCTCCCCCTCAAGATGTCGGCGGACTCTGGCGTTGTGCTAAATCCGAAGGTGGGCGATCGCTACTCCACGCCCACCAGGCATTACCACACTGACATTGATAAAACTCCTGCCACTTGCGGCGATAGTCTTCTGTCATTACAGGCGATCGCCGATTAATCCAAACCCGTTCAGCTTCCCTAGCAGAAGAGCGGCACTTGGGGCAGCAGAAGTCTACGGCGTGAGTCGCCGACTTTGTCCATTGAGGCGGGAGTGGGGAAAAAGCGTCCATGGATAGCAATCCTTTAATCTAACTGCCGATGCAAGTCGCTATTAGCCGAATATCGTTTTGAGTATTGCAACGCTTCTCGTTATAGCTCCCTTAAGCAGAGAATTTTTGAGTATCTGTGCTTATTTTAAGATTCCCCTCGGACTCATGTCCTTGATGAACCACTATTGTTTTATCCCAACTTGCAGTCAGAAGTGTAATTTAGAGATCGGCAAGTGTTAGCCCTCACTTTCCACTCGCTACTCCTTATCTGAAATTTCCGATGAATCCAGATCCTGAAATTCGCCGCTTGATTGAACTTATGCCTGCTTCTGGGCGGATGCTCACGAAAATTGTTAGCAAACCGCAACAGACGAGAGTCCTGGAAAGCCCCCCTCCTCGTCCTTGGTCTCAAGCGCGACCTATCTATATTAATTTTGATTTGTGGCGCCGCTTGCCCAAGCCACAGCGAGACTTGCTGCTCTTGCGGACAGTTTCCTGGCTGCTTGGCATCAAGTGGTTTAAGCCAGACTTGTATCAAGGAGTCGTTCTGGCGGGATTGTTAGGCGGGATATTGGAACTGGCGCAGGGAGATGCTGTGGGTGTCGTGGTTGCTACAGGCTTGAGTGCGCTTGCAGGTACTCAAATCTGGCGCAGTACCCGCAGTTCTCAGGCGGAGTTAGACGCGGATGAGAATGCCATCAAAGTGGCAACCCGACGTGGTTACACTGAAACGGAAGCGGCTCAGCATTTGTTGGCAGCCCTTGAATCGGTTGTTCAGATTGAAGGACGCTCTGGCTTGAATTTTACAGAATTGATTCGCAGCCAAAATTTAAGAGCGATCGCAGGTCTCTCGGCAGTGGGTGTCCCTGATACTGTTAAGCAGGAGTAATCAGCCCTGCCCAATTCAACCAGCGAAAAGCCAAGATAAAAGCAATAGAAGACGGCTAAGTCAGTAGACTGATTCGTCCTTAATTATTCTTAATTAAGTAATAGAAACCAGATATTTAAAGTTGCATTTGAGTTCGGTTTGATCTATTCTCCTTCGTTGGGGATACAGTCTGGCACTCAAGGGAATAGCGAACCCTTAAATTAGCCATGCACCTATTGGGTTTGGGCGTATGAGCCTTTTTCACTGATGGGTTGATGAAGAAACTTCATCAACAAAAAGCTAGTGTTAACTTTTCCGAATTTACCCTCGCTCTAGACCCATTCGAGGATACTAGCGTAAGGAGACTTTTGGGGTCTACCTTCCTCTAGTTAAGTTAGTACCAAATAACACCAGAGTCAGAAGCTCTGAGGCGCGGGGACAGTAGAACAATTCCCATGCTCGTGAAACGGCTTTCCACTCAACGATGAGGATGTAATCTAATTGAATTTAATCCTCTCCGTATTCGCTTGGCTATATCGCTAAAGCAACCCCTATTCCAACGCGCTATTTAGATTAAAACGAATTTTCTCATGCAGTTAGGGATTCAGGGGTCTGCGTCCGCAAACGAACTTGTGTACCTTTCGTGACGGAGATTTTAACGGTGATTCGCCAGAAAATTTTCAACCATGACATCATGAACTGCACGCATGAGTCTGTACTCGGTAATCATCTTTATTGCGGCAGGGTGCTAGGTTTGACTGAACCTGAAGATATTATTCAGTTACACCCAGATTTAAAGGTACAATGGAGTGCTATTACAGCTCATTATGCACAAATCGAATTAATTCATAGCCAAAATGTTATTTGGGATGTTTCGCTGAGTGTTTTGGCAGATTATCCTAATTATGACATTTCCGTTTTTTACTTCGGTGATGCTACAGGCCAAGCCAGTTTGGAGGCAGATTGGTTTCGTAACGTCGATTCTGACTGGTTTAATGTCGTTCAGTTTATCAACTCCAAAAACAACTTTATTAAGCTGGCGCAAGAACTTGGAGTTATCGTTCCGAAAACATTTTGTTTTGACAATAAGGCGGCTATCCAAGACTTAGAAAATTTTCCTTATCCATGTTATATCAAACCTGCCATTTCTGTTGATGGTGCTGGGATTAGCCGATGTAAAAACAAAGAGCAGTTAGCCCAGGCTCTTAAGAGCTTCTCCGAGCAGATACCTTTGCAGATTCAAGAGGAAATAACAGCTTCAGCCTTCCTGAATTTGCAATACCACGTTACTCCTGAGGGGCTGAAGCGTCTTGCCGCAACTTGCCAAATACTCAATGGTTACGCCCATTGCGGCAATCGTTATCCCAGTCCGTATCAACCTTGGGAAACAATTGAACCAATGGCTGAATGGATGGCACAACGGGGGATGAAGGAAGTATTTGCCTTTGATGTTGCTGTTGTTGAAGAGGGTGGAAAGACGTGTTATCAAGCTATCGAATGTAACCCACGCTTTAATGGTGCATCTTATCCGACAGGCGTTGCCAACAAGCTCAAGATAACGAGTTGGAGTTGTGAAACTTTCACAACAAAGTATCGCTCACTTGAACAAATCGATCTCAGTGGGATTGAGTTTAATCCTCAAACCGATACAGGTGTTGTGATTGTCAACTGGGGTAGCATTTTAGTTGGAAGAATTGGTGTCTTACTTGCTGGATCTGTGGAACAGCAGAATGAACTTAGGACGATTTTGAAACAGCGGCTGTAAGAGACTCACTTTTAAGGCACGATAGTATAGTGAATCTAAACGAATTGTGAAACCTAGTTATCGCTTTTGGTAATGGGTCATGGGTAATAGAGAAGAAGTTCCAATTACCCATTACCTATTACTGTCCTTACTTTGAAGCTACGCCTATTGGTGGAGTATTAGAGATTAGTGAAGAGACGACTGAATATGGCTATTTTTCGCTGAATGAAATTGCCAGCATGGATGTGATGGAACATCATTTAGAGCGAATTCAAGATACATTTACTACCCAGACAGCCGCCTTCATGCGATGAATTGACTTAGCGATTGCCTACTAATAAAGCTTCACCACGACGGTACAATTCACGCGCATAATCCGTCCAAGTCCCTTGTCCCCAGTACCGGAAACAACTGGTTTGCAAAAGTAAGTTGTATAGTAAAGCTTCCTGGTGTTCAGAATGCTGTGTAACTGATGGGTCTTGTTGCACTAAAGCATCGTATTTTTCGTGAAACAAGGCGCTGAGCTTCTTCATCGGATCTAAGACATTTTCATAGCCTTTCACCCAACTTAAATGATTCGTCCAAGACGCCCCATCCATGTGAAATTGATGGTCGGTTCCTTGCAATTGTGAGATCGCGCTTTCCACCGCTTCCGGTGTTACATTATCTGGGTCAACTCGCTGCCAAACCTTGTGCTGACTCATCGCTTGACAGGTAGGATAATCCTCAGGATTAACCCCTGCTACCTCAATTAATTCCAAATATTCAGTGCCGTTCATGGGCACAACACCCGTTCTCCCTCCACCGCTGTCGCGGATTTCATAATAAATTCTGAAGAAATCACGGGGATATTCATTCATCATCACCCCCCCGTTTTCGCCATCAGCGATCTGGGTAACTAAAGAGGGAACTGTCACATTACCAATGGGCTGCTTTTCTCGCCCTTTTGCCTCAAAATAAGGCTGCATCTGAGCGACTAACTTTGTATCCGACCCTTGAGTTTTAATTAATGCCGTGATGCTAATAATTTCACCGTGAGAATTGCGGGCAACTAAACGGTTTGGAATATATTTTTGTTCATGTCGCAACCCCGAACCATCTAAGTTTTCTACGGAATGTTCTTGCACCATCAGCCAACGATAGCCGCATTCTTTTAGAGCTTTGATATACTCATACAGAGTATCTGGATGATTAGGTAGGTGCATTTCTGGTGGAGAAAAGCCTTTAACTCGCTTCAGGGCATCGTAGCCAAAAATAGCCGCGAAGTAATGCTGCCATGCCTGAATGTGGAGTTTAATATCGGGAATTGGGGTTGAGGGAACGACCGAATGACTCCACATTGTTCCCAGCCATTCTACATAAGGCTGGTATTGGGAGTCACAGGTAATGCGCTTAAGGTTGTTGAGGATATCCTCTCGTCCCATTTTGCGTAATCCCCACAACAAATTGCCCGAATAGTCGAGCATAATTCGAGGATTGCAACCTTCGGAAACTAGCTGGGGAATAAAATCTCCCATGCGTGAATAGCACCAAGCAAATGGCTCTGCATTGTGGTTATCCCCATCGTGGGGATGTTCAAACATATATTGAAGATTACTAATTAATTCACCATTAGCACCTGCTGGAATGGTTGGTTGGTGCATGTGGAGAGCACAAGCAAATCCTGCTGTGATGTCTTCCAAGCGGAGATTTGTTCTAGACAGGAATACGGGTTCATCGTGTTGAACCACTGAACGAACTTCTGCCTCCCAACCGCAAATATTCGGTAAGCCTGACTGTAATTCTTCTAAAACAGGTAGATTGGCGGATGGTGCTGTTGCAGTCATAGGACTTTCCCAGATACTTGCGGTTTTAGCGATCGCCTTTCATTGTGACCCACGAGTGCGATCGCTCAGTCCAACTGAAGGAATAACTTAACTATGTCGTTTACCTCTTTGTCAGGGGCAGCGCTTGTCCATCCACATCGATGGTGTCCTCGGACGATGGAAAGCGGACAATGGACTTGGCGACGACTGTATGCTGAACACCGTTATGCTCTAAAGTGCCAGTGAGCAAAATATCATGCGGCAAGGTACGCGACTCGCTTGCCACTTCTTGTCCGTCAATCAGTAACTTGAGAGTCTTGTTCCAGTTGTTTCGCACGAGTTCGATAGTATGACCTTGGTATTTACCGACGTAGTAATCGCCTGTAATGCTCATGAATTCGTCCTTATTGATTTCTCCGTAATGTTCGGCTCCATTATGTCATTGGTGAAAGTGGCGATGGTGATTTTGCCATTCTTATCGTGGAGAATTGTCTTCCAAGGCATTCCAGTCTAAGCCAGCGATTTATGCCAAAAGATAAGGTTGCGTCTTTGGCAAGAATCTATATACTTTTGTGAAGTTAAGCCAATATTTTTGTGTTAAGTGAGGAGTGAGTATGTACATCGTACAAATTGCCTCTGAATGCGCCCCTGTGATCAAAGCTGGAGGCTTAGGCGATGTTGTGTATGGACTCAGTCGGGAATTAGAAAACCGAGGTCATTGCGTCGAGATTATTCTCCCCAAGTACGACTGTATGCGCTATGACCATATTTGGGGACTTCATGATGCCTACCTGAACTTATTAGTACCCTGGTACGGTGGCGCGATTCACTGTTCAGTCTACTGCGGCTGGGTACACGGACGTCTATGTTTCTTTATCGAACCCCATTCCCAGGATAATTTCTTCAACCGGGGCTGCTATTACGGCTGCAAGGACGACAACATGCGGTTTGCCTTCTTCAGCAAAGCCGCTTTGGAATTTCTACAAAAGAGCAATAAGCGACCCGATGTGATTCATTGCCATGACTGGCAAACAGGCTTAGTTCCAGTCATGCTGTATGAGAACTACAAGTATGAGATGGGTCATCAGCGGGTTTGCTACACCATTCACAACTTCAAACACCAAGGGATAGGCGGTAACGATATTCTATGGGCAACGGGGTTAAATAACGAGCCTTATTTCTTCCACTACGATCGCCTTCAGGACAACTTCAACCCCTTTGCCTTGAACTTTATGAAAGGGGGCATTGTTTACTCCAACGCTGTAACTACCGTTTCACCTCACCACGCCTGGGAAGCTCGTTTCACTCCCATTGGATATGGATTAGGTCACACTTTGCATGTGTACCAGGATAAGTTTACCGGGGTTCTCAACGGTATTGATTATGATTTTTGGAATCCCGAAATCGACCGCTATATTCCCTCTCATTACACCAAAGATAAGTTTGACGAAAAAGCAAAGAACAAAAAAGCTCTACGGGAGCGGCTTTTGCTGCGCGATATCGATAAACCCCTCATTGCCTACATCGGTCGGTTAGACGATCAAAAAGGCGTTCATCTCGTCCACCATGCCATCTACTACGCGCTACAAAATGGAGCGCAATTTGTGCTGTTGGGTTCGGCAACAGAATCGGGAATCAACGCTCATTTCCGGCACGAAAAACATGTCTTAAACGATAACCCTGACGTTCATTTAGAACTGGGCTTTAACGAAGAATTATCCCACCTGATTTATGCGGGTGCGGATATGATTGTTGTTCCCAGCAATTACGAACCGTGCGGACTCACTCAAATGATTGGCTTCAAGTACGGCACTGTACCCATTGTGCGGGGAGTGGGTGGACTGGTGAATACCGTATTTGACCGAGACTACGACCAAACGAAGCCTCCTGAAGAACGGAATGGCTATGTATTCTACGAGACTAATAATTACGCCATTGAGTCAGCGATGGATCGGGCACTAAAGTTGTGGTATAACCATCCTGACGACTTCCGCCAGCTTGCGATTCAGGGCATGGAGTATGACTACTCGTGGAACCATCCGGCTGCTGATTATCTCAAGATTTACGACCATATCCGGTATAAATGGAGCTAAGAGCCAAATTTGTACTGTAGTACTGTAGGGTGCGTTAACACCGTGTAACGCACCGCTTTAAATTGGTGTTCCTGGGGTACTCCAACAATTAAACACTACCTTCAAGCGTTGGTGGGCACTGCCCACCCAACTCTCTCAATTTCCCTGTTGGGTGATGACAAAAGCGACAGGGAACTCTTTATAAGTCCTCAAGCGTCACTCTTGTTGCCTTAGTCAATAGGTGGGATAATTAGATCAGAGTTAATAACGCTCTATATGTCTCCCACCACTACAACCTGTTGCGCCGTTACCCTTAATCAGCAACAGCAGACAAATATCGACCACTGCAAGAAAATAGCCGAGCAGGCTTCAGTCAGCTCTAACCCGACCAAGCCAAAATTATGCACGGTCGTTGAAAATGGTCGGGTTGTCGTCAAAGCGATGGCGCAAGACTAATCTGTTTGAGAAGCGGGCGAATTCTTGGATTGAAACGATTCGCTCGGTCGCCAGAGGTGAATACCTCTTCCTCTCACCCTAATTGCATCAGCGTAATGCCCCAATTTTACGCTGATACCAATTTACTAAAAGCCTGAAAGAGATGCTTTTCTTGTTCCCCCTTGATAAGGGGGGTCAATGTGTAGCGCAGTAAACGTAAAATGGTATAACGTGCATTGAAATTGTATAGCTAGGGTTAGGAGAGTCAGGAGTCAGAACACAGAATACTTCTGACTCTTGAATGAGAGACTTTCAATCTTATGAATATTAGTTGTTCAACTGACTAAACATAGATCAAGTCATTCAATCCTAAAGTAGAGCCGATGAAGTTCCTAAAGTTTAGCAATTAGTCTCAAAAAAAACTATAAATAAGATTATTAAAGAAAGTTTATTTCAAAGTTAATTACTACACTTTCAATAAAATTAATTGTTGGATATCGAATAATTTAATATAACTTAAGAAACAAGTTCAGATTTTTGTTTCTTGAAATACAATTAACCTAGTTAATAGAGGTGAAACAATGGCGTGTAAGGCTGCTAATACAACCGTCGGTTAGTTTATGTTAATTTCTGCAACAATAGATCTATCTTTCGACGGAAAAAAACTGAGGTATACTCGCTTAGGAAGGCTTTATCAGGCCAACACCAGCCAAATTGATATCAAACAAATCGGTGGTAATAGTCAATTCGATTTGATACTGACCTATCAATTCAATGGTTGATATTCAAGTTAAAGCTCATCAGGGAGCATTGGTATAGTGCAGTAGTGGATGAATTCAGAGGAGATAGAGAAAAATGACGTTTTGAGCGGCGTTAAACACCTCATTTGAAACAGCCTTCTCAAAAATTTTGGCAACCCAAGCTCTGGATGTGCATATGGAAATCTTGAACTCAATTCTCGTACCTGTCATTGCAGTCGAGAAAGCAGCAGGCGGCGGTCTCATCAAGCCTCTCGGACACCACGAGTTGCTGTTGATACTCATACAACTGTCGCTGTTGCTCCTTGTGGCGCGGGGATTGGGTGAACTCATGCGCCGAATTAATCTACCACCCGTTGTCGGGGAATTGCTAGCAGGTGTACTGCTTGGTCCTTCGCTACTTGGTTGGCTTTTGCCAAGTTTGCAATCTCATATCTTTCCCAAAAGCCAAGCACAGTCCGATTTACTTTCGGTGGTTTCCTGGTTAGGGGTGCTGTTTTTGCTCATTGTTACTGGGCTGGAGACAGACCTTAACCTAATTATTCGCAAGGGAAAGACAGCTTTATTAATCTCACTCGGCGGGATTATTGTACCCTTCGCAACAGGATTCGGTTTGGGCTGGCTTTTGCCCGATAATTTTGTCGCTGACCCGAGTAAGCGATTGGTATTCACTTTGTTTATTGCCACAGCGATGAGCATCTCGGCGGTACCCGTCATTGCCAAGGTACTGATGGATTTAAATCTTATCCGCCGTGATATCGGTCAAGTGACTCTAGCGGCAGGGATGACAGACGACACCATCGGCTGGATTTTATTGTCGGTGGTATCCGGTCTAGCTAGTAGCGGCAAATTTGACTTTACTACAGTTCTCAGTTCGATTGGCTCGGCGGTCTTATTTTTGGCAGTGGCCTTCACCGTTGGGCGTACTGTCGTAGACCAGATTTTGCGATGGGTCGATGATTATATTGGTGGAGCCACCGCCAGTTTATCTGTTGTCCTCATCCTCTCGCTCTTGGCGGCATCGCTTACTCACAAGTTGGGTCTAGAAGCGGCTTTAGGGGCATTTGTTTTTGGCATCCTTGCCGGAGAGTCCCGCCGTTTTAGCCGTGAAGCGGGACATACTTTGGAAGTTATTACAGCAGGTTTTTTAGCGCCGATTTTCTTTGCCACGGCAGGATTGAAAGTTGACCTGCTAAAACTGTTGGAACCCCAAACATTCATCTTTGGCTTGATTGTTCTGGCTGTTGCCTGTGTAGGTAAATTTATTGGAGCCTACCTCGGTTCCCGTGTAGGAGGATTGAGCCACTGGGAATCGCTGGCAATGGGTTCGGGGATGAACGCACGAGGGGCGATGGAAATTATTGTCGCCACCATTGGTTTATCGCTGGGAGTCCTTAACCCGCAGATGTACTCGATTATCGTCATGGTGGCGATTGTGACTTCGCTGATGGCTCCACCCCTTCTGCGCTGGACACTGTCCAAAGTTGTGATGGGTGAAGAGGAAGCGCGTCGTCTAGAGCAAGAAGAACTTTCAAGCCGTAGCTTTATTAAGAACATCCACCGGGTTCTGATGCCAACTCGTGGAGGAACCAACGTACAACTTGCTGCTCAGTTAGTCAGTCACATAGCGTACCAGAACGATTTGGAAGTAACGGCTCTGTATGCTCACAGTGACAAAAAGCCTGGACGTAAACCAGGAAGCACGGCAACAATTTATAAAGACGCCACAGCAGAAGAAGCCCTCGCCGTCGTAACCCAAGAGATGCAGCTCCCGGCTAGTACAACCCTACAGACTAAGGTGGAATCTGGGCGTAATAAAGCCGAAGTTATTCTCAAAGAAGCCAGCAAAGGCTATGACTTAATCGTATTGGGGGCGACGGAACAAAAGCGAACCAGTGAAGCGCTTTTCAATGTGCTAGTTGACCGAATTGTACAGGAAGCTCCTTGCGCGACGATGGTTGTCAAGTCGCACGTACCCCAAGCTCAGGGTGAGTCTTGCATCATTGCCCAACAAGCACTCAAACATATTCTGGTTCCCACTATAGGTACCCAAGACAGCAAAAATGCCGTTGAGGTAGCCAGTACGATTGCTGCTCAGACTGGGGCATTAGTTACTCTGGTTAATGTGATTAATTTGCCTCAGGTAGAGTACATTTTGTATGAGCAGCATACACTTCGCTCGGTCAAAGACATTGCTGTACAGATGGTGGAACAGCAAGCCGAAATCGGACGCCTTTTGGGTGCCCAAGTGAATATCCGTGTGCTGACGGGAACCCATCCAGAGCGAGAAATCCTCAAGTTGGCTCAATTAGAAAGCGTTGACCTGATCATTTTAGGGAGTAACATTCGCATGGTTACGGGTCGTGTTTTCTTCGGTCATGCTGTGGATACAATTCTCAGTAAGGCAAATTGTCCGGTAGCCATTGTGACTTCGAGCTAGTTCGATAAAAATATGCGGCGGCTAAGCTGTCACGCTTCTCTGGTTACCTGCTCTTAACTGACTGGGGGACGGGGAGACGGGAGGATGGGAAGACGGTTTGACAGCTTTGTTCTATGGCTGTCGCTAGAAAGGTTAGGACTTTCTTAACCGATGAAATAATCACGTACCAGTAATAACCCTTCTGCCCTGGAGCCTTTTGCCTTTTGCTATAAATTGCTGTAGATGCACAAGGGCTGATTTGCGATAATCTGTGGTTCATGCATCCATCTTTGAATCTGCAATGATGCCTGTACGTCAAACCTTGTCCTTGCCTGATATCCAACTTTCTTATCTGGAGTGGAACCAAGGAGAAGAACCCTTACTACTGTTGCATGGTTTAGCTGACCACGCCCTCGTTTGGTCAAGTTTAGGAAATTACCTAGCCAAGGATTACCATATCATCGCGCCAGATATGCGGGGCCATGGTGAAAGTAGTAAACCTGACCAAGGTTATACTTTTGCGGATGCGATCGCCGATTTAGAATCCTTAATGAATCATGTAGGATGGTCTTCAGCTCATGTGATCGG
This sequence comes from Waterburya sp., assembly GCA_036703055.1. Lineage (GTDB taxonomy): Bacteria > Cyanobacteriota > Cyanobacteriia > Cyanobacteriales > Coleofasciculaceae > DATNPV01. The sequence continues at coordinate 18,733 of DATNPV010000258.1, forward strand.
TCATTCTTGGACGGGTAAACTGGCACTGATTTGGGCACGGGAACATCCAGAACGGTTGCGCAGCATGATTCTAGTCGATCCCATTTTCGTCTGGAAAATGCCCAGCCTGATGAAAATTACGTTCCCCATCTTGTACCGTGTATTACCCTTTCTCCAAGGTATGGGGCCATTTACCAGTTACGAACAAGCCCTGAGTCGAGCACGTCAGTTAAATTTGTATCAAGGGTGGAGTGCATTGCAGCAGCAAGTTTTCCACGCCGGCATTGAACAAAAACCCGATGGTCGTTGGGGCAGTAAGTTTATTATCCCAGCTCGTGATCAGATTTTTGAGGACGTGATGCGAGTTCCGGGTTTTACAGAACCCATTGATATTCCCACCCTGTTTATTCAACCAGAAAAAGGGGTCAACCGCACGGGTTGGCAACTCAAACCCTACACCACCTACCTGAAAAACTTAGAAATTTGTCAAAGTCCCGGTAATCATTGGCCGTTTTTGGTGGAACCTGAAGCCTTTAACCAAACTGTGCAGGCTTTTTTACAAGAGCAGCGAGTTCATGGTTTTAGATATGATGCAAATTTCCTAACTTAACAAAGAATCCTACGGCGAGGAAACGTTTTGACAAGTGTAAGTACTAAGGTTCTTCAGAAGTTGGCAATCCAAATTCAGAACAGTGCAAGTATTTTTGTGTATTTTGCTCCTAATTAGATACGGATTGATCTTCGGGCTGAATTTCACAGACCAGTTCATAGAAATCAGTGGTTGGCGCTTTAGCAAACAAGGGCGTCATTTCACGCAAGATAGCCTTGTAAGCCTCACTTTGGTAGGCATCCATATCTCCCACACTTTCCCAAAAAATTACCGCAATTCCCTGGTCAGTTCCTGGCTTTTGCAGCAAATAGGCTCCTTGGAAGCCTTGGGCATAAGTAGAAACAGCCTTCTCATAGAGTTGCTTAGCTTCTTCAAACTTGCCAGGTTTAAATTCGCCAATTGCCACATAAGCAACCTGGTGTCTCAGAAAATCGAGAAATTCGGACATACGCTCCTCGCGACAAGTGAACACCTACTGTCAACGACAATAGCCAATCAATCCAGATGATTCACTCATATTATTGCCAATTTGTCAACTCCGATTTCGGGAGCAATGCTATCGCTAAATGCTTGAGTTTCTGAGAAGATGTATTGCCTAGGAAATTCGGTATTAGTGTAAAAAGGCCTCTGAAGTGATAGTTTTACAATGAATATTCGCATTGGCAACGGATACGATATCCATCAACTGGTCAAAGAACGCCCCCTGATTTTAGGCGGTGTGGAGATTGCTCACGAAATGGGGTTGCTCGGTCACAGCGATGCCGACGTTTTAACCCACGCAATTATGGATGCGATGTTGGGTGCTTTGAGTTTGGGGGATATTGGTCATTACTTTCCTCCTACTGATCCCAAGTGGGCTGGGGCTGATAGTTTAGTGTTGCTGAGTCAGGTCAATCAGTTAGTGCGAGATCATGGCTTTGCCATTGGGAATATTGACTCTGTTATTGTGGCAGAACGCCCCAAGCTAAAGCCACACCTGAAGACGATGCGCGATCGCCTCGCCAATACCCTAGAATTAAACCCTAACCAAATCAGTATCAAGGCAACCACCAACGAAAAGTTAGGCCCAGTTGGACGAGAAGAGGGAATCGCAGCCTATGCTGTGGCCTTGTTAGTGGGCAATTCAGAGAAGCCTTGAATGTTGGCAGGTTGTACTTCGGAGGAGAACTCGGAGGATACGTTGAAATTTTTTGTCCAAAACCCGCCCTACATCAGGTCGGTGAAGGCGGGTTGGGATGGTTCAGTTGGCAAAAATGTTACAAAGCCATTGCCAGAGGCAGATTGTTGTAATCGAGTTTGTCTGGAAATTCAGATTTGAGCGTCTCGAACTTAGATTTTAGCAGGGGTCTACTGTCAATGGGTCGAGCTGTGGGCTGTAAGGTCTGACTTTGCTTAATCCATCCTCGCAAAGATTGACATTCTTCAGGGCTGAGGGTTACCGTCATCACTTGGGCACAGGATTGGGGTTCCTCCGTGCAAAACAATAGTAATCGATAGAAGCCTGTTTCTGCTAAACATTGAACAATCTCCAGATTTTTCGGATCTTTCATGTCCAGATAGCAGGGCAACCATCGAGTACCCCATTCCTCGCTGTGTAGTGCTGTAAGCCAGAGCAACATGGGGTAAGGTGATTCGACAAAGCAAAATTGCTTGTAGCGTCTGCTATACAGATGATGCAGAATCTCTCGCTTGGGTAACATCACCCACTGGGTAGCTAAATTCCCCAAGCTGCTAGGGATGATTTGAGGAAAAACGATGCGGGCAATGGGTTTATCCTTGGGCCAGGACTGCTGTAGACAGACTTGAAGCATTGACTGAACCTGCTTTTTTCAAAGTTATGCAATCAGTCGATGCCCCTGACAACACTAAGCTGACACAACTGATGCTGATATCACCTCTGTCCCCTGAGAGGTCGCCATTGGAGAAAATAGTCTCCTGGAGGACAGTGTTTAAAAAAATTTATTTGTGTTAAGTGTCGTGCCGTAGGGAGTGCGAGGAGCTTGTTCAACCAAGAGTGTCCTACTGGGATGGAGACTGTTTTGGAGTGTCCTCACAGTGGCTTTGGAGGTCAATTGTTCAGTCTCAGCCTGTTGCCCAATAATGACCAACAGGCAACCCGTGACCGCAAGCGCTTCTAATAAAATTCTCCAATTGACACGGAGCATGGCTAGGTAGAGGTGAAAGGTGGGTTTGGTAGATGTTTTAAAGTATGAAAGCTGGATGGTTGCGATCGCGTTTGCGCTAGTGTTTGAGTTTACGTATACCTTGATGGCAATCGCATAATAAAAAGAGGGTTCAGGATTAGTCTATGGCAAGGCGATCGCTCCAGGCATCAGCAGAAGGCATCAAAAAAGCTAAACAGGCTTTCCTACGTAAGGGATGGACACAAGAATATCTAGCGGCTGAAGTCGGCCTAGAAACTCGCCAACCCATTTGGAAATTTTTTGCAGGGAAACCCATTGACCGGAACGTCTTTACTGAAATCTGTTTTCGGCTAGACCTGAACTTTGAAGAAATTGTTGCTTTACCACCTGATGCCGAACCCAATGCTGACTCGAACGTTCCAGGTACTCTGAGCGAACTTGACACCCTAGTTACGAAAGTCAGACAAGCCCGATACGACAAAATTCAAGACCAGTGTGGCACGCTTCGTTTATTAGATATTGCCCGACCTGTAGGGTTAGAGGATTTGTACGTTGATGTTAACATCCTGGAAGAAATTACCAGCCAACGATGGTTGGATATTTCCGATTTGCAAGGCTTCCGACCTGAAGAATTTGACCGCCTAGGCTTGGGGAAAGTGCGTGCTGAAGGAGTACCGGGACTGAAAGCGGTCGAGCGGTATGCCAAGTTAATGGTACTCGGTAAACCCGGAGCTGGTAAAACGACCTTTTTACAGTATCTCGCCGTTCGGTGTAATCAAGGCCATTTTCAATCCCATCTTGTTCCTATTTTCATTCAGTTAAAAAACTTCGCTGAAGATGCTGTAGATGAGGGGAATTTCAACTTATTAAATTACATCAATCAAGAGTTTGATCGCTCAGGAATTGCCGAGCAAGAAGTTGAAACGCTGCTCAATCAAGGCAGAGTATTGATTTTGCTCGATGGCTTAGATGAAGTCCCAGAGGCAGCAAGTGATGAAGTCATCAAACACATTCGCAAACTTTCGGACAAATACTATAAAACCCAGTTCGTTATTACCTGCCGCATTGCAGCTCAAGATTACAGATTTCGTGGATTTACCGAAGTCGAGATTGCTGATTTTAAGCCTGCGCAAATCGAGAGTTTTGTCAAAAAGTGGTTTGTAGCCGTTGCCAGAAACTCTCCGGAAGCAGGAATACAAAAGGCATCGCTGTTTCTTGAGCAGATGGCGCTTCCCGAAAATCAGCAAATCCGAGAACTCGCAACTACACCTGTTTTGCTCAATCTTACCTGCTTGGTATTTCAGGCCAAGGCTGATTTTCCCACCAAACGCTCTGACCTTTACAAACAAGGACTGGACTTACTGCTCATTCGCTGGGATGAAGCCAGGGGGATCAAACGAGATGATGTTTATCGCAATTTATCGTTACCCCACAAGCTTCAGTTGCTGAGTCAACTAGCCGCCATCACCTTTTCTCAAGGAGATTATTTTTTTGAAGAAAGTACCCTTCAGCATTTGATTGCCGACTATTTACGCACATTACCCCGTTCTCAACCCGATGACTCTGCCCTAGAACTCGATAGTATGGCAGTGCTCAAATCAATTGAAGCGCAACATGGGCTTTTGGTCGAACGAGCGCGGAGAATCTATTCTTTCTCTCATCTGACCTTTCAGGAGTATTTTACGGCAAGAGCCATTGTTACTGGTAATCCTCTGTCCTTGGAACAGTTGGTCAGGCATCTAACGGAGAAACGGTGGCAGGAAGTGTTTTTACTCACTGCACAGATGTTACCCCAGGCAGATCAACTGTTGCAGCAGATGAAGCAAAAGGTTGATGCTTTAGTGTTTGCGCCACCAACGTTCGTGCGCCCAACGGTGGGAGTAGAGCAGGGTGAGTCGCTGGACAGGGTAGGTAACTCAGCGGCTGACTTGACAAATGATACATTGCATGAATTTATTCAGTGGGTGGTGCAAAAATCCCAAGCGGTACAGACTTCTTATCAGCCGGCAGCTGTCCGTGCCTTCTACTTAACCCTTGGCCTGCCTACGGAACACCGACTGGCTCGTGACCAAGCCTTAGCGCTAGCGATTGCTCCCAAACTATCAGGTGAAGTGAAGGGTGAACTGGCTCTAGATTTAGCGCTCACTCATGCTTTAGCCGTTGCCTCAGCTCTAACTCCAGAACTGATTTATGACCGACTGAGTGCCCTTCGTCTGGCTCTTGAGCTTGACCACCTAGCAGAAGTTAAGCCGATAAGTGACCTACTTCAACAACTGAAAAATCAGTTGCCAGATACCCAGGAAAACCGAGAGAGTGTCAAGCAATGGTGGAGCCAAAACGGTGAATCTTGGGTATCTCAATTAAGAACGGCAATGATTCAGCATCGCCATATTGGTCATGAATGGCACTTGAATGAAGCCTCGCAACATCTGTTAGAGCAGTACATTCATGCCAATAAGTTGCTAGTAGATTGTCTCAATAGTCATGGTCATCTGACATCAGAGGTGCGGCAAGAGATAGACGAGACGTTGTTGTTGCCGAGTTATTAACAATAACAGGAGTACAAAAGTAGGTTAGTCAAATTAAAGTAAGCGAACTTGTCTCGAATGCGGGTGGCATAGGGCAGGTTCTTCGTGCGTAGTTGTTGATTGAATGCGTGCTGCATTTGCTGATATAGCAAAAGGCAGAAGACTTCTTACTAGTACGTGGTCGCTTCAGCCGTTAAATCTGCCCTAACCTATAGGGTGACAGCTATAGTTCATTGTTCCCACCAATCGCAGCGATAGCTCCGGTCTCAAAAACGTGACTGTAGTGAATGGTGTTCTCGTCGAATCCGGAATTGGATAGGCGATCCCATGAGTGCGCAGTCTATCCAGTAGAGGAGCTTTCCCTCTCAGCTCACCATCAATTCCGACCATTGGTGTTTGATCCGTTAAGTTGCCTGCTTAACTTGCGATCTCCCGTGGCATTATTATCTGCGGATACATCTGCTGATACTTGGATGGAGCGATGTAAGAGCTTCGTGAACAACTTTGAGACAACCCTATCGAATGCGACGACTAAGATCTCTTTGTTTCGTTAGGCTAATGACTAAGAGGCTTGCAGCTTCTCCTTAGAGATCTCAAATAGGTTCTATAAGCTCTCTTGCTTTCAAGTTGCACCCTGCAAAGTTGCAACCCTAAGTTGCGATCTTGCGTTGACCAGAGAAAAATCTACCGTAGGATGGGTGCAGTAATGTAAATCTTTTCTATCCATCTGCTAGATCGATTGGCAGTGGCTGCAAACCCTCAAAAATTAGCTCTCCCAGTTTTTGCCTTAGTCAGTGAGAGCAAGCCAAAGTTGTTAAAAATCCCCTTTTTACAAACACCTGTTTTGAATTTTTCATGCAAAAACCTGTTCTGACGATCTTCTACCAATATAATCCTTGGAACGCGACAATTGGCGGCATTCAAACAGTTATCAGCCTTTTTATCAAGTACGCACCCAATGAGTTTGAGGTCAGGCTTGTAGGGACAGGAAACGAGTCCACTCAACCTATTGGTAAGTGGCAAAATGCTGAATTTGCAGGCAAGGAAATTCGTTTCCTGCCACTATTCACACTGCAAAACGATAACGTGAGAAGCCGGGTTCCTACAACGATTAAGTATACGGCTGCTCTTTTGGGGCGTTGCTTCGCCTCTGATTTTATGCATTTTCACAGGCTAGAGCCAACCTTAGCAGCGCTGCCTTGGTCTGGAGATAAAACTTTTTTTATTCACAACGATATTTGCAAACAGATGAAATCTACGGATAATAAAGATGCTATCCTCTGGCGGCGGTTTCCCGCAGCGTATTTTGCACTGGAAAAATTGCTTGTTAAGCAGTTTACCCAAATTCTTTCTTGCAATACCGAGTCAGTGAAGCTCTATCAGCAACGTTATCCAGCGATTGCTGACCGAGTTAACTATATCAAAAACGTCGTTGACACAGAAATTTTTTCCCCGCTAACTTGGCAGGAACGTGAGCAGGAGAGGTGTCAACTGGTACAGCGACTAAAACTTCCAGAGGAAACAAGTTTTGTTCTGTTTGCGGGTCGCCTACATCCCCAAAAAGATCCTATCCTGCTAGTCCGTTCTATCGCAGCGTTGAACGACCCGAAGATTCACCTGCTCATAGCAGGCGATGGGGAATTGGCAGATAAAGTGTGTTCTGAAATTGCTCGGCTAGAGCTATCTAAACAGGTGACAATGCTGGGATCAGTATCCCCAGCAAAACTGGCTCAGTTGCACCGGATTTCCAATGTCTTTGTCCTGACTAGTGCTTACGAAGGGCTGCCCTTGGTTGCCCTTGAGGCATTGGCCTGTGGCACTCCCGTGGTAACGACTCGATGTGGCGAAACGCCAAATCTGTTGTGTAATCGCAGTGGGGTGGTTTGTGAAGAACGTACCCCAGTTGCGATCGCAGATGCCTTACGCAAGGTACTGCTCCATCCAGACGATTATCCCATCGAATCGTGTGTGCGAACGGCACAGCCTTATAGTGCCTGCACTGTCGTCAGTGATGTTTACAAGGCTATGTGGCAACGCTGGGAGCAACGTGTTCTCTCACCTGTTCTCTCTTGACTGTTGACTGTATCTACGCTTTTCACAAAGAGAACTTATTATGAAAATTGCAGTGGTTGGTGCGAAAGGTCTACCGCCTAAGCAGGGTGGTATTGAGCATTACTGTGCAGAAGTTTACCCTCGTATGGTGGCAAGAGGCCATTCTGTGGATTTGTTTGCTCGCTCCTCTTACACCCGTGATTCCTGGCTTGAACAACATGACTATCAAGGTGTCCGAGTCATCACCCTACCCAGTTTGCACATGCGTGGGATCGATGCCCTGATTACCTCAGCATTGGGAGCGATCGCCGCCAGTGGAACACAGTATGATGTTATTCATTTCCACGCCTTGGGACCATCTCTGTTTACCTCGTTATCTAGAGTTGCCTCCTCTGCCAAAGTTGTCGTCACTTGTCAAGGGTTGGATTGGCAACGTGCCAAGTGGGGCACGTTTTCCACCCGCCTGATTCAGATGGGAGAGCAGGCTGCCGCACGCTTCGCCCACGAAATCATTGTAGTGTCCGAAGAACTTCGCTCCTACTTTTCACGAACCTATGGACGGGAAACCGTATACATCCCCAACGCCCCAGCTAGCTATGCACAATCAGACCCCAATTTTTCCTACGGCAAAAAGTTGGGTCTTGAGGCAGGGCGCTACATTGTCTATGTGGGCCGACTTGTCCCAGAAAAGCGTCCCGATTTAGTGATAGATGCCTTCAATGCGCTGAAACCACCAGGATGGAAACTCGTTTTTGCGGGTGGTGTTAGCGATACTAAGTCATTCGCCGCCAATCTATTAGAAAAAGTTGTCCAGAATCGAGATGTAGTATTTGCAGGCGAACTCTGGGGAGCAAGGTTGGCGGAGATTGTGCGGGGAGCTGGGTTGTTTGCCTTACCGTCTGATGTAGAGGGACTGCCCTTAGCCATGTTAGAGGCGATGCGGGAATGTGTCCCCGTACTAGCCAGCGATATTCCACCGCATCAGCAATTGGTTGGTCGCGATCGGGGAAAGCTCTTTGAGGCTGGAAACCTAGACTCCTGCATTGATGCAATGGATTGGGCAATCTATCACCCGGAGGTAGTGACGGCAATGGCCAAGAATGCACAACGGTACGTGCAACTCAACTATTGCTGGGATCGAATTGCGTCGGAAACCTTGAGCCTATATGAATCGCTCTTTAGCGTGCCTAGCGGCTTAGTTCCCAGTAAGAACAACTATAACGCATAAGGTTGCCCTCAATGGATGACAACCAGGCAAGCCAAAGTGCCAGTTGTATCATCTTGATTTCCATTGTTGGCTCAATAGACCTATCTTGAAAGTCGGGAATTGGGAATGGGGAGAGACTTTCGTGTTTTCGTTGTGTACGCAGTTCATGGCGTTTCTTGCAAAAGTCGATTTATGTTGATGAGGGCGTTAACGAGACGCATAGCGATAGCAAGCGTCAGCATTTGTGCCGAGTGCAGTGAGTAATCATTAAGTTTTTCTCGGCACATGCTTCGCCCTAGGATAATTTTTGTTGAACCTCTAATGCCTAAGTTTTAGAGTTAGCTTTTTGATAACATTTTTTGATTTTTGTGATTGGTTCGCCTACTAGCTCAAGGATAAAATCCCGCATTGTAGGGTATCACTATTTTTGGAAAAAAGTTAGAGAGAAAACCAAAGCCTCGACTCAAAATGATTGAATTATCAGCAATTTGTTGTCACATCGAATATCAGGCTTTATATGATTCAGCTAATTTACCAACCCTCAGAACTTGACGTTGATGATACTCTGATTCTGCTGTTACCAGAGCAACTAAGTACCTTGGAATCGGTAGCCTTCAAAGAAAGCTGTATGCAGCTTCTAGAAACAAATAGTTTGCCCGCAACTATCGTTCTTGATTTTCGTCAAAATACCTTCATTAGCAGCAGTGGACTAGGCGCTCTAGTTACTCTGTACAAAGCAACTCAAAAAAAGGGTATTGAATTAATACTCAGAAATGTTACTCCACAAGCAAAAATGGTGCTGGAAATGACTCAGCTCGATCAAATTCTTATAATAGAGCTGTCAGAGCAGTATGGAGAAATAGCTATTGAGCGTTTAGAAAATCAGCTACCAGAGACTCATCCTTCTGTACGCTCTTTAGGCAAGCGATGCCTAGATATTGTAGGGGGAATTATTGGTTTAGGAGTTACAGCTATTGCTTTTGTTCCCATTGCCATTGCGATTAAACTTGACAGCCCCGGCCCTATTCTCTTTAGGCAAGTCCGCTGTGGATGGATGGGAAAGCAGTTTCGGATGTGGAAATTCCGCTCCATGTATCTTAATGCTGAAGTCCTAAAAAGCAACGTTGCAAATCAAGCTAATGGTGCAATTTTCAAAAATGACAATGACCCTAGAATGACGCGGGTGGGCCGTTTTTTGCGGCAAACCAGTTTGGATGAACTGCCTCAATTTTGGAATGTTGTCAAAGGCGAAATGAGTTTGGTAGGCACTAGGCCCCCTACGCCTGACGAGGTTGAAATTTACGCAGTTCCGGAGTGGCAACGTTTAGATGTCAAACCCGGTATGACTGGAGAATGGCAGGTGAATGGACGTTCAAAGGTTCATAATTTTGATGACATTATCAAACTTGATCTACGCTACCAGCACAACTGGAGCTTAGTGTATGACCTGAAGCTCATCATTAAAACCATTAGGGTTATCCTAACTAACAAGAGTGGAGGTGTTTGAATTTTTCTATCATTTTTTTTATCCTGCTCTTTTTGCAGTAAATAGTTTTTTTCCTGAGGAACAATGGCACTTACCAAGTCTCAATCCCATAAGTCCTATTGCATTGGAAATTGATTAATGACTGATTTGGCAATCCTTAATTCTCGGTCACGCTCTAAATTGCTAGTAAAACGGTGGAAACTGTATTTATTTGTCTGGTTAATAGCTAATGGACTTCTCTGGAGTATTCCCATACTTTATCTGAAAATAAAGGCTCCCACTTATACTAGTGAGTGGAAGGTGATTCTACCTATCGCTAAATCTTCTACCAGTGTTGATGTACCAGGAATTGGGCAAGCCGTTTCTTCCAGTGATTCTCCATTTAGCAGCCAGTCTTCAGATCCCAGGCAAAACTACAAGTATCTTACGGAAACTGATGAGGTTTTAGAGGCAGCAGCAAATCAGCTTCATATGCCTCTGAAAAAGTTTGGTAAACCTAGAATCAAAATTTTGGATAATACTACTCTTGTACAGTTTCAAGTTAAGGGAGATACTCCTCAACAGGCAAGAGACAAGGCTTTAGCTCTTCATGCCGCCCTGGTGGAGAAAATCGATCAACTTAGGAATCAAGAAATTGCTCAACAAAACCGGATTTTGAAAGTAGTTCTTAACTCCGCTGAGCAAAAACTGCAAGCTTCTCAGCAACGTCTCTCGGACTATAAAGCACAATCGCGCTTAAGTTCGAGCGAACAGCTACGGGATCTATCCGTTAACCTGGAGGGGTTACGGCGGCAACGCTCTGAGAGTGTAGCTCAACTTCAGGATGCAAAAGAACAATTGAGGCAACTGTCAGCCAGTTTAGGCTTATCTTCTCAACAAGCAGTTGATGCTTTAGTTCTGCAATCTAATCCACTGTTTCAACAGTACTTAGCCGATTACAGTAAAGCCAGTACAGCCCTAGTTAATTTAAGTGCTAAATATTTACCCAATCACCCCACCGTTATAGTTAAGCAGAAGGAGAAGGATGTCGCTCAAGCCGCGCTGCTTCAAAAATCTCAGTCGCTGCTGGGACGCCCCATCTCTCTAGCCACCCTGGAACAAATAAATCTTAACGGCGGTGGCTCATCGGGAAACACATCAGAACGAGCAGCTCTATTCCAACAATTGATTGCACTTAATGCACGACGGCAAGGGCTTGAAGCTTCAGAGCAAGAGTTAAGCCGACAGCTTGCACAATTAGAATACAGGCTCACAAAGCTATCCCAACAATCGTCACACTTAGATGGTCTGCAACGTGATGTCCGAATCGGAGAAGCTGTTTTTTCTTCGACGTTAACTCGGCTAGACCTGAACAAATCAAATATTTCTGCCTCCTATCCGCCAATTTCAATTTTCTCGAAGCCTAACTTACCCGATAAACCGAGTTCTCCTAAGACAAAAATTGCGCTACTGGGTGCGGGGATGGGTTCTTTTCTTGTGACCACAGGGATGACCTTGCTATGGTGGAACGATTATAGAATTCGCAAAGCTAAATTCATTAAGTAAAATCAACGGCAAACTTTATAGTCTTAATTCAGATCTAGGTTAAAGGTGAGCAAAACCCCAATCAAGCCAGAAAATCTACCAGAAAGGCTGATTTGGTATTACCTAATCGGTACTTATCTATTTTATCTATTGGGGGCACAATCCGTTGTTGCACCTATATTAGCAACCTTTTTAATATTTTATTTGCTAAATAAATGGTTGAATCAAACCGAAAAAACTTCTACTGATGAAAAAATTAAAATCTCCCTATCATCCTGGGTATGGTTTATTGCTACATTGGTTATAGAATTTGCTTTGATTGTTGGTCATTTAGATTTTGATTTAGGCACATCTACGATTATTAGGTCTACATCAAACTGGTATAGAGGTTGGGTACTCTTCACTTTCTTTATTTTCGCTGGGCATCTCAACATCCGACCTCAGGTAATTTATCGAGCCACGTGCATTGTTTGCTTACAAAGCTTAATTGTATTGTTAGTGGCTAGCTTGGCAATCCTTGCGAAGATACCTCCTATAGTTTTAACTTCTCCCCTAAAAGTTTTTGGGGGAAATCTTGAAAGTTATAATATTGTTTTGTTCTACATTATTGATGAAGGTAAAGCTCGCGTACAATTATTCGCTCCTTGGGCCCCAGCTTTAGGTTTCGTCGCTAATATTTACTTTTGTTTCGCACTTCAAGAATCTAATTTAAAATGGCGATGGTTTGGTCTTTTTGGTTCAGTTGCCATGATTGTTTTATCCGTATCTCGGTTAGCCATTATTACCCCTCCTATTGTTCTGGGTTCGGTATGGTTATTAACGAATTTTTTCCGTCCTTGGGTACAGTTAACGGCAGGCTTCATTAGTATGATATTGGGGATATTTGCACCAATGGTGATTGATTTTTTAGAAATGTTCAAAGAGCAGTTTCATAAAGCTCGTGCAGGTTCTTCAGAAGTGCGAGCTGCCCTACGGCGTATGGCAAAAGATGCGTGGTGGAACGAAGCTCCTATCTGGGGGCATGGTGCAATTGAACTGCGAGGACCGGCACTGGTGGGGCATATACCTATCGGCACTCATCATACGTGGTTTGGCACTTTGTATACTCAAGGATTAGTTGGCTGTGCTGCTTTGGCAGTAGCTTTTCTAGCGAGTTTTATCGAATTGCTGACCAGAGCCCAAACTGAACAAAATGCCAAGGTTGGTTTAAGCGTTATTTTGGTTATATTATTATTCACTACAGCTGACAATATAGATACTTATTCTTACCTATATTGGCCTGGATTAGTAATTTTAGGAATTGCTTTAAAACCCAATTCAGTATTAACTGATACAACAAGTTTTGATTAGATAAGTATTCATTTTTTTGGATTTTGAAATATGCCAAGTGTCTCTATAATTTTACCAGCCTATAATGCCATGATTTATCTTCCGGAAACCATGGAAAGTCTTCTTAATCAGACTTTTGATGATTTTGAAGCTATAGTTGTAAATGATGGCAGTTCAGATGAAATTGAACAATGGGTTTCTCAAATCCAAGATGCACGAGTTAAATTAATCTCTCAAAACAATCAAGGATTAGCAAGAACCCGCAATACAGGAATTGCCCATGCAGTGGGAAAGTATGTAGCATTTCTTGATGCTGATGACCTTTGGGAGCCCACCAAGCTAGAGAAACAAGTGGATGTTCTGGAAAAAAATCCAGAAATTGGTCTGGTATACACTTGGGTGGCTTACATTGATGAGAAAAGTGAATATACAGGCAAAGTAGTTAAATATGAGGCAGAAGGTGATGTTTGGAAGACCCTTCTTGAACGTAACATTGTTGAGTGTGGCAGTGTTGCTATGGTTCGTCGCTCCTGCTTCGATGCGGTTGGAGTATTTGATGAAAATCTAAGCTGCTTTAATGTTAATGAAGATTGGGATATGTGGCTTCGTATTGCCGGTCGTTATCCTTTCAAAGTGGTTAGAGAACCACTAGCTTACTATCGGCAAACTTCATCCAGCGCCTCTAAAAATTGGAAAGCGATAGAACAAAGTTTTTGTATAGTCATTGAAAAAGCATTTGATTGTGCCCCACCAGAATTACTTGACCTGAAAGGACGAAGCTACGGTGTGGCTAACTTCTGTTTTGCCTGGAAAGCCCTGCAAAGTTGCGATCGCGATTACAAAAGAGCAAGTCAATTTCGCGCCTCAGCCCTTGCCCATTATCCTAAACTGCGCTTTTCCAAGGAATACATTCGTCTTAGCTTAGCGATCGCTGTAATGCAATGGTTTGGGCCTGAATCCTACGAGAGGTTACTAGCAACGTTTCATGCTTTGCGTCGGCGTCTAGCACCTATGGAACGATGAAATCTCCTCATCTCATATGAGATATCAGCATTCCCCGTTTCCCACAAGGTAGGAGTAAGGATGAGCATCTCTCTTATAATTCCTAAATCCTGAATTATAACTCCTATTGTCAATCTATAAATTTATCCCTAAAAGCTGATTAGATTATGCCCAAAATTTCTGTTGTGATTCCTGCCTACAATGCAGAACGGACTATCAAAGAAACGATTGAATCAGTACAGAAGCAAACTTTCTCAGATTTTGAGTTAATCATTATCAACGATGGTTCGACAGACCGAACCCTAGAGATACTTCAAAGTATAGAAGACTCTCGTTTGAAGATTCTCTCTTATCTCAATGGTGGACTTTCTGTAGCACGCAATCGGGGAATATCTCAGGCGACTGGAGAGTTTATTGCCTTTCTGGACGCTGATGATTTTTGGAAATCCGATAAACTCGAACGGCAACTTGCAGTTCTTGAGCAACATCCAGACGCAGGAGTCGCTTATAGCTGGACGTATTTCATGAATGAACGAGAAAAGTGCTTGTTTCTAGGTAGTCGTCTATCTTACGAGGGTAATGTTTATGCTGATTTACTACTTAAGAATTTTCTAGCTAACGGCTCAAACCCTTTGATTCGTAGACAAGCTATCGAATCTGTAGGAGAGTTTGACCCCACACTGTCACACTTTGCAGACTGGGACTATTGGCTTCGACTAGCTAGGAATTGGCCTTTTGTTGTAGTGTCCGACTACCAAATTTTTTATCGGCAATCCTCAAGCACAATGTCATCTAAGGTTGAAGGCATCAAGGAAGAGGGATTGTTCATGATTGAAAAGGCATTTCAATCAGCTCCCGAGGAATTTCGCTCCCTCAAGAACAGGAGCTTGTGTATGCTATTTCAGTACTGCACCGAGTTATATTTGCAACACCGAACAGATAGCAATGGACTCCAAAAGGCAGGACAAAATATGTGGATTGCTATCCGCCTCTATCCCCAAACTTTACTCGAGCAAGAAACTCAGAAACTAGTAATTAAATTTATTTTAAAACGATTAGTTCCAGCTAGTTTCGCTAGACATTTACTCCAGTTATTTAGAAAACTTCGCACTAATCCAGAACACTCGTTCTCACGGTAAGACATAAAAATGAAGTTAAATCTTTTTTCTGATCAGATCTATGTTCCTAATGGAACAACTTATGAACCAATACTTTATCCTTTTTGGGGAAAGCCTCCAGTCAAGTCTAGGTTAAAACATGGATATTATCCCTGGATTGATTGTTTTGATAACTACATAAAAATAGGTAATTCTCTCTTTAAGATGTCTTCTCTAGCAGAGGCAGATTTAGCCATCTTGCCCATTAACTGGATAGAGGTACAAGCGTTAGAAACTGATCGTTTATCTATTCAGTTTTTAGAAAAGACACGGCAGGCGGGAAAACTCACGATAAGCTTCTTTGGTAGCGATCACTCCTATGCAGAACTACCTACTGTTTGCGATTTGATCTTCCGACATTCGATGTACGCTTCCACTAGGAAACAGCATGATTTTGCTATGCCAGCTTGGGGTGAAGATTTCATCAAGACGTATTTTGATAATCAACTTGTAATTCGACAAAAGCAATTAAAACCAACCGTAGGCTTCTGTGGTTTCTCAGCCAAAAGGAGTCTCAAGAGCTATGTAAAATCCATTTTGTATGAAACTGGCAAAATTTTCCAGAAACAACAAGCGCCAAGCTACAATATTGGCCATATCATACGACAGCAAGCTTTACCTATTTTATCTAAAAGCTCATTAGTAAAAACTAACTTTATCTTGAGAGAAAAGCCTTTCTTTAATGAAAAAGAGCCAAATTGGCAGAACAAAGTTCGGACAGAGTACGTTCAGAATCTGATAGAAAGCGACTATGTTTTCTGCTGCCGAGGATATGGGAACTTCTCGTTTCGCTTCTATGAAGCTCTTTCCTGCGGTCGAATTCCAGTTTTTGTGAATACAAATTGTGTCCTTCCTTATGATTTTGATATTGATTGGAAAAAGTACTGTGTTTGGGTAGAAGAACATGACATCTCATTGATTGCCGAAAAAGTGGCTGAGTTTCATGAAAAACTCCAACCTAAAGAATTTGTAGAATTGCAGTATGAGTGCCGAAAAATTTGGAAGCAGCGATTATCTCCAGAAGGATTTTTTGCAAATTTGTATCGTCATATTCCTCTAGTATCTAAAAAATTAATAACAACTTGAAGATGTAATATTTTTGCGAATGTTTTATTAAAGGTCTGCTGCTATTACCTTGCAGAGGAGAGATGGATTTTTATACAGAACCTAAAGCCTAATGTTAATCAAGAAGCTAAAGCAGATATTATCCGGTCAATTCATTCGCAATGTTGGCTGGATGGGGGGAGCAGAGTTAGCCAATCGTATTTTTCGCTTAGCGACTACGGTTACTCTCGCTCGTACATTCAGCTCTCAAGACTACGGATTAGCTGCCATTATTTATACTACCTATGAATTTGCCAATATTTTCACTCTGAAAGGTGGAATTGGAGCAAAGATTATTCAGGCAGATGAGCAGGATGTTAACGTTATATGCGATACATCCTACTGGCTCAATTGGATGCTGTGTGGGGCTATTTTCCTTATTCAGTGCATTGCGGCTTTTCCTATTGCTTGGTTTTATCAAAATAATCAATTAATTCTGCCTCTTTGTACTATCAGCTTAACCTACTTAATGCTGCCGAATTTTATGGTGCAGTCAGCCATAATTCAACGAGAAAATCGGCTAAGAATTACGGCATCTTGCAATGTGATACAGTCCCTACTTGGTAATACCATTACTGTCATCTTAGCTTTATTAGGTATGGGGATTTGGGCAGTAGTTTGGCCTATACTGTTAACGACACCAGTGTGGATTATTATCATCTATAAAAATCATCCCTGGCGACCTCCAAAATGCTTCAAGCTTGAAAAATGGCAAGAAATCACTAATTTTGGCAAAAATCTACTGGGCGTTGAGCTAATGGTCAAGCTTAGGTCGAATATAGATTATTTAATAATTGGACGTTTCTTAGGTCTGGAAGCTCTGGGTATATACTATTTTGCTTTCAGCGCCGGAGTTGGAATAACTTGGAATGTAATGAATTCATTTTTTGCAGCTCTCTTTCCTCATCTTTGTGAAGTTCGAGGCAACTCCAATGAGTTGAAAAGGCGCTTTTTCAATAGTATCAAAATGATTCTAGCAACCACTGGGGCAATAATCTTATTGCAATCGTTTCTAGCTCCATTTTATGTACCTATTATTTTTGGTCAAAAGTGGATTTCAGCTATTCCAGTCTTGATAATAATCTGCTTATCTGTTTTGCCAGAACCCTTGTTTTGGGGAGGTTCTGTACTCCTCAATGTTATAGATAAATCTCAGATAACCCTATACTTGGAAGTGGTTTTTACGATAATTTTCACAATTTCTATATTGATATCTGTGAAATGGGGAATCTTAGGAGTTGCTGTAGGAGTTTTGGCCTCTCAGATGTTAGTTATCCCTGTTGTTATTCCAATATTGCAAAAACACCTCAAAAAATCTTCTGTTCTATCCTCATAGTTTTAGATGTTAAGAATTAATAATTCCCTAGTATTCTATGACGTCTTATTCAGCCAATTCCCATTCCAGCATTGAGCGTAATGTAGTAATTGATCGAGAATCCTCACTTGCGAGATCGCGATCACAGCCGACTATAGCCTTATTGCCTTTTCCTGACCTTTTCGAGGACTTTTTCGATACCATTGGCTTGTCACTTGAGTCGTTTGGCAATGAGTTGACAGGTGGCTGGATGTTTAATTACATCGATGCTCTACAGCTTGCTGGTGTGCGAACAGTTTTGTTCTTCATTTCAGCTAGAGTATCTCAAACCACACAATTCGTCCATGCTCCTACTGGCGCTATGGTCTGTGTCCTGCCTGCTCCTAAAATTTATCGCGCCTATCGTGCTGTTAGACATCAGGTAGAAAGACTGGTACCGAGTCTGAAAGGATCATCCAGTGATGTATGCAGCGCTGGTAGCACTAATACTCCAAGTCCTCAAAGTCCTCGCCGTTCTCCACAAATAGCCTTCAAAAGCGGAGTCAAGAGCTTAGGTTCTTACCTCTCAACCCCCTTGAGGTTACTTGCACGGGAACTACGACAGCAAGAGTGCGATGCCATTTTGTGCCAAGAGTATGAATTTGCTCGCTTCGATGTTTGCGTGCTGTTGGGGAAGTTGATGCGCCTGCCAGTATTCGCCACGTTCCAGGGAGGCGATCGCCTGCCGAGTCCCTTGGAATACCCGTTGCGTTGGCTGACGTTGCGAACCTGCACGGGCTTAATTGTTGCGTCGCAGCCTGAAAGGCAGCGCCTACAAACCTTTTATAGGCTTGGGTCTGCCCAGATAGCCCGTATTTTCAATCCAATGGACGCAACAACTTGGGGGGCTATTGACCGTAATCAGGCGAGGTCGGCACTTGATATTCCAGAGAAGGCAAAAATCGTAGTGTTTCACGGGCGCATCCAAATTTGGCATAAAGGGCTAGATATCCTGCTAGAAGCTTGGGAGCAAATCTGTCGCGAACGTCCGGGTCAAGACTTGCGGCTTTTACTAGTAGGGACGGGAAGCGATGCGGATGCACTGCGTCAGCGCATTGCAGTGATGGAGTTAAAGGGGGTGATGTGGATTGATGAGTACGTGCGCGATCGCAACCTGATTCAGCGATACCTCTCGGCTGCCGATGTTTACACTCTCCCCTCCCGAAAAGAGGGCTTTCCTGTAGCGCCAATCGAAGCAATGGCTTGTGGCTTACCCGTAGTAGCTGCGGATGTGGCTGGTGTATCAGACATCTTTGAACACGGAGAAGCTCATGGTGGATTAGTCGTACCGCGTGAGGACGCTCATGCCTTGGCGTTGGAGCTAGGGCGTGTCTTAGATGATGAGACCTATAGAGACCAGTTGGGCAAGAATGCTCGGCGTCGGGCACAGGAATGCTTTTCATTTGAGGTGATTGGCAAGCAATTGCGCGATCTTCTCTTATGCCAAAACCACCCACAGGGAGAGCTTTTGCGCAAATAATGCAGCAGTTTTCGGTATTTAAGTCATTAACCACGAGGGATATTCATAATCAGGAGCGTTTTCCAGTGGACAAAAAACAACTCAAGCGAATGGCACAGCGTACTTTACCTGCCCCGATCCACCGCTTGGTAGGAAATCTAGTGTTTGGTAATAAATACAGCCCGCCCGCAGGAATGGTCCAGTTCGGTAGCCTGCGGCGCGTAACTCCTATTAGCCGTCACTTTGGTTACGACCGAGGCACACCCGTTGACCGCTACTATATTGAAAACTTTCTCGATCATCATCGTTCAGATATTCGCGAACATGTGCTGGAAATTGGAGATGCTGCCTACACACGCCAGTTTGGTGGCAATGCCGTCACAAAAAGCGATGTCCTGCATGTGAAAGAAGGCGACCCAGAAGTAACCATCATCGGCGACATTACCAACGCCCCACACATTCCAGACAACACCTTTGACTGTTTTATCCTGACGCAAACTCTGCAATTTATTTACGATGTACCAGCAGCACTCCGGACAATTTGCCGCATTCTTAAACCGGGTGGAGTTGCACTGGTGACCATTCCAGGGATTTGTCATATTGCAGGTGACCAATGGGGCGACTATCAGTCTTGGAGTTTCACCTGCCTATCGGCACGGAGGCTGTTTGGGGAAGTTTTCCCAGAAGCCAATGTTCAAGTTGAGAGTTTTGGGAACGTCCTGACTACCCTTGCTTATTTGGAAGGGCTGGCTATGGAGGAACTGAGTCGGGAAGAACTGGACTATCGAGACCCGTTGTTCCCATTTTTAATTACAGTCAGAGCCGTCAAAGGGTAAGGCAACACATGAACATCTTTCAGAGTAACACCTTGCGCCAATCCGTGCGGCGGATGGTTAAGCGATTTGTTCCCAAAGGGGTGATTTTGATGTACCACCGTGTGGCTGAGGTGGACTTAGACCCTTGGTCGTTGTGCGTGACACCCGAGAACTTTGCCGAGCAGCTGGACGTGTTGCAAAAATACTACCAGCCTATGGCATTAAAAAAATTAGCAGCAGCCAACCAACAAGGCAGAATTCCCTTTCGCGCTGTGGCGGTTACCTTTGATGATGGTTACGCGGATAATCTTCACAATGCCAAACCCCTGCTAGAGCAGTATCGCATTCCCGCTACCTTTTTTGTGACCACTGGTCATGTGGGAAGGGAACGGGAATTTTGGTGGGATGAATTACAGGAGGTATTGCTCCAACCCGGTTGGTTACCGGAAACGTTGAATCTGCTCATTGATGGCAGCACCCAGACTTGGGAGTTGGGAAGCGCCGTTGAGTACTCTGAAGAAGACAAAAAGCGCGATCGCACTCAACTTGCTTGGCAAGCTCAACCCGGTTCGCGACTGTTTTTTTATTACTCGGTTTGGAAGGTACTGCGATCGCTACCAGACAAGCAACGAGATCGAGTACTCGAACAAATCCAAGGTTGGGCGCGTGCTAAACCTGCAATGCGATCGCAATACCGCTCAATGTTGCCGGAAGAAGTACGCGCCCTTGGAGAAGGAGAACTGGTGGAAGTCGGGGCGCACACTGTCACTCATCCATTTTTGTCTGCCCAGGCAACATCCTTGCAAAAAGCTGAAATCGAGCAAAGCAAAGCCGATTTGGAGGCGCTTTTGCGACGCCCGGTGACAACGTTTGCTTATCCTTTCGGAGATTATGCTCCCGAAACAGTAGAACTAGCTCGTGAAGCCGGATTTGCTTGCGCTTGCTCGACTGTGGAAGATACGGTGTGGTGGCGCAAAGACCGTTTTCTGTTGCCTCGGTTTCAAGTCCATAACTGGAATGGACAAGAGTTTGCCCAGCAGTTGTTAAGGTGGTTCGATGAGTGACCCAATTAAACCCAAACCGTTAGTCTCGATCATTACCAACTTTTTTAACGCTGAGAAGTATTTTGAGGAAGCGATCGAGAGCGTATTCGCCCAGACTTATAACAACTGGGAACTACTGCTAGTAGACGATGGTTCCACTGACAGCAGTACGGTAATTGCCTTACGCTATGCCCAACAATATCCAGAGAAGGTGCGGTATCTGGAACACGAGGGGCACGCTAATCGCGGCAGGTGTGCGGCTCGTAACCTGGGTATTGAAAAAGCCAGAGGCGAGTATATTGCCTTTCTGGATGCAGATGACGTTTATTTACCGCAGAAACTAGAACAGCAACTCGCACTTATGGACGCCCACCCAGAAGCGGCTGTTGTTTTTGGTCCTACTCAATATTGGCATAGTTGGACGGGCAAGCCTGAAGATAAGCAGCGAGACTCGTTTGGAAAACTTTGGATTCCTCCTAACCAGTTTTTCCATCCACCCAAGCTGCTAACACTTCTGTTGCAATCAAAAGCCAATCCCCCGGCTACTTGTAGCGTGCTGATGCGACGCGAACTCTTTGCAGAAGTTGGCAGCTTTGACGATACTGTGCGGGATGTGTATGAAGATAAAGCCTTTTTTGCCAAGGTTTACCTTAAAGCACCTGTGTTTGTGCATAGTCAGTCTTGGGACAATTATCGGCAGCATCCAGAATCTACCTGTGCTGTGGCACAAAGAACGGGATGGTATCATCCTTACAAACCTAATCCAGCCCACCAGACGTACTTAAATTGGATGACGGAGTATTTGTCCCAAGAAGGGGTCAAGGATGCCGAGATTTGGCAAGCTCTGCAAAATGCGCTGTGGCCCTATCGTCATCCTAGGTTGTACTCCTTGTGGTATCCGTTAAAACACTTCTTAGATCGCATCAAATATCGATTGCACTGCCTAGGGAGGGAACTTTAGTTTCCAAGCTGGATGTGGTTTATAGAAATATTTATTCTTCAAAATCAGGATTATGTGGATCAAAAAACTCACCATACCTCTCTCAGTTTTCATCTTACTACTGTGTTGGTTGAGTTCTAGAGTAGACGCATCTTATCAAGCGAGAATCAATTCCATCACAAGCCTCGCTGATGATATGACCACTCCCTGCGATGGAATGCCTCATGGTGTTCCCACAAGCTACGACTGGGCATCCAATCCTCGTGTAGGTTGGGGAAATACCCCCCCACAAGGCTTCCAAGCCATGACGGCATGGGGGCAGGCGTATGAAGCTGCCACAGGGAATTCTGCTACCAACACTCGAATTCAAATCAGAAATATTAGGGCATACATGCTCAGCAAGCGAGATGGTCAATGGCATCTTCTGCAAGACTCGACAAGGGTTGAGGGAGCTGCCTATAGAGAGGATTATGCCGATAATGTTAGTAAATCCGCAGACATCCGTGACGAACTAGATGGTAGCATATCGGTCAAAGTTGGTCAGGGATACAACTTCCACTTCTGGCCTCCAAGTCGAGTGCCGATCGACCCTAACGATGTGGGTGGCATCTTTACCACTGTGCAAGCAAGGCTGATAATGGACAATCCCCAGCAAACAGACGATACAATGCAGGCTCGTTATCTACTGAGTATGGGCGGTGATTACTGGGTGAACTTGACCGCTGACTGGGATGATTGGAAGACCAACGCCGATATAGGCATTGGTAAATTGAAGTACGTGACGCCTAACTGGCAGGCTTTCAATATGACTACTCTTTCAGCGGAGCAGATTCTTCAAAACCCCCCTCCTATTGAGTAGGCTAGGCTTTAGATTTGCTGCCAACGGCAAGAGCTTTAGGCATTTATGTGGGAGAACTCCCAGATTGAGTCGTGAATGACCAGAGGAAAATATAAAGTTGATTCATGAACTTGAGCTGAAAATAAGAGTCAAGAGTTAGGGGAAAGGACGGTTCATCCTTAGCCTGTCCCAAAGCACCAGCCTTGTGTAAGGTACTTTTACAAGCAGCATTAGTTGTCAGTTTATGAAACTCAAGCTTCTCACTCCTCTGTTCCTTCTGATTCCTTGTATGTGGGCAACTTCCACCCAAGCTCAAACCCCTGAGTTAATTCGGCAGTTGCGAACCACGAAGAAGTGTGAACAATGCAACCTGAATGGAGTTAACCTATATGGTTCCAACCTAGAGGGTGCCCTTTTGAGTAAGGCTAACCTGAGTGGTGCGGATCTAAGGCGTACCAATCTTAGCGGTGCTAACTTAAGTGGAGCGAACCTTAAGAAGGCTGATTTAAGGGATGCTAGCCTCACGGATGCTGACCTGAGTGGAGCGAACCTTAGGGATGCGACATTGGATAATAAGGTACTTTCTGTAGTTCTGTTATGTAATACCACCCTGCCAGAAGGTAAAGTCTCTAAACGAGATTGTTCACGGTTTTGAAGCTCAAGTGAGCTGAAATTTTCGTTAATGTGATAACAAAAAGCCCCAGCACGGCCTGGGGCTTGCATAGTTGTTCACTTCGTCGCTCTCAGAACTTATTGCTTCATCGCTCGAGTTGCTCTCCGACACCCTGAGAAAGGGGAGTACGAGATTCTATTCTTACTAAGAGCGGGGGATTAGGAGAGCGAACACCTAAGTCCTGGCTCTATTTATCGTTCTGGTTAGAAGATATCATTGCCCAGATCGACTCGTATCTACTTTAAGAGGGAACTAGTATTAAAGTAGGCTGTGTTTCACAACACCGAATCATGGCTCTGTTGGGCAACATAAAAACCCCACCGGAGTGAATGGGTGGGGCGGTTCAGTGGTTATGCTTTTAAATCGTAGACTTTGTGTACTTCATTAAACTTCACCTGATTGGGTGACATACTCAATGAGAGGGGTTGTGGGGATGACTCACACATAGAGAGCGCCAATTTTTGTTTATTGAGACTTCACAATAAGGAAAACGATTCTAAATCTTCTCGCCAATCCAAAAAGTAGAGTTCTCTTGGAGAAGAGTACTTCTGTTGTCGCCGCTCGGCATAGATATCCTTACAAATTTTATAAGCTACTTCTTTGACTGAGATGTAGCAACTTTCAAGAGAGCCTCGAAGCCTACCTTCTATCGCCGCCTTGGAGACTTCAAGAATTTTTACTTTTTCTTTAAGTGTATAAGGGCCAGGAATTCCAAGCAGCTTTAAGAGTTCATCAGCTGCGTCTAATTGATTTCTTTGATACTTTGCCATTGTTAACTTCCCTAAACTTATGAGTATCAATATTTCGGGTCAGAGACTATTCTCAACTTTCAGAAAAAATTGTGAAATTTTTGTGAAAGACTTATTTGTATCTCAGCAACTTGTGCATTGTTCAAATATTGCAGCTTACTTCTAATAGGTATTTTGCCAAAACATACTACAGAGTATGGGGGCTAGCATTCTTGGGGATTTCAGCTTTTTAGGTTATCTGTGGAGTTAGTATTTTGAGCCTATTTGTTGGGTTATAAATCAAATTAAACTCAAAAGACTGTACGAATGTACAGTCTTTTTTAGACTCTAGGTTAGAGATTTTCTCCCTCTTGTCTACTTAGAAAGTTCTCCAGGAGGGGGAATAATTTCAAGACCGTATTTAGGAGCCGTTGTCGTCACCTTTTCGATGTCTGCGGGCGTGATTTTAGGTGGCTGAGTAGTCCGAGCTGTTACTGGTACACCCACTTGGGCAAAAAACTGTTCTAACCCGGCTGGTATAACCCAACACAGCATTTTAGCTGGCTTCGATCCGATGTTTGTATATCTATGAAGTTGTCCTTTAGGAGAGTGAAGAAAGGTTCCAGCCGTTGCCACGATGGTTTGCTTGTCAAGCTGGAACTCAACCTCTCCCTCTTGTATATAAAAAGCTTCATCTTCCCGACTGTGAATGTGGGGTGGTGTGCCGTTGTGCGGTTGAACTATAATCTCGACTAGGCCATACGCTTGACCCGTCTGTTCACCCACGGCCTTAATGGTATATAAGTCCCCAAGTACCCAGTACGAAGAACCTTGATCGGGTTGCACGACCAGTCCTTCAGGCATGGCATAACCAGGGAATGAAAAGGATGGGACAAGGAGGATAAGGCAGACCAATAGGGCAAGGAAGAATTTCGCCACATGGACTATTCCCCTTGTCTTTTCACCTAACCCTTTTGCGATCGCGAAACGCTGTTCTGGATTAGCTGTCATGGTAATTTTCCTCGTAGACTTAAGTACGACGTAAAAATTTGCTCTAAACAGCTCTAGGCTAGATGAGTTCTGCCAAGAATGCGACTTTCGTTCCGTTTGAGCCAAGGATTTTAACAACATCCTTTACTGTAGAATGGGCGATCGCTTCCTTTAGACAGGCAGACCGATGCTGGCGTGGAGGATTCATGATTTGCTATCTCTACTTTAGAAGTAAAGTAATTTTTATCTCTCAAATTGAATTGGAGATGAGGCTGAGCTAAAAAATTGGTAACAACGGCTGATATAAATTATAGGAAACCCTAAGGATTTTTCAGGAAAAATTAATGCTTTGCTCAGCCAATCATCTTATCTACCAGGTAGGCATTGGCGGCGATAACAACAAACCGTTTGAGGAAATGCCTGAATCAGTGCATTCCCTCAAATCCAATCAAGACAACAGTTAATCAAAGCCAGTTCCATCTCGGCGTAAACTTGCCGTTTGCCATACAGATGAGTTATTTTCATGGAGAAGGATTTTCGTGACTCCTTCACAAGGCGTATAATTCCCTATCTTGCCAATAACCTACTCAATATTTTTCATTAAAAGAATACTCTTTTCCCCTACAACCATTCCTTAAATAAGCTGATGAAATTCACAAATGCATTTACAGAAGAAAATCCTTTTATTTATATAAAAACTCGTTATATATTACTTTGTTTGTTTATAGTAGTTTTTATTTTATCGATTCAGGCAATGTTGATTTACCTAGTTATGGGAATTGACTATAAGAAAACGGCTCCTGACCCAATTATTTTAGGTCTTTTAAGCAACTTGGCACTGGCATTGACTATTGGTTGGACAATTCGGCAATTAAAGTTAATTCAGATTAATGTAAGGCAAATAGTGGGCCAGTTAATCATTCCCTATTCTTGGCTGGTAATCATTGGTATTGTTGCAGCAAGAATATTTTTTTCGCTCGGAATTTTTAGAGTTTCCTATTATCCATTATCTTTTATTTTTCCTAAATGGGTCGCCAGTATTCTAACTCAGGATTTCTTTTTAGAAGCATCTAAATCGTCTTTTCCAAGCCTTTATTATTTGCTGGTCATTATCGGAAGCTTGCTGGTCACACCTATTGCTGAAGCATTTCTCTTTCAGGGAGTAGTTTTGCACAGATGGTCGGCTAAATGGGGAGTTAAGCCAGCAATTATCACACTTTCTCTTCTTTATTCAATTCTTTACAGCAGTAATTTTTTAGGGGGATTCAGCCTAGGGCTGATGCAAACTCTGTTTTATATCAAGTCCAAAACTCTACTTGTACCAATTGTTGCTCGTATAATTAATAATGCTATTATTTTTGTAATCTTTTTTCTCACTATCTCAGTTGAAAGCAGTGTAGAAACGTTCCGCTCTCAACTGGGAATAGGAGTAGTCTGCTTAGCCTCGTCAACTCCTTTGTTAATTTGGCTATTATATAAAAATCGGATTCGGCCTGGTGAGAAGCTACCCTATTTTGCTAATGCGAACCGATAATAGTTACTGACTTTACTCGAATTTATTAAGCGTAATTAATATCAGGTAATAAATACCTAAAATAAGAACAGAGTCTTCTTTATAACGAGATTATGTACCTGACTTGGTTCGACAGCAACTCCTGGCTCATTGAACTTGAAGGAAAACGAATCCTAATTGACCCCTGGTTAGTGGGTTCGTTAGTTTTCGGTAACCTCGATTGGCTGTTTAAAGGTTCACGGAAAAGCGATTGTGCCATTCCAGAAAACATTGACTTGATTGTACTGTCTCAAGGGTTGGAGGATCATGCGCACCCTCCCACGCTTAAGCAGCTTGATCGCACAATTCCAGTCGTTGCTTCTATGAATGCGGCTAAGATCGTACGGGAATTGGGTTATACCCAAGTGACAGCGCTGAATCATGGAGAAACCTTCACCTTGGATAAGCAAGTTGCAATCAAGGCAACTCCTGGTTCTCCTATTGGCCCAACTCTCGTAGAAAATGGATATTTACTCAAGGAATTAGCTAGTGGCTTAACACTCTACTATGAGCCGCACGGTTTTCATTCGCCCTCGATCAAACAAGTGACACCCGTCGATGTGGTTATTACCCCAATTGTAGATTTAGCACTGCCTTTGATGGGCCCGATTATCAAGGGAACCAAGAGTGCTTTAGAAGTGGCTCAGTGGCTACAACCTCAAGTGATGCTACCCACAGCAGCAGCAGGGGATGTGGAGTATGGGGGATTGCTGAATTATGTTCTTCGAGAAGTAGGAAGCATTGAGGAATTTCGCTCAAAATTGCAACAGAACAATCTTTCTACTCAAGTGATTAAACCCAACCCTGGCGATCGCATAAAACTGCAACTGAAACCACGCGCCTTAGCGACTTAGTACAGCGCGGCGGAAATAATACCCAATCCTGGTTAAGCTGTCGCGCATTTAAATTGCAAGTTTGTGTTTAGCTTGTTCCTTATGGGATGGGCTGGAAAGCCCGTCCAGCTGATGCAAATTAGATGCACATCAGCTTAACTGTGCCTTTTCGACAAACGTTACATTATTTAGCAATTTGTTGCCCAACGCTTCACACCCATGACGTGGCAGCTTGATTTGTGCTTGGATCAATACCTATTAACGTACTGAACGAGAATAACAGCTAAAAAGCAACTATTGCAGCAGTTTCTTTTAATTTCACGAAACATTCACCTTTCGTGAGTAAGCTGCAAGGAAAATTGCTCTCTAAGCTGTCTTATCTATGTTTGACATAAGAGCGGTTAGAAGGAAAAATCAGGGATGCACATCAGTACGAAACTTTAAGAGTTACAACGTTACTTCACACTTAAGTTCCAGAGCTGATCTACTCGGGTGTTTGCGAAATACTGGAGTGGACAGTTGAAGTGAATTAGTATTGCCTAGCTTGCGTTGAATCAGGACAAAGTTAGCGAGGCAAAAGCGGCATCAATAGTAAGGGAGACAAAGATTTTGAACATTGTGCGGCAACTTCAAGTATCACTCCTGAACGACACCTTATTTTTTCACATTGCTGGCGGTGTCTTCGTTACCTTAGGACTAGTGTTGATTTCCTCTGGTAAATTAACCACGCTCACTTGTAACCGAGTTGAACTGACTCAAGGCAAGTGTCAATTAATATCTTCTGGTGTACTAGGGTCGCAGGTGAAAGAGACTCATCTTAGCGAATTACAAGGAGCCAAAACCGAAGATAATCCAATGGATGAGGATGCCTCTCGCGTTGTACTTCTAACGAGTAAGGGTGAGGTTCGTTTTACCAACTCTACTGGCTGGCAAATTGCCGAAGCGGCGGCTTCTGAAATCAATGCCTTTGTTCAAAAAGCTGAAAAGACTTCGCTGAGTATTGAGCAGGATGAAAGAGGACTTTATTTTTCAATGGGAGGTTTGGTACTCGCGGCTGGTTTATTGACTATAGGCTTTTCTCGGACTGTTAAACCACGCTTCTAACGTTTGGATAGGAGCTTTTTTAAGACTGCAAACATTGCAGTGAGCCAATCCCACTTCTTCTTACGAATTTCGAGGAATGAGTAGTTCTGCCATGTCTCGTCGTAGTTATAGAGGTCGAGCAGGATAACGGCTTCTTCCTCAGTGTCCGCTTCAACCTCCAGCTCCCGAAGCGTCCTCCCATCAATGTTGCTGACAAATACCCCGACCCAGGTAGCCATAGCATCACTTAATGCTGCAACCGTCATCATAGCTCTACCCTCTACAGATGGTGATATAAATCAAGGCTACATGTGTTCGTAGCTGATCGAGGGAACAGTAATGAGATTTTATATTTTTTCTAAGGGTCAGGGGAGGGGAGAGCGATAATCTAGAGTCTAAGACCTAAAATCGGTAAGCTTTTCCAAAGCTAATGCAGCAAGAGAGAATAGTACTCCATGCCCTATGCTCAGTCCCCACCGGCGCGTCAAAAGTGGAATAGCTGAATTACTCTTCACTACTTACTTGTGAGGGCCAAAGCAGGCGTAACGCCATCAGTGCAAAACCAACAGCGGCGATCGCTTTGAGGAGGCGAGGTGGAAACATCTGAGCGACTCCTTCTCCAGCCAGAACACCCAAGAAGCTGGCTAGTAACAAAGCCGCAACCGAGCCAAAAAATACAGCACGAGGGGATTTAAGGCTACCCCCTAGTGCGATCGCGGCAAGTTGACTCTTGTCTCCAATTTCTGCCAAAAATACCGTAATGAAGCTCAATCCAAGAAGTTGCCAATCCATAAATAGGTTGAAGGTTAAAGGTGGGAAAGTCGAAGGTTGAAGGTGGGAAAGTTGAAGGTTGAAGGTGGGAACTCATAACTTTCAACGTGCTAACTTGCACCCGATTCACTAAAAATGCACAACATCCCACAGCAGCGTGACAGAAATGAAGAGTAAAAGCGCTCCTGCTGAGGTTTCTAGAGTTTTAGGAGAAAGTCGCGTCGCTAACCATCGTCCGATCAGGACACCTAATAAGCTGGTTGCGATCAGCGCCGTAGCCGCACCGGCAAAAACGACCCAAGGAGAGTGAGATTCCGCACTCATCAACAGAGTGGCTAACTGGGTTTTGTCTCCCATCTCAGCCAGAAAAATGGTTAAGAACGTCGAGCTAAAAATTCCCCATCTTCCTAACTTGGAAATGGTTACTAGCTGAGATGGCTGAAGGGGTTGAACCGTTGACTCAGTTGTGGCAGTAGATTTCAAAGAACATTCACTCTGCTTAGAGGTAGGTTCGCCGAGAGTTTGAGGTTCTGTTAGGACGAGATCAATCACAGGTAGAGAAGAAACTTTCACGGGTGATCAGGGCTAACGACAGCTAACTTTCATTTTCTTTTCATTATCTTCTCAAAAGTTTACGAAAAATAGCAAGCCCGCACGGTTCTTCGTAGGATTTGCTATTCATCTCAACCCACAAGCCGCATCAAATGCCAACTTCTCGGTCAAAACGGAGCATTTCTAGGCTGCGATCGCCATATACTCCCTCAATCTGCTGACGGCAGCAGTCAATGGCAAAATCGTTTAACTCTTCTGGTTCGACGCCATACATTTCCTGAAAGATATCGGTTTGCACGCGGCAGAAGCGAGGCCGATCTAGATAAATCCGGCATTCGCGGGTAGACTGGTCAAAATTTACGCACCACCCTCCTTCCCCTACCATATTTAAATACACTTCGATCTCGCCTGGAGATAAGTACGTTTCTAAGTCGGGACGCTCCGCTGGGTCAAGATGACAGCACGCACCACATTGCTTTACACAACGCCAAGTTGCCATTACATTAAAAAAGCGCTATAAGTTCT
Source organism: Waterburya sp. (assembly GCA_036703055.1). Taxonomy (GTDB): domain Bacteria; phylum Cyanobacteriota; class Cyanobacteriia; order Cyanobacteriales; family Coleofasciculaceae; genus DATNPV01. The sequence continues at coordinate 49,011 of DATNPV010000258.1, forward strand.
ACGCCCATCCAGCTTAGCGACTTTTTGCTTGAGATAGCTGCTGTATCGTTTTTTATTGCGTTCTCTATATTTTTGTAAACTTCCTTAAAAAAAGGGGAGAGTTACCCAGTAAAATCTAAGCGAGAATTTCCTGTTCTGTTGTCACATTCTTGGGTCAATTCGGGAGGACAAATGAGTTTAAGCTTTTTGGGTAACATCAATTGGGAAGTAATTGCTCAGCTGACCATGCTAGCCGCGGTTGTGCTAGCTGGGCCCGCGGTTATTTTTGCCTTAGCCGCTTTCAAAGGCGATCTATAATACCAAATCCAGATTAAATACCCCCTTTTTAAGAAAGCAGGGTAATTGGCTAACCCACAGCTTGAGTGATTCGAGTGAGTTAATTCATCAACTCGGGTTAAAGCCTCAAAGCCAGCGACAATATCGAGGAGTTCTTCTGTAATGGCAGTTTGGCGTTGGTTGTTAAATTCTGCCTGAAGTTCAGCGGGGCGCTCTTCGATATTTTTTTGTGAATTTGCATAGAGGCGGGCGTTGCTAAAACCTCAATAGCAACACTGCCCTCCTCTCCAGCTTTCAGCAGTCTGTACACTTCAGGCAACGACTGGGGAAAGCGAACATCAATAATACAGCCTCGAATCGACACAACCGTACTTGGCGAACGGTGTTTGCATCGTCAAGTTTCCCCATCGCGTCTACGCTGACGAACCTATAGCTCGCCACCATCAGGTTTAGCGTTGCCCTCTGCCTCTGTCTTTATAGGGGTCACCTGTAAACGGCTGAACTCCCGTTTCTGGATATTCGTCATCTCTAGGAGAAAAAATCCTTTTTACTCCGTCCCAAAGGTAGCGAGTTGCGTCTTGTGCCTGTTTGACGAGTCTCATAGCTGTTCCTCCCAATTTAAGAGTTATTGTGAAGAGAACTAACAAAAATCTGTTTCTTGACAATGTTTTTTTGTTTCCATTTTTATTTTAGGGTGGTTTCCTGATGGCAAGCGGAAAGAGCTTACGCTTCTTTACAGAAGGAATGGGGATCGCTGCTCACTCCGGAGGTTCAAATCCAGGCGGGGAAAAGAATTAAGCAGATAAACAAGGGAATCTAAGAGCTTAGAGGAAAACCAGAAATTTTTACAATTTTAAACGTTAATTACCTATATTTATGGAGTTCAACTTTCCCAGCCTTATAGTATGGGGTAAGTTAGTTAAGAGTCTTAAAAAAACATAAAATAAAGCCCTCTTAAAGTCCCGGAATAAGATTCCTAGGGGTGGTATTGGTATCAAATAAAAGCTGAAATCTCCATCAAGTAGAGGCGTATTCCCATACGGTGGAACAGCTTAGTTACGATGTGTTGCGCTGTCGCTGATGCAGGCTATGAAGCGAAAGGCTCCAGGGCAGAGGGCAGGAGTTTTATTACTGGTATGTGGTCATTTGGGCCGTTAGATCTGTCCTAACCTTTATGGCGACAGCTATATCGCTCTCCTAAGAAATCAGAATCTTGTCGCAAGTCCCTTTGACCCCACTCCAACCCTCCCCTTAGTAAGGGGAGGGAGCTAAGTTCCTTCAATGCATCGGGGGTTAGGGGGGTGCTGCAAGACCTGAGAGGGTGTCTGAAAAGTTATTGTTGATACGCTTACCCAATGGAGATCCCCCTCGCATCCCCCTTTTTAAGGGGGACTAAGACTTAATTCTCCCCCCTTTTCAAGGGGGGCTGGGGGGGATCAGACAACTCTCTGATACTTCTCAGACATCCTCTGAAATCGCGCCACGGCAACAGCAACTCGAATGCGTGTGGGGTCAGGATACCAATTTTTTTGCCAGAATCTTATTGTCAAGTTGGGAGAACAGGTAATGGCAATGAAGCTCTCGATCTGGAAGATTTTGACCACCGATATCCGAGAGCTGAACTGGGGGCAATCGGTAGAGGTGACGAAAAGTGGAGCTGAAGCCGCTAAAGCTGTATTCGATTTGGCAAAAGCACTTCATGAACAAGCACCCAACACTCAAACCCTCAAGCCTTATGTAGAACAATTTTCCTCGCTGCTAGATGTTCTCAATGCTCCCTTGGGTCAAGTGGCTGGGGCAGTGATTCCCTTTGCACCCATTGCAATTACCATCCTAAAGCTGATTGCTGATGCAACGAAGAAAGAGCTGAGTCTGGAGCAGTGTATGGCATTGGTGAGCCAAGCGGCTTACCTGGAGAGCTTTCAGGCAATTCTCAAAGAGAATCCATTGCCCGCATCCATTACTCAATCCCCCGTTTCTGAACCTGTGGCGCGAGAAATCAAGAAATTGGGCGAACAGGAACTGGATGAGCGGGAAGCGAGAAAAGCTATCCTCTATTTCCACGAATCCAAACTAGCAGAGGCATTCAACGACGTTTTACAGCAACGGCTGCAACAGGCGGGCTTGGCGGAGGCAGAGGCAAGAACGTTAACCGAACGGGTGGCGCGGAAAACCAACGAGTATCTGATTCCGGCATTGGTAGACGCTGGGGATGCGGTGAAGCGCTTGGTGGAATGGTATCGCGTAGGTGGGGCAGAGCAGTTAGAGAAGTACCTGAGTATTGAAGATTATTTGGATCAGGAAATTCGATCCAAGCCCGATGAATACATTTTTGATGAAGAACAAGAGAAGCAGATTACCTTTCGGGATTTGTACGTGCCATTGAAGGTAAAGCTGCTCGATATCAAAGGCGAACCCATTCTAGACAAAGAGCTGGTTGATATTGAGGAGTGGGTTAGGGCAAAGCTTGATGACTCGCCCAAAGAAAAGAAAGTTTTGTTTATTCAGGGGGAAGCGGGGCGCGGAAAGAGTGTTTTTTGTCGGATGTTTGCGGATAAGGTGCGGCAGGCGTTGCATCCAACATTTACTCCAATTGTCGTTCGGTTGCGGCGTCTGCGATCGCTCGAGAATAACCTAACCGACACGTTAGAGAACTACCTAGATACTGTTGATTTTGTCAAAAGCGATTCGGGCTGGCTTACAGATAAAAATACTCGGTTCTTGTTTTTGCTAGATGGGTTTGATGAGCTGTTGCTGGAGGGACGAGCTAGTGGTGGATTGAAAGAGTTTGTCGAGCAGGTAGAGATGTTTCAACGGAGTAGCCATCATCGGTTTTTAGTTACGGGGCGTCCCCTGGCACTGCAAGGCATTGACCGCCTGCTCTCACAAACGAAAAGCTTGGAGCGAGTGGCACTTGAGCCGATGGATGATTCGATTCGGCAAACCTGGCTGGACAAATGGGCGGCTAAAGTAGGGACGCAGGAAGCCTCTGCATTTCAGCAGTTTTTGCAGTCTTGCCCAGCGGAAATCCAAGACAACCTGGCACGAGAACCTTTACTTCTCTATCTCCTGGGACGAATGCATCGGGAGCAGCGTCTCAATGTTCAGATGTTTGCTGAGGCACAGGAGGAAATCAAGGCAAAAATCCGCATCTACGATGAGGCGGTGAAGTGGGTACTTGACAAGCAGCGTCAGGATGAAAACTTGCGCGTGACTGGACTGGAGAGCGAAGATTTGCGACGGTTTATGACCGAGGCAGCGTTGTGTGTGGTGCAGTCGGGGAATGAATGTGCCAAAGTCGCGATGCTAGAAGCAAGGCTTAAAGACAGCAACGATCCAGTTGCTAAGTCAATTCAGAAAGCGAGAGAGCAGCCCTCCCTCGCCAAAGAATCAGAAAAGAAGGTACTCAATAACCTATTGACTGCGTTCTACATCAAGCCAGCCTCAGGAGATAAAGGCGGCTCAGTGGAATTCACCCACAAGAGTTTTGGCGAGTTTTTATTCGCGGAGCGCCTGGTGGAAAGCTTCCTTGATTGGACGCGGAAGATTAAACGGCGTCAGCGCGAAGAAGACGATGTTTCAACGGAGGCAATGGATAAGCAGATTTACGATCTGCTGGGCTATGGGAATTTAACGCCTGAAATCGTGAGCTATCTTAGGGGGCTGTGGGCTGAGAATTCGGAACTCGCTGTCATCCGCCTGTTCGAGCGATTGGAGCATTTCTACCTCCGGTGGTGCGATGGAGAATTTATTGATGCACCACCAGAAAACCTGCCTCAGTACAAAATGCGGCTGTTGAAGGAGCAATTGCCGGAGCGAGAAACTCACCTGGGACTGCGACAAGTGGATGTGTATGCGGGGCTGAATGTGATGATTTTGCTGCTGGAATTGCATCGCTATGCTCAAACAAATAACGCTCTGAAAGACAAAATCATCTTCTACCTCTGTGGTCAGCCCGCTACCGAGGAGTTTGACCGAGAACGCTTGTTCCGCATTATCGGCTACAGTCGGTGCCTAGATGCTCATGCCTTTCGCCAAATCCTTGCATTTTTCCTTAAGGGAGCCAATCTCAGCCGGGGCAATTTCAGGGGAGCCGACCTCATCGGAACCAACCTCAACAGAGCCAACTTCAGGGGAGCTGACCTCAGGGGAGCTGACCTCAGGGGAGCCTTCCTTGTCAGAGCCGACCTCAGCCGGGCCGACCTCAGTCGAGCCGACCTTTTCATAGCCAACCTCAACAGAGCCAACCTCAGCGAAGCCGATCTCAGCCGAATCAACCTTAGCCGAACCAACCTCAACAGAGCCAACCTCAGCCGAGCCGACCTCAGCGAAGCCGACCTCAGCCGAGCTAACCTCAGTCGAACCGACCTCAGCGAGGCCAACCTCAGCCGAGCCGACCTCAGCCGAGCCGACCTCAGCCGAGCTAACCTCAATGCAGTTCAATGGAACAGTGAAACCAAGTGGGCAAATGCTACAGGGTTGCATAAAGCTGTTAACGTGTCTCCAAAGTTGGCGCAAGAACCTGCGTTTTCGGCTGCGGTTGCATTGAGTCAGGGCATCAGTTGGGTAAGAGAAGGTAAGGTTGAAGAAGCAATTCAGGCTTACAACCAAGCGCTAAGCATTAACCCCAATTTAGAAGTTTCTGCCACGTCTTGGAGTATCCTCTGCTGGTATGGCAGTTTGCATGGTCGTGCCGCCGATGTTCTGTATGCTGGTGAGAATGCAGTGAACCTAGAGCCTGACAAGAAACGTTATCAAGACAGTCGGGGATTTGCCAGGACACTCACAGATGATTTGGCTGGAGCATTAGCGGACTTTCAGGCAGTCCTAAACAGTGGTTTGTTTGATGACAGAAAAGATATGAAGCAGCGACGGCAGCGCTGGGTAGAGGCTCTCAAGGCAGGAAACAATCCCTTCACCCCAGAGGAACTGGAGGCTCTGCGGGAGGCTGAGGGTTAGGGCGATGGCATGGGGGCAAATACCACACGGTAAGGGCACGATATATCGTGCCCCTACAAAGGATTCCATCATTGTTGGTGTGCGATCGCATCCCTAATTTCACTCAAGCTTGCTAGGTGCGATCACACTGACGAATTTACTTAAAAAAGCTTCTCGACTAAACAGTTGAAACCAGGAAGTATTGGACTCGTCAATTCATCTTGGCTAAATAAGGTCCCTGCCAACTTTAACACAGCCTTCTCACGCCGATACACCTCAACTTTCTGTTCCCTGCGATCAAAAATCCAATATTCCTGAACTCCTTGCACTGAGTAAAGCTTCAGCTTAGTTTCCCTGTCGCGTTTCTCATGCTTATCGCCAAACGAGAGAATTTCTACTACTAACTCTGGCGCACCTGTCAGATGTCCAGCCTCATCTAGCAACTGTTCTAGGCGCTCGTTACTTGCCCAGACTACATCAGGAATCACATTATCGCTATCAGAGAAGATAATTCCTGGTGTAATTGCCGCTTTACCTAAACCACTCTCATCTGACCAAATCTTCAGAGCAGTACCAATATTGACGCAGATTTCTTGGTGCTTCCAGTGAGGTGCCCTTGCCACAAATAATTCTCCGTCAATAATCTCGTAGCGATTGGTGCGATCGCCTGCGAATACCTCTAAGTCAGCCGTCGTCCAACGTACTGAGTTCATTGGAGTTCCTTGCATCTGAACTCACCCCCTAGCATGCAGTTCTCTGATTGTATGCGATCGCTACTGTAAGTGAGCAAGATTAATGTCGTGCGATCGCATCATTCACACGCCCTTGGGAAAGTTTCAAATTCACAACAGATAACCCCAAAATAATTAAAAATAACACCAACCCAATTGTGCAAGCATAACTAATTTCTAAATCCGAAAAGGCTTGCTCATACAGATAGTAAACAACAGTTTTTGAACTATTACGCGGCCCTCCCTGCGTCATAATATAGACCTCTTCAAACACCTTAGTTGCAGAAATTGCAGAAATTACTGCAACTAAAATTAGGTAAGGTCGCATCAACGGCACCGTAATATCCCAATGTTTCAAATACCCATCCGAACCATCCAGTGCAGCCGCTTCGTAAAGCTCATCTGGAATTGATTGTAAACCGGCTAGGTAAATCACCATGTAGTAGCCTAATCCTTTCCACACGGTTACGGTCATCACGCTAAACATAGCCCAGTTTGGACTGGTTAACCAGGGAATGCCATTTTCTAACCCTAAATGAGCGAGGAATTGGTTAAAAAGCCCATTCTCTGCATAGAGCCACTTCCAAGCAATTCCAGCAACAACCATTGAAATCACAACGGGTGTATAAAAGGAGGCGCGAAACCAGTTAATTCCTCGCAATTTCTGATTGACCAAAAGCGCAAGACCTAAGGGAGCAATCACTAAAATGGGGACGACGCCAATTAAATACACCAGCGTATTTCCCATCGTCTTCCAAAACACTGGATCGACCCATAACCGTTGGAAGTTTGCTAAACCCACCCACTGAGGTGTTTGTGTTAAGTCATATTCATATTTCGTAAAACTTAGATAAAACGCTTGTAAAGCAGGCCAAAAGACAGTTAGCCACAAGGCGATAAGGGCAGGGAGTAAAAATAGGTAAGGGGTGAGGTGTTTTTTTAAGAGAATTGAATCTTTTTTCATTCAAAAAATAAGATGTTAACAAAATTGTCAGATTGCACACTTACTGATGTGAATATAAAGATTACTGGCGAATTTCGCTCTTGGCTCAATCTTAGGCGAATTGTCACCAATTATTGTCGAAATTTGTATTCTATTTAACAGTTTTTTGGGGGATAACTTAGTGTAATCTTATAGTTTTAGGAGCAGTATTTCGCAAAACGACACGGCTGAAACCTACAAAGCAGAGTCGTTTGCAATTTTACCGGATTTTGTGTTTTTGCGTGAGTAACGAAATGCTCATGCAGCCTGCCTAATTAAAAAAATTACGTCTTTCACGGTGCTATCTATCGCTAACCCGGTCACCGCACTTAGATAAAGTTGGTGGCTTTTGGCTGGAGTCTACATTCAGCTAAATCTCAAGCTTCCATTTATTGGAGTCTGAAGGAGACGTGGAGCATCTAGAACTCAGTCACAGCCGTTTACTTGAGCAAACACGAACTGTGGAAGCAGCGACAACCGCCAATCAGCACCTCAAGACAGCCCCGTGTGAAGGCGAGGTCAAATTTTGCACACTGGCAGAAACCCTGGCTGCTGCCACGTTTATTTATCAGGACTGTCAACTTTGTTACGTCAATTCGGTGCTGTGTACGATTACCGGCTACTCTCAATCTGAGTTGCTCAGGATGAAGGTTTGGGATTTTGCTCATCCAGACTACCAAGTTTTAGTGCGAGAACACAGCGAGGTTCAGCAACGCGGTGAGTTGGTCAAAAGTCGCTATGATCTGAAAATTCTCACGAAAAAAGGTGAAGTCCGTTGGTTAGATGTTACCAATCGAACCATTGATTTTTTAGGAAAACCTGCGGTCTTAGCCAGTGCCTTTGATATCACCAGCCACAAACAGGCTCAAGAAGCCCTTGATGAGAGTCAACGCACGCTCTCAACCTTGATGAGCAACTTGCCAGGAATGGCGTATCGCTGTCGCCATGACTGGGACTGGACAATGGAGTTTGTCAGCGAAGGCTGTTTCAGTCTGACTGGCTATCATCCGATGGATTTAAGGGAAAGTCGGACGATTTCCTTAACGAGCATTACTCATCCCGACGATCGCGATCGCGT
>DATNPV010000268.1:0-3655 GCA_036703055.1 Waterburya sp.
TGGCGTAGCGGTTGCATGGCTGTTTTGGGATTTGGGATGACTCTCTAATGAGTAGATCCCCCCAACCCCCCTTTTTAAGGAGGGCTATGTTCGCGTCTTTTCCTCTCTTTAGTAATAGGGATGATTGAATTTCTTTTCCCCCCTTTTTAAGGGGGGCTAGGGGGGATCGAGTTTCAGATTAATCAATGCGGATGCGGCGGTTGAGGACGCTCATCACTTCGCCTGGATTTTGGGTGGGCTGTGGCTTGCTCCATTCGCTGACTTGGGCGTAGCCGAGACGATAGAAGGTGTGAATGGTGCTATTGACGACTTTGGGAGTACTGATGACCAGGATTTTGAGGGGGACTCGGTTTGGTTCTGATGGTGGAGTGGTTGGGAGAGGCGTTTCTGAGTCAGGGGTTTGGTCAGAGTCGGGAATAAAGTCTTCTGCCATTGGGATTTTCCTGCTTTTTTGTGACAGCAATGTTTAAAATCGCAAACATCATTAGCTTATCAGAACGTCCGCAATTTTAAACATTTACTTGGTCATGAGCCTCTGACACCATAGAAACCATGCCAAAAGCAGGAAACGCTCTCAGACAGGTGTTGGAAGCCTACGGCATTAGCCAAAATAAATTGGCGGTGACGATGGGAATTGGACGCTCGACCATTCACCACTGGGTAAATAGGAGTAGAGACCCAGGTGGTGACGCCATCATAGAAATTAGGAAAGGGCTTCAGAAGATTGACCCAGCGGCGGCGGCGGAGTTTATTCGGCTGTATCTGGATGATTCCTTTGACGATGAGGAGTAGTTATTCGGGAAGAGCGCTTATATTAGTTGTTTCTAATCAATAAAGATAAGTAATCATGAGCTACGACTGGGAACAATGGCTTTCTCGAATTGCTAACCGCTCTGACCTCACAGGTAGGGTTACTCATCTTACAAAACCTAGTTGTGATACTAAGGGATTAAGCGAGGATGAAATTAATCAACTAGCTACGGAAAATTTAATTAATATTCTCAAGGATGGAGTAATTTATGGAAGCACAACTGAGAAAGGTTTCATTGTAGGTGAAACGCCTGCTGTATGCTTCCAAGACGCACCTTTTTATAGTCTTGTTCAGAATGTTGAATATGAACTTCAAAGACGTAGAGCAAATCCCAATGAGCGGTATCGTTACTGTGGGGTTGGTCTTGCTTTCCGAAAGCATTACATTTTCTCTAAAGGGGGTCGTCCTGTTTTCTATGAACAGACCGAACTGGCTAAAAAATTATTGCCTGAACATGAGTATTGGCGAATTGTAAACTTTAAGCTTTTAATTGAAAATAATCCAATAGATTGGACGCATGAGCGTGAATGGAGATTGCCAAACAAACTTAAATTTGAACTGAATTCAGCACATATCTTACTTTACGACAAAAAAGTGTGCTGGGATTTTTTCCTCAAAAACTGTCCAGAAGAGATATTCCAGGAAATCTATGGAATTACTATACTTAAAAGCATAATGATGTAAATTTATCAAGTATCAACGATATATAGCAGGGACATCTTTTGATTAAGATAAGGCTGGTAGCTTGTTTTTAAGCTGACGCAAAACCTCATCAACCCAAGCCGCATCAGCTTCTGATAAAACAAGCTAGGTTATGGCTCTTCTACATTAATGAAAAAATCTTGCTGCTCCTTAAATACTCTCTCGGTCAGAGTTAAACCTAAATCGCTAGCCAAGAGGTCAACACCATTAATAATTCTAGGAATCTGGGCTTCGTCAATTTGGAGACGAGAAAAGCATCTCTCTCTGTAATAGGTTCTTTCCTGGAAACGTTTGACCGCCTCTGTCAAAGGGCGCATCACCTCATATGCTTTCTCAGCCTTCTCAATTGCTTCCTGAGGAATTGGAGATTGCAGCCTGAGAATAGCTAGATCGATCAAATCTCTTGACTCAACACTGTCATCCATGTAGCGATCAGAATTTGAAAGCAGCTTGGAGCTAAAACAGTCATTGAGACTTAAACAGGCAACAGGTGACCACTTTGGAACTCTAGGCGGGTCTAGCTCAAAGCGAGCTTCAGCGATAATCTCAGTCTTGACAGGTAGACCATCTACAAGAACTATCATCCGAATCCCGTACTGGTCAGTAGTATTGCGCCCGATTTGGATTCTACTGAGGTCACGGAACAATGCTTTATGACCGCCCTCGAATATAACAGTGCGAAGATGCTTATAACCTGATGAACCAACAGGAGAAATAAAATCAATATCCTTGCTCCAGCGATACTCTCCGAAATCAAGTGCAAGAAGGGTTCCACCACCGAAGTAAGCAGAACCCTTTTTAAGCACCTCAGGATCTAAGCTTTCAAGAATCGTGAGGATTTTATTATGGTGTTCCAACCTGAAGGTCATAGAGCATATAGATCAGCTTGCAACCAAGAATGATAGCGCTGGGCAAGCTCCTTCAGAAAACCGAGTTCTTCACCCTCAAGATTACTGAATAGCTTACGGTATTCCCAACCCCGCTCATAGCGACTCAGCATTTCTTCCGGGGTGAACTGATAAACGTCCGCCGTCTGCCAGCAAATTGACTCCAGAAAAGGCAACTCCTCTGGCACAACAGGTACATCAATTGTTGGTGTAGCGGTTATCATGGCTTCGTCAAGTTATAGCTTATGCTAACTGCATTTCTAAACTAGTCCAATCTTAACTCAAATGGCGAGTTGGGCCACATTTTATACTGGTTTACACGCAACGATCACCGCATGAGCTGGAGGCAAATCATACTGACCATAACTGTGCATTACTTCAGCCTGAAAGCCCACCTGCTGAAGTTCTTTTGCAACATCTGCTGATTGGTATAAGCGCTGACGGTGCACTTCGTCATCCCGTCTGTAGTGTTCTCCCACTTGGCGAAAGGTGATAATCCGACGAGTCAATATCCCCTGCTCTCGATCTTCCTCCTTTTCAAAGAGTACAACCCAATCGTCACCTTCCGTGAATCCCTTCGTTGTAGTTCCCTGTGCAACCTGTCCCGGTTCCGCAATGTCGAAAATGAAGACACCCCTAGGAGTTAACGAGCTATAAATGCGATGGAACAGTCGAAGGAGCGTTTGGCGATCGCTATCTGGATCGAACAGGTAGTTAAGGCATTCACCGATAGACGTAACGGCGTTGCACGGCGGAATATCAGCCTTGAACAGTGACTCAACTCGAAACTCAGCCTCTGGCACTCTTGTGCGTGCGATCGCAATCATTGACTCAGAGATATCAACTCCGAGAACTTGGTAGTTAGCTTTGGCGAGTTCTTGCGCCCACAATCCGCTTCCGCAACCTAAGTCCACTACTAAACCTTCCCAGATTTGGCTTCTAGCCAGAATTTCCAATATGCCTGGAGCAGATTTGAGAGCGTAGTCACTGAAACCGACATCATGAATAAATGCAAGGTCTTCTTTGTACCACTCTTTCATATAGCGCTTTGATCACCAGCAGCCTAATTCTCTATTCTGGGTCAAGTTCTTCTGTGCGATCGCGTTTTACCCCTACAGGACTTACGCAATATCCGTCGATTAGCCCCCCTAACCCCCCAAGCTTGATACTGCTGGCGAAATATTTGGTTACAAATTGAGTTAAGTAAGGGGAGCGAGCGCCTTGAAATGGGAGCAACGGGTTTGAGCAAAGGGAG
>DATNPV010000269.1:0-10065 GCA_036703055.1 Waterburya sp.
CAACTTGAAGCGCAATACCAAGCGCCGTCAGATGAGCCAACCTCAGAGCTGACTACCAGTGTCAGGGAGGGAGATTGCTTTATTCAAAATAAAGGAGAAACCCAAAAAATGACCCCTGTACAACCCACCACTGGGGAAGATTGCTTTATTCAAAATAAACGAGAGACCCAACAAATGACTCTAGAACAACCCACGGCACAGCCTTCTAATTCCACTCTGGCTACATCTAGCCGTTCAAATCTCACTCAAGCATCTAGCACTAATCTTGGCCTCACTCAGCAACAGATTCAAGAGGCAGTTGAACAACAGTTTGGCAAGGAAAATGTTGAGACAAAAACGGCGATTCTCAATTACGTTTGCAAGGACACGTTTAACACGGCTCAAGAACTTCAGCACGCATTGGCTAAACTTCGCCAAACCAAGCTCGATATCTTGCTTAAGCTCATCAACGACCACAATCAGGCCGCTTCCAGTGATGAAAACACACTGAAAACAGCGCTACTTCAGGCATCAGAACAACGCCAGCGTGAGACCGAGGATTTTTTCGGTTCATTCGAGAGTCAGCTTCTAGAGATGAGAGCAGCATTCGGCGTGTAGCTGGCCTACTTTCACCCCAACAAAAAGAGTTGGCTCAGCAAATAGCAAAGATTCTCGCAGAACCTACCACTCAGGAGGAAAAAACCAAGATGTTACGAGCGCTCGACAGCCTCAATAGCTTTTGTGAATCAGGTATCAATCTACTGCTTTTCGGAAAATTCAGACCTACTTCACTTCTTTAGGAGCAACCATCAATGCAATCATCCTCTAACTGGCAGCAATCCCCCAAGCAAGGAACAATACCTAATCTTTCACCCTTCACTCAGGCTGATGAGATCTACTTGCTCGAAGTGTTTACCGAATGCCGTACAAAGCTTCAGAGCGCACTAAGTACAGCTCAAAGATACCCTCAGCTTCCAGATATTGAGAAAGGCATTGCCGACGCTATCACAGGCATTCACGAAGCCGCCGCTGTTGTACTCGAACCAGAAACTTACCTGGAATAGAGAGGAGCAACTGCAAGCCCTGAGAAAGTTAGCAGTTGCCCTCCGGACGCCCCTAACGATAAACATAGAGGTCTTTCCCATTATGTCTCAGAACCAACAAAATCAAGACTTCCAGCCGCCAGCACAATACACCCAAACCACTACAAAAAATGAATCCTGGGTAAACGTGACCACAACCAAAGTTGAACCGGATGGCTCGACTACCCAAACAAGCTTTTTCATGAAACGCAGGTAAGTAGTTAGGCGGGTGCAAATCCCGCCACTTTCCCTTCATTCAATCAAGAATCATGCCACCTAAAAAAGTCATCAACAAAAGCCGTCCTGTTGGCGGTGTAAAGCGCGGTAGACCCCCAAAGAATGCCAATCCAGTTACACCCTTAGAAATTGCGGATACGCCTTCTAATGGCTCTCTAGCGGTCGCAGATACTTCCAGTTCAGGAACTTCTACAAGTACGACTAGACCAGCGTTAGCGACCAATACAGCACAATCATTCACTGGCTTGTCACAGGTCAACAATATCTTGACCTTCCCAAAATTTGACCCCAATTCTTACTTCGCAACTGACTTATTCAGCGACTCATCACCGCTTACCAGGACAACCAAAGAGCAAGCCGATGAGATGGTTCAGTCGATTGAGGAAAAGCGCCAAACTGTCCGAGTAGCAACGGCTAACATTCAACTGAATCAGGATGTTGTTAGAGCGGGTAACGAATATCTGAAGCTGGAAGGACTCGCCATTGATTACGCCACAACGGGCGTCAACAATGAGACAAAATTTGTTAACTACCAGGTAGCAGGGGTCAATAAAGAAATTGCTCTCAACAAGCTAGACCAAGCGGCGGAACGCTTGACCCAAGGCCAATTGACGCTTGCCGGAATGCAGTCCATTACCCCATTGATCAGCCAAGAGTGGGAAGCGAGGAAAAGTCTTAAGCTCTCGCAGATTAGCAGTTTAAAGATTGAAGCGACGAAAGCCAAGGAAGCCTTAGAGCCGAAGATGATGCAACTGTCGCAGAACTTCAGGCAAGAGCTAGAGGAATTGAATTAATCGGTTGAGTTTACAGTCCCCTAGCCAAGTCTAGGGGATTTTTTAGAGAGATTGAGCCATGAGAAAGATTGAAAGTGAATTGAATAGGTCTGGAGACTTTCTGGACGTTCTCAGCTTAGGTGGAGTAGTCCTGAGTGGGATATTGTTGTTTACCCCAGTGAGAGCTGTAGGTTACATCGGTCTAGGAAGTGGTGTAGGAGCATTTGCCGCCTCAGTTGTAACCAGGAAGAAACATTTACAAGTAACTAATCGGTGTATTGATGCGTTGAACATAGAGCATAAGGCTTCTTTGCTCAACAAAGAAGATGAGATAGTCATCTTGACCAGCAAAAACGCCGAACTAAGCCACCAAATTAAAAACGCTCAAGCCGATATTGACCGATTGCCAAGACTGGCTGAAAGAATCGAGTTTCTAACCCATCAGAACGAACTTAAAACCCAACAGGTAGAACAGGTAACTGAGGAGTTAGACCGCCTGATCAGCTTGGCTCGGACTGCGGTAGAGGAATCGCTGGACGAATGGGAAACTAAGCTTTCCTCCCTCGTAGATACCAAAAAAGACCAGTATCCTAAGCTAGCAGAGCGGCTAAACGCGCTACTCGATGAAGGTCAAGGGAAATTGAAGGATTACGGCAATAAACTGGCTCAAACGCCTTCAAAGTGGGATAACTTGGGTGACTTGCTCAGTCTCTACTACTGCCTGAATGATGACCTCGCCAACATTAAGACCAAAATTATCCAGGCGATCGCCAAACTGACTAACCAACAGACTCAACTCGAACTGCAAGAGGTAGAGTCCATCTTAGAGGAGTGGCAGACAGCGAATCTAGTCCCCCGTGACAAGCTCGAACACATCATCAGGAACTATGAAGCGGCTCTTGCGGAGTTCCGGACTGATTTTTCAAACCGCTTTGACACCACCCATCAGTTTGCGTTGGCTCTTGAAGGTCAAACCCAGGATGATGACAAATTCGTTCAAGGCGTCATAGCCAGGATGAAGGAGTTAGAGGCAAAGATTTATCAACTCTCTAAGCCGATTACATACCCCGGTGCGACCCGTACCGATATGAGGATAGCGAATATCGTTATCAGCTATTTTGAGCGCTTAGGCATCATCCTAGACCGGGCTGGAAGCGATTACAGAGGGTATGAGGCGACCTTAGAGTTCATCCCAGACCGGACGGGTCGTTTGGTGCTTGCTAGTGAGTTGAACGAGCATTCAGAGCGACTACAGGGTTTAACTCATGTCTTAAACAAGCCAGAGTTTAGACTGGATGGCGAAACGGGTTTGATGACCTTGTTAGTGAGGTGGGGTCAGAAGCCGAAAGCAGACATCAATGATATTAGTAAGCTCTGGATTCCCGCTGCCAAGTTCGAGCAGACCGTCAAAGGTTGGTCACGGGTCAGGCTCACGGGGGGGAGTGAAAGCGGTAAGAGTCCAACCGCTGAGAATCTGGCAGTAGCCATCCTGAAACACCGTCCTGGCATTCCCAAGCTATACAACCCACAATACGACTCAGTAAAGAACTATTGGACTATCCCAGTTGTGGGAACCTCTCATAGTGACAGTGAGAAGGGTATCGCGTCACTGGCGACTCAAGTAGATCTAAGAGCTAATGGACATCAAACACGAGATGAATTTGAACTCTCCATCTTTGATGAGGTGGATTCAACCATGAGTCATACCAAAGGCAAGAAATCGGTTATAGGCGGGAATGTCAATTTCATCATCAAGCAAGCTTCACACCAGAATCTAGGCGCTATTTTCATAGGCCAGAATGCCAATGTAAGTGAATATCCAGGTATGGATAGAAGTGATTGGAATAGTGCCGTTAATGTCCACATCGGCGCTAACGCCTATGATGCCATCACAAACAGCAATCGATTCACGGCTGAGGAAGTCAACAAACTCAAGCAAACAGCGGACAAAATTACTGAGTTTTGCCACGACAGAAACACCGAATTAGGCTTAGAAAAAACCGACCCCCAAGCCTACCGCTTTGCCTTGGTTGTTGAGCCGAATAAGAAACCTTATTTCATCGAATTACCTGCCTTCGGAACCTATACTTTTGACCAGCTCCAACAGCACCAACAGGCAGCGTCAGACGTGGAGACGGCAACGCCAGACACCACCACGCAATCGCTGGAAGCATTGAAAAATCGTATCTCCACTGCATCACCATTGGATATCCAATCCGGGTATGTGGGGTCTGGCTGTCCTGGATGTGGAAGCGCCAATCGGGTTAAGGCTGGAAGGTATCAAGGGCGTCAAAGATACCAGTGTAAAGACTGCGGTAAGCGCTATACAGAGGGTGAATAAATGACAGTAATTAAGCCTAATTATCGCTACTACATCACTTCTCCCGAATGGCGCAATAAACATCCTGAATTTCTCAAGCGTTCTCGCTACCGCTGTGCTTTCTTTCCCTTCATCAAAGTTGGCAAGAAAGCTCGATACAATGTCCACCACATGAATTATGAAAACTTGGGAAATGAGACGTTATGGGTAGATGTGATTGTGATTTGTCCGTTCGTTCATAACTTCATCCTTCATGGCTTGCTCAGTGGCTTTAGGCGTCCATCACAGCAGAAGAATTACCCTAATGCTGCTCAGAGATTGGCTCACTTTTGGTGCTGTCAGCCTGTGATGGTCAGGGGAGCGCTGGCGATAGCGAAGCGCTGCTGCGAAGCGCAGATCGCGTTACTGGTGAATTTGGTCAGAGTTCTCTGGTGAGGGGTTGGGGGTGGGAGGGATACCGGAATACTTGTATTTCCCGGTTTCCTCCACAGGAGAAAGCATACTAAGCCCCGTTACCGCTCCTAAAACCTGCTCATCTCGAACCTCGATATATGCCTGGAGTTGTTCTAAATTCCGATGTCCTGACACCTCCTGAATCACCCGCAGTGGTGTCCCGTTATCGCTCATCATCGTCAGAGCTGTTCTTCTAAAACTATGGCTGCTGACGCCAATTAACCCCACTCTTCTTGTGGCTTTTCTCAAAATTTTGTCGGCTGAATCTGGGTCAATGTAAGAGCCAAACCGACCGGGGAACAAATAAACTTCTTTCCAGCCAGGATGGTAATTGATCAACAGTCTTCGCAAATCGTCAATAATCGGGATTGTGCGTGTAGCGAGTTTCCCTTTGGTGTTTCCCTTCCGGATGACGAGGACAGGTAGGACGTGACCCTGTGCGTCGTAGGCATCCGCTGTCCGCAAAGTGCAGGCTTCGCGAATCCGACAGGCAGTAAATAGGCAAATGCCGAACAGTGCGCGATCACGGTCACTCTGCAACCCCTGACTAAAGAGCAACTGAATCTCGGACTGAGTGAGAATCTTCGCCTGACCGTGACGGTCGATCTTCATCCCTGGTAATTGAAGACAACGATTCTCAGATTATCTCGCCATTAAGACTGTTTATAAAGATTTGCCGATAGCCATTTTTTTTTCTGAGAGAGTAGGCAGACTGAATACAAATCACAACAATGCTTCGCTAATTGTTCTCTTATGAAAAAAATACTTGGATTTGCACTCATTTTTTCTTTGGTAATTCCCATTCCTGCTACAGCCAGAGCAATACGGTTAAAAGAGAAAACAAACGATGGAGCAACATTGTCTGTTTTCACAACTGCCGAGCCAGCTAGCCAAAGCGGTTGGACAGTATTCAAATATGAAATAGAAAAAGATGGTTCATCTAGAGAAAACATCGGAGTCACACCATATTGTAGTCACGGAAAAATATCAAGGAACGAGAGTGTTGCAACCTTGGAATTACCTATACCGGGTTGGGCTAAGGCTGAAGATATCAGACAAATTCGGGAAATATCCAGCATGTCAGACTTGAGTCACTTCATAACAGAACCTGGATGGATAGTTGATTTAGGTGGCAAAGTTACTGCTATTCAAGCAAATTCTCCGGGAAGCCGCTCATTACTAAGTGCTGTTTGTGGAATAATCCCTTAATCCCTCACTCCCAAAGTTCTCCCACTTTTCTAGCCACTTGCCGAGTAATTAAAAAGCTAAATCAAACCCCCGAGCGCCGCTACTCAATCGGGGGTTTCCCATAAAAGGAATGTGTCACTTTACGCCATTATGCTATCACAGCCTTGCTTGACAACCGGTAATGAATAATACTTGACACGCCATAACCGGTTATGACATATTAGAACCGGTGAGACAAATAGGGAACCGGTGATGAAAACTTTAGCAGAAGCCTTGAAGATTTACTCATCCATCCGAGACTGCCCAGATCTGGAAAAGAGAGCGCAAGCCATTGCACAGGCTCTTGATGGATTGACTGGTGAGGATGCGATCGCAACTATCGCCAAATTAGAAGAAGAGTATCTTTTGACCCGATTCATCCCTAATTCTATAGGAACAAAGATGAGTCAAGCAGGTTATAACAAACTGATTCGGAAGATACCTTTAGTTGACGGTCAAAATAGCCAACAAACGACCAAACAAGATGGATCGACAGTTCTAAAACATTGGTTTTTTAAATACTGTGGTTTAAGCAAGCATGAGTTCTACCCCAATGGCGAAGTAGCTAATGCTTGGGATGAGAGAAATGCTTCTAATCGTGTATACAAACGATTGCAAGGTAACATCGAAATCGCTCCTGAAGAACAGATTAAAGCAGGCTATCAGCTCCTACAGAGCGGAAATCCTTGGGAGGTAGCAACAGGTTTGATTGCACTTTCAGGACGTAGACCACATGAGATTGTTGCTCGTGCCAAATTCACACAGATTGAAGGGGAGGAGTATAAAGTAGAGTTTCAAGGACAGGGCAAAAAGAGAGGAGAGGAGCCTGTATTTCCTATTTCTATCCTTGTGCCTGTAGATATTTTTCTCAAGGCGTTTAAACAATTCCGGTCTAACCCAGATGTCAAGGAAGTTTTGAAAACGGCAAAGAATGAAGCCTCCAATGACATCGCTAAACAAAATCGCATCATCGATAAGCTGACAAACAAACGGCTTAATCGGATTGTTAAACGGGACTTTGCAATTGTCTTGCCGCCTCGTGTTGAAGCCGACATGAAATCGGAGGATGACGAAGCCGATATCAACTGTACTGCACTTAAGTCGGCTTATTTGGCGATGGCTACCGAAAGGGATTGTGAAGGTAGCCCAGCCCGTAAAATGCTGTTTGCATCGAAACTTGCAGGGCATTTTATCGACGTTGATTCTACTAATCAGGAGGCAATAAAACGAATAGATAACGAACTGCGTCACCTGGTTACGACTTTGGGCTATATGTCCTACCACGTCAAAGGAAATGTACCTTTCTTTAAGCCTCCAGAAGTAACACACACGCCACACAGCAAACTGCCTCTGACCCGACTCAGGGTTGAAGATGGTCAGCAACTTGATGCTTGGTGCAAACTCTGGGATTGCTCCAAGGTTGACGCAATGTCAAAAATTTTTGAATTAGCGCGTCAAGCGTTATCCACACCTACCACAGTACCGGAGCCTACAAAGGAAACTGAAGCTATGGACAATACCGCCGTCAAAGAGCTAGAGCAGAAGATGCAGGCTTACCAAGAGCGAACAGAAGCTAGGTTCAATGAACTAATGCAGTTACTTGCAGGTAAACAAGAAATACCTATTCAAGAAACTGAAACGAATGACGAAGTGTCACCTATGGCAAAACCAGCAACGGGGGAAGTAATATCAGGTACGCCAACCAAAGTATCTAAGAAACCCACTCGCGACTGGGAGTCGGTCAGTAAGGAAGAGCTGTTTGGCACAAACGGCAAATCACCGGCTAAAGGCACTGGTGCGACAGAGGAACGCATTGAAAGGACGGTTAATGCAATCATGGCATGGAATAATCAGTTTCCCCATGACCAAAACCCAGAGCGCAAGTGGTCGATCAATAACAGAGCTGTGAGAGATTTATCAGGGGTTAACGGGATTGCCGTTAAAGAGTGGTTAGAGAAGTACCACGGAAAAGTTAGCGACCACAACCATAAGCACAGCATTACTGACCAATACCATAACCGTTGCCATAAAGCAGAAGGAAAAACTTCAGCCGATTTAATTAGAGAGGAAGTCTACCCACTAATCAAATGAGTAGCACTCAAGCAATACTCTTATACCCTCCGCACTGGAGGGTATTTTCTTGTGTGTGATCGCAAATGCGAGGCTCCGGTTAAGTAGTTTACAGAATTTTCATATAACCGGTTATATAAAAAGCTTGACTTTCGTAACCGGTTATGGCACATTAGATATATGGAAGCAAGGCTACCCCAGCCAAGTGGGGCGGTGAGGGCGAGACGAAAGCCCAGCGGGGAAAGCCTAGAGCGTACCGCCTAAAGAGAAGCTGTGAAGGGTGGCTAGAACCGCTAACGCTGCAAAAAAGCGGTTGTACCATCACTCACAAGGATTCAGAACAATGGAAGCGCTACAAAATTTACTTACCGTTGCTATTGAAGTGGTTGCGATCGCAGGATTCGGAGGCATTGCGCTACACGCCCTCTACACTTCACATTGCCGATGGATGAAAACCTACTGTCCTTCGGTCGAACCTCTTGAGCCAGCGATTGAGCCAGTTGTAGAGCCAATTGCCACAGAGGAACCAACCTACAGCGAGCTTTTTGAGCAGGCAGAAGAAATCATTTCCAAGCCCATCTATCAAGAGGAGCCTGCGGTTAAGGAGCCTACCCCAGCCCTCTCGAAATACGAGGTTATGAGCGTCAAACAATTGCGGCAAGAGTGTCAGATTCGCTGTGTTGATTGGCGTCGTGGTGGCGACTATGGCAAGGCTATGCGAAAGAATCAAATGATTCGGGCACTCACAGCCTAAGTCAACTAGTCCCCTGGGGACTGGGGCCAGGGGACTTACCCAGGCTTCAGTCCTCTCTAGAATTACTAGTGACGGCGGCGTCTCCCCCCTGACCGAACGCTTGCGGCTCTCCCACCACAACGATGCCCGCGAGAGTCTAGATCATCAGGCGAATTACAGTTGCCTCCTGATGATGTGGTAGCCGTTGAAGGGTAAGTTACATCCGAACTATTGGAGTAAGTTTCAGGTTCTGAGGAAGGCTGGCTTGGTTGGCTTGCGCTAACCACATTAACAAAATCCCCACGAATCCATCCTACAGCGCCCGATCGCGGAAACTTTACCTGAAACCAGTCGTAGCCCTCAGAAGTCATTCGGTCAATAACTTGCACCTGATCGCCTACCAGCCCATAGCCCAAGCGCCGACCTGTTGACGAGGGAGTAGCTCGTAGATTGATTTGTGAATTGGTGTCACCGGCTACCAATGTGGCATCAGATGATGTTACTGCTGCTGTTGGTTGTGAGGTAACAGCAGGACTAGTGCTAGCCATTGGACGGGGCTTGATGGTAGGACTAGTGTTAACCCTTGGACTGGGCTTGAGGGCAGGGCTAGTGCTAACCCTTGGACTGGGTTCGATTGTAGAGCTAGGACTAACCTGGGAGTCCTGTTGGTCTGTTTTTGGCACGTTGTTTCCTGGCGATTGATTTTCAGGTGTTTTTTCAGCCTGAATTGCTGCCGATGGAGACGCTGTGGAGGAAGAAGGATTTTGCGTTGGTTTTGGGCCTAAAACGACAACTGCAACAAGGGAAAAAATGAAAAGACCTAAATATAGAGCGCTGCTTAACTTCCGATTCCTGTTACTGCCGACTAGCACCCAGCGCGGATTGATTAAACCGATAACCAGTAATATCGGGGCTACCAGCAAAATAATGATAAACAGATAGACCATCTTTTGAGGAGTGTGAGGGATTCTTGTTGTTCAATCTTCTGGCGCATCCACCAAATTCGGGTTTGTTTTCGCCCTTCCACCCCCGTCCCTCGAATCATAGAGAATACTCTATACACACAGGCGATTTCTTGCGTTGGAGCTATGCACACACCCCCCCTTTTCTTAGAAATGGGGTACTGTGTGTGTTGAATATTGAATGAAAAGTCAGGCTCCTAGCAGGTTTTTGGGTGGGGTGGCAAGGGAT
>DATNPV010000271.1:0-20882 GCA_036703055.1 Waterburya sp.
CTCTCTCAGCATTGTTTTCGCCACTTTCCGATCTTGAATTTCAATATTTATCATGGCGATTATCGGTGTTTCTTAAATCAGTAAAGCTATATACATTGAATATAGCGTGACAAAATCCTACCCGCTGATTACTAGGACAAAACGTTTTGACGGGGAGTTTAATCGTTTGTCGCCGCAGTAACTAACTAGAAGGCTTTAATTAATCGTAAGGTGGGCAATGCCCACGATCGCCCCTCCAACCCTGACAACGATTCGTTTCTAGGCAATGCCCACCCTACAACTATGTTTGGTCAAGGAGAGATGCAAGTTAAAGACGATTCTCTTAAAACCTCTCCTATTACTTACTACCCATTCCCCATTCCCAAATTTTATTTCTACCTGTTGTCCTTAGCGTAGAGTCAGAAATTTCTCTAAAGCTGTAACCATCCCCGGAGGCCAACGGCGAATCGTTTTTACCCACTCTAAGTCTTGATAGCGCTTATCGAGCCCAACAACAGCAGCCCAATTGCTCTCCGCTTCCCCTCGTTTTCCATCAACCCACAGGGCTGCGGTAAGTGCAGCTCGGATATCAGGGAATTGGGGATACTTGCGGATAATATTACGCATGGTACGTATCGCTTCTTCCCTCTGATCTATCTGATAAAGCGCCAATGCATAGTTAGCACGAGCAAAAGCAAAATTGGGGGCTATCTCAGCGGCTTTTTGGTAATAAGTGATCGCTTCTTGCCATTTTCCTTGCCCAGCTTTGGCATTGCCCAGGTTATTGTAAGCCATCGCATCATTCGGGTCGAGCTCTAGTACTCGCTGGTAATCTGCGATCGCAGACTCCCACTCACCCAACCCTTCATAAGCCGTGCCACGATTCAAATAGGGGTCAGGTGCGTCAGGTGCAAGCTTAGCGGCTTGATTAAAATCTGCGATCGCATCTTGTAACTTATTCTGACTCACTCTAGAGTTCCCACGATTGCTCCAACCTACAGGATTTTCTGGCAACAGTTCAATCAGCTGTGTCCAGTATCCTTCAGCACTGGGGAAGTCACCAATATCTGTAGCCGAAAATGCCTTTTGGCGAAGTTGATTGAGTTGTTGCACCTGTGCCTCCGTTAAGTCAGGAGTCTGCACCTGCGCCATCACTGACGGCGGCATGATGAATCCAGCCATCACGAAAACAAGTAATGCACTCAGTACACCTAAAAACCAGCGAATCATCCCAGCACGTTGTCCTTTATTTTCACATCAAGTCGCATTTAGTTGTAGCAGGAGTCAGGAGCTAAAAGTCAAACGCAGGATGAAGTAGCATTCCCGCTCTCATGTCCAGGTTTTTTCATCCTTTATCCTTTACACTACTCATAGCCTAAGTGCTTGCGAGCTGCTGCTGTAGCAATACGACCACGAGGCGTCCGGTGTAGATAGCCAATTTGTAACAGATATGGCTCATAGACTTCCTCAATCGTTTGAGCATCCTCCCCTGTTGCTGATGCCACCGCCTCCAACCCAACGGGCCCTCCGTTAAACTTTTCAATCATCGCACTCAGGACCAGTCGATCCGTCCAGTCTAAACCCATCGGGTCTACATTAAAAACTTCCAGAGCTTCCGCCGCAATCTCTTGTTCAATCGGCGTTACTTCCTTCACCTGAGCATAGTCCCGCACCCGCTTCAGAAGTCGGTTTGCAATCCGCGGTGTTCCACGAGAACGACGAGCAATTTCTTGTGCACCATCCTCGGTCATTGCTACTTTGAGGAGTTCAGCCGTTCTAGTCACAATTAAACTCAGCTCATCGACTTCATAGAAGCGTAAACGTTGAATCAGCCCAAAGCGATCGCGCAGTGGCGAAGTCAGCGAACCCACCCGAGTTGTGGCTCCCACTAGGGTAAACTTCGGGAGCGGGATACTGCGAGTTCGAGCACTCTGACCCTTACCAATCGTAATATCTAAGCGATAATCCTCCATCGCCGGATATAGCAGTTCCTCGGTCATCCGGGATAAGCGATGGATTTCATCAATAAATAGGATATCTCCCGGCTTCAGGTTAATCAAAATCCCCACAATATCTCGCGGACGTTCTAAGGCGGGTGCGGCGGTAATTTTGCAGTTAACCCCCATTTCTGTTGCCAAAATCAACGACATGGTCGTTTTTCCTAATCCGGGTGGGCCATACAATAGCAGGTGGTCTAATGCCTCGTTTCTAGCTTTCGCCGCTTGAATCGCAATTTCTAAGACGCTCTTTAATTCCTTTTGCCCAATGTAGTCTGCTAAGCGTTGGGGTCGAATTCCTTCCTCTTGGTTGCCAGTTTCATCAGCCATAGCCGTCGCCAGCAAAAGGTCTGCCTCTTCTTCTTGCTGCTTAGGTGCACGATTACGGCGACCTTTTGATTTTTTGCCGGACTCGGGTTGCCGATCAGGTTCTTGAAACTGTTGTCTAAAGGACGTTATCGCCATGATAAGAAATGAGTTATTGGTTAAAGGGTTGAACGTTGAAAGTTATGGGGTTGAACATTGCGAAAACAACCTGCAACCTGTTAACCTGCAACCTGCAACTACTCTAGGAATTAAAGATACTCAAGCCATGCTAGCTAAACGAATCTTACCCTGCTTAGATGTTAAGGCTGGACGAGTTGTCAAAGGCGTGAATTTCGTTGATCTCAAGGATGCCGGTGACCCAGTGGAATTAGCTCAAGCTTATAACGATGCAGGAGCTGATGAACTGGTTTTTCTGGATATCACCGCTACCCATGAAGACCGGGAGATTATCGTTGATGTGGTCTATCGCACGGCAGAACAGGTATTTATCCCCTTGACAGTGGGCGGCGGGATTCAATCCTTAGACATGATTAAATTATTGTTACGAGCAGGTGCGGATAAAGTCAGTATTAATTCCGCAGCAGTTCGTAATCCAGACTTTGTCAATCACGCGAGCGATCGCTTTGGCAATCAGTGCATTGTTGTTGCCATTGATGCCCGACGCCGCCAAGATCCAAGCAATCCCGGTTGGGATGTCTACGTGCGAGGGGGACGGGAGAATACGGGGATTGATGCCATTACTTGGGCCAAAGAAGTTGAGCGCCGAGGGGCGGGTGAACTACTCGTAACCAGCATGGACGCTGATGGAACCCAAGCGGGATATGATTTAGAACTGACTCGCACTATTGCCGAACAGGTTCAAATTCCTGTGATTGCCTCCGGCGGTGCAGGGAATTGTGCTCATATTCATCAGGCTTTGACTGAAGGGAGAGCAGAAGCGGCTCTGTTGGCTTCACTGTTACATTACGGGCAACTCACCGTGTCGGAAATCAAGACTTATTTGGCCCAACACCAAGTCCCTGTGCGGTTCACGTAATACTCATGTAATACGTATTAATGGGTTTTTGCCAAATTATTAACTTTTGTCATGTGTGACACGCCGCTGAATTCTGTGCAGCCATCAGAGTGGCTGCTAGAATATAGGGGATAATGTTACATTTCGTAAATTATGTTGATTTTTATTTTAATACTAGATGTCGCTTTGGTGGCGTGGTCTCTCCACTTAATGCAGCAGGCGTTTGACACTCAGGAATTCTCATTTATGCTGGCGGGTACCTTAGTTGCGATGTCAGCGGCTGCTATGTTAGTGGTTTATTTTTTAATGGGTAGCTACGTTGGCTACATTACCCACATGGCTCAATCTCCCTACCTAATCTACTGAGGTAGGTTAAGTTGCTCTCCAAGGGCTTGACGCCAAGGTCGTTAGCAAGTTATCGTAGAATACGCATCACGGGGTTATAGCTCAGTTGGTAGAGCACCTCAATGGCATTGAGGGGGTCAGCGGTTCGAATCCGCTTAGCTCCATAAACTAAGAAAAAAAGCTGATTGTTAGAGCTAGTTTGTACAGCGCTGCAATCTTTGCAGATGTTCCTCCCCTTCGGGGAAATCTAGTGATTCTCGGTTAAGACAATACACCCAGAGTCCTCTTTGTCCCTTTCTCAAAATCACGGTAAATCAAGGTATCTGAGTTATTACTCCTTGGAAGTGTGAGTAACCTGTGAGCCAATGAAGTCCTGAACGAGCGATTATGGAGAAGGCTTAGAGTAGCTGCATTAAGAAAACGACCATTAACACCCTCAACCATTTATACAGATGTTAATGTCGATTCTAAAGATATTGGCTACATTGAAAGCTATCTATAAGTAACGAAAAATGATAAGTGAGTCATCAGCGGTTGAAGTGAATTTCACGCTTTGAGACTCGGGGCGGCATAGGGGCAGTTACCCCTACAGTACTCAATACTCTTTTAGGGATATGGCTATGCAGTCTGAACAACAACAGCGCATCATGGAATACTTCATTGAGGAGGCAAAAGACCACCTCAATACCATTGAGCAAGGTTTGCTCAGCCTGCAAAGCACAATAGAAGATAGGGAGATGCTGAATGAACTCTTCCGCGCGGCTCATTCCGTTAAAGGTGGAGCTGCCATGCTGGGACTCCATAGCATTCAGCACACCTCCCATCGCCTAGAAGACTGCTTTAAAGTCCTACAAGAGTTGCCCGTCAAGGCAGATAGCCAGTTAGAATCCTTCTTTTTGCGCGTATTTGATACCCTGCAGGCACTCGTAGAGCAACTGCAAAGCCCGTTTGGTCTAACTGACGAGGCAGCCAGTGAGATCATGTCAGAAGCTGAACCCGTTTTTGAAGAACTGAACACTCATTTAGAAAATCTGGTTCAGCAAGCAGAACGTGCTTCTGTGGCAACTGTCGAAGCGCCCAAGGTAGCCTTGGCCAATTCTCAAATGACTACAAGAAATACCAAAACTCTGCCAGCAACCTTTAAGCGAGACGTTCTGGTAGAACTTCGCGAAATGTTACAGCTGTTTAAACAGCAAGACTTGCCTGAACACCGAGAGGCATTACAAGAAAACTGCCGTCATCTGGTGCGGTTAGGTGAACAGTTGGACTTGCCAGGATGGAGTGAGTTACTGGAAACCTCAAGAGCCGCGATCGCATGTCCCTCCAATTCCTATCGCCTGCTGGCTAATCTAGTTATTAAAGAAATTAAACAAGCTCAAGAACTCGTTGTAACGGGTCGCTCAGTGGAAATCTCGCCTAGTGAACAGCTCCAAGCCCTCGTCCCCGATTATTCTGCCTCGGTTGTGGCTGAAGGCAGGAACATCCAAGAGCCAGAAATTAGTCCGTTCATCAACCATGAGTTGGAACTAGACGCGAGACAATCAGAGTTTGTATCAACAAATCGTAACCGACTCCCAGACGAACTGGAATCATCACAGACCCATCTATTTGATAACTCAGATACCGATAGTCTGACGACCGATTCTGCCACTTTCTCCGAACAGTTGAACGAATCCGACTTTGAGCTCGATACCCTAGCCGATTTTTCGGACGCTCAAACGCCCAGTCAGCCAGAACCAGAAAAAACGAGAACCGCATTCCGATTTGCCGCCCCCAGTGAGCCAGAAGTGGGCATGGCAGAGCTGAATACACTTGCAGATATCTTTGAAGGTCAAATGCCAGATTTGGATCAAACCTGGCAGGAAGAAGAAATTATTAGTCTGGATGATCGACAACTGACAAGTGATCCCAAAAACTTGTTTAGTTTAGATGACTCAAGCGATTTTTCCGACCTTGTCGGTGATCTAGATAGTTTAGACAGTACCGATAGAGCTAATGCCTCTACGGGTGACGACTTGATGGATTTGTTTGGAGACGAAACGGCTGATCGGGACGCGATCGCAACGTCAAGCGCATCTGAACCGAGCGTCCATACTCGGACACCATCAGATTCACCGTTGAGTTCTTTTGATCTGGAAACATCCCTCGATACAACGGATGAGTTTTCTGACTTACTCTTTGAGGAGGAGACTTCCGAGCCACTGTTGAGTGCCAGCAGCGACTCAGACGACCTCAGCAGCTTATTTGGTGATAGTTTCTTTGAAGAAAACAGCCCCTTTGCAGAAAACCAAGACGCTTTTGAGTTGGAGGCACAAGCGACTCCTCATTTGACGGAGGAGGACGATCTCTTTGCCATGCCAGAGGCAGATATATTTGATGAAGCCCCAGTGCCGTTCTCAACCCCTACAGATGACGTACACGAGATTGAGGACGCTTTCAGCGAAAGCTTCACCGCATCGGAACATGACTTTCTTGCCTTTGCCGACTCATCCCAAGCACGGGACGACACAGACAGTGATGAGATGCAATGGGAAGCCGCTCCACTGACCGAGTCAGACATGGACTTCGGTGACTTACTAGACATTTCCGAGCCTCCTGTGGGTGCGTCGTTAGAAGAGCAAGACTTAAGTGAAGCACTAGCACTGGACGACACAGTCCCAGAGTTCAGCTTTGATGAATTCGTCTTAAATGAATCTGCTGCTGACTTGGATTTTGATGGTAGTGGAGATTTAACCGTCAGCGAATGGGAACTGGATAGCACCGCTGACAGTCCGAGCGAGACTACCCATGCACAAACACCCTCAATCGAGCCATCCCTAGAAGACAGTTTCTTCGATATCTCCACTCCTGACCTTAGTGACCCAAACATTTTTTCAGATTTTGGTCTGGAAGATGTGGCATCCGCCCATGAATTCAGCGCTTCTGAGCGGGATGGAGTAGAGTCGTTAGCAACGTCAGACTGGAATTGGGACGAAGAGCAGGAAATCGCCCTTGATGACTTATCCTCAAATATAGGTGGAGATTTCACCGATACAGCCGCCGTCCAGATGCCAGAAGTTGCCCAGGAAGAACCCCTTCTGGGTTTGGAGGAGCCTGAGTTGGTCTTCGATGACTTTGATTTGGCGGGAATTGACACCACCAGCGAAGACTCAGAGTTGGATTTTGATTTAGGCTCGACCTCCACTAGTCTCTCTAACGATGACTTTGATTTGGCGGGAATTGACACCACCAGCGAAGACTCAAAGTTGGATTTTGATTTAGGCTCGACCTCCACTAGTCTCTTCGACGTTGAGGTAGAAGGCAGTGGAGATAGCGATCGCTGGCTTGAAGATGAAGCACTCTCGTTAGGCGAGATATCTGCAAGCGCTGCCGTTGATGATTTAGAAACTGACAATTGGTTAGAGGCATCAACCGCAGAAACCACAGACTTGGACAGCGAAGCACTAGACCTCTCCAGTTTCGATGAATCGGAAACCCATCCTGATTTTGATCACCTAGACAGCTTCTTTGGTGCAGAGACACCGGCTGAAACCGAAAACGTTGACGTTACTCCCGCGACAGGCGCAGTAGCTGAGAATTCCCTGGATTGGGAAGACTTTTCCATCGTTGATACACCCTCGGCAACCGATCAGGCATCCGTCTCCAGCCTGCAAACCGCTGATTTGGGGTCAGAGGACTCAGAAGAAGAAACCGTGCCGGGGTTGGCTGTTCCAGAAGAAGCCTTTGAAGAATTAGACTTCGATCTCAGCACAATTGAAGGGATGGCTGAACTGGCGGATGTCTTATTTGATAATGATGAGGAGTCCTTTTTTGATTGGGAAGGCGCTGAATCCACCCCAGCTATCCATGAGAACACCGCGACAGAACAGACATCGGCGTCAGATTTAGAGGCTCTGTTTGGAGATGAAGCGCCAGAGGAAACGGAGTCGTTTGATTCGTCATCAGCGCTATCCGATGATCTGAACTGGGATGCAAATTGGTTGACAGGTGAATCCTTATCACCTGAGTTAGAGTTGGAGGCGGAGCCAGAAGCAACCGCAGAGGCTCAGGCTCCAATGTTTGAATGGGAAGACGTGGCCCAAACGGCTACACCTGATACCACCCTAGAAAGTCCACCCTCGTCAGACTGGGAAAGATTATCGGGTGACGAACTTTTTGGAAATACGGAAGCCTTCGAGGTTGAGCAGGAGCTGTTATTGCAGGGGATAGCGGCTGATGGGGAGCAACACTCAGCCCCAGCAGCAGCAGATGATTTCTTCAATTGGGAAGACGGTGACGCCGCTGAGGTGGATAGTCTGGAAAATTTCCTTGAGGCAGAGACAGCCGAGGTTACAGATGCCCATGATTGGGATGCACTGTTGGATGCGGCTCAAGATACGGGTACTCCTGATGCCGATATCGCTGCATTATCAGATGCCTTGGACTTGGAAGCCACCGATGAGGAAGAGCTACCAGCGCTTAACCTAGATTGGGAAAGTTCAACAGAGGAACACCACTTCGCCGAAGCTCCACAAGAGCTAGCAATGACCAGTTCACTCGCCTCTGAATTTGACGATTTAGAAGCGATGCTGAATCTGGAGACAAGTACACACACTCCAAGTGCAGCCGCCAGTTTAGATGAGTTTGCCGATTTAGAGGCCATGTTAGTGGAGAACGTGGGTACTCCCTCGGCGTTGGAAGCGACAGATTTGGATGTGTTCCATGACCTTGATGCTTTATTAGAGGAACAGACGGCGGTGGCTCAACCAGCCGATAAACCCTCAAAGCGTGCAGCATCGGCAGTAGGTAACCTAGAAGACGAATTTGGAGAACTCGAGAGCTTGCTGGAGGAAGCCAATAAAACAATGGGCGGCCCTCCAGCCGTGATGCCCGAGCAAGGCAGAACACGTCCCCTGATGCGTGCTCGTCCTACACGGGTGTTTGAGCATACGATGCGTGTTCCTGTCAAGCATTTGGACAGTCTCAGCAATCTAGTGGGAGAACTAGTGGTCAACCGTAACACCCTAGAGCAAGACCAAGAACGTTTACGGCAATTTTTGGATAACTTATCGCACCAGGTACTGGCTCTGAGCGATGTCGGTTCGAGAATGCAGGATTTGTACGAGCGCAGTCTTCTGGAAAGCTCGTTGTTAGCAGGCCGTCAGAGTTATCGGCCTGTCCTTCATTCAGACGGTGGTTCGGGCGGCACTCATGGCTCTGGTGTGGAATACGACCCTTTAGAAATGGATCGGTTCACCGGCTTTCATTTACTCTCCCAAGAAATGATCGAGCTGATTGTCCGCGTACGGGAGTCGGCGTCTGACATTGAGTTTTTGGTGGACGAAACCGACCAGGTGGCGCGGATGTTGCGTCAGATTACCACGCAGTTACAGGAAGGACTCACGCGAGCGCGGATGGTGCCTTTTGCTCAGAATGCAGACCGACTGCTGCGTGCTGTCCATGAAATTTCTAGAAAGTTAGGTAAGGAGGCTCAGCTACACGTTGAGGGTCGAGAAACCTTGATCGACAAAATGATTCTCGAACACCTCTATGACCCCATGACTCATCTGGTTAACAATGCCCTGACTCACGGAATCGAATCCCCAGAGGTACGCAAAGCTGCGGGCAAACCACGAGTTGGAAGAATTACCCTCCGAGCCTTCCATCAAGGAAACCAGACGGTGATTGCCATCTCTGATGATGGGGCGGGGATTGATGCAGAACGAGTCAGATGCAAAGCGGTTGAGCAAAAACTGCTCACCCCTGATGACGCGAAAACGATGACCCATGTGGAGTTGTACGATTGCCTCTTCCACCCAGGTTTTAGCACCAAAGACAAAGCAGATGACTTCTCGGGTCGGGGTGTGGGGATGGATGTTGTGCGCACTAGCTTGAGTGAAATTCGTGGCACTATCCACATTGATTCTGCTGTCGGGAAAGGAACGACCTTTACGATTCGTTTGCCCCTGACCTTAAGTATTTGTAAAGCACTTTGCTGCCTGAGCGATCGCGCCCGGATTGCGTTCCCAATGGATGGGGTCGAAGACATGATGGATGTATCCAGCGATCGCATCCAAACCAATGCCGAAGGTCACCCCTGTATCCAATGGCGAGACACGCTCTTACCGTTCCATCCCCTCGCTGAGCTGCTCACCTACAAGCGTCAACTCAGTCGCAACACGGTCTACGGCGGCAAACGAGAAGATGACATGATTTCCATTGTGGTGTTGCGTAGTGCCGGGAACTTCCTCGCTATCCAGGTTGATCAGGTGTTAGGGGAACAGGAAATCGTAATTAAACAACTAGAAGGCCCACCCCCTAAGCCAGTCGGAATCGCTGGGGCAACCGTATTAGGGGATGGTCGGATTATGGCGATCGCAGACGTTCTGGAACTGATCGACCTCGCCATGGGACGGATTCGCAAAGATGGTGCTGTTGCGATCTGGGCGAAGGAGGAACCTCAAGTCGAAGTTCCAGCAGAAGTCCCAGAGGCCAAGCATGAGCCGATGGTTCTCATTGTGGATGACTCCATTACCGTGCGCGAACTGCTCTCCATGACCTTTAATAAGGCCGGGTATCGGGTGGAGCAGGCTCGTGATGGTCAGGAAGCCTGGGAAAAACTCCGGTCAGGTCTACCGTGCGACATTGTCTTCTGTGACATTGAAATGCCGAGGATGGACGGTCTGGAATTGCTCTCCCGGCTACAAAAAGACGAGAACCTCTGCGATCTCCCCATCGCCATGCTCACCTCTCGCGGTGCTGACCGACATCGACAAATGGCCTCTCAGTTGGGCGCGAGTGGTTACTTTACCAAACCTTATCTGGAAGAAGTGCTTCTAGATGCAGCTCAACGGATGATTAAAGGTGAGGTACTGTTTAGCAGTAGCAGTAACGCTTGATTTAGGTCATTGGTTCATCGTTGATAGTTCATTGTTCCTGGTTATGACCAATTCCTCCATGAACAATGAACTATGAACAATTACAGCAATTTGCAACTTGATGAAACACATAGAAAGGGCGCACGTCGGTGCGCCCCTACGAAAATATGTACTTTACTGACTTAAAAACTGCTGTAACACGCTAATGCCTAATAACAAATGACTAAAATTTTGAGACATCAAACGCTGATGAAAAAACGGATTCCCCAGCGCTTGGGTACTGTTGTGATTGTTTTGGGTCTCTTGGGACTAGCTACTGTGCCCGAACCAGGTGCCAAAGCTCAACAGGTGGAACTCAAAGTAGGAGTGGTGCAGCGCTTTGGAGAGAAACCCACTGACCAGCTTACTTTTCAAGCAACTCCTGGCGATCGGCTGACGGTGCGCTTTTTGTCAGGCGACATGAAACCGGAAACGGTGCAACTCGATAGCCTCAAGCTGGAGACTATCATGCAGCCTTTACAGAAACCGGTTGTAGAAGAACGTTTAGTACTGAGCGATGCCTCTACGTTTGAAACCGCAGAAGACAGTGCCAATCAGTGGCGTGCACTTGGTATTGAGGTAGAGATAGCCCAGCCGGAACGCTGGCAAGTCTGGGCAAAGCGAGATGTCTATCAGACGCCTTTGCTGCGACGAATGCTCCTGCAAAATCTCAAGGCTCAAGGCAATACAACAGCTTATCTTAGTACTATCACAGAGGAAAAAGTTCCAAGAGTCTCGTTTGCCGTCAATGGCTATCGCTACAATCGGCGGGAGTTAGAAATTTCTACCCAGAAAAATTTAATTCAGGTCAGCCGCGGGAAGGACGACAAAAACCCTCGTCTCTATCCCGGACGATTGCAACTTTTACCCAACTCCTATGGGAATTACACCTTAGTGAATCAGGTTCCGTTAGAAACCTATCTGCGCGGTGTGGTGCCTAACGAAATAGGAGCAGGAGCTCCTTATCCGGCTGTGGTTGCCCAAACCATCCTTGCCCGAACCTATGCCCTGCGGAACCTACGCCGATTTGCCGCTGACAATTACCAACTGTGTGCCGATGTCCACTGCCAAGTTTATAAAGGATTAACGGGTACAGCCCCCGTAGCTGACAAAGCGATCGCAGCGACAAAAGGACTGGTAGTAACGTACAAGAACGAACTCATCGATGCCCTTTATTCTTCCTCTACGGGTGGCATCACGGCTCCGTTTAGTGATATCTGGAATGGTTCAGAACGACCCTACTTAACAGCAAGATTGGACTCTCCCAATACGGTTTGGGATTTGTCACAAAAATCTTTAGCGGATGAAAACAACTTTCGCCAGTTCATTAACTTAAAGCAAGGATTCAATGAAACAGGGCGAAGAGAATTTCGCTGGCGCTACACTCAAACCCTGGAACAGATCAGCAAGCATCTACAGCGCTATCTCAAAAATAGAAATCATCCCCTAGCCAACTTCACCACCATCAAGCAGATTCAAGTGGTGCAACGAAGTCCGGCAGGACGAATTCTCAAACTCGTGGTGCAAACCGATTTAGGCAACTTGGAAATTTATAAAAATGATGCCCGTAGCGCCTTTGAACCTCCTTTAAGTACGCTCTATTACCTAGAGCCGATCTCCGGAGCTGATAAAACTCTCAAAGGCTATGCCTTCGTAGGCGGTGGCTTTGGGCATGGTGTTGGCTTTAGTCAGTACGGTTCCTACAACTTAGCAAAACTCGGATGGTCAGGAGAAAAGATTTTGAGTTTCTACTATCCTGGTGTCCAAATTCAGCCGCTTTCGCCTTCAATTGTCTTTTGGAAACCGCCAGCAGTCCCTTCCACCCAGAAACAGTGATGATGTTGGCAGCCGCTCAAACTAATGAAGCAGAAACACATCACTGGTGTTCCTGCTTAAATGCCTTATAATACTTTTCGCTCTGAAGCTTTAGAACTCAAGCCAAAAAACTAGACATCTGGCGTTAATAGGAGTTTGCACACACAATGTGCAATGACTAACCTTCAGAGACTTGCAACTAGAAACGATTTTGTTTTATTGCTCGTGGCTTAGTACAGTTCTTCCTCTTGGTGAGTAATGATGGTGCAATCTGATTTGGGGTAGGCGACACAGGTTAGAACATACTGTGCCTCGATCTGATCGTCATCCAAGAAAGACTGGTCAGACTGGTCAACTTCACCGTCTTTTATTTTGCCAGCGCAGGTCGAGCAGGCACCAGCACGACAGGAATAGGGGAGGTCAATACCTTGCTCTTCAGCAGCATCAAGAATGTACTCGTCATCGGGAACTTCAATCGTGGTGTCCAGACCTTCAGCTTCGTTAATCAATCTGACTTTGTAGCTTGCCATTAGTGATCCTCTCTGTTGATGTGAAACGGCAGTATCAGTCTAAGGGATAGCGTACCTCACACGAGCCTACTTTGTTTGTAGGAAGGTTGGCAGGTGCAGTGTTCGCTTCATTTCTGATACTACGAGAAAAAACTATAGAGGTTAGACAGGATTAGCAATGAAATTCTGAATTGACTATTAAATTAGTTATTCTTATAGGCCAAAAACACGACTTGTTGCCTCAAAATCAAGTCCCGAAGCAGCTCTCAAGTTTAGTTATCACAGAGCTTTTTAATTTTTGCCCCCCATCTCATTCCTTGGTCAATTCCTCATCAATCAGTATTAATTATATTTATAGATAGAATCAATGATTTGTTCTTAGAGGTGGATAGCTTCTGCGCTGAAAATAGGCACGGGCAACTGAGGGCAAGAGTTTTTTGAGTTCTTCCACACTCAAGACGCTGTGGAGGCTGAGCATCGGGCATGGGGCATGGAATCACTGTCTTATTAATTCCGGTTTTGTAGCTTTCTCATTTCTTCCTGCACACCTACGGCAACTTGTAAGGCTTGGTCAAGTACCCGTCCATATTCACTCGCCTGATCGCTCAATTGTAATGTGCTCAAAGCCATTAAATTTGTTGTAAATAGCTGAGGATGCTTGGCAATAAACGTTTTGTTTTCCCTAAGAATTCGTTCTGTCTTTAGGGCACGCTCTAAATCGGTTTTCATGACGCTAAGGGCTTGAATGACTTTCTGGCGATCGCTCAAACCCACCCCTGGATTTCCGGCTTCTTCGAGTTGATCGTTGATATCGACAGCTCTAATCACAGCATTGTATCGGTCTACCTCTTTCACCAGCCGTCTGACCGATTTGAACTTGAGCCATTGAAATACAGAAATACCTAGCTTGAGCAGAAAATCACCAGGCTCTTTAGGCTTTCCGGCTGTATAAAAATATCTAACTCGATTGGGATTCTCCCCAATCAAATCGGTCAGATAGTTTTCTGTGATTACCAAGCCCTGCACATCAGGTCGCATAGCCGTATGTCTCTAGGATAAGGAGTTTTCGTCCCCTGCTGTCGGAAATGTTGAATTGCGTAGTTGCTTGTCAAAAGCGATGGACGAACAGAGCGCTAAAATCGTTGAAATGCTTCACTGTGTTTATCATGCCATATTGATTATGGCTCCAGAGCGCAGTTCAGGCTGCCTAACCGAAAAATAGGGCGTCGGGACTATAGCGTCGGGATTAGGGAGAAGCGAAAATGCTGAAACTCTTGCATGATTGGGGTTTTACCCGCGAAGGATGGCGTAGTGGTGAGCGAGGAGAATATCTAGTATTACTCCAAGGTGCTTTGCTCATTGGTTTCCTGATGTTGCCAGTTTACCGTCCGGCTAGCTGGAGCATTAACTTACTCGCCCTGTTGTATCTACGCTGGGGCATTGCGGCTGCACTAGGGATAGGAGCATCCTTTTTCATTATTAAAGGATTGGTAGATTTAGGGCAAAACCTTACTCCTTTACCCTACCCCAAAGAGGATGGACACTTAGTGCACTCAGGCGTTTACAGCCTTGTGCGTCATCCTCTGTACAGTGGCTTGATTTTTGCAGCCTTCAGTTGGGTAGTCTGGCAATTGAGCCTGTCTCATCTTATGGCAACGGCTATCTTGTGCGTTTTTTTCGACCTTAAAGCCCGTAGAGAGGAAGCTTGGTTAACCGAAAAGTACCCAGAGTACGTAGACTACCAACAACGAGTCAAAAAACTGATTCCTGGTTTATATTAATCGAGGACAGGCGTTGGCTCCTGGAAGTGAACCACTCCGCAAATCGACACCGAAAATGTAACTAAACTTGACATTCGAGCTACAATGTCGAATGGTGTGAGTAAGCAGAAATACTATCTAGCGGCTGATGTCAACTCGTTCATCTAGTCTTTTATATCCCCCAAGTCCAGTTGGTAAGTCTCAAACTCTGAGTACACCAAGGACTGCTGTAACTGAAAACCCTCGCTTAACAGCATTGATGAAGTCTCTCTATCAGGCTGACCAGCAGGTCAAGTACCTGCATTTGCAGGCTGAAGTTGAGTCTCTCTTGCAGCATCTGCAAATTCTCAAACAGCAACGGCAAGGCTCGACCGTGAACTGCGATCACGGCAATCAGCGATAACAGAAGATTTTGTTGCCAGCAGTGCTGTTTATCAACCTGGACAAAACTCCAGGCGTGTTGGAGCTGTGTAGGACTAAATTAGTAGCTCAGGCAGACCCTAATGGTGTTGCCTGCCAGATTTGTGATCCTGCTTTTTTATATGGAACTAAACAAGTGTCATTCACCTATCTGACCCTGGAGAAATTAATCGTTTCATGACTATATCGGCAATTAAAGAAGCAAGCGACAACTCAGCATCCCTAGCCACCACTGATACCTTGCGCTTGAAGGACATTGTAAAAACGCTACCGCGAGAGGTTTTTGCTAAAAACCGTCGTAAAGCCTGGACTGTGGTACTAGTGAATGTCTTAATGGTTGGCCTGGGCTATTGGGGTCTAGCGGTGATGCCCTGGTTTCTGTTACCCCCTATATGGATTTTTACCGGTACAGCATTGACCGGTTTTTTTGTGATTGGCCATGATTGTGGGCATCGATCTTTTGCCAATCGGCGTTGGGTTAATGACCTTATCGGACATTTGGCATTTCTGCCACTTATTTATCCGTTCCACAGCTGGCGCATCCTGCACAATTACCATCACGCCCATACCAATAAGCTCGAGGAAGACAATGCATGGCAACCCTTCACACCAGAATATTATGCCAGTAGCCCTCGTTGGTTGCAGTGGCTTTACCAGCTAACGCGGGGTCGGGTTTGGTGGGTTGCTTCGATCGCGCACTGGGCATTACTGCACTTTGACTGGACTCAATTTGAAGGGAAACAGCGGTCTCAGGTTAAGTTTTCAGCGTTGCTAGTGATTGGTTTTGCCGCGCTCGCGTTTCCTCTCCTTCTTGCCACAACGGGTATTTGGGGCTTCGTCAAATTCTGGCTAATGCCCTGGATGGTTTACCATTTCTGGATGAGTACCTTCACCATTGTTCACCATACAGCGCCTGACATTCCCTTCACCCCACATCAGGAGTGGAATGCGGCTCAAGCTCAACTCTTTGGTACGGTTCACTGTGACTATCCCCGTTGGGTAGAATTCCTCTGCCACGACATCAACGTCCACATCCCCCATCACATTTCTACTGCGATTCCTTCCTACAATCTGCGCATGGCTCATCGTGTACTGAAGGAAAACTGGGGTAATGCACTTTATGAGTGCCGTTTTTCTTGGTCTTTGATGAAGCACATTACAGATCAGTGTCACCTGTATAGTTCAGAGACATGCTATCAGTCGTTTAAGGACTATCACGCTAAACTCTAAGTGCGATTTCTCTAAAATCGAATCTCAAGCATGAACTTTGAGCACCCTTTGCCACTATTGTCAAACGAGGGTGCTTTATTATTTGAGGGGGAGGCAGAAGGTTCCGTTTCAGCTTAATCCGTTACTGCAAGAGCAAAATTCTACTCAAATCGCTTGTTTTGAGGTGACCAACGCTTCAAGCTGAAGTTACTCTTGCCATTAACAACTAAAGCCGGGGGGCCATTATCTCCTAAGTCTGCGATCGCAGTCAGTGAAGTGCTAGCATCTTGAGTAAATTCGCTGTAGAGCAGGGTACCTGCATCAGAAATAACTACAGTACGGGGCTTATATAACTGATTGTCCGCTATCGGTCGTTTTACATCTAGCCGCTTCCAACCTCCAGAAAGGTCCTCGTACAGAGTCAATACAGCATCTGGCTTGTCGTTACCTGTTAACTCAAGCAGTCGCACCGACCATTGCCCCATCTGGCTGAGCAACAGCTCCTTACTCGGCAATGCCTCAGACGGTAACTGACCACTTTTCACTAACTCGCGCCAGAGTGTAGGGAGGAGTGCCGACACCCATTGAGGTTGGACTTTGTTGAGGTCTGATAAAGTAACAGAACTTGGTTCTAGCCATTGCAGCGCAGCGTCAGTGTAGGCCAAAAGACTGCTTTTCACAGCAGCATCAGCCGTTTTGGTAAAGGTGGGTAGAACATCACCGGCTGCCAAAAGTCGGAGGACACCTCCTTGTAGGGAAATCGCTTTAACCGTGGCAAACGTTGCTTCTTGGCGTCCCTCTGCCGTCCAAACTGTAATCTGAATTTTGGCATCCGTGTCTAAGCCTAGATAGTTCCACAACTGTTTGGCACTGACAGTTCTTGGCAGGGGAAAATTAGAAAAAGGAGCCTTCCACCAGCGCTGACCATCGTGAAAGGCGGATACTTGTACCTGATACCAAACTTGGAGTGGCTCTAGTTGTAGATTAGGGATTCTTCCCCTGTTTTGAGGGGGGGCTGTCGGCGGGAGGGTGGGATTGGCAATTGGGCTGGTAAGAGGAGGTGTAGGCTGTGTGGGTAAGGTTCTACTGCCGGGAGAAACTCGATTAACACTCCCACTGCCGTCATCTGTCTGGTTCAAATCTTCCGGTTGTAACCAATCGACAGGATTGACATTAAGCACAGGTTGCGCTGTACCGATGATGCGACTGGCATGACGGCTGGCGGGGTACATTTGAGCCAAGACGCCATCTAGACGCTCAAGTAATTCGTAAATTAGGGCCGTATTGACTGGTTTTTTAATGTGGGAAGCTTTGTCAGACTCAGGTTGAGACAGTTGCTGCAACCAACTAATCGCTTTGGGTTGCCCTTGCTGTACGGCTAGAATTAACGCGCCCCAAGCTTGCACATTAATGTCATCCGGATAGACTTTGAGCGCCGCTGTCACACGCTCCCACAATCCCCCGGAATCGGTTTTCAGCAGCGTTACAATCTCCTGGGCTTGGGGGCCTGGAACGGATGACTGAAACACTAACACCGCATCTCCCCAGCGACCATCGATTAAATTGGCCAAGATGGAAGAACTAGGGCTGGCCCAGGCTTGTTTGGCTTGGGACTCTGTGATTTGTGCATGGAGTCGAATCACATCCAGTTGCGCTTGAGCTGCCGCTGACCAATTTTTTGACTTCTGGGATTGCAATATTTTCAAGGCAGGAGACCATAACCCAGGACGGGCTAACACTAGGGCGTTGCGAAAGGATGGAGTATCGATCGCTGGCGAGAGGAGAGAAATTTCCTCCAGGGCAATGGGGTCGGGTACAAAATTGCGGGGTTGCAGTCGGTAAACTTTAAAGTGAGGTTCCAAACCCACCGTTTGATTAATCACCAATTCAGGTTTGGCATCCCCAGTTATTTGCTGCCAATCGGGTCTGTTTTCGTTGGGGGCTGTCCACTGCAACATCACGCTCAGGTGCATTTGGTCAGGGTTGTAGTGAATCACCTGTCCGTAAGTGTTGGGCGTGTCACCACTCAGTTGTTGACCCGATAGATTGAACCAGAAGCCTGGTTCTGGAGCGTTCTCGTCACGAGTCAGTTTGGTCAGAGGCAGTGAACGGGATGAATTCGCCTGATCCGACTTGGTATTGGCGAGAGAAGAGAGGACAAAATACTCTTCTGGCCCACTGATCGGAAGCTGAGTGACAAGCTGGTAATATTTCGGCTTCGTGGGTTGATAGACTCGGAGTTCAACAATCTCTTCACAATCGCTCTGGCAAACTGGCGATGATTTTAAGATAGGCAACAAAAGCGGTGTCGAGCCTTCATTCAGGCCGCTTTTAGAGAGAGCGAGAGCTTCTCCTGGGATAAGTCCGGTTTGACGAATTTCCGCCTCGATCGCATCCAGCGTCTTTGGCGGTGAGGTGGCGGAAACGGGAATGCGAGTCCACTCCGGCAAAAAGTTATTCAGCCAAGCCACGGCATTGGGGTTCACCATTAACAGAATGCCAAGCCGGATACCTCCCACAATCACAGCACTGGAAGCGATGAACAGTGCAATTACGCCTAAGGTAGTCAGGCAACCCTGCAACCGCGACTTTGGCTTCAAAGGTGCTTTGTTCACGGGTTTGGAGGGGTTTGCCATCGACTGACTGCGCACAAGCGGCTCAGTAGAACCGGCAGAATTCCCCCCTGCTCGCTTTCCCGACGGTTTTTTCACCTGCCGGGTATTTCTGACAGGTAGCTGGCGCTTTGTTGAATCTTGAGGCGTTGTCATAGCTATTTCCTAATCTCGTCGCCCGGATAACACCTGTTCATAGAGCTTACCAGCACGTTCCCAGGTATATTTCTTTTCAATGAGCGATCGCGCATTTTCAGCGAGTTGTTTGCGTCGTTGGCGGTCTTCAAATAAGAGGCTTACGGCGTACACGTATTCGGTTGGTTCATTGGCACGCAACGCTCTCAACGGAACATCTCCCCCATCGACGGTGAGTCCTTCCAATCCGCGATCGCTTCCTACCACTGGCACCCCCGTTGCCATGGCTTCCAGTGTTTTATTTTTAATCCCAAACCCAGTTCGCAGGGGAACCACACAAACGGTTGCTTTATGAAAATAATCCACGACTGAACGCACGCGACCCGTTACTGTAATGCCAGGTCGTTCGGCTAACTCCATCACCTCCGGCGCTGGGTTGGCTCCGACTATCTCTAGTGTTGCCTCTGGATACCGCTCTTGAATTTCTGGAAGCACGTCTAAACTGAAAAAGTTCACGGCATCAATGTTGGCTCGATTATCCATTGTCCCGACAAAGATTAATCGGTGTCCTCCAGGGTCAGAGACCCGCTTGGGGTATGAAGTAAGATCGACTCCATTGGGAATCACGCTAATCAGACCCTCCGGCTCAAACGCTGCAATTTGACGCCGCTCCTCCGGCGTTGTCACCACAATGTCTGTGAACTTAGCACAATATCGCTCCTCATAGCGACGCAATAAGGGCAAATTCAATTGGTCTCTGAATTGATTGTCGGATGTTTTCGTTTCCAACAAGTTGCGGTACATCCCATAAATGGAATTGTGAATGTTCACCACCGTTCGCCATTGCGATCGCCATTCGGGTCGCACATAAATTTCGTTCTCACTATGTTCGCAGGTAATGGCCTCAAACTCTCCAGTTTGTACTGCCTCATCTATCCATTGCTGCATTTGGCTTGAGTAGTGTTGCAACACACTCGCAGGTGTCCCCTGCTCCAGAAATGTTTTGAAGCGTTGCACTTTCCCCAACAGTCCTTTCTCCGTCTCTGAAGCGAGGGGTTGAGGAAAAATCACCAGTTCCGCTACCCACTGCCGCAGTTCTTCTACTTGTACCTCGGTGACATCCTCAGACTCTTGAGTAACTAGAGTAATGGCATGAGCGTCACTCAAGTGCTTGAGTAAGTTAAACGTCCTCACCTGAGTCCCCCCTCGCGTTGGCGGATAAGGAAAAGCTGAAGAGAGCATGAGAATTTTCATAGATTATCAGGTTCGTGAGAAATTGCAGCGATTGGCTTAGAGGAATTCTGCTCTCAAGCTCACCATCTTTAATGATTCCTCGATCAATCCTTCCTTAAGCGCGACCCCTGTTTTATTGAATATTTTTAAAACAATGTTTATTATATCTTTGAAAAGATGATTGGATATATTTACAAATCTTAGGTAATTAAAATTATGAAAGCTTTGAAATATAAAACTACACAATAAAGATTTAATTGAGTTTCCGGATTTTAAATTTGTACTTCTTCACGGTGTGTTTATTCCTATGACGAGAGTATCTAGCGCATTAGTTAATCCTTAAGTGCAAATTGTAGGTGAGCAAACCTACTAGACCCGTTGTGTCATTGTTGAGCGTCTGCCAAAAGCAGGTTTTTAATGCATCGTGTTAAGTTGCATGAGTTAAGCCTGATACACCATTTTCAATCACCTACAACGAAGCCTCCCCCCTTTGGCTGAGCCAAAACATCTATAGATTGTTAGAAGTAATCTTCAATCCGCTGGTAGAAACTGGAGACAAAACTCAAAGGGACTTAAGTCAAAAGGAGTAGACTTGCTTGACTAACCAGGATTAAACTCTGGCTGAGTAAG
>DATNPV010000280.1:0-28296 GCA_036703055.1 Waterburya sp.
CAATAACTGCGGGCTGATTTGAGCTTCTGTTCCACGGCTTTCACACTGAGATGGGGCGCTGCCCTACTCACTCGACTCATAAGGTTAAATTATCCATGACTCTCAGCTCTAGATTCTACATTAGACTGCAACTTGGTATAATTTGTAATTACGAGTTTTTAAGTGTTAGGGTGTATGCAATTCATCACAGCTACTTATAATGTTTAACCCTTAACTCCACTGCTGGTTTCTGTCGGTACAATGTAGCGTTGCATGAATAGGAAAAACAGGATTACAGGAGCAATCGAAATAACTGAACCAGCCGCAATTAAACGCCAATCAAGAGAGAATGTTCCGGCTAGGGTAGCCACACCTAAGGGAAGCGTATAATACTCCGGTCGATCTAGGACAATTAAAGGCCAAAGGAAGTCACTCCAAGAACCGATAAACACAAATATTGCCAACGTTACTAGCGCTGGACGAACAGCAGGCAGCATAACATTCCACCACAATCCTAATTCAGTGCAGCCATCCATTCGGGCGGCTTCTTCGAGTTCCTTAGGAACACCCTGAAACGCTTGCCGCAGCAGAAAAATACCAAAAGCGGAGGCAAGGCTGGGGAAAATAACGCCCAGATAGGTGTTTCTCAAGCCCAGTTGTACCGTCAAGATGTACAGGGGAATCATCACGATTTGGAAGGGAATCATGATGGTGGAGACAACTAGTGTGAAAATTAAGTCGCGCCCCCGAAAGTCCAGCCTTGCCAGTGGGTAAGCGGCTAGGGAACAGAACAATAGGTTTAAGCTAACCGTGAGAACTGCGACAACAGTACTGTTGAACAGGTACTGCCCAAAGGGATTCGTTTGCCAGACACTGATAAAGTTTTGAAACGTTGGATGGCTGGGAAATAGCTGAGGAGGAAACTGAAAGATGTTTTCCTCTGGTGACTTAAAGGATGTGCTGACAAGCCACAAAAGAGGGAAGAGCATCACAAACGCGATCGCTCCTAAAATTACATATACCCAGAAGGTTCTCCAATTTCCAGTTTGCCGCTTTCGACTCCGACTCATGGCGTACCTATAACCTGACACCTTTGTTCCGTACAGATACTATGGAGCGGCTTGTCCCAAGGGTCAACTGGTAACTGGGGCAGATAAGCAAATTCAAATACAATCCCGATGGTTGGCTTTGATGCCCATTCATCTGAACTCAGCAGTCGGTCATAAAAACCACCGCCATAACCTAAGCGGTATCGTTGAACATCACAACCTACAGCGGGAACAAGAATTAAATCTACTTCATTGGGCTGCAAGGTGGGACAATCTGGGTGAGGTTCAAGAATGCCATAAGCCCCTGTTTGTAAAGATTCTCCGGGCTGCCAGCTATGCCAGACGAGAGATTTGTTTTCTATACGAGGAAATCCCCAACGGCGTTTGGTATCCGTAAATAAGGGGCTGAGGTCGGGTTCTTGGCGGAAACTGAAATAGGCCAAGATGGTTTGGGCGCGAGTGAACAGGGGAGAAGATTGCAGGTGAGAACAGATGCGATCGCTCTTTTCCTGCCATTCTCGGACAGGCATAGATTGCCGTTGCTTGAGAAGAGTACGGCGTAGTTCTGCTTTGCTTGGCTGCTGTTCGATACCGTTAATGATCAAAAACGCTCTTTCATGCGATGTTCAATTTTTGTATCACAGATTTCCGATTCTCGGGGAAACTCCTGAGTAATACAACTAGTTATTTAGAAAAATTTAAGCTTTTTAGAGCGAAAAAATCCCTGATGGCTAAGTACCCCTTGCGGATGTAATAGAACGCTGACAGATTCCAGTCGGCTAGCTCAATCTAAACATCTCGTCATTAGGAATTGGAATCTATGCCATCTCAGACTATTACTTTCCCGGTAAATGGAGAACGCCAGGACAAAGTCCAGAGCGGCAGTATGCATACCCGGTTTACCATCAACGAAAGCGGTAACCTCTATGCTACCACCAGAACTTGGACGAAGGTTAAATTAAAAGGTTTCACGGGTGGTGTTTTCATCGCCCTGAC
Source organism: Waterburya sp. (assembly GCA_036703055.1). Classification (GTDB taxonomy): domain Bacteria; phylum Cyanobacteriota; class Cyanobacteriia; order Cyanobacteriales; family Coleofasciculaceae; genus DATNPV01. The sequence continues at coordinate 2,025 of DATNPV010000280.1, forward strand.
TGATGCCTCTGGATTTCCCATCTGGACTACCGAACAACACAGATACGGTGTAGATGGGACATGGATTGGTCAGAGTGACCGGACTGAAACCTGGCAAGCCACAGTTCCAGCCGATATTTTACCTAGAGTAGGGGGTTATGCCATTGTGCAAGAGCATACTCCTAGAGCTAGAGTGTGGGATTGGTTACAGTCAGAAGAAGGACAGCGAACCATTAAGGCTGTTGTTACTATCATCGCAGCGCTTTAACGCTTGAAGGTAGAGTAAGCCTACTTAGCTAATGTTAGGTTGCGTGTTGTCGATACCAGTCTATCGTGTTCTTTAGCCCTTGCTTGAAGTCCATTTGAGCCGTAAAGCCAAATGCTCGCTTAGCTCGTTCTATATCTAAACAACGACGAGGCTGACCATTTGGCTTATCCGTTTCCCAAACAATTTCCCCGTCAAAGTCCATTAAGTCACAGATGAGGGTAATCAAGTCCCGAATCGGGATTTCATAGCCCGTTCCCAAATTCACGGGTTCTGGGTCATTGTACAATTGAGTTCCCATGACAATACCCCGTGCCGCATCGGTTGAATAGAGAAACTCACGAGTTGGACTGCCATCGCCCCAGACGGGTAATTTTGTTTCGCCTTTTTGCTGTGCCTCATGCACTTTACGAATGAGCGCAGGGATAACATGGGAACTACGGGGGTCAAAATTATCCTCTGGACCGTATAAATTCACTGGCAGTAAGTAGATGCCATTAAATCCATATTGGTCCCGATAGGCTTGAAGTTGCACCAACAGAGCCTTCTTGGCAATACCATAAGGGGCATTCGTTTCCTCTGGATAACCGTTCCAGAGGTCATCCTCTTGAAAAGGGACTGGTGTGAATTTAGGATAAGCGCAGATCGTGCCTACACAAACAAACTTTTGTACACCTGCTTGATAAGCCGTATGAATGAGCTGTGTTCCCATCATCAGATTGTCATAGAACAGCTCTGCGGGTTTCTCTCGATTCAACCCGATGCCACCCACATGGGCGGCAAGGTGAATCACGATATCCTGCTGCTGAACGGCTTTTTGGCAGGCTTCTAAGGTGCGGAGGTCATAGTCCTGCGATCGCAAAACTGTAATTTTCTCTTGTTGTTCCCCAGCTAGAATGAGCTGCTTGACCACCTGACGCCCAAGAAATCCAGCTCCACCTGTAACCAGAATCCTTTTATCTCTTAACTCTAACGTTGCCATTTCTGTTGCCTTCCTTGCCCAGCTTCAGGAATTCTTGTAGCAATCAGTCACGATTTGATTATCCAGCAGCTTGCCATGATTAGCTTGGTAAGCTCAATCCACCATGCTGCCTACACGCTGACAAATCAGAGCATTGTCCTCCCATAGATGCGAATTCTCGGTATGCTGTGATGAAAGACCCAACGCTCGCAAGTCTGCTTCTACCATTAAAGCGACTAACTCCTCAAACGTTACAGAAGGTTCCCAACCCAGATTCTGTCTTGCTTTCGAGGCGTCGCCAATGAGTAAATCTACCTCAGCCGGACGTAGATAACGAGGGTCAAATTCCACATAGTCCTGCCAATTCAGATTGACATAACTGAAGGAAATATCCAGAAATTCACGAATTGAGTGAGTTTCACCCGTCGCCACCACGTAATCATCGGCCTCGTCTTGCTGTAGCATCAGCCACATGGCCTTAACGTAATCCTTGGCATAGCCCCAATCTCTCTTGGCATCAAGATTTCCCAGGTAGAGTTTATCTTGTTGACCGGCAACAATCTGAGCCAGAGCCCTTGTAATCTTGCGTGTAACAAACGTTTCGCCCCGACGCGGCGATTCATGGTTAAACAGAACTCCATTACAGGCAAACATACCGTAGGACTCACGATAGTTCACCGTTTGCCAGTGAGCATAAACCTTCGCACAAGCATAGGGACTGCGTGGGTAGAAGGGAGTCGTTTCCTTTTGGGGAATGTCCTGTACCTTACCAAACATCTCAGACGAACCCGCCTGATAAAAACGCACGTCAATGCCTGTACGATGCCGATAATCGCGAATCGCCTCCAAAAGTCGCAGCGTGCCCATCCCCACCGTATCAACGGTGTATTCCGGTGAGTCAAAACTCACCCGCACATGGGACTGTGCCCCCAAGTTGTAAATTTCTACGGGTTTAACTTCTTCTAAAATTCGGCGTAGAGTTACGCCATCCGTTAAGTCCCCGTAGTGGAGGAACAACCGAGCATTTTCTTCATGAGGGTCTACATAAATGTGGTTAATCCGATCGGTATTAATGGTCGAAGTCCGACGAATAATCCCGTGAACTTCATAGTCTTTTTCGAGTAACAACTCACTCAAATAAGAACCATCTTGACCTGTTATACCCGTGATTAGCGCTCGTTTGCGTTGCGTCATCTTTACAATCTTCCTACAAGAAACAGGGCCTTTCTAGAGCAATCGCTTGCCCATAAAAATGCACCCTCCCACCACCCTCTGTTGGCAGGTAAATGAATCAATCCCTAAGTTAACTCAGAAATTTTCGCATGGCTAAGCTTTCTGTTAGGAGAACTATACTCGGTACTCAGTCTCGTCAAAAGTCAATCTCCCTAAGGGAAGATAATTGTTCCTCTTACAGAAGGATAAATCTGTGAATTGGCGGCCTTGTCATGAGCCTACCCAGGTATTCTTGATAGCGCTTTAGTGCTGTTACACCAAGGCGTTATCAAGAATTAGCTTTCTTCCTTCATTGAGAGAGTCAAAGGAAAAAGTACAGTGGAGACTCAACTCACCAAATACTCAAAAAAAGATATCAGCTTGGTTCAATGTTTTCCTTCAATAGGCACCATTATTTTTAGGGAAAACGATGACACCGATGGTTTTGACAATCAGCCATAAATCGAGCCAAAAGTTCCGAAAATTGACGTAATAAACATCCATTTGTACCCGGAGAGGATAAGGAATATCATTACGTCCAGAAACTTGCCACAAACCCGTAATACCGGGTCTAATCGTCAGAACTTTATCCATGTGATGCCCATATTTATGAAGTTCTTCTGGCACTAAAGGTCGGGGACCCACCACGCTCATATCTCCTTTCAAAACATTCCAGAACTGAGGAAATTCATCAAGACTAGTGAGCCGCAGAAATTTACCAATTCTTGTAATTCGAGGGTCTTGCTTGATTTTGAAATTGTCTTCAAATTCCTCTCTCAGTTGGGGTGATGTTGACATCATGTCTATCAACATGTCGTCGGCGTTTACCACCATTGTTCTGAATTTGAGGCAGCCAAATGACTTGTAATCTTTACCCACACGTTCCTGAACATAAAAAATGGGTCCAGGCGAACTGATGCCAATCAGAAGGGCTAGTAGCAAGGAAACCGGAAAAAACAAAATCAGAACAGATAGCGAAAACGCTACATCAAACAACCGCTTGGCGAAATCTCCGTTTAAGCGATGTCGAGCAAGACCTCTGGGTCTGGTACGTGACGCGAGTGGCTGAAAACCTCGCTTCACGAACGCCCGCAACATCTTAACGGAGATAAGTTGGCTTTCGGCAGTCATCTTACTCCTTCACTTCACACCACACAGTCAAGATCATAAAGCCACAAGACGCTAGCTACGGCGAATCCGCTTCTGGAAACTGGAATTTATCAGGGGAAAATCGAGACGAGTAGTCCTCTTTGCAACGTTCCAGAAACGTCAGGTAGCGATCGCCAAAAATTTGTGGGGCAAAGCCAGCCGCGTTTAATCGCCCCCTTTCGGGATGAAATGATGCTTTTGATTGCTCAAAAATTTTCACAGCTTCGATCAACGCGGCTGGACTTTGGGTTTGAAACAATAGACCCGTTGGACTGTCCGGATGTTGCCGAAGATCTCGAACAGTTTCTAGCGCCCCTCCTGCACCATAGGCAATTACTGGCGTTCCACAGGCTTGAGCCTCCACTAGGGCAATGCCAAAATCTTCACAGGCTGCGTACACAAAGGCTTTGGCTTGAGACATATACTGCTCAACCACAGAGTCTGGCTGAAATCCCAGCACTTGTACATTCGGCTGTGCCAGTTTGCGAATTGCCTTTAAGTCCGGTCCTGTACCAATCACGACGAGCGGGTATCCTAGTTGATTGAAGGCTTCAACAATTAAAGAAACTTGCTTGTAACTCACCAATCGGGAAACCGTGAGATAAAAATCTTCTTTTTGAGCCTGTAATGGAAATCGCTCAATATTGACCGGGGGGTAAATCACGGCAGCCTGACGCCGATAGCAGCGCCAAATGCGGCGTGCTGTGTGTGCAGAGTTGGCAATAAAGTAGTCCACCCGGTTAGCCGAAAGGACATCCCATTGACGCAACCAATGCAGTAGATACCGTGTAATGAATCCTTGTGGGCCCCGCCCCAGGCGGCTACTACGTAGGTAATCAAACGTCAAGTCCCAGGCGTAGCGCATAGGTGTATGACAGTAACAGATATGCATCTGTTGGGGTGTGCTCAGGATTCCCTTAGCAACTGCATGGGACGAAGAAAGGATGACATCATACTCGCGTAAGTCTAGCTGTTCGATCGCCAAGGGCAGCAGTGGCAAATACTTCTGAACGCCATTGCGGGCTAAGGGCAAGTGTTGCAGGAACGTTGCGCCAATCTTTCGTCCAAACAGATAGCTTTGAGGGTTGGTCGATTCAAAATCAATCAGGGCATACAGATCAGCGTCAATGTGCTTTAAGATTTCTTGAACGACCAGTTCTGAGCCGCCAGTTGCTTTGGGCGTCAACCACTCATGAACTAGTGCATGTTTCAATGACATTTATCCAGAATGCGTCTTAGAGTAAGAGCTTACTCTAAGGTAAGGCATTCAGGGTATGAGGTTCACAAGCCGAGGAAATGAGCAGCAGTTCTATCAGATGTGATCCAGCAGACAACTTTCAGGGTTTGTCCGGTCTAAAATGCTCTGGAGTTTGATTGCCACGTTTATTGAAAATGGGTTGAAAGTTGAAGGTTGAAGATTACGGACTTTCATGTTTCGTTGTGATGCGCGAACTCATGATGCCTAATCTGAAAATAGGGAGTAGGGAGTAGGGGAAGAGGGATTTTCATCTTTTCGTTGTGCCTAAAAGGCATAGGAGCCCGTCTTGAAAATAGGGGTCAGGAGTCAGGGGTTAAGGAAGAAGGATTTTCAATTCCTTCATGCCTTCACGATGCTAAGAGACAGCGATCCATCACAGATTTCATCGGGTGGAGTACTAAAGCGACTGAAGCATTATTTGGCGGAGCAGTAGCTATTAATCTCTTCAACTAATTGCTTTTCGGGGGAAGTTGCTTTCTGTAACTTGGTCAAAGCCGTTTCAACGGCTGGACGGTCTTTTTTCTCAAAAGCAAAGACAAATTCACGAGTGGCTTTGCTAGTATCCCGATACATGTTCATAAAGCGGCTTTGATAGTCTTTGAGCTTTGTGTCGCTAACCCTAATGGATTTCATTTGTTGAGAGGCTTTTTCCATAGCATCAGCGACTTGGAGTGCTGCTTTGGGGTCGATTGAGCGACCGCCATTGGCGACAGTTTTCGTTTGACTGACTACCTCGTTATTAACCTTGATAATCTTGTCGCACTGAGAAGATTTATTCTCGCTACAGCTAACACTCAAGAAGCTCAGGGCAAGTGTCAAGGGAAAAAGGACGAAGTACCGCGTCAGAAAATGCATCAATGTTCTCCTAATAACTTATAAGCGCTCTCGTTGTGGTAGCACATTTTTCTCGTGCTTGAAAGTCTACTGGGATAACACCCTTAATCCAACGTGAGTTCGATGAACCTGTCCCCCCTACCCCCCTCTTTGACGCGGCGAGGGGTCTTGTAGCCTCCGTCGAACTCACGTTAATCCAGGGGAGCAAAATAGCAGGGGAAGCTGGGGGAAATGGCGGCTTAACTTCCCCTGCCACCCCTACACCTAAAAACACCCTTTACTGATTGGCTGATTCAATGGCAGTAGCCAGGCGTTGTAGAGTTTCGGTAAGTTGACTTAAGTGCCCTAAAGCTTCATTTTGAGTTTCTGCTAGGGTTTGCACCGCATCGCTCAAGGCAAAAAGCTGATAACCCTGTTGCTGCACTTGGTGTCCTTGGTGTTGCACCTGAATCGCGAGAGCATCTACCCGTTCAGCAAGACGGTCAATTGTCTCTGTAGTTGCGAGAACAGCCTCTCCCATTTGTCCGACAATGGTCTCCAAACGACTGATTCGGGCTTCCACTCCAAGAGACTCCTTTGTCATAGGAGTTGGATCGCTTTGAGCGTTTCCAGGCTGGGCGTGTTTATTCACCGGCAATCTTTTATCCAAAAACAAAGGTCGTTAAACAATCTCTTAATGTGTGAAAATTGGCGGCAAGGGTAGGGTCGCCTCAGAACGTGAAGCGGTGTGACTGCGAGCGTTCAACGCGCCGATGCGTCTGGAGGATGACGTTATTCATGACGCTTTTGATGCCACTGCCACGCATCACTGACAATTTTACTGAGGTCTGGGTATTGCGGAGACCAACCGAGGATATTTTGAGCTTTATTGCTACTCCCGACCAATATAGAGGGATCGCCAGAGCGGCGATCGCACTCTTTAACTTTAATCTCCCGACCTGTCACTTGACGCGCTGTTTCAATCACTTGTCGTACCGAAAAGCCGTTACCATTGCCTAAGTTAAAGGCTTCACTCTTGCCACCTTGCAACAGATACTCGACGCCCAAGATATGGGCAGTTGCCAAGTCACTGACATGAATATAATCTCGCAGACAGGTGCCGTCAGGTGTAGGATAATCAGTTCCCCAAATGGAAATAGCCTCGCGCTTCCCTAATGCGGTGAGGAGTACCAGGGGAATCAGATGGGTTTCGGGTTGGTGGTCTTCACCCAGTAACCCTTCTGGAGCGGCACCTGCGGCATTGAAGAAGCGAAAGACCACTGAGCGTAAATCATAGGCTCGGTCAAAATCAGCCAAGATTTGCTCTACCATCCACTTCGTAGTGGCGTAAGGACTCATCTGGTTTTTAGGATGATCTTCTGTCATCGGCACCTGCTTCGGCATTCCGTAGATGGCGCAAGTGGAAGGAAAGACTAGTTTCTTGACGCCTGCCGCTACCATGGCTTCTAAAAGTGTCAGTGTGCCTAACACGTTGTTGCGGTAGTATTTGGCAGGGTGGGTCACCGACTCTCCTACTGCAATATACGCGGCGAAGTGAATCACTGCTGCGATTGGATAAGTGGCAAATAGCGAGTCTAACGTTGTGCGATCGCTAATATCTCCGACCACCAACTCTACCTTTAGGATATCTTCCACCAACTCTTGATGCCCATATTCCAGGTTATCCAGCACAATAACCGAGTAACCTTCTCGTTGGAGTGCCAACACAGCATGAGAGCCAATATATCCTGCCCCGCCAGTCACTAAAATTGTTGGTTTGACTTGCGACACCTAAAACTCTCCCGTTTTTCGTTTTCTAGCCTAACTTTACAAATGACGTTGGCACGTTAACGGCAACGTCAACTTTAAACTCAGGTAGATAGCTCCCTACTCCTAATCGATTGTGGAATGAGAAATGTTGAATGTCGAATTGAAAATAGGGAAGTAAGCCTTACAGGACGTCGTCTCTATGCCGTTTAAGTACACCTTGCTCTTGGCATCCTAGTGATACCGAGTTGCGTTCAAATCTACGTAGATGAAGACGAGGGGGACAAGGAGGACAGGAGAGAGAAAGTACTATATACGAACGCAGGTTCGTATATAGTACTTTTGGGGTGTAGGGGGTTGGGTGTCGGGTGTGGGAGGCCGCTTTTATTTCATCCTTCATCCTGACTCGCCCTCAAAGCGTCCGCGACGCTAACATCCTTCACACTTCAGCCTGCGTGCTATCTTCGCCCAGACGTCTTTCCTGGGAAGAAATGAGCCATTAAGCAACCCTGTGTTATAGCACTAAACTGCCTTTTGGACAATTATTGCTACCAATCGCGAGTATAATGCCCGTGTAATAGTGATTCAAACCCTCGTTCATGCCTATGCAGCGTCACTAAAACAAAAGTACTACCAATTGTTAGTTGTTAGTTGTTATTTTGAAAAGTCAGATTAACAATTAACCCCCAACCGCTAACCTGTATCAACTTACAAGTTCTTAACAATGTTTTTACTGCTTACTCAAGTACTTCTGTGGCTGCTCATCGCAGTCATTATCTACAATTTGCTGCTGAAAGTAATCCCCAGAGCCTATCTTACTTTGCTTGGGGGCATTCTGCTGTTTGCCATCATTGTGTTGGCGTTTTTCTTCCCCAATGACCGATTGGTATCAACAGCCTGGAGTATTCTTTCGTTTCCCCTGAAACCAGTGGGAGCTACCATTGTGCTGTTAGCAGCAGCTCTGAACCAAGGGCTGAAAAACAGAAATCTGATTGTTGCAGCCCTAATGATTTTACTGCTCTCCAGTATTCCGCTTGTGACCACTGTGCTGGCTAGAGCCCTTGAACAAGGGGAAGTTCCCCGGGTCGCCACAGCGGGCGCAGCAGCCCCCTCTGTTGGGGCGATTGTGGTGCTCGGACAAGGAACGACACAACCAAGCCTCCCCCCACGAACCCAAATTCAACTGACGGATGAGGGTAGCGATCGCGTGCGTCGTGCTGTCCAACTGTATCGGGAACAGGGTGGACAACCGCTTGTGATTGCTAGTGCGGGGACTGAAGCCAATGATGTCGCCACTGTGCTGACTCAATTAGGTGTGCCCCAAGGTCAGATTGTCACTGAATCCAGGGGCCAAGATTTGCGTACCAGCTCAGTGGAAGTACGCCGCATCTTGGAAAGTCGAGGAATAGCAGGCAGACCCATTTTTCTCGTCACCTCTGCCATTAATAGCCGCCGCGCTAGGTTAGCTTTTTCCCAGACTGGCATTCGGGTCGTTACCCAACCCGCAGATTTTGTAGCGACAGAGCCACGAACGAGAGAAGCACGAAACTTTAACTTGAGTGTTCAATCCTTCGTTCCCAGTGTTGAAGCCCTGACGACCACGACACGGATTGTTGAAGAATTCTACACCACAATTTACTACTCTTTACGAGGCTGGCTAGCTCCCACAGCTACTTAAAAGAATGCAAAAGAGGACGGGGGGATTGGGAGACCGGAGGATGGGGAGACTGTGCATTAGGAGCGAGAAGAGGATAGCAGGCTAGGGGAAGCTACCTGTCACTCTCTCGCCCCTTCTCCCCATTTTCTTCGATGAAATAAGAACTCTGTAAGAATGAAAAACCTGTCTATTTTCCAACCGGGTTAAACACTTAACCCCGCTCAATTGAATAGACTCAAAAGAGTGAATCACTAGCTGACTTTTAAAATAAAAAATTTGACGAAAGAAAGCCAACAATTTAAAGGATAAAAAAACAGGGGAACCAAAGAGTAATTCCATCCTTTATAACTTCATCATCCCTCATAAGTAGGGGAATTCCATACTTCGACCTTCAACCTTCATCTGCTGTCTTGTAACAAGTCAGAGCTAGCAATCGTTTAAGATTAAGAATTGTTAGGTTTATTAGTGAGGGGCTTGGAGATAGGCAGAAACTGGGGAGGAGGGAATGCCCAGGAAGGAATTCGAGGGCTTGCGACCCATTGTTTCCCAATCTCTAAGCCCCATCCTTCACTCCCCTTCTTGCTTACATGGCTAACTCCAGGCTGCAAAAACTGCTAACTTACCTGCGCCCTCACACTTTCCAGGCATCACTAGGGATTATTGCCTTGCTGATTGTCAATGGACTTGGCGTTTACATTCCTCTGCTTATTCGCGATACCATTGACGAACTTCGTACAGCCTTCGACTTTCAGCAAGTCTGGCGCTTCGTATTGCTGATCGTTGTCCTCGCCTCCTTGATGTGGGCGATTCGGATGGTATCACGCATCCAACTATTTGGAGTAGGGCGTCAGGTGGAATTTGACCTGAAGCAAAAGATTTTCCAGCATTTGTTGATACTGGAACCGTCGTATTTTTCGATGAACACCAGTGGAGATTTAATCAACCGAGCAACCAGTGATGTGGATAATATTCGGCGTCTTTTAGGATTTGCCGTTTTAAGTCTGGCGAATACAGTATTCGCCTACGGTTTGACGCTACCGGTGATGATGTCAATTAACCTGCGGTTGACATTGTTGACGATCGCCGTTTATCCCTTCATGCTAATTGCCGTGCAGCTCTTTAGTGAAAAGCTGCGTACCCAACAGATGATAGTCCAAGAGGAACTCTCAAACCTGAGTGAACTTATTCAGGAAGACATGAGCGGTATCTCTCTAATTAAAATCTACGCTCAGGAGCTAAATGAACGCCGCGCCTTTGCACGCCTCAATCAGCAGTTATTGGGGGCTAATCTCGACTTGGCGAAAACGCGGAACGTCCTATTTCCCGTGATTGAAGCACTCGCCTATATCAGCTTACTAGTCTTACTATGGCTAGGTTCTGGGTTGATTGCCTCTGGAGAGATTACGGTAGGGGATTTCGTAGCACTGCTACTCTACTCAGAGCGTTTAGTGTTTCCAACGGCACTGTTAGGCTTTACCATTACCGCTTATCAACGAGGTGAAGTGAGTGTTGACCGTATTGAGTCAATCCTCATGGTTCAGCCTCAAATTAAAGATGCTCCTGATGCTATCAGTCTACCGACTCCGCTGAACGCTCAGTTAACGGCACGAAATTTGAGTTACACCTACTCAGGTGCAAAAACTCCAGCGCTTCAGGATGTAAATTTTACGATTAATGCCGGTGAAACCGTAGCGATTGTAGGAGCCATTGGTTCAGGGAAATCGACACTTGCCAATGCCATACCCCGTCTGTTGGATATTGGCGCGAATCAGCTGTTTGTGGATGGATATGATGTGACTAAGGTGCGGTTGCAGGAATTACGACATGCGATCGCCTATGTTCCTCAAGACAGCTTTCTGTTCAGTACCAGTATAAAAAACAACATCCGCTACGGTAATCCCTTAGCTGAATACCAAGAGGTCGAATACGCCGCCAAGCAGGCACAAATCCACTCTGAAATTCTCAACTTCCCTCAGCAGTATGAAACGATTGTGGGAGAACGGGGTATCACCCTCTCTGGAGGACAGCGACAGCGTACCTCTCTGGCGAGAGCTCTGCTCATGGAAGCACCGATTCTCATTCTCGATGATGCCCTTTCCAGCGTTGATAATCAGACGGCAACCCAAATTCTGCAAAATCTGTCTCAAGGCACTCAGCGGAAAACCGTGATTTTTATCTCGCACCAGCTTTCTGCCGCCGCTACAGCGGATCGAATTTTTGTGATGGAGGCGGGGACAATTGTCCAAAGCGGTACTCATCCTGAACTTTTAGCCACTCCTGGCTTGTATCGCTCACTTTGGAATCAGCATCAACTAGAAGAGTTACTCCGTTAAGAGATTTCCCAAAATCAGTGAGCCGAATTTTGTAGAGCAGATGTCTTGCCTAACAAGAGGCTAGCGGCAGGCAAGAGGCTTACCCCACAAGACGTAGGCGTCTATTTTCATGCCGAGAATATTCTCAACCAAACCCTCCTTAAGAGGGATGTGAAATCACTGCACTTGAAACACTCCACTGCTTTAGTTCCTCCAAAAGATAGATGCTTAACATTTCTATATGTAATTAGATTGTTCCTTGGCAAATCTTAAAATCTCTTAATAGGAGACTTCGGTGAAAATGCGTAACCTTTCCAAATCGGTGAAGAAGTTTGCCGCGATCGCAGGAGCAGCCAGTGTGCTAGTGGCACTACCGGTGCTAGCTCAAAGCAACGACAAAATGCCAACCTCGAGCGAACAGACTCAACCTCCCAGCACGCAGACTCAGCCTCAAGTCCAGCCTAAGCCGATGACTCCGTCTGCTTCTCCAAGCAGAGACTCGACAACAACCGGTCCCAGCATCGTTGACATTGCAGCTTCCAATAATTCCTTCAAAACCCTAACGGCTGCTTTGAAAGCCACAGGTTTAGACCAAACCTTAGCCTCCGGTGGCCCCTACACGGTTTTTGCACCCACTGATGCAGCGTTTGCAGCTCTACCCAAAGGTACGGTTGAGGAACTGTTAAAGCCAGAGAACAAGGAGACCTTGATTAAAATTCTCACCTACCATGTCCTTCCAGGTGAGCAAACCGCCAAAAAGCTGAAATCTGGGGAAGTCAAAACCCTTGAAGGTGCGCCTGTGAACGTGAAGGTTTCTTCAAATGGTGTGATGGTGAATAATGCCAAAGTCGTTAAAGCCGATATTAAGGCTAGCAATGGTGTCATTCATGTCATTGACAAGGTAATTCTGCCAGTTTCTGCCGATCAGGCATCAAGCCATAAGCCCAGTGGTTCATCGCATTAATTTTGATAGGTTAGGTCTAGTTTGTAGTAAGCGCCTACTACAAAATCATCACGACTAATGCGATAGAACACTAGCTACTCTCCACTTCTGTGATAGCGGTAACCGACTGAAAGCGAAGAAATAGCTTTCAGTCGGTTGTTTATTAGACCTGTGAAAGGAAACTTTCAAGATAGGTCTATTCTGTTGAGAAGTTCAACGAACTGTCTACTAGGGGCAGTGTGTGTGGTAAAGTACCATAATCTATTCGGTTCTGGTGGGGGTCAGCCACCAGAGGTAATGGGGAAAGTTACGGTGAAAATCCGACGCTGTACCGCAGCTGTGATGAGTTCGCCGATGGTAGACTCAGAAGCCAGAATGCCCACCGATATAGTGTTCACTCTGATGTGCGGTCTACACTATCGAGGTCAATCATGAAAAATTCTGCAATTAACACTCTGCCTTCTATCCAGGAACGGACAGTTCGCTTCACGCTGTCGTTGCCTGTACAAGCTACACTCTTCACCTCGTTGTGTGCTCTAACGCTCTGGAGTGTGTACTTCTCTACGTATCCAGCAGTTCATAATCAGATGCACTCTGTACGTCACCATACGTTGTTAGTTGGTTGTCATTAGTCCTCCGCGTCTGGTGTTAGTAGGAGTCCCGAATTAGCATGGCAAAATTTAAATTTGCTGCTCTCGTCAGCGCCATTTGCCTGATGAGTGTGGTTTTCTACGGTTTCGTGGTGTCTTCCCAGTCGCCAAAGCCAATGGTTCGGATGCTGAGTGAGCCACCGATTAGCCAAATCTTACCCTTTGAAGCAGAGGCGACTAAGCCACAATCTCCGGTACGTTTCACCCTGCAAGCGATGGATGCCGCAGGGCAAGCTCTAGAAAATGCCAAAATTCGGTTGGAAATTCTTACGCCACCGAAAAATCCTTGGTTTTCAACAGATTTTCCGATTGTAGAGGGAACGGAGTTACTTAATATTGAAGCAATTGCTCCCAAGGGGGAGTTGCAATTTCAGCAGATGCTACCAATTCGGGGTGAGTATAAACTTTTAGTGGATGTCGCTCCGATGGTGGCTGAGGCGTTTCCCCCATTCCAGCAAATGCTCACCTTGTCTGTTCGTGAGAATGCAGTGAAGTATCGGAATTTCGGTATCCTAGCCGTCATTTTGCTGGTAGTCGGACTCGGAGGGGGTTGGGTGTTGGGAGGACAGCAACAAATCCAGCCGGGTGAGATTGCGCCGCAACGGGTGCGCTTATTGCTGAGTGGGGCGATCATTGTCGCGATCGCATCCTTGCTATTGATTAATATCACGGCTGAACAGGCAGATTCTCATACATCTGGTCATGAGCATCATTCTCCCAAGTCGGAAGAGCCAGCAATTTTGCAATCTCAAGGTGTTGAGGCGCGGATATTGGGGGATGTGGAGGCAACGGTAGGTCAACCCGTGAAGCTTTCTGTTCAAGCGATCGATACCCAAACGGGACAACCTTTAACTGATGCGATTGTAACAATCAAAGCCACTCAAACGGAGAATGAATGGGTGACCTTTGCTTACCAAGGCGTCATGGATGCCAAGGGTCAGCTAACATGGGAGCAACAGTTTTTTGATGGTGCACCCCACAACGTTACTGTAGACATTTCTCCTCAACCCCAAGCGCAACGCCAATTCTCACCGTTGCGAGTCGCACAGGATATTGAAGTGAAGGGGGTTGCTCCTCCCTTGTTCGGACGGTTAATTGTCTTAGCTTATTTGACGAGCATCATTGTTTTAGGTTTGGTAATTGGACTGCAATTAAGACGCCGTTCGGTTTGGCGCTACGAGAATTCATGAATCAACAACACGTTTTATTTGTTTGCAAAGCTTGTGCAACGGTTTATGTAGAAGGAAAACCACAAGGGAAAAGTGGTGGTCAACAGTTGTTAGAACAGTTACAAGAACTGCATTCCGACTGGGAATTGCGAGATGAATTTCAGCTTCAGGAAGTCGAATGTATGAGTGCTTGCAGTCACTCGTGTGCGATTTCGTTTGTTGCTCCTGGCAAATATACTTATCTATTTGGCGACTTGCCTGTAGAGGAAAGTGCGGCGGCGGTGCTGGATTGTGCGAAGTTATATTTTGCCAATCCACAGGGTTATTTAGCTTGGGCTGATCGTCCTAAGCCTTTGAAAAAAGGAATTCTCGCTCGGATTCCCCCTCTACCTCAAGTCATGTAAGCCAAGGGTGGATGCGATCGCGCTTTCTCAAGTGCTTTAGCAAAGCAGTGTGAGAGCGCGTCACGTTGTCATAGTCAACAAATTGCCTTCTTAGCATCGTGATTTGTCAAACCTGTCTGTCAAAGGCTTTGTCTTTTGCCCAATCTGAACCTGTGTCCCGGCAAGGAAGCACCCTCTGCCTTCTATCTTCTGCCTTCTGAATTTGTTTCTACCGGATGCTGACCATAAAACGGCAGTGCTTCTGACCAATGAGGGCGCTTTCCCTGTTGCCAATCGAGATAAGCTAGTTCGAGCAAACTAGACACTGATTCACCCAATCCAACACCCGCCGGAATATCTATTAACTGATAAGGATTTTGCCAACGCTCCAAAGTTTGCTGCCATTCCTGGGGACTCATTACTGTTTCTGGAAATACCTGAGTGAGTCCTGCACCAGACAGGGATAACTGATAGATAGCAACAAATAATTGACCTCGTTGGGCAGGCATTTGCAGGGCAATGACGCGATTTTGGAAGTTAAAGTTAGGATTTTGGATTAGTTCTAGACTGTCCTTAATTTCTGACTCTTGATACCTGTCCCAAGCTACAGCAGCTAAGGCTGAAATGGCATACAGCGGGATATCCAACTGCTGAGCCAACGTTCGAGCAGTAACAAGACCAATTCGAGTACTCGTAAAACTCCCTGGCCCTTTAGCCACGGCAATAAAAGCCAAATCTACCCAGGTTTGTGGGGCTAAGAAATCAATTAAATACTGATGTAAATGCGTCGATAAATCGCGACCTAACTCCCAAGCTTGATAGCGACTTTCCCCAACGAAATTGCTTAGAGCAAACCCTAATTGAGAGCTACTGGTATGGAGGGCGAACCCGTATTTTTTTAAATCAAGACTAGTTTGCATTACTCACACCGCCAAATCTTCACTGTTTTATCCCAACTTCCACTGGCAAGCGTCTGCCCATCGGGACTAAACGCTACCGAACTCACACCTCTGGTATGTCCACTAAGGGTAGTAATTTCTTGCCCTGTATTCAGGTTCCATAGTTTAATAGTTTCATCATCACTGCCACTAGCAAGCGTCTGTCCATCGGGGCTAAACGCCACTGAATTGACAGCCGCAAACCAACCAGAATGGCCTTTGAGGAGATGAACTAACTCTCCAGTTGCCAGCCGCCAAACTCGAATTGTTTTATCGCAACTTCCGGAGGCGAAAAATTGTCCATCTGGACTGAAACTAATGGCACGAACCGTATGGGAATGTCCGATGAGTTTGCGAATTACTTCTCCGGTACTAGGGTTCCACAAGGTAACTTTAGAGTCCCAATCGCCACTTATTAAAGTCTTTCCATCGGAGCTAAATCTGATGGCTTCAAAATAGTTTGTTCCATGCAAAGTGCGAATTTCTTTCCCAGTATTCGGGTTCCACAACTTAATCATTTTGTCATCGCCACCGCTAGCCAGTATCTGTCCATCTGGGCTGAATGTGACGGTGCGAATAGTCTCAGAATACCCAGACAAGGTACGGAGTTCTAGGCCAGTTTTTAGTTCCCAGATTTTAATGGTTTTGTCTTCACTGCAACTTGCAAGAAACTGTCCATCTGGGCTGATAGCCACTGAATTAATCCAGTTTAAATGTCCTGTGAGGATGTGAATTTCTTGACCAGTACTGAGTTTCCATACCCTAATAGTGTAGTCATGACTGCCACTAACCAGCAATTGCCCATCTGGACTAAAGGCAATAGCAGTAACCCCGGCAAACCACTCTGTATGTCCAGTGAGACTTTGTACACACGTCCAATTCTGAGTTTGAGGTGTTAGTAATGACTTGGTAATAGGAGGAATTGATAAATCAGGCGGAGAGCTAGATGCTGTCGATGGTATTGTAACGGTGGCAGACGTACCCAACGTTAGATTTAAATCCTTAATCACATCTACAGCAGTTGAGTAACGTCGCCTGGTAGCACCTTCCAACATCTTATCGAGGATTCGTCCTAACTCTTGGCTAACTGGATTACTCAGGTAATCTTGCCAAACCCAAGTCCCTTCGCTCACTGAATACAACTCAAACGGGTCAATTTGAGTGAACAAATAAATGCAAGTGACTCCTAAACTGTAAAGGTCACTGGCAAATGTGGCTTTACCATAGGCTTGTTCGGGGGCAACATAGCCGGCTGTACCAATCACTGTTCCTGTTCGTGCCAATGCGGTGCCCGTGGCAAATTTAGCCGCACCAAAATCAACAAGAAACAGTTTCTTATCTGAATGACGCCGAATAATATTCTGGGGTTTAATATCTCGGTGAATTACATTGTTTTCATGGATAAAGTGCAAGACGGGCAGTAAGTCTTGCAAAAGCCTGATAATTTGGTCTTCATCAAAACATCCATCCGCTTCTAATTCTTCGGCTAAATTTTGCCCATCGATAAACTCTTGGACTAAATACTGGCGTTTCTCCTGAGTCAAATGTGCCAGTAAATCAGGAATTTGAGGATGAGTGCCTAATTCTTCTAGACGTACTGCCTCTTGCTCAAATAACCTCTCTGCCTTCTCAGCATTATCGGTACCTTGTGCTTGGGGAAAAAACTGCTTAATCACGCAGCGCGGCTTAGAAGGTTTGTATTCATCCACAGCCAAGAACGTTCTACCAAATCCGCCTCGACCGATTAGCTTCAGAGAACGGTAGCGATCGCCCAGCAATAGCTTTGAACCACAACTCAAGCAGAACTTGGCATCATTGGGATTATTGGGCTTTTTGCAATCCGGATTAAGGCAGAGGCTCATACTAAGCTAATCGGCATTCAAGTTGCTTTTTGGAGAGGCTCCCGGAAGCTGGGGGAGAGGATTATGCAATTTATAGCAGAAGGCAGAAGGCACAGGGCTTTTATGTTTATTACTTCTACGTGGTCATTTCAGCCGTTAGATCTGTCCTAACTTTGATGGCGACAGCTATACATAGGGAAAACTTAGCCTCATCTGGAGGTGAATTCAGGGCAGAGTCTCTAGTCCCCAGCCGTTAATTCCTAGCCTCTTTGAATTTTGACTTTCTTAATCGCCTATCCTAAGCCTTCTACGCCAACTGCCATACCTTAACGGTTTTATCCCAACTGCCACTAGCCAGCGTTTGCCCATCTGGACTAAAGGCTAGGGAACTGACTCCCTTGGCATGTCCAATCAGAGTGGTAATCACTTCTCCTGTGCTGGGGTTCCACAATTTAATGGTTTTGTCATCACTGCCACTAGCCAGTGTTTGCCCATCTGGACTAAACACAACGGTATGGACACCTGCAAACCAACCCGAATGACCTGTCAGTGTGCGAACCAGTTCCCCAGTCTCAAGCTGCCAAATCTTGATGGTTTTATCACCACTGCCACTCACGAGAAACTGTCCATCTGGGCTAAAGCTAACAGCACCAACCTTACGAGAGTGTCCAGTCAGCGTGCGGATTTCTTCCCCAGTGTTCGGGTTCCACAGCCTAATAGTATTGTTCCGTTCTCCGCTAGCCAGAACCTGCCCATCGGGGCTGAAACTGACGGCATCGATAGGGCTTTTCGCGGATAGAGTCCGAATGGTTACCTCTGTGTTCGGGTTCCATAGCTTAACGGTTTGGTCATTCCCACCACTCGCCAGCATCTGCCCATCTGGGCTAAACGTAACGCTATGAATGAGTGCTGAATGTCCAGACAAGGTGCGAATTTCTTCGCCCTGACTCAAGTCCCATAGTTTGATGGTGTAAGTATCGACACTGGCTAGCCACTTGCCATCGGGGCTGATGGCAACTGAGTTCACAAAATCGGCATGTCCAGTAAGGCTACGGATTTCTGTGCCAGTACTGAGTTCCCATACCTTAATGGTTTTGTCTTCACTGCCACTCACAAGCCATTGTCCATCCGGAGTGAAGGCAATGGATGTAACCCCTGCCCAATCGGAACGGGATTTGGCATGTCCCGTGAGAGTTTGTACACACTTCCAATTGCGCGTTTGAGGCGTTGACGCCGCCTCGACAGGTGCTGTAATCGGCGAAGGTTGGGGGCTAGGCGTTGGCAAGGCTTCAACGGGCGCTGCCACCGATGGCTCAGTTTGTAAGCTAGGTGTTGCCGATGATACAGGCAGTGTAGGCGTTTCGGATGCTGTATCGGCGCGATTCAAGT
Organism: Waterburya sp.; assembly: GCA_036703055.1. GTDB lineage: Bacteria > Cyanobacteriota > Cyanobacteriia > Cyanobacteriales > Coleofasciculaceae > DATNPV01. Next base: position 20,711 of record DATNPV010000280.1, read on the forward strand.
CATTGAGAACAGCTGCCGCACTCTGGTAGCGCCGCTTTGTGGCATATTCCAGCATCTTGTCGAGAATTTGCCCTAACTGCTGACTGACTGGAGTGCTCAGAGAGTCTCGCCACACCCAATCCCCTTCACTCACCGAATACAACTCGAACGGGTCAACTTGAGTGAGCAGATGAATGCAGATTACTCCTAAACTGTAGAGGTCACTGGCAAAGGTTCCTCTACCCAAAGCCTGTTCTGGGGCAACATATCCAGATGTACCCAGCACGGTTCCCGTAGGTGGCAGCACTGCCTCTGTGGCGAACTTAGCCGCACCAAAATCAACGAGAAATCGCTGACTCCCCCCGATGCCCTCTTCCTCTCCTGGCTCAGCAGGGCTACCTTCCGCCGCGAAGTGGGATGTTGAGGTTGTGCGCCGAATAATATTCTGAGGTTTAATATCTCGGTGAATCACATTCCGCTCATGCACAAACTGCAAAACTGGCAGAATGTCATTTAACAACTGCCGAATCTGGTCTTCACTGAAAGCCCCCTGCGCTTCCAACTCTTGGTCTAAGTTTGACCCCTCGATAAACTCTTGCACAAAATACTGGTGCTGGTTTTGCGTGAAATAGGTCAGTAAATTGGGAATCTGGGGATGAGTGCCTATTTCTTCTAGGCGCACAGCTTTTTGCTCAAATAGCTGCGCGGCTTCCTCTGCGTCGTCGTTACGTTGGGTTTGGGGGAAAAACTGCTTAATGATGCAGTGGGGTTTGGATGGTTGGCCTTCATCCACAGCCAAGAAGGTTATACCGAAACGACCTCGACCAATTATTTTGAGGGAACGGTAACGATCATCCAACAGTAATTTGGTCCCGCACCTAATGCAAAATTTAGCATTATCGGGATTAACAGGCTTCGGGCAATCAGGATTCAGGCAGTAGCTCATGGCAAGGAAAATCAGCTGCTCATCGTCTATCTTAAGCCTTTCTTACAATAGTCCTCAGTTAGACCTGTTTCCTTTGTATCAGGGTTGACCTGTACTAGGAATATTCTTCCTTTGTATTAAAAATAGGGGCCAGGGATTAGGGGCTGGGGTCTAGGCAAGAGGGATTTTTTTTCTTCTATTGTGCGCTTCTCGTTCCTAGGGTCTAACTTGAGAAAGACGTGAATGTTGAAGAAATTTACGAAAATTTAAATAAGAGTGATTGACATTTGAGGTATTACATGTATTACCGCAGCAAAAAGGAGGGTTATCCGAATATTTGGTTCAATATTGACCCGATGAAGGTCAAACAGCGAATTGATCAGATTACTCAGCGGCTTGAGCAAGTTCGGCACTCCTCTGCATCCCCTGAAGCAGACACCTCTACTCATGCACAATCTGATCAAGAAGGCACTTTGTTCTCACAACAACCTGCCAACAAGCATACACCTCCAGAGGATGGGAGTGTTAATCAAATTGCCAAATCTTAATCGTTTTATCCTGAGAACCACTGACAATCATCCGACTATCAGGACTAATCGCCACGCCAGTTACACCAGCCGTATGCTCAGAAAGCGTCTGTAGCAGTTCACCACTGCCAGGATGCCAGATTTTAATTGTCTTGTCCGTACTGCCGCTAATCAGCGTATTCCCTTGAGTCATTAGATGGCAACGGAATTGACAGCCTCTGTATGACCAGAGAGCATATGTAGAAGCATACCACTGGCCAAATTCCAAATTTTAATAGTGCGATCGCTACTACCACTCATTAAGATTTGACCACTAGGGCTGAGGATTAAGGCAGTAACTCATAGAGCAGGAATTTGGTATCAACTTGTTCTACCTTAGGCATGAAATAATATTTGCTATTTCGGTTGCAGTGGAATCTCTACAATAAATTCTGTACCTTGCCCTAAGACCGAAATACAACTCAGTTTGCCCCCATGTTTTTCTACTACAATCTGCTGGCTAATCGCTAATCCTAAACCCGTACCACTTCCTACAGGTTTGGTCGTAAAAAATGGGTCAAATATCTGATGAAGTACGTCTTTACTCATCCCAGGGCCATTGTCGGCAATCTGAATAACCAACCATTGCCGATTTGTTTTAGGTGGCAATTGAACATCCGAATTCGTTCCGAATTGTTCCGACTGCTGTTCCCATTCTTCAGTTTTCAACGAAGTGCGGATGGTAATAACTCTTGGTTCAGGTTGAGCTTCCAACGCATCAATGGCATTACTTAAGAGATTCATAAACACCTGATTCAACTGGCTGACATAACAGGTAACTGAAGGCGGTCGTCCGTAATCTTTAATTACCTTAATCGCAGGGTGATCACCCTGCGCTCTCAGTCGGTATTGTAATAGGAGTAAGGTGTTGTCAATTCCCTCGTGGATATCACAACATTTGCGCTCGGATTGATTCAGCCGGGAGAAGAGCAGTAGTAATCGCACCATCTCATAAATGCGCTCAGCCCCCACTTGCATGGAATCCATGAGTTCTGACCAATCTCGGAGCAAAAATTCCACGTCAATTTGAGACGCTAGTTCCTGAATTTTTGGTGTGGGATTGGGATAAGTCTGTTGGTAGATTTCCAGCAGTCCTACTAGGTCTTGAAAGTATTGACGGGCATGAATTAGATTGCCGTAAATAAAGCTGATGGGATTGTTAAATTCGTGAGCTACCCCCGCCACCATTCGCCCCAAACTGGACATCTTTTCGGTTTGGATCAGTTGGGCTTGAGTGCGTTTCAATTCTTCCAGTGTGGATTTAAGTTCTTGCGCCTTTTGCCGTTCTCGCTGGCTTGATTGCCGCAAGGCTGCCTCTCGCTGTTTGCGCTCGGTGATATCTTCAGAAATACCCAGCAAATATTGGGGTTTTCCTGCTGCATCCAAGATTCTAATCTTCTTGGTATGCAGGATTCTTATCTCTTTATTTCTAGTCTGTAAGGGTTCTTCAGGAATATCAAAAACGTCTTGACTCGCCAACACTTGTCGGTCTTTCGCAATGAAGAAATCGGCTTGTTCGTTTGGGAAAAAGTCATAGTCATTCTTCCCCATCAACTCTTGTCGGGAATAGCCTAACAACTCCTCACCCGCTTTGTTAAAGCGCACGAACCTCAACTGGTCGGCATCTTTGAGAAAGATCATGTGCGGGATGTTTTCGATAATCGAGTCCAGAAAGGCTCTAGCCGAATGCATCTCGTCTTCAGTTTGCTTGCGTTCGGTGATGTCCCGAATCAACCAGCGTAAGCTGACGAGTTTACCCTGCACATCATGCATCGCTGCGATGGTGATGGCAGCTGGGAAGGGATAACCTTGCTGTGTCTGGAGGTTGAGTTCCCAGTGCCGCACCGAAAGTTGTTGATTCGCCAGTTGGTGCAACTGAGTACGAAACGTTTGATGCTCTTGCCGGGGGATGAAGTGGCTCAAGGCTTGATCGATTAAAAGGCTTTGGTCGATACACAGTAAAGCCGCTGTCGCTCGGTTGGCTTCCTGAATTTTCCCCCATGTATCAGTGACTACATAGCCGTCGGGAGCAAACTCGAACAAATCGTGATACCGTTGCCGCTCTCGTTCGGCTAGCTGGCGGGAGCTTACGAGTTCCTCGTGTTTCTCCAGCAGTTCTTCTTGAGTGATTCGGAGTTCTTCAAGCATGACTTCCAATTCTTCGTTAGCACTCACAAGCTCGGTTGCACGTTCCTCCAAATCTGCATGAGCTTGGTGCAGTTTCTCTTGCATTTGCCGACGTTCCCGTGCTTCGAGTGCAAAGGAAACTAAATCGGCAGCGGAGCGAGCAAAATTTTCGTCTTCGGGTGTCCAAGGACGAGCCGCACCAATCTGTTCACTAGATAAAACGCCTACTGTCTGTCCTCCCAACCGAATGGGTGCATCCAACCTGGATAGGATGCCTAGGGGAGCCAAATAAGAGTCAACCAATTCCTGAGTTTCCGGAGCAGTATGAGCGTTGTCGGCGACGATGAGCTGTTCGTGGAGTAAGGCATGACAATAAGTGGGATAGTCTGCTACTACCAATTGAGTGCCTGGGCTATGTTGGTTCAGTTTTTTCTCAAATAGGTCACAGCATTGAAGATAAGTGCCTGTTGAGTCAAACAGCCACACACTGACTCGTTCAACGGCACTATCTTGAGCCGTCGCTTGTGTGATCACTTGAAGCGCCGCGGGTACATCTCCCTGGTTGATTGCCGGATTTCTGGCAAGTTCCAGCAAGATTTGATTCTGGTGGCGTATTCTAAGGGCACTCAGCCGCAGAGCTTCTTGTGCCTGTTCGCGCTGCATCTCGGCTTGGTAAGTAGCAATTTCCCGGCTTAGACTTTGCGCCATGAGTTCAATCAATTCCTTCTCCTCTACGGCAAAATCTTGTGTTCTAACTTGGGTGGAGAAGAAATTGAGGGTTCCATAAATCACCCCATTGACAATGATTGGAGTACCAATATATGATCTTATTTTCAAATTTTGATCAACAGGGTGCTTCTGCCTTTGGGCTACTTTCCCGACATCAGGATAGGTAATGGTCTGCTTGGTTTGAACTACGGCTGCACAATAAGTTGCGTCTAAATTCAACTCTAAATTGGGTTTTAAAAACTCCAAATTTGACTTGACCGCACGGATGGTATAAGTCTCACTTTTAACCTGACTAATAATTCCTGTTGGAAATCCCAGGATTTCAAAACCTGTTTGCAGATAGGCCGCAAACAGTTGCTCCAAGTGGCTGTAACTTCGGGTACTTAAGCGATGGAGCAGTTTGAGATTGAAAGTAAAATTAGCCAGGATTTGAGCTTGGTGCTGAAGTTGCGCCTCGACAGTTTTGCGATCGCCAATTTCCTGTTCTAAGATCATTTCAGTCTGCTGGCGGGTGCGAATCTCATTTTGCAGGAGAATACTTTGCTCTTTCAGTTGCTTAGAGAGCCTCTGGAGGCGCAATTGATTCTCTACACGAGCCACCACTTCCTCTGCTTGAAAGGGTTTAGTGATGTAATCAGTACCTCCAACAGCAAAGGCTTTGACCTTTTGGGCCGTATCATCCAACGCACTTAAGAAGATGATGGGAATCTCACGAGTAGCCGTTGTTGCCTTAAGCGTGGAACAAACTGCATAGCCGTCCATCAGTGGCATTCTAATATCGAGCAGAATGAGGTCAGGGGGTTGAGAGCGAACCGTTTCTAAAGCCACCTCCCCACTGACGGCTTTTCTGACCTTATAACCTTCTATCCTCAAGATGCTGGCGAGGGAACGGAGGTTATCGGGTTGATCATCCACAATCAAAACGCTGGCTCTTGTATCTGACATCGCTGCCTCCTAAGGCTGCAACTTATGAAGTGGTTGCATACCCAAGCGCTTAAATTTAATTGGGAAAATAGTATGGTTTCCCCTTTGTAATTCAATGATTCGATTAAGTTGTTTCACTGTTGCTTCCTCGTGCAGTAAGTCATCTAAAGTATGAGAGGTAAAGGCAGAAGGCTCCAAGGTAGAGGGCAGAGGACAGATAGCAGTAGGAAGCTCTCACCCCGTCACCCCCTCCTTCCGTCTCCCCATCAGTCAAAAGCAGGCAACTGAGAAGCGTTACCGCTTAGTTGCACAATGGGTTGGAACTGAAAATCGCGGGCAAGACGGCTTAAGCCAGTATTGAGGGATGCATATTCTCTGGGGATTTGTTGAATGAGTTGGAAGATTTCTTCGTCATCGCATAGCTGTGCCGCTTCATGCAGTCTTTGAATCCACTCCTTTGGCATCACAGATAAGCTCTCGGGAGTAAGCACCTTGGATGGGGCTAACTTGTCTCGCTGACGACTATCTACAGACGGCTGGTCATTTAGGGCATAGACATAGCGCAGTCCCAGATGCTCTGCCATTTTGACAAACACCGTCTCTTCTTGAAATGGCTTGCTAACGAAGTCATTACAACCGGCAGACAGGGCCAAAGCGCGATCGTTTCTCGAGGCATGAGCCGTGAGTGCGATAATCACAGAGGCTCGACTTTCCTCACTGGAGCGAATTTGCTGGGTAGCTTCGTAGCCATCCATTATAGGCATCCGTATATCCATCCAAATCAGGTGGGGTTGCCACTGCTGCCACAGGGCAACAGCTTCCTCTCCATTTTTCGCTTCCCATACCTCCAGTCCCAATTGAGCCAACAGTTTCACCATCAGTTGGCGGTTTTCGGGTTGGTCATCAGCAACGAGAATGCGGTAGGGCGGTTGATTAGGTGCCAAGCCAATGACTTGGCGAGAGGTTTGCAACGGTTGCACATCGGACGCTAAAGCTAGGTGGACTGGAATCTCAAACTGCAACGTACTGCCCTGCCCCAGAGTGCTGCTGACGGTAATATCTCCTCCCATTAACCGCACAAAGTTACGCGTTATGGTCAGTCCTAAACCTGTACCTTCGGGGGAAATTTTACCGGCTTGGCTTTGGGCAAACGCATCGAAGATGGCGTCCAGTTCAGTGGGGGCAATTCCAACGCCCGTGTCAGAAACCTCGAATAGGAGATGGGGGGATAGGGAGAGGGGGAGATGGGGAGAGGGGGGGATGGGGTTGGAGGAAGGTTTATCAGTAAGGCGCGATGCAACACGCAAGGTCACGCTGCCTTTTTGGGTAAACTTAATGGCATTGCCTAGCAGGTTGATAAGAGTTTGGCGCAGTTTGTTAGCGTCTGCTCGGATGTATTGCGGTACCTCTGGAGCAATTTCTAAGTTGAGCTGTAAGCCTTTGGCTTCAGCTTTTTGGCGGAGCATGTCTTGCAGCGATCGCAGTTGGGCAATGACGTCAAAACTGCTCTCATCCAGGGTGATGCATCCCGCTTCGATTTTGGATAAATCTAGAATGTCGTTAATTAGTGATAGTAAATGATTGCCACTGCGGCTGATAATGTCTATGTTTTCTCGCTGATCTGGAGTCAACGAAGAATCACGGCTCATCACTTGGGTAAAGCCTAGAATGACGTTCAGGGGAGTACGTAGTTCGTGGCTCATATTGGCGAGGAAAATACTTTTGGCCTGGTTGGCGACTTCTGCGGCTTCTTTTGCCTTTTGCAGTTCTACTTCGACTTGTTTGAGGTCAGTTAAGTTACGAATACTGACCACGATACCGGAGATGGTATTGTTTACCTCAAAATAAGGAGCATAAGTAATGCCGATAAACTGTTTTCCCACTGTTGGGTACTCTAGCCACATTTGGTAATTTACAACCTCTCCCGCTAGACATTGGTCTAAATGTGGTTTCAAAAGTGTTTCAAATCGCTCAGCACCCAAAATTTCACCCACGGTATACCCAAGAATCTCAGCTAATTGTTTTTCATGCAGAGTTAGGTAGGCTTGATTGACCAATTGATAGGTGTAGTTGCAATCCAGCAAGCACATACTATCCGTAGTAGCAGAAACAATCCGTTCATACCTGCGCAAGGCATCCTCTGCAAGTTTTCGATCGCTAATATCTAATGCTGTGCCAAACAGGCGAACCACTCGCCCTTGCTGATCGCGAACGGCTTCTCCTCGTGCTTCCAAATATCGGATGGAGCCATCCGTTCGCAAAATCCGCAAGTCAGTTTCGTAGGGAGTCCCATCGGTTATGGCTCGGTCGAAGTATTGCTCAAGCAGAGGGCGATC
>DATNPV010000285.1:0-16426 GCA_036703055.1 Waterburya sp.
ACGATTAATCTGGCGTCCCGCATGGAGTCCGTTTGTCCTCCCGGTAGCTGTGTGGTGAGTGAAGCCACCTATACAATGCTGGTGCAAAAGCAAGGCTGGGAGGAGATGGGAGAGCATCGTTTCAAAGGCATTGACCGACCCGTACAGGTTTATCAGATGAAGAAGGATTGAGTGCTTCATCCTCTCCTATACTCCCTGTGTAGGTTAACTGTTCGCAGATGGCTGATGATTCAGCGCAGCTTTTGGATAGGCAATCCGTTTATGGTTACACTGTTGCCAGACTCTGACAAAAACCTCAGCAATCGTGGATAACTCCTCTCGCGTGAGTCCAGAATCAACCAACTGATTGTCCTGCCAACGAGCTTTCATGATTTTATGAATCATCCCCAGCGCTGTTTCCGGGGTAACATCCTTGAGACTGCGTAACGCCGCTTCACAGGCATCCGCGAGCATGACGATACCGGTTTCCCGGGACTGGGGAACTGGGCCATCATAGCGAAAATCCTGCTCGTCCACCGGAGGATTCCCTTCCTCTTCTGCCTTCTGCTTCGCTTGGAAATAAAAATAGGAAATCAGCAGCGTTCCTTGGTGTTCTGGGATAAAGTCCCGGATGGCTTTAGGTAACTGGTGCTTACGTGCCATCGCTAGCCCTTCAGAGACGTGTTTTTTGATAATCTCGGCACTCTTCCAGGGGTCATTAATCTCATCGTGCTTGTTTGGGCCACCCATTTGATTTTCAATAAATCCTAACGGGTCGTGCATTTTCCCAATGTCGTGATATAATGTACCAGCCCTGACAAGTTCAACATTGCAGTGCACTTCACGGGCTGCCGCTTCTGCCAGGGAAGCCACAAATAAGGTGTGTTGGAACGTTCCCGGTGCTTCAGTAGCCAGTTTTTTAAGCAGGGGACGGTTGGGATTGGACAATTCTGCCAACCGAATAGGTGTGATTAAGTCAAACAGGCGTTCCAGGTAAGGCGATATTCCCAGCGCGACAATACTCCAAGACAACCCGGCTAGACCGCATACAGCGGCTTGTTGGAGTACGGCATACCAAACTGAACTAACAGCCGCACTAGGAAGGAGAGTCAGGAGTAAGTAGACTCCTCCCTGGGTTATGCCCACAACGCCACCCAGCCAAGCCAATTCCTCACGCGATCGCATCCGTCCAGCCATCCACGCACCGAGTAAACCAGCAGCAGCCCCTGCAAGCAAGTATTCCCGGCTGACTTCCATGCCCAACGTCACTAACCCAGTCAGCAAGCCGACTACCGTTACGCCCAAAGCAGGACTGTAAAAGCTGCCGACTAACAAGCCAATGGCAGGGAGGTCTGTATAAGGAATATTGAACATCACCAACAGCGGTGTACTAATGGTCAATAACCCCAGCAAAATGTGATCGCGCCGTCGTAACCGGGGATGTACTCGCCGTTCTGTCAGCCAAAAAATCACAAGGCCCCCAGTCACGAGGCCACTAAATCCCACTAAGCCATACCAATTAATTCCCCGACGGCTCAAGTTGAAGTGATCTAGCAAGACAAAATCGGATTGGCTGATTTCCTCGCCAGCATAGACAATGATTTCACCCTGCTGTACAGAAACCATTACCGGCTGCACTGATTGTGCGGCTTGTTCAGCGATGTGTTTTGTTTCTTCTTTATCCTCAATTAAGTTAGGCTGCAACACACTCGCCAGCAGTTTAGTGGCAAACGGTTCTGCCTCTGGGGGGACGAGCGTATTCAATTGCATTTTCACAGCGGCTGTTAAAATTTGCGGCGGTAATCCTGCCGGAATGCCCTGCGTCAGAATGCGTTTTGAGGCCGTTGTGATACCAAGGCGTGTCTCCTGCCAGACCTGATCGGAGAACTCAAGTAATGAAGCATCGTACTGGCGGATTGAACCTGTGTCTTTGGGAGAAGACAGTTGGCGCAATGCCTGCTTGTATCCCTGACGAGACATTTCAATCGACTGAATCAAAGCCGAGAAGGATTGAGGCGGAGATTGCTGGCGGCAGCGTCGTAATTCGCTAACCACTTGAGTTAAGGCCAGATTGCGTATATCCTGAGCCTGATTAGGGAGTATCGTTCCTGGCTCAGTTGGCTTGGCACTTGGCTCACTATCAACTTGAGCTAAAATCGTTTGCCACTCCTCTTCCTTGATCTGGCGCAGATACCGTTGAGTTGCCTCTGACAGGATTGTCGTCTCCGCAAACGGAAATGGGGCGCTCAATTGTCGGAGGTCTTCTGCCCGATCTAGGGATTGCTCCAGAGTCTGAGCAATCTCTTGCGTGACCGAGTTATTGAACATTAACACGGGGACAGCACCTGTACGAGCTGCCTTTCGCTTTTCCTCTGTAGTCTTAGTATCTTCAACACTAGCCGTGTACGGTGCCCGAATTGTCTCTGGAGCCGCTTTGCCAACATCTAGCTTCGGCTGATTGTAAAAGCGGTTCCCCATAGCACTAGTCAGGGAGACAACTGCCACCACCCACATAACGGCTGGACGTTTTTTGGGTTGGCGGTGTGTCGTTGGTATTCCCTGCGGCGAGTATCGATGGGTCGCCTTACCTGCTTGGTTCTTTTGTTCCGTAGAGACTTGATTCACCACGTCTTTTTCACCATTAGAGGAGTTAGAAAGGCTGAATGACAACCAAGCGCGAAGATACGCAGGTGTTCGCCGCAATTGGATTAGCGGCTGCGTCAATGAAGAAAGCGTTTTCATAGCACAGGATTTGCCTTTTCAGGTGACAAAGCATAGGGAAAGCAAGGCGCTAACTTAGAGGTCAGGCGAAACACTGTAATCTACCTATCCATAAATTACATCCCGTATCTTTTGCGTTCACTTCTTTTTACCTTACAAAACAAGAGCCGTGAATACTCTACTCCTTGAGCAAACTGTTTGGTACTACTGCCCCAACTATCACCTCCTATCGGTTTGGCTCTGGTTTTCCTTTGGTTCAAGTCTTATCTCTTGGCAGAGTCGGAAGATTAGAGAGTTATGTTATTGAGGCTTGACCTGATAGTTACATCAGGTTAAAAGTGAATATTACCTCACACCTGAGGAACTCAGAGAGATACACCGATGAGAGGTTCCATTCGGAGAAAACACTAAAAAATTTGGGTATTTGTTGGTAAATTTTTACAAACTCGCTTTGCGGATGATTCAGGTTAGCAGCTCCTCTCGCCCGGTTACAGAAGTTACTGAGTGCAGCCCGTAAAGGCCGCAGCAGCTTTAGAGGCACACTGTAAAACCCTGCAAAGGGTCGCCACAATCTTTGAGGGCGACGACGGATAGCAGCATTCTCAGTTGTTTCGAGTGGCAGTTGACTCATCACACCGGGTTAGCGCGGCTGAATGACGTGCGGTGCTGCCACAGCCAACCGCTGACTTTGCGCTGACTCTGATACATTATAAACACCCGCCCAGCTCTCCAGCAGATGGTCCGCCGCTTCCTGCATCAGGATGCCGTTGTTGAGGCGATTGATAGCAAGACGCCAGCTTACAGGAATACCAGCGAGGCTATTATAGACACCCGCTAAAGCGCCAGTAATGGCCGTTGTAATCTGGGGGTGATGGCGGATACGGGCAGCACGGCTAACACACAGACGAAATTCTTCTGGAGTCGTCAGAAAACAGTAAAAAGCGAGGGCAATAGAGATGTCAGAACGCCCCAGTGGCTCACCTCGGCTTTGCACCTCTCGACGGAGCTGAGTCAGGGTGGTATTTAACCCAACTCCCTGCTGTAATAGAGTGTGGACTTGTGTCAATTGGTGAACCACGGGCGTGTCAGACGTGCCTAGATAGTCGAGAATGCGAGGAATTAGGGTGGTACAGTCGAGTTTCTCGGTGAGAGCCAGTGCGATCGCATAAGCCACGGCTAAAACTCCATCCAAAGTTTCAGGCTGGTGATGCCAAATAGCTGCCGCTTGTTGCAGTTGTTGTCGCAACTTAATGCTATCTTCGTGAAAAAAAAGCGCGATCGGTAGCGTTGCCAAGACCGCCTCACTACTAGTTGCGGCAGACTGAAGCAACAGGGAGGACTGTGTCTTGCCAAACAAGTGCCACCAATCGTCTAAATCCACCCTGCCACAGCGAATTAAACTCTGGACGCCACAAGTAGCAAGCTGGCTCCACGGGGAAAGTGTTGGACTCAACTGGGACTCTCCTGGTTGGTTGGGGGCGATCGCAACTCCCCCTAAAACGGGACTCTTGCAGCCCACACAACCCATCAATTCTCCGACAAAGCTGCCTAATAACGCACCCCGAAACCGGCTTAAAAGTGAATACCTCATCAATTTCTGTTACCGGTTGACAACGTTAGCGATTCCCGCCCTAGTATGGCAAAACTTACCGGGGTAATGACCTATCTACAGCTAGAAGTCACAGGCTTAGTTGGTCATTTAGTCTAGGGTAGCACTTCTCTCAACGGTGGCAAAAGCTCAACTGAAGTTATGCCACATCTAACTGACCTGTCGAGACTGGGCATAGGGCATACAAAGAAATAGTTATGTTTATTTATGTCTACCTACTTAAACATTAGCCGAATCATTGCCGATAAAGCTGAGACAATCATACAGCAATGGATTGAAACGGTTCGTCAAGACCGCCGGATAGAAAGCTCAGTAAATTTGTCGGATACAGCACTAGGAAATTCGCTTCCTCAGCTGCTTAAATCCCTAGCCTCCGTCCTCGAACAATCTCCCAGAGGCTTTACAAAAATTGCGGATGGAAGTTTAGAACACGGTCAATTAAGAGCGAAACAAGGATACGAAGCTGATGAAATTGCCCAAGAGTACGGGCTTTTGCGGCGGACTATTTTTTCCGTATTAGCACCTCACTGTGTCAAGGGTTCTCCTGAGGAGATTATTCTGATTTTTAGCAAAATCAATACCGTGCTAGATGAAGCCATTTCCTTATGCTACAAAAGCTACGTTCAAGCACGTTTAAGTGAGTTAGAGCAGATTCAGAGCCAATTAACCCTCACCAATCAGGAACTGACTCGCCTTATTGAATCTAATAAAGACCAGTTCTCGTACCTGACTCATGAGTTAAAAACTCCCCTAACCGCTGTAATTGGTTATTCTGAACTTCTCCAACGTCTACAACAGCAAAACCTCAATGCTGAGTCAGACTCTTTGAGCCTCCGCAGTATTGAGCGAGTGCTGCAAGGGGGACGACATCTGCTGCGTATTGTTAATGATTCTCTAGAATTGTCGCGCTACGAAGCAGATAAAATCAAACAGAATCTAGAGTGGAGCGATGTCCGCTCAGTAATTGCGACTGTGAGCGAAATGTTGGAACCGTTGGCGCAAGCTAAAGGGTTACAGTTAAAACTCGATTGCGAACAGGCTCCCGACAAAGTTTTCACAGATTCCTTTCGCTTCCAACAAATTCTCACCAATCTCCTGAGCAATGCCATTCGTTACAGCGATGAGGGTTCAATTGTAGTGGCTTGCCAGTGTTTATCCGGCGAGAAGTGGAGCCTTTCAGTTAGCGATACTGGGATTGGTATTGCGCCAGACGATCAAGAACGCATCTTTGAACCTTACTCACAAGCATTTTTGAACCAGGGGCGTCACCACAAGGAAGGTACAGGTTTAGGACTGGCGATTGTTTCGCGTATAGTGCGATTATTACACGGAGAAATTCATTTAGTCTCTGAACTAGGGGTTGGCTCTACCTTCACCGTAACTTTCCCGAAAGCCCCAAGTTTCAGTCTTACGGAATAATTAATTTTTTATAATTAGTGGTTCATGTCACTAATTTTTATAGGTTGGGTCTAGTTTGTAGTAAGTGCTTACTACAAACTCCCAAAAATTAATGCCATAGGACACTAGCTCTTGGTTATGGGTCATTTGCATGGGCGCTAGAGCCATTACCCGTTATCAACTACCCATTACGCAATTTTCTCAAGTGATAAACGAGAGCATGTAGTCCTAATCGATAACTTTGGGCACCAAAACCGCTAATTTGCCCAATCGCTACAGGCGCAATATAAGAGTGATGGCGAAAATCTTCGCGGCGATAAATATTGCTGAGATGAACTTCTACGGTGGGAAGGGCTACTCCTGCCAAGGCATCACGCAACGCCACGCTGGTATGAGTGTAGGCACCAGCATTGATTAAAATGCCTTGATGGTGTCCTAAGGCATCATGAACCGCATCTACCAAAACACCTTCATGATTGGACTGTACGGCAACAGTTTTTGCGTTTAGCGTTTGCCCTTCCTGTTCTAATAGCTGGTTAATCTCATCCAAGGTTACAGAACCATAGATTCCTGGTTCTCTTCGTCCTAACAGGTTGAGATTGGGGCCATGCAGAACCAAGATGCTTAAAAGGCTCTGAGTATCGTTCGGCACACAAGTTCACTAACGACGGCGACGCCCTGGTTCATTGACTGGGATGGGAATCGGTTCAGGTTCTGGCTGAACCTCAGGTCCTAATAAAGTTTCAATGAGCTTGCGAGCCCATTCTTTGAGTTTTTCCAGCACCTTCTCTATATAGTCCATTAAACAGAAAGCTCCTATGAGACAACCTGTATTTTCATTGAACGACAGGACAAGCGAATCTGCTCTGTAAATTCCCTTGTCAGGAAGGTAGGATGCTGAGGCTCGCCTGGTCGTTTTTTCGTCACAGACACTGTCTGAGAAAAAAAGCCCTTAGTGTTGCATTTCTTATTAATTCAAGACTAGCACACTACTGAAAAGCATTTCCATCCCACCCAAGAAAGGTTTGATTAGAGAGTGGTTCCCAACGTTTATTCTCTATCTACCCCCAGTAATACATTAGCGGATTACTCATGAATCGTCACTCTGGAGGGCAAATGGTTATTAGTCGGTCTGACTAGTAATCTCCGCCGCAACTGGTCAAGGGCATGGCAAGCACTGGCATGACGAATTGAAGCCCGAGAGCGAGTTTGACCGAGTGGATACTTGAAGCATTCTACATCGCCATTGGGTTTGGCTAACCCGATGTAAACCAGACCAACTGGTTTGCTTGGCGTCCCACCATCCGGCCCAGCAATTCCTGTAATACTAAGCCCCCAAGAAGTAGAAAGGAGCGATCGCACGCCTGCTGCCATTTGCATTGCCACGGGTTTACTCACCGCCCCCCACTGCTCCAAATCTGACAATGTAACACCAAGTAAAGACGCTTTCACAGCGTTGTCATAGGAAATGACGCCCCCCAAAAAGTAATTGGAGCTACCAGCGACACTGGTCACCATACTGCCCAAACCACCTCCCGTGCAAGATTCCGCCACACTAAGGGTTTCTGACGCCCTGGTCAAGAGCTGACCGACTACCGAGGCCAGAGTATCATCATCAGCGCCAAAATAGTCCAGACCTCCTATGAGCCGAAGTTGTTGCGCTACCGGTTCAATCAATTGCTTGGCTTCGGCTTCACTAGAAGCACTGGCAGAAAGTCGTAATCTGACTTCTCCTTGGGAGGCATAAGGCGCAACAGTAGGGTTAGATAGATTGAAAAAAGAGGTCACTTTTTCGGCTAACGCGGACTCACCAATCCCCCAAAACCTTAAGGTGTGGCTGTAAATGATCTGTTGACCCCAGCCTTGACTTTGGAGATAGGGAACTGCTGTTTCCCGCCACATCTGCTGCATTTCACTGGGAACACCAGGAAACGTGAGAATGATTAATCCAGGGCGAGGTTGCCAAATGATACCAGGGGCTGTTCCACCTGGGTTCGGTAACACTTCAGCCCCTTTGGGTATCAAGGCTTGTTTGCGGTTACTGGGAGTCATCTCCCGTCCCCACTGAGCAAATTTCTGGGCGATGTCTTCGAGGATGTCTTGGCGTTCAATGAGCGGAACTCCAAAAAAGTCTGCGATCGCTTCTGTGGTGAGGTCATCGGGTGTGGGGCCAAGGCCACCCGTGAAAATTAGAATATTACTGCGATCGCAAGCCAGGGCTAAAACGTTCTTCAAACGCTCTGGATTGTCTCCCACAACGGTTTGGTAGTAGTGAGGAATCCCCAAATTAGCGAGTTCCAGCGCTAAGAATTGAGCGTTTGTATTAACAATATCGCCCAAGAGTAATTCGGTTCCAACACAAATGATTTCAGCACTCATGTTTAGCGGTGTGTGCGTTAACTGTTCTTGGAGTTTAGACTACTCTGAAACCGTTAAAGAGTAGACCTATGTTGAAAGTAGACTTTCAACATAGGTCTAGTGAGACGAGTATCACACCCGCACATCTACCAATAACGACTGGGACGTTAGGGTATTTACTTCAAGAGTAACGGCATTGATATAGGGCTTCCCCGCCAAAACCGTTAAGTTTAGCGGGGACGAGGGTTAAACCAGGCTAGGGACGCGAATACTCAGATCAGAATATAACGGGAAGCGATCGCACAATTGGGCGACCCGACGCCGACATTCAGCGGCGACTGCTTCATCTTCGGGATTGAGTAAGCGGTCGGCAATAATGTCACCAATCTCTGCGAATTCTGCAACTCCCATTCCGCGTGTGGTCATGGCAGGTGAACCCAAGCGCAAACCACTGGTAACAAACGGTGACTCTGGATCGAAGGGTACCGTGTTCTTGTTGGCAGTGATGTTGACCCCACTAACCAATTGATCGGCACGCTTACCCGTCATGCTAATGCAGCGCAAATCTACCAGCATTAAATGGTTATCAGTACCATCTGAAACCAGCTTGAAACCCCGCTTTTGCAACTGAGTTGCCAATGCATTGGCATTTTCAATCACCTGCGTCGAATACGTTTTAAACTCGGGTTTGAGTGCTTCCCCAAATGCCACTGCTTTAGCGGCAATCACATGCTCCAGAGGGCCACCTTGAGAGCCAGGAAAGACGGCTTTATCAAACTTCTTACCCAATTCAGCGTCGTTGGTCAGAATTAATCCACCTCTTGGCCCCCGCAGCGTCTTGTGGGTGGTAGTCGTGACCACATGACAGTGAGGAATTGGGCTAGGGTGATGACCTGTAGCCACTAACCCGGCTATGTGGGCAATATCTGCCAAAAGATAAGCACCCACTTCATCCGCGATGCTTCTGAATTTTTCAAAGTCAATGATTCGGGGATAAGCTGAGTAGCCGCAGACGATGAGCTTAGGACGCTCTTTCAGGGCTACTTCCCGAATTTGATCGTAATCGAGTTGCTCAGTTTGGGGGTTGACACCATAGTGACAAACTTTAAACCACTTACCCGACACATTCACCGGTGAGCCGTGAGTGAGGTGTCCTCCGTGGGATAAATCCATCCCCATAAAAGTATCACCTGGCTCCAGCAAAGCTAGAAATACCGCAAAATTAGCTTGAGCACCGGAATGAGGCTGCACATTCGCATGAGCCGCTCCAAATAGCTCTTTAGCACGGTCAATGGCAAGTTGCTCAACTTTATCAATGAACTCACAGCCGCCGTAATAGCGCTTTCCTGGCAACCCCTCAGCATACTTATTGGTCAAGACTGAGCCTTGAGCTGCCATCACGGCTGGGGAGGTAAAGTTTTCACTAGCAATTAGTTCCAAATGATCACGTTGGCGTTGGAGTTCTTCTTGCAAACACTCCGCCACTTCCGGATCAGTTTGAATCAGAAAATCTAAGTTAGTTTTAGTCACGTCAGTTAATTCCTAGAGATGCGCTTCAGTTTTTTCTCAGGTCAGTTCCTGTCTTGGATAGACGATGTACAGAGTACGCTTGGCACTATACCCATCCTAGTGTTACGCCAACGCTGGTTTCGACGATTTGGCGTCGCTTTCAGCGATCGGGTAGTAGCGCGTTAGCGCTAGATGTTTCTGAAGGATAATCACCCCTCTCGGCGCAGCTTAGCTATGCATCATAACTAAGACACCTCAACTTGTAGTTTCTGTTGAGTCAACGATCTTAACGCTGTTTGTAACCCAACTGGTAGCAAGAGTTAAGCTCTATGTCCAGTAGGCGCTCTCGCCAAAAACCTAAATTAAGATAATAGAACAGGGTATTAGGGATGCAGCAAAGGAGTGAAATGTTAGTCATTCTCTTGGATGAGCAAATACTTCCCCCAGCTTGTGTTTGCCAAACCTGCTTACTTGCGGATCAAAGCGGTCAACCTCGCTGGCGTCATGGCAAACTTGGCTGCGGTCATGCATTGCGGAAGCTCACTCCCCAACAACCCGATCAGTATGAATGCGAGATGGGATTCCGCATTGCCAACGTTGAATAGTTTTAATTAGAAGAGAGCGAGAATGGTGCGTTTTTTAGCGCTCACTTCTTAAACCTGAAAATTTACCTGCCTTTTCGCCAAGGTAGAGCCTTAGCCTGCGCTATCCTGAACGTAGTGAGGAAAAGTATTAAGTCACACCCACAAGGAGAACGCACGATGAATTGGCGCGGGTCAATCACAGTTCAAGATAGAATTTTTGCTTCCCTTCCTTACCTTCTCCCTTTATTTTATTCTCTGGAGTTTGGTGAACCCTTGTTGCGGCAATTTCCGGCTTTGGGAATTATTTTGGTACCCTTAATTCCCGTACAATTTATTTACAGTACTATTCCTTTAGCTGGACTAATTATCTTTTTCGTCTTGTTTTTATTAGTCGTAAGAAACGAAAGAATCGCTCATTTTATTCGGTTTAATGCCATGCAGGCGATTCTTTTACAGATTGTATTGCTCTTGTGTAGTTTGGCTTGGGATTTCGTGCTGCAACGAATACTAGGGTTCAACTTGGTCACACAAACCCTATTCAATATCATCTTTTTGGGAACATTAGTTGCCTGTGGCTATTCAGTCGTTCAGTCACTGATCGGACGCTACGCAGAAATCCCCGCTCTTTCGGAAGCAGCTTACGCCCAAGTCCGTTAGGTTTGAGTCTCACCGCATCTGCCCTCAGGGGTTTACCTTGGCTTTTGGGCATGGCTTTTAAGTGAGTTAACTGAGTTGAGAGACTGAACTACTCAACAAGCAGCCACATTCGATGCAAAAGCTATCTTGCTAAAGCGTTACCGGAGAAGATCGAGCGACAACCGTATTTTCTAGGTCACCAATGCCCTCAATTTCAACACGAACGCGATCGCCAATTTGCATAGGTCCAACTCCTTGGGGTGTTCCCGTCAAGACAACGTCTCCTGGTAGTAGTGTCATGATTTGAGAGATGTAGGACACGAGAATTTCTGGTGAGAACACCATTTGGTTAATCAAGGACGATTGTACAGGCTGAGGATTATCATTCAAAAACGTTTGTAACCTAGCTCCTGGGCTCAGTTCTCGCACAATCCAAGGGCCGAGTGGACAAAAGGTATTGAACCCTTTTGCTCTTGTCCACTGACCATCCTGTTGTTGTAAATCGCGAGCCGTGACATCATTGGCGATGGTGTAGCCCCAGATTTTACTCCGGGCTTGTTCTGGTGTGCAGTCTACACAATGAACACCAATTACCAGTGCTAACTCTCCCTCATAGTCCACCCGTTTCGACTGAGGAGGAAACTGAATTTCTCGCTCCGTGGCTGTAATCGAAGTGGGCGGTTTGAGAAAAAGGAGCGGTTCTTTGGGCACTGGCGTCCCCATTTCTGCCGCATGATCAGTGTAGTTCTTGCCCACAGCAACGATTTTGGAAGGAGCACAGGGAGCCAACAACTCGTAACTACCTGCTTCCAACTCTAAATCGGTAGGTTGACCCTGCAACCAAGGGGGTGCATCGAGAACTCGAATACTGCGAGTGAGTTGTAACAAACCGTAGTAGGTTTGTCCTTTAGCCGTTTTGATCCGGACGTAGCGCTGCGCCATGATGTGAGATGTTCCTTGCTAACTCAACGAAAGCGACCTAAATACCTGTAGATGCAAATTAACCCTGGCGACTAGCTAGAATTAATACCAGAAAATAGTAAGATTTTAAGTCCTTGCTTCTTCTTCGATTTATGGGCAGTGTCCTTTTCGGGGTGCTGTCCATCGTCATGTGAAGAGGCCAAGCCGTCCACAAGGAGATTAACACCCGTGCCCAACACTTACGAAATGATGTACATCCTGCGTCCTGATTTGGGAGAGGAGCAGGTAGACCAATCGATCGCCAAATACGAAAACCTTTTGCGCGAGAGTGGTGCAGAGCAAATCGAGATTCAGCATCGTGGCAAGCGCCGTTTGGCTTACGAAATTAACAGGCAGCGCGAAGGCGTTTACATTCAGATGAACTACAAAGCGCCAGCTACGCATGTTGCTCCCGTTGAGCGGGCGATGCGCATTAGTGAGGATGTGATTCGTTACCTGACTCTGAAGCTGGAAGAACGCAAAGCACCGCCAGAGCCAGTAGCGGCTGAAGCAGAAGGTTAAGCCGATAAGATTTGTATAGCAAAAGGCTCCAAGGCAGAAAGCAGAAAGTCTATTGCTGGTAAGTGGCCGTTTGGGCCGTTAAATCTGTCCTATCCTTTATGGCGACAGCTATAAAACGTCAAGCGTCAAAAATTCTTGATTTTTGACAATGCCGTTTATTATCCCCGTCTGAACTGTGCTTCAGGCGGGGATTTTTTTGAGTGGCTCTAATCAGCTATTCCCCATGTAACTTACCTGTGGAGACTGGGCATACGGTATTGGACGTAGAAATTTTTCTTCCTTGTCCCCCTTGTCCCCCCTAATTACGGACGTTCAACCTGACATAGATAACGCGATCGCTTTTTCTCTGTCAGATACACTATGCGCTCGTCCTGACCCAGACTAGAAGAGTCGGAAGAAGGATTATAGAGACTCACTCCCACGACTCTTGTCAGCGAAAACGTGCCATTAAGAGCCCCTGTGCCTTCCGTTCACCAGCATGATAGTTACGGATACTGCCCCACATAAAGTTTCAAGTTGGAATCGGCAAACCTATCAACGCTTGAAACTCGCTTTAAGCCTCGGTTTGCGCCGCCAAATATTTATTGCGGTATGCGACGACTTGAGCCTGCGCAACCGTTTGGCAGGCCAATTACATGCTGAGTTGGGCACAACTTCGGCAAAAGCGCCAATGGATACCTTAGGCTACCCGCAATTGGTCAGTCTGAAATTAAACTTAAGTAATCCCAATCCTCTGGCACAAATTGCTCAATGGTTTGCCCAAAACCAAAGAGGGCGAAGTTCTACATTAATACCCAGCTTTCAGATTTTAGGCGTAGAGCGCTTAACGCGGCAACCCCCATCAGTGCAGCGCTTGTTCCTAAGGCGCTTACAATCCATTGACGGTCATCTGCTGCGCTTAGAATCCACGTTGTTGCTCTGGTTACCACGACCCTGGTTCCACACAATTCAGCAGTCTGTACCGGAATTTTGGCAGTGGCATACGGCTGTTTTTGAGTTTGAAGGAGAACCAACACCCCTACCTCCTACTGGTGCTTCCAAACCAGAAGCTTCCCCCAATTCAGTGGCTTCAGAGGCGGTTCAGGGTTCGTTTAAGGAAGACTTGCGGACGCTCCTGACTCATGATTTAGCCGAAACCGACAAGAGACCGTCTCTTGATAAAATTAGTTGGGAAAAACAACACCTTTATAACAATCCTTCAAATCAGGTAACGGACTCAGAGACATCAACGCCTAAGATTGGCACGTCACCACTCACTGATTCTCCCCCAGCAACTTCTTACCCAATTCCTAATTCCCAAGCATCAATTCCCTTAGTGAAGCAAGATGCGGTCGTGCCTCAGCTACCAATGGGAAATGGGATGCCGATGCCGCCTACCCCCCATGCGGCACTGCCCCCTCACGCTGATTTTAGCTTAGGTAATTTAGAGCAGGAATTGGAGACGCTTCAGTTTGACGAACTCATTAGTTATCCGCCTTCTCCAGTTCCCAATCCCCAATCTGACAAATCCCCTGAAGAAGCACCATCAACAGAACAACCTCAGAACTCCTCACCTGCATCGCCAACTGCACAGCCACCAGCTGAATCTGATAAGTCGTTAGCGGACACTTATTTGGAACTTGGTCATTTCTATCGTCACGCGATCGAACAAGGAGACGCCTCGGAAGAAAACCTGATGATTGCGATTCAGGCGTATGAGCAGGCGCTACATTGGTTAGATAAGTCTTCACCCCAAACCTCTGATATCCTGAATGACCTGGGTAATCTGTATTGGATGCTATCCCGTTGCCCTCGTAGTGTGGAGCAGGAACTTTCAGGTTCTTACTTAGAGCAAGCCATTCAGGCTTACCAGCTAGCGTTGACCAAGCTGACGGCGGAAGAAGCGCCCCAGACCTATGCCATGATTCAGAATAATCTCGGAGCGGCTTACGGGGATTTAGCGCGTTACAAAGACCCAGCAGAGAGCTTAGAGCAGTCGATTCGTGCCTATGAGGAAGCCTTGCGCTATCGCCGTGCGGACAGTGAACCGCTCAAGTATGCCTCGACGCAGAATAATTTAGGGACGGCTTACTGGAATTTAGCTCAGTATCAATCTTCAGCGGCAAATTTACGCGGTGCGATCGCAGCCTATAAGGAAGCACTCTCTCATTATTCGCTGGAAACCGAACCCCTGAATTGGGCGATGATTCAAAATAACCTGGGGACAGCTTTCTGGAATCTGGCTCAGTACGAACAACCGGAAATGTGGTTACCGATGGCAACAGCGGCTTATCAGTCCGCGTTGCAGTACCGCACACCGGAGGTTGCGCCTGCATCTTGTGCGGCAACACTCAACAACTTGGGGACAGCTTATTGGCATTTAGCAGACCGTTGTCACGCTCAACCCCAGCAGCAGGAGGATTATTTAGAAAAATGCATTGCAGCTTATGAAAAGGCATTGGATCTAACTCAGCAATTATCTCAAAATGACCCGCCAATAGGTGTTAATTTTGATGTTTTTGCCACGTCTAATAATTTGGGATTAGCGCATTATCAACTAGCAACATTACCTCAGTTTTCTTTAGCTCAAACGTCTAAATTAGCGCATTTAGAAGCGGCTTTAGAGCAGCATGTAAAAGCTTGCCTCGGTGCTACCGTGCAGTCGGATGGTTATAAAACGGCTGTGAGCTACATTGTTAAAACGGTTCGTGCTCTCTACGATGAGGGTGGAATTAATGGGCAAAATCGTGCGTTGTCGAAGGTTCCAGGGCAGTTATTGCCGGATATTTTGCCGCGTTTGTAAACGTATAAAAATCCTATTTCAATGGTCAGGGATAGCTGAAAATGCAATTTTGAACTCCTATCAATGACGCTCATAATCCGCATACAACTGAGCTCCCAGCGTCATAACTCAAGTCTATTTTAATGGACTTAAATCCTCTTTCAGTCGTATTGAGACGACTTTAGCTATAAGCCAAGGTTTGAACCCTTGGCGGGTGGATGCGTCTAGCACCAAATCTCAACCGATTAAACCTCTCGACATGGTGGATTGGAGTCGATATTTAGCATCCCTCTGCAAGACTTACACCCAATGGTGGCAGGTTTACACCCTTACGGATGTGGTGGAACGGAAGCGGGATGAGGCGGAACTGTCACTGTTATTGTTTGATTTTGGTTTGATGGTGCAGACGGTGAAACGGGATAGGGAGGAGAGGGGGAAGGAGGAGGAGAAGGTTGAGCGATTGACGGTTTTGGAGGTTTTACTCAACCATCACCTGATTCAACTGGGGGCAGGGGAGCAAATTGAATTTCGGCACCAACTGATTCAGGAATATTACACGGCAGAGTATTTGCTGAAGGTGTTACAGAGTCGGTCTGCCCCCCTAGCCCCCCAATTCTGGGGGAACAAGACCAAACTTCTTCTGTTTTCCCCCCCAAAGTTGGGGGGGTTAGGGGGGGCAATTCGTTAAATCCTGAGGGTATCAGTGATGACGAATTGAAACGGGAGTATCTGAATTATCTGAAATGGACAGAACTCCTGGCACTGATGCTGGAGTTGGTGGAGGATGAGGCGCAGGCGGTTCGAGTGGTGCAGTTAGCTTTAGAGGTGGATTTAAGACTAGGGGCAAGGTTGGCAGGGGGGGTAAAACCAGAGTGGCAAGAGCAAACAGTTCCTTTAGTGGTCGAGTTAGATATTCCTGAGTTACTCAAAATCCAGCTTTTGGGTGTAACTCGTTCTGATTTTGGGATTCCTTATGAAGAAACAATTATTATGCGATCGCATTGTGAACACTCTAACGCCACAAGATTGCTGTGTCTGTACACTGGCTATGCCTATTTTGATGAAAATGTCAATACAGAAAATGAAGAGATTGCGATCGCTTTTTTTAGGCTGACAGCTATTTTGCTCATCCTAAACCCTGATCGCAGCACTTTCCGTAGACTTGAAGAGTTACCCTCATCTGAAGGGTTCCTGCTTCCGGCCTTACAATAAGACCTATCAAGCATAGATTAAAGCCAAAATTTAACCCTTCTAAGGCACACTTACTGGAAAGACTTTGTGTGAACGTTTCCACTACATCGATTGAACTTGACCTAAAAACTCTATTTCCCTTTGAACTCGATCCATTTCAACAACAGGCGATCGCAGCCCTCAATGTCGGTCGCTCCG
>DATNPV010000299.1:0-22994 GCA_036703055.1 Waterburya sp.
CGATCGCTGGGCTACCTGCTGTTGAACTTCCTGTGCTGTTTTGCCCTGAATTTCCACACCCAAACGCACCTGAGTCAGGGTTGTGGGAATGGAAACTTCTCCTTTCCCTGAAACCGTGAGGGTTCTGGGGAGAGACGCCAACTTAGGTGTTTCTGCATTGGTGGGAATGGATTGACACGCCGTTAAACAGAGCAAACCGAAGACTAACAACAACGTTTTCAATCGCTCATAGGTATTCAACGAGGAACAGCACACAAGAGGACGATTCATTGTTTTGCCTGCAAGGTTGATGGGATGCTCCTAATCTGACACCCAAGATTCTGTGCAGTTCGGTGGGTTACCGTTTTGGAAACTGTTAACCCTGGCGGAGTGAGTATCTTCTACAAATACGGGACTGACACAAGTGTCACCATGATGAATTGATATCATGCGTTATCTGGAATCAGCCGATTGGTTGTGCGGCTTGTTAAATCAGTGTGATTGAAAATACTCAGCCTTATTTAAATAAACTGCTAAAGTATTTTTGTTGCAGCTTGCCGAATATCCGCTTCGCCATCAACTGCACAATACACTGACTCGTTAAGCTTTTGATATTGGCTGAATGATGCTTTCTGTGGTCAAACAAATCGTTGATTTCATCTAATATTATTTGTAGGCGTTTAGTAATATTTTTAGTTCGATATTCTTCAAAAAACTGTTCATGTAAGGCAACTGAGGTTGAATTATCAATCACTTTCAAAATGCGTTGAATATCATACTCTTTCGAGTATCCAGCAATTTTATAACAATTGAATCCGGGGTCTAAGTAATCCGACAGCCCACCATTAACACTAGAGAAAACCTGACAACCACAGGCAAGAGCTTCCATTGGTTGCAACCCAAATCCTTCACTCACCATCTGTTGTGCCCAGTATTCAGCAGAATCATAGAGATAAACCTTAGCCCGATTGAAAAGTCTTGCTATATCTTCTACATAGGAATCAACGACTACTACCCGGCACTGCTTCTGCAACGCAGGAATTAATTCTTGGAGTAAGTATTCAGATGATTTTCGAGCCTGGACTAAAACATCAATATCCCGCTCTAGATTTAAATTCCGAAATTCGTCAGAAATCTGATTCGGCAAATAGTAAATAAGAGAAGTTGGTGATTTTTGTCCCCAGTATCCCATAGTATTTCTGCTAACGGTGATGATGGGAACACTTGAAGGAAGACTGAATCCATACCCTGCACTATGAGCATGGTAAACGACATTATAGGGTTTTAGCTTAACAGCGAGTTTGGCAACATCAAATCCCCAGCTAATGACAAAAATTACATCATCTAAATTTTTCTCCTTGAGCAGGTCATCCAAAAAAAGCTTGTCTTTTTCCCGTTGCCGATATGTTACAATATCAGCATTACAAACCTGCTGAGCAAGACTGACTGTTTTTAATTCTGCCCAAAGACCTCCACAGGCAAATTTACCACCCGTTCCAGGGACTAAAAAATAAAGCTTTCTCAAGACGCACTCTCCTCACCAAAATTGTCTGTAGGTTAGCTCAAATCTTGTAGTAAGTCGCTTTTTAAACCCACCCCAACCCTCCCCGAAGTCGCGGGGAGGAAGCTCAGTTCCCCCTTTGCCAAGGGGAATGAGGGGGGTAGTACAAGATTTGAGGAGCTACCCAATCTAAGTTGACCTAACCCTAGTGGTCTGTCAAGCAGTAATTGACGGATAGAGCCGCTTCAATTTAATCCAAGCATCAACGGTTGTAAATTGCCAATCTGCTTTGTCGGGTGATTGACATCTGCTTTTAACAGGATACGAGCGTGATTGATTTTAGCCGCCGCCGCTTTACCTTTTTTGGTGAGTTCTTCAAGAGTTTGGCGTTCCTCAGGAGTTAGAGAGACAATATATCGCTTCGCTGGCATAGCTTATAGGTTAGTAGATATACACTTCTACTATTCGTCAAAAAAAGTTATCTAAAATTTGAAATTTGCGCTTCTGCATTTTTTGAACTCCTGTCTTTGCGCTAAAGGTCAGAATCGTCCCCGCAGTAGACGAGTGTGCGTCTAGTGGCTTTGCGCCAGGACTTGAAGACACTAAACTGTACTTT
The DNA here is from genome assembly GCA_036703055.1 of Waterburya sp. Taxonomy (GTDB): domain Bacteria; phylum Cyanobacteriota; class Cyanobacteriia; order Cyanobacteriales; family Coleofasciculaceae; genus DATNPV01. Next base: position 2,097 of record DATNPV010000299.1, read on the forward strand.
GCTAGGCATCATGTTGAATACGGAAATGACCCGAGCCTATGTTCGTCAATTACGAATCTTTAGAACAGTTGGCTCGTGGGTCGGAACAGAATCTCGTTCCCGTCCATATCCTCCGACTGACTCATAGCGAAGGCGACTGCCCCGAACATCCCTACACCGTTTGACCGCCATCGATGACCAAGGCGTGCCCGACGGCAAAGGAGGCCGCATCAGAACATAGCCAGACGACGGCATTAGCTATCTCTTCGGGCTGGCCCATTCTGCCAATTGGCTCCTGCGAGATTACCCGCTGGCGGCCTTCGGCAGTGCCGCCGCTGAATCGACCCATCATCGGGGTGTCGATGATTCCGGGGCACACGGCGTTGATGCGGATGTTCTGCGAGGCGTAGTCGAGCGCCGCCGCCTTAGTCAGTCCGACTACACCGTGCTTTGCGGACGCATAAGCCGCTTGACCTTTGAAGCCTTTGACCCCAGCGCCTGAAGAGGTATTTACGATCGCGCCGCTCCCTTGCTTGAGCATTAGCGGGATCTCGTACTTCATGCACAGGAAAACGCCACGGAGGTTGATGCCGACGATCCGGTCCCACTCCTCCTCTGCGAGATCGGCTGCCGCCGTTATTGCCTGTTCAACACCAGCATTGTTGAAGGCGACATCAAGGCGACCGAATGCTTCAACCGCCTTGTCCAGCGCCGCCTTCACGTCCTCGGCTCGCGTTACGTCGCACCTGACGGCGATCGCCTGCCTGCCGAGTTCCTCAATCATTCGGGCCGTTTCTTGATTGCCCTGTTCTGAAATGTCAGCGACCACGACATTAGCGCCTTCACGTGCAAACGCCAGTGCCGTCGCTCGACCAATGCCGTTCGCTGCTCCGGTGACAAAAGCCACCTTATCTGTAAAGTTTCCATTCGAGTTGGGTAGCATGTTTTCTCCTGCCAGTTGCTCGCTTACCGACTGAGGTGCTGATTGAAAAAGGACTGAAGCTTGTCCCACGGGATCAGGTTCACCCGGTCGTACAAATCGACATGTCCCGCGTTCGGAACAATGTAGAGTTCCTTTGGCTCGGCTGCACGCTTGTAGGCGTCTTCGCTGAACTCCCTAGAATGTGCATTGTCACCCGTGATGAACAGCATGGGACGAGGCGAAATCGTTTCAATGTCATCGAACGGGTAAAAGTTCATGAATTTGACGTTGCTGGTAAGCGTCGGATGCGTTGTAAGTTTCGGCGACGAACCTTCGGGGGTGTATTCGCCCCTGGGAGTGCGGTAGAAGTCATAGAACTCACGCTCAATGGCGGTGGAGTTCTCATTCAGTTCATGCACGGTCCCGCTTGTGTATTTGGTCTCGCCGCCTGTGAACTCCACATAGCGTTGCTCAGCTGCCTCGGCGATGACTTTCTTTCTCTGTTCGAGAGTCGTAGAATGCCTCAGCCCGTTACGGTTGGCCGCACCCATGTCGTACATACTTACCGTCGCAATGGCCTTCAGGCGCGGGTCGATCTTGGCGGCACTGATGACGAAGCTCCCGCTGCCGCAAATCCCAAGAACGCCAATCCGGTCCCTGTCAACGAATGGCCGGGTGCCCAGAAAATCGACCGCAGCACTGAAATCTTCGGCATAAATATCTGGCGAAACAACGTTGCGAGGCCGTCCCTCACTCTCGCCCCAGAAGGACAAATCGAGGGACAAGGTGACGAATCCCTGGTCAGCCAGCTTTTGGGCATACAGATTTGCGCTCTGTTCTTTGACTGCGCCCATTGGGTGTCCGACAATGATTGCCGGATTCAAGGCGTTCTGATTCAAGGTTTTGGGAATGAAGAGATTCCCGGCAACAAGCATGTTGTATTGGTTTTTGAACGTAACTCTCTGCATGGTCACCTGGTTGCTCTTATAGAAGTTGTCCGCCTCCTCGACCACAGCGGACTGCTGCACGGGTGCTTGGGGGCTGCTACACGAGACGTGTGTTTTGTCGAGTGCAAATGCCGCCGTTGTGCAGATTGCACTAATCAAGAGGGTTGGTATTAGAACGCGGTGTTTCATTGAGTTCTCCATATGTGTGGGTTTATCTAGCGCGTTAGCTTCGGTTCGACGCGTCTGCCTTCAGCGCAGCCTTCACGTCCTCGAACCTCGTTACGTCGCACCTGACGGAGATCGCACTCAGTCCAACCACCAGCACTATCTTTACCAAGGCTGCTTGGTTGGGCCAATCGTAAATTCGTTCACGTTTGTGTCTTCTGGCTGGTCAATCGCAAACGCCACAACATTGGCTACTCGATCGGGTGAGATGCCATATTGCTTATACAACGCTGTCATTTTTTCAGCCACATCTTCGTGGGTAATCTGATCTAACAACTCAGTGTTAATTGCCGCAGGATAAATTGTCGCAGTACGAATGTTAGTCCCTTCTTGGGCAGACTCCATGCGTAGAACTTCCATGAAATCGCGTACAAACCATTTCGTCCCACCATAGATCGCACCACCTGGATAAGCTTTTAATCCAGCAACCGATGACGTGGTAATCACATGCCCAGACTTTTGGCTAACAAACGTTGGCAACACAGCAGCGATACCATTGAGTACACCCTTGATATTGATATCAACTGTTTGATTCCATTCATCCGTTTTCAAGGCAGAAAGTGGAGAATTTGGCATGATGCCAGCGTTCAAGAAAATAACATCAACGCCTCCAAATGTTTCCTTAGCAAGCTTGACGATCGCAGCATTATCAGATGGGTTCACCACATCCATCACTTGATAGATGGCTTGTCCGCCAGCTTTTTGAATTTCATCAACCAGTTGTTTCAATTGCTGCTCGCGTCGCGCGCCCAATACGACTTTAGCGCCTTTGCTAGCAAGCAATTTCGCAGTTGCTTCACCAATCCCTGATGACGCGCCGGTAATAATCACAACTTTATCTTTAATCATCTTATTCCTCTTTTTGTTGAGTAACTACTGAGTTCCGCAAGAGCGGATTTGCCACTCAGCCGAGGTTTCACCTCAGTTATTCGGATTTAAGGGAGGCCATATCAATCACGAAGCGGTACTTCACATCAGAATTGAGCAGGCGCTCATAGGCTTCGTTGACCTTCTGGATGGGGACAACTTCGACATCTGCGGTGATGTTGTGCTGACCGCAAAAGTCGAGCATCTCCTGGGTTTCCGGAATGCCGCCGATGCTAGAGCCGGAGAGGCTGCGGCGAGCCATGATCAAGCTAAATGCTGCAACATCCAGAGGCTTCTCCGGTGCGCCGACCAACGTGATGTTGCCATCGAGGCGGAGCAGGTTGAGGTAGGCATTGATGTCGTGCTTGGCGGAAACGGTGTCAAGGATGAAGTCGAAGCTGCCCGCATGCTTCTGCATTTCGTCAGCATTGCGGGAGACGACCACTTCATCAGCACCGAGGCGAAGCGCGTCTTCCGTCTTGTCTGGCGAGGTGGTGAAGACAACGACATGAGCACCGAACGCATGGGCAAATTTCACCGCCATGTGACCCAGCCCACCAAGACCAACCACGCCAACCTTTTTGCCCTCGGTAACACCCCAATGGCGTAGCGGTGAATAGGTTGTAATCCCAGCGCACAGAAGGGGTGCGACTCCAGCCAGATCGAGGTTCTCCGGAACTCGCAAAACGAAGCGTTCATCAGCGACGATGCTATCGGAGTAACCACCATAGGTGACTCCTCCCAGGTGCTTGTCTGGGGAGTTGTAGGTGAGGATCACATTTTGGCAAAACTGCTCAAGTCCAGCTTTGCACCGAGGACAGTTCAAATCCGAATCAACCATACAGCCGATCGCAGCCAAGTCACCGGGCTTATACTGGGTCACTGCCGAGCCGACCTCAGTGACACGTCCCACGATCTCATGACCGGGAACGATCGGGTAAACCGTGCCGCCCCACTCGTTCCGCACTGAATGGAGGTCAGAGTGGCAGACGCCGCAGAAGAGAATTTCAATCTGAACGTCGTGTTCAGTTAGATCGCGCCGCGCGATCGTGTCGGAGACCAGTGGTGATGTTGCACTGGCTGCGGAATACGCTTTTGTGTTGTACATGAATTGATGCTCCTATTGGTTTACGTTCAGCGTCTGATATTGTTCGTCACTGACCTTTTCCATCCAGTCCACAGCCTTGCCGTCGAGCTGTTCCTGAATGGCAATGTGCGTCATCGCCGTGGTTGGGGTGGCTCCGTGCCAATGCTTCTCACCCGGCGAGAACCAGATCACGTCCCCCGGACGTATTTGCTCGATCGCGTCGCCCCAGCGCTGTACGAGACCGCAGCCAGCCGTCACGATCAGGGTCTGTCCCAATGGGTGGGTGTGCCATGCGGTTCGAGCACCAGGCTCGAACGTGACACTGGCACCAGACGTGCGTGCTGGATCGTTTGCCTGAAACAGGGGGTCAATGCGGACAGTGCCCGTAAAATACTCAGCCGGTCCTTTGGCGGAAGGCTGGGAGCCACTTCTTTTGATGTCCATTTCTTAATTCCTTTACTTGATGCCATTGGGGTGGCTGCCCCAACCGTAGAGAGTGAACACTGATCGCCTCGTCTATCGGTAGGGATGGATCTTTGTTAAGAAGCAAGGTTAGCCTTGACACCGTTTTGGTTGTCAGTAGGCGAATGTCTTGCCCAATCAAACCTGAGATTTCTCTTGAATAAAAGTCCAGACGCTTGCAAGGAGCCGGAATCGTTTTTCATTGCTTTAGCTTCATTCTAGGAATCCTGAAGGGTAAGCCATATGACGATCGTCTAAGATCGTTGTACAATCCTGCAAACTTAGAAATGAACGCTGCTAAAATGAGTGAAAAGTCCGATAGGGATTTAATCAACAACCCGCAGGCAAAGCGCGAGGCAGACAGAGCGCAAGCCAACAGAGACGAACTGACTGAGCGGATTGCACAGGCTATTCGTCATGATGGTACGATTGAACCGCTGAAGGGATTGCACTTCAACCGCTCCTCTTCCCCTTCGGAATGCATTCATAGTGTCTCTATCCCTGCCTTTTGTGCGATCGCTCAGGGCAGCAAAGAAGTTCTTCTAGGCAGCGATCGCTATCAGTACGATCCGATGCATTATCTGCTGGGGACGGTCGAACTGCCGATTGCCAGCCAAATTCTAGAAGCAACCCAGGAAAAACCGTACCTGAGCCTTCGCCTCGATCTCGACCCCACCCTGATCGGTTCAGTCATGGTCGAGGCGGGCTATCCCTCAGTACAAAGGGGTGCCAATGTCAAAGCGATCGACGTGAGTCCGTTGGATGTAAATCTGTTGGATGCCGTGGTACGGCTCGTCAGGCTTCTCGATTCCCCTACGGAAGCACATGTGCTTGTACCCCTGATTAAACGGGAAATCATCTACCGACTCCTAATGGGAACGCAAGGAAATCGGCTGCGTCAGATTGCTGTTCTGGGTGGCTACACCCACCACATCGCCAGAGCCGTCGATCGCCTTCGGAAAGACTTTAACCAGCCGCTTCGGATTGAAAGCATCGCACGAGAGCTTGGCATGAGCGTTTCGGGCTTTCACCATCACTTCAAGTCGGTCACTGCTATGAGTCCTTTGCAGTTTCAGAAGCAACTGCGGCTTCAGGAGGCTCGTCGTCTGATGCTGGGGCAAAACCTTGATGCGACCAGTGCTGCCTACCATGTGGGTTATGACGATGCCTCCCACTTCAACAGGGAGTACAAGCGGCTCTTTGGTGCACCACCGATGCGTGATGTGGAGCGGCTGCGAGAAGCTGCCAGGGAGACTGCTAGTTCAATACAGGAATAACTCCCTTAATACCAGGGTCAGCACTGATTTGATTCACCACCAAAATCCCATGTGTCGATTGCGTTTCACAGTAAATGAGCATGAGGATTTGGCTGAGTCCATGAGGAAACGCTGGAAACTCCACTAGTCTAGCAAAAGATTCTTTAGCTCGCGTAGGGAGTGGATATAGAACGTTGCATTATTCGCATGGGGTACCCCAGGTCGAAGCGTCTGAACAGTTCTAATACCGAGTTGATTTCCTGCCTCAATTTCGGAATCGGCATTGTCTCCAACCACGAGAACTTCTGTTGGAGTGAGTTGGTAATCGTCGAGGATACGCTCGAAGAGTCCTTGTTTGCCAATTCTGTCCGGTTCGTCGATCGCATCCACACAGATAAGGGTGAATAGTGGTTCCAGGTTAAGTGCCTTGACCTTACTCTCCTGAAGGCGTCGGAAGCCAGAAGTCACTAAGAAACGCTGTACTGGTAGCTCGGACAAACTCGCAAGATCACCATAGCCGTGCATCGGTCGCGTGACTTCTGTAGTTATGAGTACGCTCCAACCCGCCGAAAGCATCGCCTCAGAAAATCCGTATTTGGCTGCCACCCAGTCCAGCGGATGCCGCCAACAATCGGCAAACGCTTGGTTCAATGACTCATCTGACAGCGTGCCGTGGTTCACCTTCCTAATCGCGCCGAAAGCAGGCTCAAGAAGTTGCTCTCCCATCTCGTTAGCCGCAGCTAAGCAGTTATCTAAGTCGAAAATCAAGGCTTTGATCATGGAACGCGAAAATAGAAAACTAACGAACCTGTTGAGCTTTTAACACCTGTCGCACACATACCCTTTGGCTACTGCCATCAGACAGATTCTAGACTGAAATCAACTTCTCCAAAGCCCTTTGCAAATCTTGTGTTAGTTCAGTCACGGCAAGTCTTGCAGATTGACGATTGGTTTGATAGATTGACCAGCGATCGCTCACTGAAATCGGTTCACCTATCGTTATCCGCGCCTGTCGCCAACCCAACCGAGGACGACGAGGGATCTTCCTCTCTTTAATCCGGGAAATAAAATCAAACATGATCAGTGCCGTTTCCGCAAAGCGTTCAGCTGTTGGTTTTTCTTGGATATAGGTTGCCGTAACGGCTACAAAACTTTCCGCCAAACGCATATGCCGTAAGCGTAGTTCGGCTTCCTGAGCCACCCAGTCTGCCAAACCCCGTTTTAGAGGCGCTAAAGTATGTAAGTCGGGTAGATCTTCCCGGTACATGTAACTCCAACCCGCCTCCTCCAAGCGGCGACAGCGATCAATAATAGTTCCCTGGGACGCTAGACCAAAATACTCCTCAGCCACTCGTAAGGCTGTATCTAGTAAACGCTGGAGTCGAGCTACCAGTACTTGATTGGGATGAGCAGATGGGTCACTCTCCATCGCTGGGAGTTCTGGTAGAGTTTGATGGTAGAACCGTCGATAAAACTCTTCCATCTCACCCAGAAGATATTCACCGAGGCGCAAGAGGCGCTGATAAAGCGAGACTTCTAAGGGTTGAAGGTTAAAACTTTCAACATTCAAGTTGTCAACGTTCAACTCTTCGGGTGGCAAACCGCTATCGGCTTCCATTTGGCTCAACAACTTATCTAGTTGTGACCAAGGCGGTTCCACGTAATGATACTGAATAGCAATCGGCACAATGAAAACTGGCTCAGGACGGCTGGCTTTGTGCAGATTCTCCACACACCAAAATCCCAGTTGGGCAACACCCGGTTCCAAGGGGCTAATAATTTCACTGTGACCATTAGTCGCGCCTTCCGGAGCGATCGCGATCGGGATTTTTCCATTAACAAACAAATCTCGCGCTGTTCGCATCCCGCTCCAGTCAAGCTTCTTACCCCGATGAATTGGAATCCCTCCCAGTCGAGAAAAGAACCAACCCAGCCAGTCTCCCGCCCACAGCGTCATACCCCGTTCATACATAAAGTGGCTATGGATCGGGTATTGCAGCCGCATCCCTTGCTGACGAGCAACCCGTGGCACGGCACGAGAAAGCAGGTAAAGCATACAGAGTGGATCGTCAACTTCAGGATGGTGAAACGCCATCAAAAAGCGAACTTTGCCCGCCTGAAATTGCTGATAAAGTTTAACGAGCACCTCAACATTTACCGTTTCAAGGTGCGAGATACCAGCCGGTAACCAGCGCCGAAGCCGGAACCTGAGCAGGATTGGCAGCAACCATTGGGTAATCCGAAGGACAAGCGGGTTAAAGCGGGGTGGAATAAACTCTAGTGGGGGTTGAGCGTGCTGCATCGAATCGGGCAAGGTTTCTCTCCAGGTTATGTGCCAAGACTTTAATGCGAGAGTTGCTCACAACCTATGCCGATTGGGGAGGTAAGTGTCGCTCCAGCCAATTGTCCAGGTCGGTCAACATTTCCTGATAATTGCGGTCATTTTGAATCTCGTGATAGACCCCAGGATACTCTCGTCGTTCCTTATCCAGGATGGTCACTCGTTGAAAGAAAAGATAACCTCCTTCAGGCAGAGCCACTTGGTCTGCTCCACCATGAAGAATTAATAGGGGCGATCGCCAATCCGCTGCATGTGCCTGAATCCAAGCCACCGTGTCTAAATATTGTGTAGACAACCGTGCACTGCCTCGGCTATGGCGCAACTGATCTTGGGCATACGCCGCTAGGACTGCCGGGTCGCTTGAAGCGGCACTGAGGTCAATGCCAGTATTTAGGGTAAAATGGGGCCACACTCGTGAAAGCAGTCGTCCTAAGGCCAACTTGAATGCAGGAACCCCAACTGGCCCCAAGGCGGGTGATAATGCTACGACACCTTGCAAGGCCGAAGCTTCTGCTGGAGAACGCAGGACGTAATCAAAGACAATTACTGCCCCTACACTGTGACCGAGGAGAAAACAGGGGCATCCTGGTTCCTGCGTCTTAATTAGCTGTAAGAAGGTTCGCGCGTCTTCTCGAAACTCGCTCCAGTGGTTGATATGTCCTCGCTGACCTTGCGATCGCCCATGACCCCGTAAATCAAAGCCGTAAATGGCATAATTTTTGGGGACAAAGTACTGAACTACGTTGCCGAACAGGCCGCTATGACCACCGAGTCCGTGTACGATCGCTAAAACGGCACACACTTGACCTTCTGGATGCCAGCTTTGATAGTACAGGTTCAGTCCTCCGACACCCTGTAGAGTTCCTTCCTTATGGTGTGTCATAGCGTCTCCTATGAAAATAGGGTGTGGGGTGTAGGGTGTAGGGAAGAGATTTTCACCGCAACGTTTGTGAGCGTTAGCTCATGGTGTCTCTTGCAAATACTGCCTCTCATTCCCTGGATTACCGGCATTCTGAACCTAAGTAGAAGAATATACCTCCGGATTCAGGACTAAATTCGTGGACAAAAGGTACTCTCTTCATAACTGCACCCTGAGCGCCCTCGCGAGCGAAGCGCATAAGCGCACGTTCCCCCTACTTCCCTTGTACTACACGTTAGGGTGACAGTGCCCTGGCTGAGGTTTTTCATGGATAGTTGTGACGAAATATACAATGCTACTGTATCTACTGCTCCCCGACTGCCTGACTCCCTACATCTGGATACGCCAACCTTCCAACGACTGCTAGAGCAGCAAGGGCCATCATTAGGCTTGTGGCGTGCCGCAGAAGTGGCTATTTTACGTCAGCAAACCTATGAACCTCCTATCCTCGACTTAGGTTGTGGTGATGGGTTAGTCACCTCAATGGTATTGCCACGAGTAGATATAGGCGTCGATCCAGACCCAAAACCCTTAGTACAGGCGCAAGGGCGAGGTATTTATCGACAGTTGTTAGTCTTGCCGGTTGAGAAGGCACAACTGCCCGATGAAAGCATCAGTACAGTGGTGAGTAATTCAGTGCTAGAACACATACCCCACTTAGATGCTGTCCTAGAGGCAGTTGCTCGGATACTGCGCCCAGGTGGAACATTAATCTTCACCGTACCCACAGAAGCCTTCAGCGAATGGCTTGCCCTGCCGAGCGCACGGTATGCTAATTGGCGTAATCAGCAACTTTGTCATCTCAATCTGTGGTCTGTGGAACAATGGACGCAGCAATTGGAGCGAGTCGGACTAGAAGTGGAACAAGTACGCCCCTACCTGAATCGCGAGTGGGTGAGTAGCTGGGATGGATTGGAACTTTTGCAGCAAGTTCGGATGGCTAAGCGACGGGTATTTGGGCTTTTTTGGCGACGCATACCGCCATCTGTAATAGAGCGTTTGGCAGAGTGGGCTTCCCAACTAGATCTGTCAGCTTCTGCCCCTGGAGGCGGTCGTTTGATTGTGGCACGTAAGCGTTAATCACGATTCTGTTTTAAGCGACTAGGGAAGAATTGTCTGAAAACCTTTTTTCCTAGGGATTGTTCAATCCAAAATCTAAAATCCAAAATCGATATATGGCGATCGCAGATATTCTTCTACCCACCTGTAACCGTTTGGAGTCACTGATTATGACGCTGTCTGGTGTTGCTGCCCAGGCGGTGACGGATATTCATGTTATTGTCGCCGACCAAAGCGCTGAACCCGTTGGCGATGCCCCAGTGATTCAGACATTACGGCGCTTAATTGAGGCTAGAGGTGGCTCTGTGGAATGGCATTACCGAGTACCCTCCAAAGGCATTACCGAACAGCGCGACTTTCTCCTGCAACGTGCGACTGCTGATAGTGTGCTGTACCTGGATGATGACGTGTTAATGGAGCCTTGGGTACTTGAGCAACTCTTTAAGACACTGCACACAGAACAGTGCGGTTTTGTAGGTGCATTTCCAACTGGACTGTCCTTCCGTGACGATGTGCGACCGCAGCAACAAATGGTAGAGTTCTGGGATGGGCCGGTGCGTCCAGAAGTGGTCAATCCTGGTTCGGCACAATGGGAGCGATTTCACCTACACCGTGCGGCGAATCTCTACCACGTTAGTCAGTCACTCCCACCGGGGGAGACTCGGCGGTATAAAGTTGCTTGGATTGCTTCGTGTATTCTGTACGATCGCGCCAAGTTGTTAGAGGTTGGTGGATTCTCGTTTTGGTCGCGTTTGCCTCGGTATCATTCTGGGGAAGAAGTTCTCGTACAGAACCTTTTGATGCGTCGGTGGGGTGGATGCGCGATTATGCCTGCGGGTACGTATCATGCAGAAGTGCCATCGACGGTTTTAAATCCTGCTGGAACTGTCGATGGACACGCACTAGATCTGCTACCTGAGATGGTCGAGCGGTATGCGCCTGAAACAATGCAGGTTAAGGTCTAGGTGAAACTATCTTAAGCCTGCGGGGAGTCATAAATGGCCCAATCTTGAATACCGCGCTTGCTAATGATTGCTTCAGCGCGACTAATCTCGTCGTCTGTACCTTCTACGATGACCAAATAGTTACCCTGATAGAGGCGATCGCTATAAACCCTAGCTTGTTCTTCAGGAATCCCTAAATCAGTCAGTGCTCTTACCACGCCACCAATCGCTGCTGCTTCAAGACCAGTACTCGCCACAGTAGCAAGGAGTGCTGCGCCAACACTACCTGCTGCAATCACAAGTCCGACACCAGGAATTGCTAGACTACTCAGGCCAACTAAAACGCTGCCCAAAGCACTGGTTGTGGCAACCTCTCCAACCACTCCTGTTCCAGCCCCTACATCTTTACTACCGATGTGATCGCTGATTTGAACGCCGCTAAGCTCAGCGTTTTGGTCTACATCCCTAGCGATGATAGAAACTTTGTCCATTGAAAAGCCTGAGGCTTTCAATTCATTGAGTGTATTCTCGGCTTCTTGACGGCTGGAAAATACTCCAAAAGCACGCCTTTGATTGCTGACAACCATATCTTCCTCCTTCTGCAATGTAGGACAAATGTCTAGAAATGCAGAATTTATTGGTAACTTCCATTACATTCTTGTAGTTTTAGTGAGGGTATTCATCAATCCACAGATGTAGCCTATGGGGGTTCTCGGTTACACAGAATACATTGGGTTTCCACTGCTAACTTCTGGTTTCAATATCGTACAAATGGCATAGGGTACGTAGCTTCTGCTTGATGCGATCGCGCAGACTATCTGGTGAAACAATCACGCAATCGTCTGCGTACTGCATCACTTCACGGATAAACCAGAAGGTACTCGATACTTTTCTCACGACTCGCCGAACTCGCGGCTGATCGGGTAGCCAGTCATTGGCACAATCTTCGGGTTTCGCTCGATAAGCAAACGCCAAACCTTTTAAGAGGTGCATTTCTACTTCTATCTGATCGAGATGAGGTAACCAGTTGCCTTCAACAGGTGTTACTGCTGCGTCTTGGATACGGTCTAAACGTAAACACCAGTTGTGATGTAAGTCTTCTATATCTTGGTTTTCTTCTGTCTCCTCGCACCAGCAATCCAGGTACTGGCGTTTTTCGTGAGGGGTAATTTTGGCATGACGAACAGTAAAGCTCCACAAACGACTGGCAGCATCTTGATAAGTAAGCTGAAAGGGTTGCTGACGGCGGATATAGCGGTCAATTTCTATCCGCCAAGGTGGGGGTAGGTTTTCTAAGAAGTGTTCGATTTCCGCTCGTAAGGGTAATGAGAGTTCGCTACGTTCTAGTAGCAACTCAGCCACAATTCGAGCTTGTTCAATCTGTCCGATGTCAGTCAACGCATAAATTGATCGTTCCAGTGCTCGGATGCGTGTTTCTGACCAGTCGTTATTGGGGAACACTAAAACTTGGCGACGTGCGATCGCTTCTACCAGCTTGGAAATGTTGGGGCGATCGCCCCACTTCATGCCGAGTTCGAGCGCGATCGCTTCTAGTTGGGCTTTGTCGCGATCGGATATGGATAGGGTGATGGACTGACCTTTTCGACTCATCTAATTTATCCGTACACTTTTGTCCGTATTTCTCTTGTCAATGTCTATTTTGGGTGCAATGATGGTGAACAACAACAAGTCACGGACAGTTTTTAAGGGTATGTCCGATTATAGAATTACGCTCAAGCCTGTTTACTCTCAGACCGTGCCGACGCCTGAAGGTGTGAAACTTCCTGATGGCTGGACGCTTTCCTGGCATCAGGCTGCAACGTTAGAGGCGCTGCGCCATTACGATGTCGTTTTCAATCAAGCATTGACAGGTGATGGCAAAAGTCTGGCAGCTTATCTTCTAGCTATGACAAGTGGCACGTCCACTTTAGCGGCGTACCCGACAAATGAGTTAGCCAGAGATCAGGAAAAACAGGTTCAACACTACAAAGATAAGTTTCAACCGGAGAAAGACCCGCAAATTTATCGTCTCACTGCTGCAATTCTGGAAGATTTTGTAAGTACAAATAAGCTACCTTCAAAGCAGTCAGGATTGGTCAATTTTTCCAATCAAGCAGAAATATTGCTAACCAATCCGGATATTTTTTACTACATTCATGATTTTCGGTATCTCCGGCGCTTCAAGAAGGGAGATAAGCTTAAGGGAGACAATGCCGATAAGCTATTCAGCCGAATTGACTCTAACTATAACTTGTTTATCTTTGATGAGTTTCATGTTTTCTCCTCGGCTCAAGTTGCTAGTATTTTCAATGCCATGCTACTCATCAAACATACAGTTCATGGGAAAAAGTTTTTGTTTCTGTCGGCAACGCCAGATGAGTTATTACAGGATTTTCTCGCAAAATCTGGAATTAACTACAAAATTATCGATCCAGTTAAACACAACGCTTATCGTTTCGTACCTACAGAGGATAACTGGCGGCAGATTAGTCAACCCATTACCTTGAATTTTCCCAAGGCGCTAGAGCCAAACTTGCGATCTAGTTATGATTGGTTGCTAGAAAATGCAGAGTCAGTGATTTTGAAGTTTTTTCAAGATTACCCAGATAGTAAAGGAGCAATCATTTTAAATTCTATTGCTGCTGTCAAAAAACTGGTTCCCTATTTTAAAGGCATTTTTGAGCCTTTAGGGTTTAAAGTGATGGAGAATACTGGCTTGACGGGTGAGATAGAAAAAGCTGCTTCAGTTAGCGAAGCCGATCTAATTTTGGGGACATCTACGATTGATGTAGGGGTAGATTTCAAAATTAACTTCTTAGTTTTTGAGGGTGTAGATGCAGGTAATTTTATTCAGCGCTTTGGGAGAATTGGCAGGCATCAAGGTTTCCCCGCTTATCAGGCTTATGCACTCGTTCCCAAGTTTATTGTTGAGCGATTGTTTGAAGGAGAATCACCTTCCCTACATGATGGCGAAAGTTACGACCGAGTGACGTTTACAGATACCATTCGTTCTCGCTATCCATTTGTGCATGAGTTTAAGCAGTATCCTCAGCGTTGGGGTGCAATTCAATCAGCTTGCGTGTATTCGGAATTATTGCAGCTTAAACAACAGTACCCTGAAGCGGCAGGAGGATTTGGTAATGATATTCAAAGAGCGTTGGGAGCTAGTGTTAGGAAAAAGTTCGGACAGATTAAGCATTGTCAGAGCGAAGGGAAGGGAAAAGTTGTTGATGAGGCTCGGAGTTTTCGGGGAAGTAGTCAGCTAGATTGTGCGATATACGATGCTACAAACGAGAATGAGCCGGAGAACGAACGCTTCAAAATTTATCACATACCTGGCATTCTGAGCAATTTTATATTTGAGTGGATGGGGAGAAGTGAATTTAATCAGCAAGCTGAGGTATCTGGGATAACAACTACTCGTTTTGAAAAGACTCTTTGCTGTTTAAAGTTAACTGGCTACCGGGAAGTACGGGAAGACTGGCGGTTTTACTACCCAGACGATATTAGCGATCTTGCTAAATCTGGTAAGGTGCAAGTACTTAAAGGTTTAGAGATTCGGCAACCTCACGGCAGTGGGATTAATCGGATTAGTGATGCTGTATCGGGTCGAGGGTTGGTGTGTTTTATTTCCGATCGCGATCGCGCCTATCTCAGAGGCAAGTTAGGTTTGCCGATTCACTTCCAAGCTTACTCTTTGGCAGACAAGTACAGTGGGGACGATCGCAGAACGCCACCATACACGATTGCCTTTGGCAAATCTGCCTTGATGCTGGAAACCTTGCTATGGCACTGGAAGCCAAAGGAGGATGAAGGATGGATTTGTTGAAAAGCTTGCGGAGAAGACTTGTTTAAATAACTTACTTACGCCAAATCTGGAGGAAAACCAATGACTGAAGACAATTTATTGTCCCGAATTTCTATCGATCCGAATATCTGCTTTGGCAAACCTTGCATTCGCGGACATCGCATTTGGGTTTCTCTCATCCTTGACTACCTAGCTGGTGGCATGACGATTGAGGAAATTCTGGAGGGTTATCCAGGTATAGAACGAGAGGACGTGCTTGCTTGCATTGCCTACGGTGCAGAGATGGCACGGGGTTATTATGTCGAACTTCCTTTAGGTGAAAAAAAGGAAGCCGTAACGTGAATTTAAAGCTGGATGAGAATGTCGATGTTCGCGTTGTTTCCCTGTTACGTTCAGCCGGACATGATGTGGCAACTGTGCGAGGACAAGGTTTGAGTTCCGCTCCGGATGTGGATGTTATTGAGGTATGTCGCCGTGAAGGTAGATGCCTAGTCACGTTGGATCGGGGATTTGGAAATCGTATGCGGTTTAATCCCCCTGATTATGCAGGAATTGTAGTGATTCGCTTGCCATCTCGTCCTACCTTTGCAGATTGGCGCGAAGCAATAGAGACGCTAATCCAAGGATTGGATGTAGCAGAAGTTGAGGGGAAGTTGTGGATTCTGCAACGGGGAAGTATTCAGGAATATCGACCAATCGATGAGGAAACAGAATCATGAATGAATTTGATGAGAACTTAGACGAGTTACCGGAAGAACCGTTAGAGCTAGACGATATAGGTAGCGAGGATGATGAGAAACCAGCAAAGCGAGAGCTTTTGACAATTCGCCTGTTTAAAAAGGCAATTCAAGAGGCTGAGGGAAATAAAAATGATTCTATTCTCGCTAGCTTTGCTGAAAATGTCTTACCTAACATGATTCGTCAGCTAGTGGGAGCCACTGCTAAAGGAGGCAAGTTTTTTGAAATACTTGATGAGAAGGCAAAGAAAAAGGGTGAAAAAACAGTTCGTAGAGATAACGCTGGCGACCAGTCCTTTATCTCTCATCTCCTCAACGGCTTATTTCCCACTTATCGCATTCTCAAGAAGCTAAAGTCGCCGGAAATAGGTACTAACCGAGTCAAGCGTCAGTGTGGAGATACAGAAGTTCGCCTGTTTATCGCGTCATACATTCTGCATGACTTTGACAAGTTTCCCGATTATCCTACCTGGCTAGTTGCTAATGATAGCGAAAGTCAATTCCAGAACCGTAAATGGGAAGATGACCCGCCTCATAAATCTGATGCACCTAACTTCGGACGAGAATACGTCAGGCAAAAAATTCAGGAATTCGGCTTAGACTGCTTATTAGGTGAAGATTGGGAAACCCACATTGATGATATTGTCTGGCTCAGTCACAATGCTGGCGTAAAATGGGATAGCGATCGCGGGTTGGAAATTCGCGGTTTGCGAGAAGGTCGCTTGGACTCTAGAGTAAGAGGTGTTATTTGCGACCTAGTGAGACTATCAGACTTATTTGCCTCAATAGTAAAGCACCCGCCTGATGTTGAAAGTGATGGGAAATCTGATAAATTACCCGAATTATTAAACGATCTCAGTCACGGTCAGCTTAAGTTTAGCTACCATACTTTGTCAGATAATCGCGGTGTTCTCACCAACATTCTGAACAACGCCTTGATGGAGGCTCATCCTCAACCGTACTACACTCCATTGTTGTATCTACCCGACGGCGTTGTTTACTTAGCTACTACTGATGCACCTGCTATCAATGTCGAAGATATCCCTAATCGAGTCATTGCTAAAATTAAGAGCTTATGTGCCAATCAGCTTAGCAAACGACAGACAGGTTTTAGTCGAGATGGCAAAGGCTTGAAGTTTGCCGAATACTACTGGCTGTTTTTCCGCATTGATGAATTAATGAAAGTCAGCATTGATGCGGCACGTCGAATCCTTCCCGATAGCAAAACAGCCTCGGCTGGCAAGCGGAGTGAAAGCTTACAAGAGTTTCAAAAAAAAAGAGAGTTACCTAAAGAAATTGATGTAGTCTTTGGTAACGAAATTCAGATTGATCGCTTGGCTGAATTTGGAGATATTCTCTGTCGAGAAATTTGGGGAAAATGGCGCGAGCGCGCTACTAATCACCAGAAACAATTACCCAAATCTGAACGTAAAGCTATCCCAGATTTAGACCTTACCCAAAACCTAGCAGAATACTTAGGTTTATCAGAGGAAATTCCAGCTTTAAAAACCATTCAATCTCTCAAAAAAACTGGGGGTGTTCCTCTAGACTGGTATTATTTAGCGGCTAAATATTACCAGAAGAATATAGGTAAAGACTTAGCTGAAAATCTTGAGGTCATGGAAGGCATTGTTAACCATGCTACCCGTCTCGTAATGCCAATTCTGGAAGAGTTTGCAATTCCCGATGGTTGGGACGATTTACGAACGTATGTCAGTCAAGTCATCTCATTACCAACTGGTGCAGTTATCGAACCCAACCCAGACTCATTTTTAGTAGAACTCAGCCGTTACAAGGCTGCTAAAGTAACGGGAAGAGGGAGAGAAAATGTTTGTGCGATGTCCAGTTCCTCTTATACCGTAACTGAGCAAATGGAGTCCGCTACGTTATTTGCTCCACAAGTTTACAGTAACCGTCAGATTTTATTCAACGCTCAAGCCACAAAACGGCAAATTTGCTCGATATGGTCGGTAGAAATCATGTTGCGGCAAATTCTGATGAGTAAAACTAATGCGACGGGTGCGGATTTTGAAGGTAGAAAATATCGCTATCTCTACCTCTATCCTGCTTATTTCTTTACGCCAGAAACCAACAAATTCTTGCAAAGTGCTTACAATGCCATCACCCAAACTCGATTCGATGCCGAACTCCGCAAACATTTTATCTCCAAGGAACAAGTTACAGAATTCGGGATTGAAAATTACCAACAAGTTGACGATTTACTGATTAAGCCGAATAGTCAACCTGAAGATGACCGCACGTTTAAAATTAGCTATCCCGATGATGAAACCCTAACGTTCTTTTTTATCGGATTACCACCAGGACGCAAACCAACAGATACTGAGTCATGGGTAATGCCAGCTTGGTTAAGCTTAGCACTACCCTTGGTCATGGATGTCAAAGTTGTTGCTTCAGAATCACCCGTGCCACCATTCATTAGCGGTGCAGGTTTTGAGCAAACGGTTTTATTAGATGGCGAACATCAAGCTATTCATTCTCTTGTCAGGAAAGATAACTATCGCTTAGATAGCATTTTACCTCGTCAATCAAAATGTTTCTCCCCTCTAAATGCTCTCACTGCGGCTTACTGTATCCACTTGGAAGTCAATCGCAAGAAAGATGGAAATCCCGATTGGGGAAAATTGGCAGACTTAGCACGAGATTTAGAAACCAGTCCTCTTTATGTCTTTCACTACCTCAGTAAATGGTTACGGAAGCAGGACAAACTGGACTCCGTACCTGTTGCCAAAATTCGACTATATCTCAAACTTTATCGCTACTTCGACCCGAAAGGAGAAATTGTGAACGAACTTCGCGAACTGACTCGACTTTACCGCGTATTCTATCGAGCTAAGAGTCGTTTTGCTAAAGCTAATGCGATTTTAAAGCCAATAGATGAAGCGGCTGATGTCATTTTGAAGATTGACAAAGCGTTGATTGCTAAAGACGATTCTCAAGTAAACAAAGAGGTTTTAATCGATGTTGTTGCCTCCCGTCTGTCAAAGTTGATGAACAATGTTCGACGGCGTGCTGCTGAAGGCAAACCTACGCTTGCTTTTATCGATGGAAAATGGCAACCTGCGTTGACTTCTGAAGAGGAACGGCAAGCAGTAGGTGAATTTGCTAGGTATTTTATTGATGTCATTTTTGATGGCAAATTTAAGTGCGATCGCGCTCGTCTAGCAGGCGCACAACTCAACTTAATTCGAGATACCTGCGAATATCTATACCGTTTAGCTGATGACGAAGAACGTCAAACTAATCGACAAGAAGAACCAGATGAGATTGCTGAATTAGAAACTGAAGCATCCGTGTAAATTTGATTTCTTTGAACTGTTACTAAATTGGAACAAAACGAAAATGGCATTCCTTAAAACTCTCGATTCTAAGTTTTTCCATCAAGAAATTCCGGCAAAGTCGATGGGAAAATACGTTCATTTTATCACGATTCGCATCACTGAATCTTACCCTTTATTTCAAACAGATGGTGAGTTAAACAAGGCAAAAGTACGTGCAGGAATTGAACGCAAAGAGGCAATTAGCCGCTTGGCAATGTTTAAGCGCAAACAGTCCACGCCAGAACGCTTAACGGGTCGGGAGTTGCTGCGTAACTACAAAATTGGCGACTGGGAGAAGTGCGACTATAACGTAGATTTTAGTAAAACTACGCCTGATTGTGTTCTCTATGGTTTTGCGATCGGTGATTCTGGTTCTGAGAAGTCTAAGGTTGTAGTAGATACTGCTTACTCTATTACTCCCTTTGATGATTCTCACCTAAACTTTACGCTCAATGCTCCCTTTGAGAATGGGACAATGAGCCGTAATGGAGAAGTAACCAGTCGCATCAACAGCCAAGACCATATTTTACCCCAAGTCTTTTTCCCTAGTATTGTCACATTAAAAGACCCCACTGAAGCAGGGTTTCTCTACGTTTTTAATAACATTCTTCGGACACGCCATTATGGAGCACAAACTACTCGAACAGGTCGAGTTCGCAATGAAATCATTGGGGTAATTTTTGCGGATGGTGAGATTGTGAGCAACCTACGCTGGACGCAAAAAATTTATGACCTAATGAACAAGGAAGGTAAAATTAATCCTCCCGATCCACTCGATGAAGATGATGTATTAGTTGCTGCTAGCCAAGCCATATCTGAACTGATGAATGATGAATGTATTTCTCACACGGATTTTATTGGTTCAGCATTTCCTCCCCTCTTAAATGAAGTTAAAGCCATTACTAGCAAGGAGTCTCAATTACAACAGCTATTGACTCAAGCAAATGCTGAATCTACCGCTTATGCTCAGAAACACATCTTTAAAAATTCTGAAAAAAGTGCTGAGAAAAGCAAGCGGGGTAAAAAAGCCAGTGCAGCAGTGGAGTGAAAACTATGCCTCTAATTTACCGCTGTCAGCTAGAACTCCATGACAGCCTTTACTTCGCCACTCGTGAAATTGGCAGACTCTACGAAACTGAGCCAGTGCTGCACAATTACGCCCTCTGTTACGCGCTAGGGTTAGTGGATAGCGATCGCTACTCCACAACTGTTCCTGAAGAGCATTCCTACCGCTACTTCTGTTCTGAGCAAGTCCCCAAGTATCAGGAGCATCTAACACCCCTCAATCAGCAAGGAATTTATGTAACTCCGGCGAGGGCAGTTAATCATGCCACTGTTCTCAACACATGGAAATATGCGGATAACCGCTACCACGTTGAGATGCAGAAAACGCAGAAGAATATTCCTAGCTTTGGTAGGGCTAAAGAGATTGCTCCTGAAAGTGAATTTGAATTCTTCATCATCGCTAAAAAAACTTTAACTTTACCGAAGTGGATTCGTATCGGTAAGTGGGCAAGTAAGGCAGAGGTGACGATTGTGGAAACACAGGAACGCCAGTGTTCAACTACTGAAAAAGATTTCACGTTTCCTTATCCTCTCAATCCCTTAGATGTGATGTTCTCGCATCAAGTCATTAACTACGACGTAGTTAATATGCCCCCAGTTAGCCTAATTAAAAATGTCAAAATCCGGGGGCGATACTACGAGTTCAACAACCTAAAAATACCCGCACAAATGCAGTACCGCTTTAGTGGTTGATTTCAGAATATGCCCTATAGCCTAGTCCTCAACCTCCTGCCCCAGTCACCGATTCCCCCGCAATTCCTGACTGGACGGCATCTACACGCCCTCTTCCTCACCCTCGTTAGTTCCGTCGATCGCGAATTGAGCACCTACCTCCATGAATCTAAAGCTGACAAACCCTTTACCCTCAGCCCTTTGCAAGTAGTTAGGAGTCACAACTCAGGAGTCAGGAGTCAGAGTCATACTTTGCAATGGGAACACACC
>DATNPV010000301.1:0-6866 GCA_036703055.1 Waterburya sp.
AGAGGCTTTTGATTTTGTTATTGATTGCGAAAGCCAACCTAACAAGGGTCATCTATCACCTCGATTTAACTCAATTACTACTCGACTCGAAATCTAGGAGCGACTGAAATGGCTGGTGAAATGACCCATTGGATTGGAACAAGCGGAAACGATAGCCACGCGCACAAAAATAGTTCCCATCTCTTTGCAGAAGGTCAAGCGGGCAATGATTTTATACGCGGCTATACAGGCTATGACACTATGCTTGGTGGGTGTAACAATGACTCTTTGTATGGCGAGTCGGGCAATGACGTTTTGTTTGGTCAGTCTGGCAACGACTCCTTAGATGGTGGGTATGGCAATGATTATCTGTTCGGTGGACCTGGCATAGACGTTCTGGTTGGCATACCTGGAATCGATCGATTGATTGACGATAGGCAAGAAGACACTATTTGCGACCCAACAGACAACGATTCTATGAACGGTGGCTGGGGCGATGACTTCATGCATGGTGGCTGGGGCAATGACTTTCTGTATGGCGGTGGGGGCAACGACACCCTGTATGGCGGCGTGGGCAACGACTACCTAGATGGTGGTGCGGGGAATGACTTGCTCTTCGGTGGCTCTGGCAATGACACGGTGTATGGTGGTGCAGGTAATGATACGGTGTATGGTGGTACAGGGAATGATGTCTTGTACGGGGGAAGCGGACGTGACAGGTTTGTTCTGGGAGATTCCTTTGGACCCTATTACCGCGACAATAGCTATGCCACGATTACAGACTACTCCTACCAGCAAGGAGACACAATCCAACTCTACGGCACTTTGAGCAACTATTACTTTTCCAGCGGCAATTACGGCGGTGGTAGTACTTTAGATACCGCAATTTACTACGGCTCTGATCTGATCGCCACCATTCTCGATACGACCAGTATCAACTATAGCTATGTTGGGGGTAATATTGTTAACCCGAGTGGGGGTGGCATCGTTAACTTGGCTGGCGACGGGATTGTTGCGGCATAGGACGAGTTCAACGTAATGGTCCTAACTGCGATATCTCGTAGCCATTGGGATAGGTTCGCGTCGGTGAGTCTGTAAAGAAATCTGGCTGTTGGCGAGGTGGGAACAGGCGCAAGAGTCTACTCCGCAGTCTAAGAATTATGGCAATGCTAGAACGAAGGAGGGCAGGTGCTTGGGGCAAGCCAAAAACTTGTAGCATCGTGTCATCTAACATTGCATAAATCGCGGGTGCGATCGCAGGTCGCAGGATTTGAGGAAACCAACTCAGGAATAGGTCGCGAGTGACTTCACCTGTGCGGCGATTAGCGTCACTATAGCGGAAGTGTTGACGTTCGTAGTCAAGATTGTAACGTTCAAATTCCTCGTAGGTTTCTGGGATATTTTGGATGTGCATCCGCTTGCCCACTTCACGCCAGAAGTAAAATATCGCCAAACGTTCTTGTTCACACATGAGACGCCAACTAAAGCGAGCATTCCAGCGAATTGGCTCATAAATAAACGTGGAAAGTACGTAAAGAAAATCATCATTGGAAATCTTGAACCGCCCGTGAATGGCATTCATGCGTTCAATCGCTTGACTGCCGCGATCGCTGTCGTAACCCCATTTGCTAATTTCCGCAACGATTAAACCTGTGTCGTCATAGCGTTTTTGGGGACGATGTTTGAATTCGCCAGTTTTATCGAGGAGAGCTGAGATACTGGGAACGCAGAACGTTCGCATCAGAGCTATTTCCAGCGATCGCGTCATCTCCCAAGGGAACTCGTAACCCGTCATTAGATGGTAAATCTGGCAATGGTCTTGCACCGGGTCTAACTGTTGAATCCGGTGCAGAGTATCATAGCGACCCATGATTGGCTTCTTCCTGAACAGATTAACTACACGATGACTGATAGATTCGCTCATTGTTTCTGGGGTTTGAGAAATTGGCTGAGCGAGGACAAGGGTGAAGTTATGTTAATACACTACCAATCAAGTGCGATCGCTCCCTAATGAGGGCATTGAGGTTGGGCAACCTTGATGCCTGTGCAGGACTGACAGAGGGATATAAATCCTTGAGCAAGCGGCTATAACCCCGGACTCCAGGATAGGTTAAACACCCCCATGCATAAGTCAAACTTAAAATATGTAACAAAATATACAATTTACTACTTTTTCTCAGATTATTTAGAAATAATAAAAGTAAGCACAGTCGTTGCCCACTCATTGTTTCATCCCAAGTGAGGGAGAGAACAGACAAAAAACTTAAACTGAATCTAGCGCGCTTAGCCGCGTTTCTACAAGCTTCGTGTACTACAAAAAACTAAACCACCCGATTAATGCTGTGGTTTGGCTAATTTTTTACGACATCGTTTTAGGAGAACGGTAAAAGGAGATTTCTTCCCCTTCTCCGAAAGGAAGTTTTAGGACTTTCCGTGGCGTGAAAAGTTAGAGAATTGGGTCGTGAAACATCTTCTCATTCCAAGAGTACTATACCAGCCTAATTACGTAGCAGGAGAATAATTAAAATGTCTGATTCTTTATTTGCTGACGCCAGCAAACGATTGCAAAAAGCATTAAAATACGTATCCATTTCTGAGGATGTAACGGAAGCCTTAAAGTATCCAAAATCTAGTTTAAGTGTGTCAATTCCTGTCCGGATGGATGATGGCTCTTTAAGAGTTTTTCAAGGGTATCGGGTGCGATATGACGATACGAGGGGGCCAGCTAAAGGAGGTGTACGATATCATCCAAATGTTTCGCTCGATGAAGTTCAATCGTTAGCCTTCTGGATGACGTTTAAATGCGCGGTTCTTAATCTGCCTTTTGGTGGAGGAAAAGGTGGAATTACCCTCGATCCCAAAGCGCTATCGAAGTTTGAATTGGAACGAGTGACACGAGGTTATATTGATGCGATCGCAGACTTTATTGGCCCTAATGTTGATATTCTCGCTCCTGATGTTTACACCAATGCCATGATTATGGGTTGGATGATGGATCAATACAGCATCATCCGCCGTCAAATCACGCCTGCCGTTGTTACGGGTAAACCTTTGACAATGGGGGGTAGTGTAGGGCGTGATGGCGCTACCGCAATGGGTGCGTTTTATGTTATTGAATCCATGCTGCCAAAATTTGAAAAACATCCTCAGGATACAACAGTTGCTATTCAAGGTTTTGGTAAAGCAGGCGCGGTATTGGCAGAACTCCTTGCCCACGGGGGTTACAAAGTTGTGGCAGTCAGTGATTCTCAAGGCGGAATTTATGCAAAACAAGGGTTAGATATTCCTAGCATTCGCCAATATAAAGCCTGTGGCAATAAAATCAAAGCCGTTTACTGCCAAAACAGTGTTTGTAATATCGTTGAACACGAAACTATAACTAATCAGGAACTTTTGGCTTTAGATGTTGACGTTCTCATTCCAGCCGCGTTGGAAAATCAAATTACGGCAGAGAATGTACATGACATCAAAGCTAAATTTATCTTTGAAGTTGCCAATGGCCCTACCACTTCTGCGGCTGATAAGGTTTTGGAAGAAAAGGGAATTTATGTTTTTCCTGACATTTTAGCGAATGCTGGCGGTGTCACGGTGAGTTACTTTGAATGGGTGCAAAATCGGAGTGGATTGTACTGGACATTAGATGAAGTAAATCAACGCCTAAAACAGAAAATGGTCGAAGAAACTCAGCGGATTTGGTCAATTGCTCAGGAACTAGGAATTTCCATGCGAACAGCCGCGTATGTACATGCTTTGAACCGATTGGGAGAAGCGCGTACCGCTAAAGGAACCAGAGACTACTACATCAATGGTCACGTCTCTTTAGCATCCTAGTTGACGACAAATCTAAGAAATAGGTAATGGGTAATTGTTCGTCGATAATTGTTATTTTTGATTACCCATTACCACTAATAGAGATTTACAGCTATTGCCACAGCTAGACAGAGCATGTGGTAAATTTCTGTGTAATTGCTTCATGAATTACTTGAGAGAAATACGGCGGCAGTGTACCAAAAAAAGTCTAGACGAGCTGCAAGTGAGTGGCATCGAGTCAAACAGAAGGGGATAGCGATAACGGTAATCAGCACAGCAAACGCGATCGCTATTATTATCGGCTGGGGAAAGGCGGCTGTTGCCCAAAGCCAAATCATACCCGATGACACCTTAGGCACTGAACGCTCTCAAGTTATTCCCAACTTCAATGGTTTGCCTGTTGAAGTGATTAATGGTGGCGCAATTCGGGGAGCCAACCTATTTCATAGCTTTGGGGAATTCAACGTCGCTCCAGGACGAGGCGCTTATTTCTTCAGCCCGAATACAGCGATTCAAAATATTCTGGCTCGTGTGACGGGGAGTAATCCCTCCCAGATTTTGGGAACGCTTGGCACATTCGGTAATTCTAACCCCAACCTGTTTTTGATGAATCCTAATGGCATTATTTTTGGCTCAGGTGCCAGTTTGGATGTAGGGGGTTCGTTTGTAGCAACGACAGCGAATGCTGTTCGGCTGGGAGAGACAGGACAATTTAGCGCTTCTGAGCCAGCGTCGAGCAGTTTACTGTCTGTTCAACCTTCTGCTTTCTTTTTTAATCCCCTCTCTCCTCAGGCGATTACTAATCGTTCTACTGCAACTAGGACAGTGCTGGGCTCTCGTACAAATGGACTTCAGGTTCGTAATGGTAGAAGTTTCATATTGTTGGGTGGGGATGTGAGCTTGAATGGTGGAGTTTTGCTAGCTCCGGGAGGTCGAGTGGAGTTAGGCGGAGTAGCAGGAACAGGAAATGTAGGGCTAAGTGTTGATGGTAACAATCTGCGTTTGAGTTTTCCCGATAGTTTGCCGCGAGCAGACGTGTCCCTGACAAATCTCGCTGATGTGAATACCCGCGCTGGAGGCGGCGGTAGTATTGCAATCAATGCCCGAAACTTGAATTTGGCGGGCGCCAGTCGAGTGCGGACAGGAATTGCGTCAGGATTAGGTTCTGTTGATAGCAAGGCGGGAGATATTGAGATTAATGCGACAGATGCAATAACCCTTACAGATGGAAGCTTTGTTTCTAATGCGGTTTTCGGTAGAGCTGTGGGTAAGGGGGGCAATATTAATGTTACAGCGGGGTCGCTGAACCTGAGCAATAATGCTTTCGTGGTGACGAGCACGGCTGGCAGGGGAGATGCGGGAAGCCTAACGATTCAAGTTCGCGATGCGGTGAGTGTAAAGAAAAGCTCTTTCTTAAGTAGCAGTACCTTAGGTCGAGGGAATTCAGGCAATCTGACGATTACTGCCCAAGGTAAAGTCTCCTTCGATGGGGAGGGGCGTATGGGCTCTGAAATTACTGGTGCGTTTAGCGATTCAGAAGGCATAGGCAAGGGAGGAGACATCACAATCACGGCGGAGTCAGTCTCTCTCAAAAATGGTGCTCAACTGAGTGTTACCAACTATGAACGGGGGAATGCAGGCAATGTAACGATCAATGCCCGCAATACAGTCTCTATAGACGGCACGGATAGCAAGGGACGCTCCAGTGGAATATTCAGCGATGTGGCAAGGGAAGCTGAGGGCACAGGGGGCAATATCAACATTACGACTGGCTCACTTTTTGTGACCAATGGTGCTGTACTGTCTGCTAGCACTGAGGGGCGAGGGAGTGCTGGAAGTGTGACCATTAATGCCGCCGATACTGTCCTCTTTAGTGGAGCGGATGCCTGGGGAGACGTCAGTACGATATTCAGCACGGTGGAAGAGGAAGCTGAGGGCAGGGGTGGCAGCATTGACATTACAACAGGGTCGCTTTATGTAACGGATGGAGCTCAACTACAAACCTTAACTCGCGGACGGGGGAATGCCGGGACAATGACGATCAATGCCCGCGATAACGTCTTGTTTGATGGGGTGAGCAGTAGTGAATTTCCCAGTGGGGCAGCGAGTTCGGTGCAACCGGGAGCCGTGGGCGAGGGTGGCGACATCAACATCACGACGCGATCGCTTTCTGTCACCAATGGTGCTCTCCTAAGTGCCAGCACGTTTGGACAGGGGAATGCAGGAAATATTTTGATCAATGCAGCTGATGCTGTTACTCTCTCTGGGATTGGCTTCACTGGAGAATCCAGTGGATTGTTTACTACTACTGGTACACAGGCAAGTGGTCAAGGGGGAGGCATCCTTGTCGATACGGCTGCCTTCCGAATCCAAGATGGAGCCGTGATAAACGCCCAAACGTTCAATTCCAGCAATGGAGGTAACCTTACGGTTAACGCCAATATCTTTGAGGCTGTTAACGGGGGTCAAATGCTTACGACTACCTATAGCAGTGGACGTGCAGGAAATATTACCCTCAATGTTACTGACAGCGTCACTCTTTCTGGCCTCTACCCTAACTATGCTAACCGCATTACTTTGGGTAGAGGCATAGCTAGCAGTGAAGGCGCTGTCAGTGGACTGTTTGCCAATACATCCGAAAGTTCCACAGGTAAGGGGGGGAACTTAAGCATTACGACTGGGCAGTTGGTTATCCAAGATGGGGCACAGCTGACTGCTAGCAGTCGAGGGACAGGAGATGCAGGTAACATCCTCAACATCACGGCTCGTTCCCTGACGCTGGACAATGGCTTTATCTCCACTACCAGCCTCTCCGGTCAAGGTGGGAATATTGAGAGGCTCGAAGTGCGAGACTTATTGCTGATGCGAAACGGCAGTCGAATATCCACTTCCGCAGGGACTAACCAAAGTGGCGGTGGAGATGGTGGAAATATCACTATCTATAACGACTCTGGCTTTATTGTTGCTATCCCTTCTGAAAATAGTGACATCACTGCCAATGCCTTTCAAGGGCGAGGAGGAAATATCAACATTACCACTAATGGTATTTATGGGCTGGAGTATCGCCCCCAGTTAAC
>DATNPV010000304.1:0-23079 GCA_036703055.1 Waterburya sp.
TGGGTCACCTGAACAAAGCCAATCAAGTTAAACATCACGCGCACCACTTGCTAATGATGCTATGAACAGTCAAAACTTATAAGCTGTATTTATCAATTACTCTCAGCTCTAGATTCTACATTAGACTGCAACTTGGTATTACCTGGTTTTTGATTGAAGCGAGCGTCGCAAATTTGCAACAAAGTCATCCTCTCACTTTTGTCGCAAATCTGCAACGTTTACTTCGTTATAAGCCTCTGACAAAATTTGAGGCATGGGAAAAGCAGGGCAAGCCCTTAAGCAGGTGTTGAAAACCTATGGCATTAGCCAAAATCGACTAGCCGTAACGATGGAAATTAGGCGATCGAATGTGAACCGTTGGGTCAATGAGGCGACAGATCCAGCGGCAGATGCGGTACTTGAGATTCGGGATGGACTTGAAAAGATTAATCCAGATGCGGCGGAAGAATTTATCAGGTTGTATTTGGGGCGATCAACTAAGGATGAATAGCCCAAGGTAACGACTTAACGCAGCGAAGGGCATTGAATAGACACAGATTCTTGAAGTTAGTCGTCAGTAAGACTCCATGCCTCTAACTTGGATGTAAGATGGCATAGCTAAGCGAAGTCAATTACTTATGCCCAGTAGTAGTTCAAGTCCTCCACTCCGGTTAACGGTCTGGCGTCCCTGTCGTTTAGAGCGAGAGTACATGGATATGAATCAGGGGCGTTCAGTCGATAGAACCTCTTTTCAAGAATCTATCTACTCCTGGGAACCCGCTGAATCCCCACTGGATTCGATCACAAGTACCGAATTCACTCAACCTTTGCAGGATGTGATGGAACAGTTTTCACCCGAACCTGAACGATCGCCCAGCAAACGTTCAGTTGCAGAGTTGAGGAAGGTGATTCAAACGATTGATGGAATTTTGGCTAATGCAGAGGGGGCTTCTTGGGGAGCATCAGAAAGTAGCAGACGATTACCTAATGGCGAATCTGTCAACCTTTGGCAGCATCGACTTCTAGCACTACGTCAGCATCTTCAGTGGGTCTGTGACACTTTTAGTAGTGTTCCGGGCGCAAATATCACGCTTCGCTAGGAGATTGAGTGGATGGAATTCCAGTTGCTGTCGCAGGAGGATGCACTTGCGCGGATTGCCGAAATTGGTAAGGATGGTAAACCCTTTGAGATTACTTTAGGGGAAGACTTATGCTTTGGAACTGACTCTGATAAATGGGTAAACGTCGGAACAATTAAGCTTTTTCCTAGTCGTACTAAGTCCACAGTTTATCCTGATGCAGTTGAAGAAGCTTATTACGATGAGTTTTGCGCTGCTAGATTTGGAGGATTTGAATGGCAAGTGCCATGTGAAGAGGTACTCCGTCAGAACATTATTAATGCACTAGGAGAACTGGACTCATCAGACGCTCAGAAAGATACTGGCTACAAAGAAAGTATTTATAAGTTCTTTTATCAGGGTTTACAGGATGCTCTACGTCGTGCATTGTTACTACTGCCAGTCTTCGATGCTGATGCTGTCTCCCGGATGCCGCTACGAAGACCAATGACAGTTGTTTCTGATACTAGTGCCGTTCATCAAGGAGCCTTAGATTTTGTTTGTCACTTTCTCGCTCCCTGGGCACGACTTAAAATACCAGCAACTGTTCATATGGAACTGGTACAAAACTCAGACAACTATTTCAAGCAGATTCGATGGCAAAAAAAAGCTTGGAAAGGTGGACAAATCCGTTCATCTACCTTGCCAGATGCCGAACTTAAACCTAACAGTAAGCCAAAAGCACTGTACCAGCATCTCTTGAGCCAGGGCGGTCAAAGAACTCTACTACGCTTGGAATATGATTCGGATGCAGAAATTGAACGAGGGGATTTAGGCACCGATCCGCTCCGTTCGATTTTGGCACCCGCTAAAGATCCCCAGGATAGTGATCTTGGAATGCTGGATGTAGTGAAGAGTTTTGGAGATCGCCTCATCGTAGAAACTGCCCGTCAGTTTCGAGCCAGAGTTCGTCCCGATCATCCGTTGGCGATTCTAACCAGCGATCAGGGTATGGCGCGGATGGCACTAGCAGAAGGGATGGATGTATTTTTCTTTCAGGCTCGCTCTGTGCCTCAATTTACCGGACGGACGCTGACTGGGGCGCTCTTCCATCCTTTCAAGCCTGAACTATATACCGTTTCTCTGGCAACTGTGCTTTGGGAGCTGGCAGTTTCATTTGGCTGTCTACGCTTATTCAATCGAGAGAGTGGTGCTTCGCTGGAACTATGGGGGATTGTCGGAGCTGATGAGGTTACTTGGCAACCACTCCATGCAAAGGAGGATTTGCTATGGGGCAAGTTTACGAGTGGAGAGCAATCTTTATCCGCATCAGTAGTGGCACCCTCTACAGTGGTGGAGGAAATTTCCGACCAGGAGGAAGCAACAGTTGCTGAGTTGAAGGTATCTACTCCAGCAGAATCGGGGGTGACTCAATCGACTGAGCTGCTGACTGGAGCTTATAAGTTTAGCCCTAACAAGATGTTGGAATTTATTGGGTACTTAGTTGAAAGAGCTTCTTTAACCGATGCAGAAGGTCAGCAACTCACAAACCTCACACGTCGAGATTTCTACCGGAATTACAAAAACTTTCTCAGAAGCGGTCATTTTGCTTTCGTTAATGGTGAAGCGCTAGTGGCAACAGACTCGCTCATGCGACTTTGGCAGGTATTAGTTCAAGAAGATGCAGCAGGGTTCCTAGATTGTTTGATGAATGTGCCATCCTTCAAAGAACTTTATACCTTTATTTGCCAGCGACGAATAGTTAAGGAGGGCAGTGAAGACTTCCCGATTGCAGACGTTGCGATACCGAATTACCTGAGGATGGGGGAAGCAGCAGCAGCTTGGTTAACTATTCCAAACATAGGAATTGCAATCACGGATCAAAATGATCAAGAGGAGCCATCAGCGTTTGCTAGAGCAGCATTGGAGTCCTACGAATTTTTGAGGACTCAGGAAAAAACAGAGTGGGTTCTCACAGGGCAATGGCTAGAAGCATTAGTAATCCGACATGCCATCCATCCCATCACAACTCGATCTCTAGTTGCTACAGTCAAAACTGAAAACCTGCTGCGAGTCTATGTTGAGGGGTCTACGCCAGAAACTCGCTTTGAGCGGCATTTTATGTGGATGCTTCAAATGGTGGAAGGGAAGCCAAAATTGGTTAAGGTGTTCTTATATCATGGAAATTTTCTGATCCCTGGTGTATCCTCTGTACGCATCAAGATTGAGCCAGTGAATCATGCCGCTTAAGAATGTATTCAAAGACTCGGTGCCTTCTGGGAGTCGCGAAGAGCGGCAAAAATTGCTGTATCAGCGGTTTGGTGTTATCGGCAATCCATTTCCCAGTGCGGCACAAACCAGTGGACATCCCCATATGCCCACTCAAGCGGACGACCGAATCGATGCGGCAGTCAAAGCGTTTTATGATGAGCGCAATTCTCAAGCGATCGCTATTACTGCCAGTCAGGGAATCGGGAAGACCAATTTACTTAATGCTTACGAAAAGGAGTTAAGAGAGGTTCTCAGCCCAAGAGGCTTCTTTGTAATCCGCTACATGGCAGATCCAGAGCCGTCTTTCGATCCGCTGATTCGCTCTATTCTTGAATGCCTGCATGAGAATGACCTACTCTATCGATCTATCCACGCATTAGCAGAACAGCCAGTCAAGTCGAGAGAACTTTTGTTCAACTTGGTGCGAGTAGGTGAAGTAAAGACGATGCTTTCGGCTCTGCTAAAGGCTTATGAAGATTCTGAAGATCGGCTACGGACTCGGCTGAAGTTAGCAGAGCGATGGCTCTTAGGCTTACCGATCAGAAAAGAGTATCAGATTGAATTGGGAGTACAGTTTCGGTTAGATACGGTCGAATCTAAGACACGAGCATTGCGGGATCTTGTGTATTTTTGTGCAGAATTGAAAACCCTGGAAGGCATTTTCCTATTGCTAGATGAACTAGAGAAACAAGGAGGGCTTTCTAAGACTGCTATTATCCAGTATTTATCTGGTCTGCGTGCCCTCATCGACGCTCTGCCAAAGTATTTCTTTTTAATGCTTGCATTGACTCCAGATGCCCTAAATCGCTATCGAGAAATGTTACCTGCTCTTAAAGGTCGCCTAGCTAACGTCGTTGAACTTTTGCCTTTACAGAGTGAGGATGAGTCAGTGCAATTAATGCGCTTTTATACAGAAGTTGCAAGAGAGGAAGCGAAAAAGATTGCTAAGGCTAGTTGGGGGCAACCGGGTAAATCTGCCCTAATAAACGAACAGGAGGCACGCAGCGCTTTCCGAGATTTATTGCGAGAGAGTCTACTTAAAGGAGTTCGACAACGGGAATACTTAGAGCGGTTACATAACAAGGCGCAAGACTTAATCAATGCAGTTATTTAATTGAAATTTAAGTCTAAAGATATCCTAACAAAGGGTTTGCTGCGTAAGCACATACAGTATGTTACTAATGACATACTGATGACTCATTTCCATGCCCCTACCTTTTCACCATACATTTCCAGCCATACGAGGTATTCAGGCAGGACGGGAGTACTATATTTCAATGTGTCCTGTTCGGCTGATTCCTAAGCTGTTCTCCTTTAACGATGAGGAGATTCCGGCTGAGATGAGGGCGCAGCGGACGCTGAATCGGGCGAGAATACCAGAAATTGCTCAATACATTCTGGATAACCCAAGCAGCTACATTTTCTCTGCCATCACAGTTTCAATCAACGCTGATATTAAGTTTGAGCCGACTAGCTCAGAGGATATTGGAATGTTGAAGATTCCAATGGATGCTCGGTTTGTCATAAATGACGGACAACATCGACGAGCAGCATTCGAGATGGCGCTGAAGGAAAACCCGGAGATTGGGGATGAAACAATCTCCGTCGTCTTCTTCTTAGATGTAGGGCTGAAGCGATCGCAGCAGATGTTCACCGATCTCAACCGCTACGCAGCTCGTCCCGATCCATCACTCAATATTCTCTACGATCACCGCGATCGCAAAGCAGTTCTCTCCAAAATGGTGATGAAAGCGGTGAAAATCTTTGACAAGCTGACAGATACCGAGCGGAGCAGCCTGCCACCTCGCTCTAGCAAGCTGTTTACCCTCAGTGGCATCTATACAGCCACAAATCTACTTCTTGCGAATTACAAGGATGTTGATTTTGACAAACAAACCCGTTTAGCATCACAATACTGGAACGCTGTAGCTGCTCAAATGTCTGACTGGCAAGATGTTTTAAACAAAAAGGTGTCTGCTGGTGAGTTACGCCGGGATTATGTTCATAGCCATGCGGTAACTCTAGTGGGATTGGGCGGTGCTGGTGCTGCTTTGCTTTCCCTCTACCCCGACAATTGGGCAAAACGGCTCAAACCTCTACAAAGTATAAACTGGGAACGTTCCAATCCAGCTTGGGAAGGGTCGGTTATTGTCGGTGGTAGCGTTCACAACAACCGAACTTCCAGAAGTTTTATGATTGGCTATCTCAAAAAAGCTCTAGGCTTACCATTGGAGGATATCTGAAAAGTATTCAAAGCTATTCAATTCTCGTTAACCCCTGGTTTAGATCGCCCCCTAAATCCCCCAATTCTGGGGGACTTTGAGTTCCGGTTCCCCTCAGGATTGGGGGGCTAGGGGGGCTAAATGCCTCTGAACATCACAAGAAGAAAAGCTGTTAGGAAGTATTCAGTAATGAACTTCATTCAAGAAGCTGAAAATCAAAGTTCAGCCCAACCCCTTTTGGCAGAGTCTGTTAGCAAAGATGTTAAGTGGCTAACAGATGAAATTCAACAACTGTACTGTTTGGATGAAGTTCCTTGGATTATTGGTTACTCCGGTGGCAAGGATAGCACGGCTGCGCTTCAACTTGTTTGGAATGCCATTGCTGCATTACCCAAAAAGAAGCGAAAGAAAACAATTCACGTCATTTCGACGGATACGTTAGTTGAAAATCCTATTATTTCAGCTTGGGTACGTCAATCTTTGCAGCGGATGGAAATATCGGCTCAGGCTCAGAATCTACCATTTCAACCCCATCCATTGAAACCCCAGCTAGAAGATACCTTTTGGGTTAACTTAATTGGTAAAGGGTATCCCGCTCCTCGTCAGAAATTTAGATGGTGTACTGCACGTCTCAAAATTAATCCGGCTAACCACTTTGTCCGAGACATTGTTCGTGAAAATGGTGAAACTATCTTAATTCTTGGCACTCGCAAAGCGGAAAGCCAGAAACGAGCTTCGACGATGGCGAAACATGCACAGGGACGACTACGCGATCGCCTCAGTCCGAATGCTAGTTTGCCTAATTCTCTCATCTACACGCCAATAGAGGATTGGACTAACGATCAGGTTTGGCTGTATCTAATGCAATGGGAAAATCCTTGGGGATACAGTAACAAAGAGCTATTTCAGATTTATCGGGGAGCTTCTGCCGATAATGAATGCCCTTTAGTCATCGATACTTCAACTCCTAGTTGTGGTAGTTCTAGATTCGGTTGTTGGGTTTGCACATTAGTTGATCGCGATAAATCAATGGAGGCAATGGTTCTCAACGACGAATCAAAAGAATGGATGCAACCCCTTATAGATTTTCGCGATGAATTAGATTTTCGTACTGATAAAAAGCTAGAGCAAGAGCGGCAAAATCGAGATTTTCGTCGTATTACCGGGAATGTCCAACTGTTTGAGCGCAATGTAGAAGGTTCACAAGAGAAAGAAGTAACAAATGTTCCTGGCCCTTATATTAAGGAATATCGAGAGGAGCTGTTGAGGAAACTTTTGAAAACTCAACAGGAAGTCCAGCAAAAAGCCCCACCAGAAATGCAAGAGATTGAACTGATTTCTCTCGAAGAACTCAGCGAAATTCGACGCATTTGGCTAGAAGAAAAACATGAATTCGATGATGTCCTCCCCCGCATTTACCGCGAAGTTACTGGTAAAATCTTCCCCGATCCTCGCAGTAATGCAGGCAATGGCTACCTAGGCGTCGATGAATGGAGCATTTTCTCCGAACTTTGTGAGGATTCCATTCACCTCGAACTGATGAACCGACTCCTCGATACCGAACGTCAGTTCCAAACCATGTCCCGCCGAGTTGGGCTCTACGACGAACTGGAAAAATGGTGTCAAATCAATTTCGCCTCCAAAAACGAAGCCCTAGAAAATGCTCATCGCACTCGCAATCTGAAACAGGCTGCAACTCAAGGTGACATTGACACCATCAAGCAACTCACAACAGATAAAGTTCCCCAATCCAAACCAACCGACGCAACGCTAAAACCCACCTCCTGGGCAGAATTCAAGTTCGGCAAAGCCCAACCCTCACTCACTGCATCCGAATCCAAAACAGATTACAACCTCGAAAATACTACTGCTTCCCAGCCCCAAACCGAGAAAGACTATAAACCGCAAGGCATTCCCCACATTATCCTTACTGAACTGATATTACATAATTTTGGCCCCTACCAGAGTCAGCACACCATCAACCTCACCCCTAGCAACGAGCAGCCCATCATCCTGTTTGGAGGCATGAACGGCGACGGCAAAACCACCCTCATGGATGCCATTCGTCTTGCACTCTACGGACAACGCGCCCACTGCTCCACTCGAAACAACCTATCCTACAGCGACTTCCTGAGCCAGTGCGTCAACCGTCAAACCGACGACGAACCCACGCGCATCGAGCTAGCCTTCCAGCAAACCCTCAACAATGCACCCCAACCGACTGAATTTCGCATCTATCGCACCTGGAACCGACATCCCAAAAATGGACGCGACACCCTAGAAATTTATAAAGATGGCATTCCCGATTCCGCCCTCACCAAAGCTTGGGATGAACGAATTGAAGACTTATTACCCCTCGGCATCTCCAATTTATTCCTATTCGATGGAGAACAAGTCAAAGAATTAGCAGAGCAAGATAAACTACCTCCCCTCGTCATTGGTGCTATGCGATCGCTCCTTGGCTTAGAACTACCCGATCGCCTTTCCACCGACTTGGATGTTCTCATTTCCCGTAAGCGTAAGGCAAGTGCCAACCACCAAGATCGGCAAAAACTAGAAGAAATCGAAACTCGCCTAGAATCCCTCAACCAAGAAAAGCGAACTGCCAAACAGAAATTAGCTGCCATTCAACCTCGTCTTGAAGCTGCTCAAGACAAGCTAAACCAAGCAGAGGAAGCCTTTCTCACCAAAGGAGGCAAGATTGCTGCCGAACAAACCCAGCACGAAACTCAGCTGCAACGCTTACAGGAAGAAGCAGAAGCCCACCGTCAAGCCTTGCGCGATTTGGCTGCTGAACTCCTGCCCCTCGCCATGATTCAATCCTTGCTTCAGCAAGCTCAATCCCAAGCCCAACAAGAAGTTCAGCACCAACAACAACAAGCGGCTCGCGATCTAATCCTAACTCGCGATCGCCGCCTCCTGGAATACCTCCCCACTCTCAAGCTCAAACCCACCCAAATCAAACAGATTCAAGCCTTCTTAGCTGACGAGCAACAAGCCCTCACCCAATCTCAGATGGATGCTTGGTTAGATACTAATGCCGATTGCGTGCAGCAACTTGCCAGTGTATTAACCTATGGATTACCCAACCCTATCCAGCAAGCGAAGGAACGAGTTCAGCAGTTGCAAGATTGCCAAACCGAGATTGATGCCACAGAACGCTATCTCGCAACAGCCGCATCACCCGAAGCTTACGCGAGGCTCAAACAGCAGTTCCAGCAAGCCCAAACTGAAGTCATTCGCCTCTCAACCGACTGCGAACAGGCTCATCGAGAGGTGGAGCAAATCAAACAAGCGATCGCACGTACCAAGCAAGAACTTGTAGAATATAGCGCAGTTGCGATCGAGCAACAAACCACCGAGCACATCCTCAAAGCAGCCGCTAAAGCTCAAAATACTCTGAAAGAGTTCAAAAAACGTCTCAAACTCCGCAAACTCAATCAACTCGAAACCTTAGTCACTGAATGCTTCCTCTACCTCCTGCACAAACCGAATCTAGTGCATCGCATCCAAATTGATACAGAAACATTCTGTCTATCCCTATTTGATGACGAAGGACAACCCCTGCCCAAACATCGCCTCTCGGCTGGAGAGAAACAACTCCTAGCCATCTCCCTTTTGTGGGGACTCGCCCGTGCATCCGGACGCCAACTTCCCGTAGCAATTGATACACCGCTCGGACGCCTCGACTCCTCCCACCGCAACAATTTGGTTGATCGCTACTTCCCCCAAGCCAGCCATCAGGTAATTTTGCTTTCCACTGATACCGAGATTCGAGAAGAAGAAGTCAAACGGTTGAGGGGTAATGGTGAGAAAGGCTCTGCCGGTACGCGGAGCGTAATCGCTCGCGAATATCTTTTACAGTACGACACTAACCAGTATCAGACTCAAATCAAACAGGGTTATTTCTGGTAAATCAAGTTGAAATACATCCCTATATACAGGGCAAGAATTTTACTTTCATTCTGAGAAAATTATTAATTTATGCAAAGATAAGATTGTTTTCTCAATAAAATTAGTCTACTTTTACGTCAATGCATCACCTCTATTATTAAGCGAGAAAATAATCGCAATGAGTAACGAACAATCAACAGAAATGCCACTTTGGGTACAAGATCGGGAAGAAGTAATTGCTAATCAGGCAGATGTTGAATGGCGTACTGAAATACCTGATTATTCATATACCAATCAATTCCTGGAAAAAGAGCGCAAATACAATCACGCCGAGGGTTCTCTCAATGCGATCGCCCATAATTTGGTCAAGACTTTTGAGATGGAAGCAACCCATAAAACCAATCCTCAGCAATGGATTTCTGTTGCCACTGATAAATTTCGTATGAGTACTAATGGAGGGCCAGAATATACAGCCCAACAAATTGTTGATGCGGGTACTTACAATTTATTCCTTGGAGACACAGACCAATATAGTTCCTCACAAGAAACATTTGATTCTTCGTACACCCTATTTCATACAGCTTTTCCTGAAGGATTTCATTGGGAATTAATCGAAGTTTTATCTCCTCCTCCTAATGTGGTCTTTAAATGGCGGCATTGGGGACAATTTAAGGGGAATTATAAAGACTTTTCTCCCACAGGAGAAATGATCGAAATTGTTGGTTTAAGTGTGGCGCGTGTGAATGAAGAACTGAAAATTGAATCAGTCGAACATTTCTTTGATACCAGTGCCTTTCTCAACAAATTAACCGCAGGTGGATGTCCTTTTCACACGTAAAATCAATGGCACCAACTTAAACCCTGAATTAAATTAGCTGTTGAGAGATTTGAGGGGCGAAGTTTACTTCAAGGCTCTTAAGTCGAATGATACTGGCTTAAGAGCCTCATCACCCCGAAAAACCTCATTCTCCACAATCAGTCTTTAAACCATACTTTCCCTCTGGCATTTTCTTGAAATATTTAGGTTCAATTGAATTTTTTCGATTCAATCCCTCACACCGCCGTTCAATTGCCCCACGAACAATTGCTGTTGGCTCCTTCGCATTGAAAGTATACAAGTTCTTATCAAGAATAGCTTGGGTAATATCAGAAATAGTCATTGGCTGCTTAGCGGCTTGCAATACCTGGATTGCGGCTTGAGCAATTGTTCGTTTTTCCATAGCTTCTTCACAAGACTTGCAACTCAAAATTTATCAAATAACAGCAGTTGAATACTGCCGTCTGGCAAGATTTGAGGGAACCACTCATCCCCTCTTGGTTCAGTCCCATCCCACTTTTCAGGATAAGTGTTGGCAGCAATCAACTCTTCGATCCGCGCCAATTCTTCATCATTAATCAAGCTAATATTAGGACGATTCTCTCTTCGAGCCGCCTGATTCACGTCCTCCTGAATCGCTAACACCTGCTCCAGCATCCAGCGTCGAGCTTCCATCGTAAGCGGCCCCAACCGATTTTGCTTAGCAGCTAGCGTTCCATTTTTTTTGACCTCTCCATGTTTGCGGTGGCGGTATTGCGGCTTCTTAATTTCCCGGTAGAGCGGACGCAACTTGCTCAACGGGGCTAAGTATGCCCATTGCGGCTCACTAATTACTGCATCCAGCGCTCGATCTTCTTGTACCAAAGGACACCCGATGCAGCCAGTTCTCAAAGCTAAAGGTTCCTCCGATTCCGTTCCTTCATTCGTCATGCCATAAACAGCCGCAATCTCCTCTGTCGGAAAGCCCAAACTTGGAGCCTCAAACATGAGCCAATCCCAAACATTGCAAATCCGCCAGTGAAGGATTGGAGCTAGGGTATCTGCCACTGCATGAGAAGAGGTTTGCTGAAACCAACCTTGCCCACATTCACCTCCATCTTTTGTACAGCTAATCGCAATCCGTTGGTCACGAGCCGCACTCTCACCAATTCGCACTCCTGTTAGCATGAGAAGCTTCTCACCGTGCTGTTGCCTTACCTTTTCCAGTTCCCGCTCCATGTTCATCACCTTCAGCTTGGGGGTACACCAACGGAAGGTATTGCTGGGAGGCGGTACACCCCGCCCTAGCATATACACAAAGTAGCGATAATCCAGTTCAGGCAGTACCACACGAGTATCAATGCCCCGCTTACGAAGTGCTTCCAGGACACCCAGAGCAGCAGCGTGAAGAGGTGGTAACTCCTGTCGTGTATCGGCATAGAGAACGGTGAGACTTGCCGGCTGGGGAATGCGCCCCGTTTCAATCAAGTGAGCCACCAGTGTTACAGTTGCCGAAGAATCTTTCCCTCCGCTGAATGCAACTGCCCAGTGCTTGTACAAGGCACCGTAGTGCGACAGAGACTCAGCAGATAGCTCAATGCTCTTGGTGAGCGTCAAGCGATCCTCTTCAAATAAGCTCGGTGTCCTCACTGTCTCTGTCTCCGATTGCCGTTCATAATATGCCTTTATCCACGGTAGCTTGAATGCTGCGCTTCCATGGCGAAGACCTCAAGCAAACACTGTGAAAAAGTAAGATAGCACCAAGTAACGAACTTATCTACTAAGAATAGAATTCTTGGATAAGATTGCAGCGATGGCTTCGGTACTCATCCGGAATTGCCAAATCTTTTAAACTCAACCTAGCTGTCCTAGATACGATTGTTATAAAAACCGACTCAAATCAAACTCATCTTCAGGCAATTCTTTCTTAAACCGTTCCGCACTCAAAATCAACCCAATTCGCTCTGTATAATCTACAGCGCCTCGCAGTTCATCGCGTAAAATATCCAGCCCACCATTGGCGTATTCTTCAAAAATATGGATGCGCTTTTCTTCTGATTTCTCGGCAAACGAAGAGAGAATTTTGGCCTGTTTCGTTTCTGCGATCGCCAGTAATTTCAACACGCGATCATATCCCCTAGAAACAAATACCTCTAACGCAATGGGCGCGGGTTCTTTGGCAATTATTCCGAGAGGCGATCGCTTTTTTCGCTTGGCTCCTAAAGCAGCGGCAAATACCATCGCATCCGCATAGGTTTGGAATGGCCCAGTTGTATGGTCTGAGTCTACCAAGGCTTTCACCAATTCCGCCTTATCCTTAGCCACCCGAATTCTGTTTGCACCCATTACGTTGATATCTAAATTTCTCTTAGCTGAGCGCCTGGAGCAAAAACCGTTCACTCCTCCCACCGTCACCAGTATGGCTGTGTGAGATGAGCATCGGCAAGCAAGAGGTACACTACCGTGACTGATGATGTGGGTATAGTTGTGATCGCTGATTAGTTAAGCGAACGGGCATCAAACATTGCAGATTTCATAACTGAGAAACAAAGCTGTCCAACCCTATCCCCGTGCCCCTATCAGTCAATGGAACTTACGCACAATGATGAAAAAACGAACCACAGAGTACACTCCAGGACACGGAGAAATAAGAGGAAAGAGAGAGTTTTTGCGTAAGTCCTGAGTCAAGACAAGAGCAGGCAACGAGAAAAGCGTGACAGCTTAGAGCGGATTACCAATATAGCCCCACTTGTTGCCCACCTGTACTGGGGCCAACCCCTCAGAAAACGACGCCGCATCATCAAATTGCAATTCAATGATGACTTTCCCCATCTTGTTGATATAGCCAGATTTGCCGCCCTTACCATAAACGCCACCCACATTCACCCGCGCTAACCCTTGAGAAAACGATTCCGCCCAATCAAATTTCGGTTCTATCGCCACCTTCCCCGTTTTGTCGATAAACCCCCGCTTACCACCAATACTCACCAGCGCTAATCCTTCGGCAAAGTCATTAGCCCCATCAAATTGCGGTTGAATAACTAACTTTCCCGTCTTGTCCACAAAGCCATCCTTACCCCCCACACTAACCCGTGCCAACCCCTCGCAAAATTGACCGGGAGCATCCGAAAATACTAAGTCAACTAAGGTAAACTTTCCTGTCTTATCAATAAACCCGTTCTTTCCATCTTTCCCCGTCCATACCAGCCCTTCATGAAAGGCAAAAATAGAACCCAGTGGTGGCTGAATCACGAACTTCCCCGTCTGATCAATAAACCCATAGCCAGCGCCAATCCCTACCGATGCCAGTCCCTCAGAAAACCAACCGGCTCCATCAAATTTCGGCGGAATGACAAACTTCCCCTTCTTGTCGATAAAGCCATACTTTTTACCCACCTTAACCCGCGCCAATCCTTCGACAAAGGATTGCGCCTCATCAACTGGTTGCTGGATGACGATTTTTCCAGTTTTGTCAATAAACCGATACTTACCGCCAATGGTGACCAGCGCCAGGCCCTCACGAAACGGATAATGCTCGTAATATTGGGGCTGGATTAAGAGTTTCCCTGTCCTGTCGATGACGCCCCACTCATCGCCCATCATCACCCACGCCAACCCTTCGGAAAATGATTGAGCGTAATCAAATTGAGGCAGAATGACAAACCGCCCAGCGATGTACTGCGGCGGAACGGCTTTCGAGAGTTTTAACCCCTGACACAGCAAGGCTGCTACTTCCCCCCTCGTCGCATTGCGATCCGGTTTCAACTGTCTAACATTCGGATAATTGACAACCAGATTCCCGACTGTCGCTGCCGCTACGGCTTGTTTAGCATAATCTGCCACTTGGTTAGCATCATCGAAATACAAATTCAATATCTCGTTAGGTTGCTTGGGGACCTCAAGTTTTAACCCATTCGCCAGGATAGCGATCGCTTGCCCCCGTGACAATACTTGGTCGGGTTTGAACGTGCCGTCGGCATACCCTACAAAAAATTCTCGTTCGTAGGCAAATTGAATAACTTTATAAGCCCAGTGACTTTCAGGAACATCCCTAAAAGGAATAGCACTGCGCGCTGGCTTAAGGTTGGGAAATGCTTTCGTTAAAACAGCAGCAAACTCAGCGCGAGTCATCGTTGCCTCTGGGCGAAAGCGATTATCAGGGTAGCCACTGACTATGTTTTGCTCTGCTAGCTGGAGGATACAGTCTCTTGCCCAATGATTTTGC
Organism: Waterburya sp.; assembly: GCA_036703055.1. Taxonomy (GTDB): domain Bacteria; phylum Cyanobacteriota; class Cyanobacteriia; order Cyanobacteriales; family Coleofasciculaceae; genus DATNPV01. Next base: position 14,446 of record DATNPV010000304.1, read on the forward strand.
AAATCAGAAAATATCAGAGCCATTGGCGGTTACAGACCTCCCTAATACCCATCTTCTTACTGGTTGTACCAAACTTTCGACACTGAATCATTTTCTGTTGTAGGACTATTTGAGGCTTGGCTTTGCTTCTGGGAAGTAGTAGAGCCGTTGTGAGAGGTATGGAAAGCAGGTTGTCAGAACTCGTCTCGAGAAGCAATCTCCACACAGTTCCGTGCTAAAAAGCTAGTTCGCAATTCCTTATGCTGAGAAAAGATCACAGCATGAGTGGAAGAAACCAAATATGTCAGATGAGTCTTACATTTTCCTAGCTGGTGCCAGCCGAGGGGTTGGTCGAGAAATTGCCAAATGCTTGACCCAACAAAATAAGCATGTCAAAGCATTGCTGCGCTCAGAAGCCGTTCGTCCGGAACTGGAAGCGATGAGCCTTAGAGTGGTAATGGGAGACGCCTTGGATGCAGCCGCTGTTGAGCAGGCAATGGTAGGCGATGAACCCATCTCTGCTGTTATCAGTACCATCGGGGGTTTACCTAAAGATGGCGAACGAGCCGATTACTTGGGGAATAAAAATCTCATTGATGCGGCAGTGAAGGCGGGAGTGAAGAAGTTTATCCTAGTGTCTTCAATTGGGAGTGGGGAGAGTGTGGTTGCCATACCACCGCAAGCATTGGAAACTCTGAAGTCAGTGTTGATAGAAAAAGAGCAAGCAGAAAAGTATTTGATTGCAAGTGGATTAACTTATACGGTGATTCGACCAGGTGGGTTAAAGTCAGAACCTGCCACTGGCAATGGTGTGCTGACCGAAGATTACAAAGTCGCTGGCTCAATTCACCGTGCTGATGTAGCTCAGTTGGTGTGCCAATGTTTAAATTCTGACAGGGCGAATCATAAAATTCTTTCCGCCGTTGACCGAAATCAGATGTATGGTAATCCGGAGTTCGAGGTACTGGCGCTGAGTTGAAAGAGTTGACCCAGTGGGGGTGAATTGCAGCGTTGAGAGTAAGGCGGACAACTCTAGCCATTTTCCGTTGCATACACTACCCGGTATGGGCATGACATATCGTGCCCATACCAACAACCTGTGTTCCTATCCATTGAAAACCGCTATAGATAATACAAAATACTCTCGATTGAGCAGCCGTAACTCCGAAATCAGCAGTTATACCAAGTCTCTATGAGGTTGCACTTGATAGAACCTCCGGCTGTCGCCGTCCCCCGAAGTCAAGGGGGACTACGGGGGTAATGAATTCAGTGCATTATTACGGAGGAATAGTATTACATTTCTTCTGAGTGTAGATCGCTCAGTTTCTGCTAAAAAAGAGTTAACACATTTTTTTTTGAGAGTAGAAATACAGGGTTGTCTATGATAGAAGCACTTTCGCTAGGACTCACTATCTTCTGCATCGCTGCTTTATTCAACGCAATTCTTGACGAAAATTATTCCTAAAGCAGGTTAGCGAAATTCTGACGCTGGAAGGAAGATAACGTTAAGAAGTTGAGTGAAATCAGATGTAGGGTCAGCTAAAGTTTAAGAGGCTGACCCTGATTTGAAAGGTTTGAGCCAATGTTGGTGGATTGCCCAGTCGAGAGCGAAACGAGCGGCTAAAAAGCACACAATACTCTCGATTCCCAAGACGCCTAATACCCAGAAAGCTTGGGTTAAATTTTGTCGTTCCTCTATGGTGGCTAATCCTCGCACTAACCCAAACGCTAACACGGCACCATCCTTGAGATGCGGGTTTTTATCGTCCCGAATGACATAGCGATAGGTGACGCCAAAGAGAAAACCACTCATCCCTGCAACGGCTACCCTCACGAACAGAGTAACAGGAGTAGTGTTTTGTAAGTCGGCAAGTGTTTCAAACTGCTGTGCCAAGATCAAACTATTACCAATCGCTGTGATGCCGTAAGCCAGCGTAAAGGACGAAGCGGCTAAGATACCTGCCTTCAGGGATTCGATGCGTTCGGTGGTTAATTCAGGAAATTTGTTCACGACCCTTTCTCAAGCAAAAGATGGCTCAAATTGAACTATCATAAGGCTTGGAGTCAGTTTGTAGTTTTATATAGCACTATGGATATTCTGTCATTGGGTTGGGTTTCAGTCCTAGTTTTGTTCACTTGGTCTATTGCAATGGTTGTTTGGGGTCGTAACGGTTTTTAGAGGAATCGTGGAAAGTCCTTTTGTAACAGTTCTATTTTTCGCTGGCATAGCATTAATGGTCGTCGTCAGTGGAGGTGTCCTGTATTTGACGGCAGCAGAATGGCGCGATCGCCGTCGTCGCGATCGCGATAAAAAACTGTAAGGACATCCTCAGCCAGTTGCGATTGCTACTCACCAATCCCAGAGGTAGCAATGCAACTGGTAATATCCTTTTGCACAATCCAGCAATGACTCGTTGGCGGCTTACTACCTTTCGCCAATCCTGAGCGACGATTACCGTCTCGAACAATTATCACAAGCGTAGCACCTGAACTCAGCCGCTTCCTGAGTGAAGCCAAACGCCTTTAACAAAAATTGCCAACGACACTCGCGAGTATTGAGATATTGAGTCATCTGCTTTTGCACCTGCATTTGAGTAGCACTCAACTCGGCAAGGGTTTGAGACTTGGCTGAGGAGTGTTTGCGATAATGAAATGGGTCTTGCCATTCCAGTTGACTTGCACTGTGGAGGAGGGAAAGAGCAATGACACCGTTACGATGTTGCCTTGCTACGGTGGCGACTTCGCCCTGAACGGGTAGCTTCTTAACCAACTGCTGCGCGTCTTGGTATTGCGCTCGCAACTGATCCACAAAAAATTGCCGTCGCTGCTTATCTTGTGAATTCAACCATCCCGTTGGTTCACTCATCAAAGTTAAGGCATCCGACGGTAAGCCATCTCGTCCCCCACGTCCTACTTCCTGAATATACTCGGATAACAACTGCGGCGCTTGAAAATGGGCAATCCATCGAACATCAGGCTTATTGATACCCATACCAAAGGCACAAGTACAAACCACAAACTGACTTTTTCCACTCAACCAACTCACTTCAATGGCGCGGCGTTCCTGTGGACTCAAGCCAGCGTGGTAAGCAGCCGTTGCGTAACCCAAAGAACCCAACCAATTGGCTAATTCTTCACTCTCGCGTCGGGAACGAACATAGACTAACCCCGTTTGCTGAGTTCTGACTTGGATAAACTTCAATAATTTCTGGCGGCGTCCTCTGGGAGTCCAAACCGTTTGCACTTGTAGGTTGAGATTTTGTCGATAGGGACTGATGAGAAAGACTTCTGGCTGTTGCAGTTGCAAAACATTACGGATGGTTTGCTGTGCTGTGGAGTCAGCCGTTGCCGTAAACGCTGCGATCGCAATTTTTGCCCCTGCTGGCTTATGCTTGAGTAAGGTTGGCCGTACTGCACCCAAACGCCGATAAGCGGGTCGAAACGTATCTCCCCAATGTACCAAGCAGTGCGCCTCATCTAAGATTAGACCGTTAATCTTGAGTTGCGGCTGACACAACCGTTCCCACACTGGGGGACTGAGTAAAGTTTCTGGCGATAGATAAAGTAATCGTAGCTGCTGGCGTTCCAAAGCTTGAAGGGTTTGCCGTCGTTGGTGGCTTGGTAATTCACTATGCAACAAAGCAGCTGGTAATTTGAGTTGATGTAATTCTTGTACCTGATTTTCCATCAAGGCGACAAGAGGTGAAACTACCAGTGTTAAACCCGTTTGTAGCAGTGCTGGAAGTTGAAAACAAATCGATTTGCCTCCGCCTGTAGGCAGGACAATCAGCGCATCCTGCTTTTCTAATAGGCTGCGAATAATCTCACCTTGGGGTGGTCGGAAATCATTGTATCCCCAGATTTTTTTGAAAGCGGCTCGGACATCTTTCCAGGATGTTGTTTGAGAAGTATTCATGATTGATAGTAGATGCTAACCCAAATTATGAGTTGTTAGATATAGGGATGTTTTCTAAGCAATTCTTAATCTGTACTGGTGTCTATCATCTTTCGGGCAACGTGAACAGCTTTTGGATTCATATATTTTGCTTGAGCTGCAAATCTAATACCATTTTTCTCTCCACCATGCACTGAATTCATTTATTCTGTAGTCCCCCTCTTAATAAGGAGGCGGTAACAGATTGGGGTTCATAAAGTGCAAATCATGAGAAAATCGGTATGAGTTAAACCATAAAAATTTAAAATTATTTTTCAATCCGTAAATATACTGAATTTTCTAAAGAATGCTCAAGATTATGCCTGTAAAATTGCGTAAGGCATAGGTGTAGGAGCAAGCGCTCCTCTATCTTTATATATATATAGGGTGGCTGAATCCCTCTATCGTAGATAGCAAATATCTCAAAGCTTATCTAAATACCGATTTTTTCTCGCAAGACGAGTGCAAATGCTTTCGCTTCATTTTTATCATTAGGCCAACCCTTAGCTTCAGTAACTTTACCGCCAGCTAGGGTAACCACTAAGGTCGGAAATCCTGAAATCCCAAGGTAAGTTATCCAAACCCCAAAAAATAAAATGATTATTCCAGCAACAACGGCTAATAAATTCCCTAAAAAAATAGTAATAATAGCAAAGGATGATACTAAGCAAACAATGCCTGCAATGGTAGCAATAATAGGTTTTCGCGTATGAAATTTAACGGCAGTCACTTGCTTAATCGGAATCTCTTGCTGAGAACCCTTGTTAAATAAACTTTTATTACTCAGGAAGATAATCCGTTTATCCGAAATTTTTCCAAACTTATTACTGAGCAACTCTTGCTCCTTTGCTCTTCCCGCCATATAATCTCCTTGAATCCAACGAAATGAACTCTAAGCCGTTTCGCAATTCTATCGATTCTAGCTTCAGCCTCTGGAGATTGGCTGTAGAATCTGAAAAAATTTTGCCTAAAAAACAACACATTTTTCTTACCTTTAAAGAAAATATGCTAAGTTTAAACCACGATAAAAAATACTCTCTTCTGAATTCTTAACTTAGAATCCTGACTGCTATTTTCTATTTTCCTAAGAGAGTTATTCCGGATTTGCCATATAGGCAGTGATAAAACAGCTATTTTCTGAGCTGAATCTTGTCTTTGTGTAATTTTCCAACTTTTATCATTTCTCGGTAAAATAATCGCAGTCCATTGGGTAAAAGGAAAAGGAGCCAACTCCAGAAATCCAATTCGTACTTAACCAAGTGACCTAGAGGACTGTATGAGTTACCATAATTCTTCGGCTTCTAGTCCACTCAAAGAGCGGACTGACTACGATCTGTTTATCTCCTACTCCCGCCGGGATAAAGATTTTGTCCATCAATTGTGGCAGGCTCTCACCCAAGCGAACCAAAATGCCTGGGTGGATTGGAATGATATTCCACCTGCCCAAGACTGGCGCAGCGAGATTTATCAAGGGATTGAAGCGGCGAATAACTTTGTTTTCATTATCAGCCCGCATTCCACGTCCTCAGTCGTCTGCGGTGAGGAACTGAATCACGCCATTAACCACGGCAAACGCTTAGTGCCTATCGTGCATCAGGATGTGGGATACGACAATGTCCATCCAGAGTTAGCGCGTCTCAACTGGATTTTTTTTCGGGAAGACGATGATTTTGACAGTGCATTCACCAAGCTTATTGCAGCGCTTGAAACTGATTTAACTTATGTACGGGCGCATACTCGCTTACTGGTGCGGGCTAAGGAGTGGGAAAATGCAGGACATGACCGCAGTTTCCTATTACGGGGTAGTGATTTAGAGCAGGCAGAGCAATGGTTAGCTCAAGGTGCGAGTGAACAACCTCAACCCACTCCTCTACATCGAGAGTACATCAACGCCAGCCGAATTGCGGAAACGGAGCACGAACAGGTCGAACTTAGACTTCGTCGTATGACACCGCAGCAGGCGCGAAATCGCCAAGCGTTACTCAATAAAGTTAGAAATTACTGGGTTAAAGGTGTATTGGAAACATCTCTGCGTAACCAAGTGCTGATAGAACTGGGCTTGGAGAAACGCCCTGACGCTGTGGTTTCTCCCTGGAACATGGAGTTAGAAACAACTGACGAAGCGCAAAAATCTCTGCCACCAGGGACTAATGTCATCTCCATTTTTGACGCTTTGGGTGAAGGGCGGACGCTGCTTATCCTGGGTGAACCAGGGGCAGGGAAAACGACGGCTTTACTGGAACTGACTCGTGACTTGGTGAACCGTGCCGAGGAAGGGTTTGACGATCGCATTCCTGTAGTATTTAACCTCTCGTCTTGGGTCGGTGGGAAGCAGGCGATCGCAGATTGGTTAGTAGAGGAACTCAACTCTAAGTATCAGGTGCCTAAGTTACTTGGGCAAGCGTGGGTTAAAGACCAGCAACTCCTTTTACTACTAGATGGCTTAGATGAAGTCCAAATTGAGGAGCGAGAGGCTTGTATTACTGCCTTAAATGCATTCCATCAGAATTATGGCCCAGAAATGGTTGTTACGAGTCGTATCAAAGACTACCAAGCTCTCTCTAAGCGGCTGAAATTTCAAAGTGCAGTTTATTTGCGATCACTTACTCCTGAACAAATCTGGAACGCCTTAGAAGGGGATGATTCCTATTTAGCAGGTTTGAGAACGTTGCTCTTTAAAGATGACATGCTGCTGCATCTAGCTAAGTCACCTTTGATGCTCAATATTATGACCTTAGCTTACCAGGAAGTTGCTGTTGAAGACTTGCCTGAAACAGGATTTCTCGAGGAGCGACGCGCACAGTTATTCAACGCTTACATTGAACAAATGTTTAAGCGACAGGGGACTAATCAACCGTATACAAAAGCGCAAACACTACACTGGCTCAATTGGTTAGCGCAGCGGATGCGGCAATTTTCTCAAACCGTCTTCTTGATTGAGGAAATACAGCCAACTTGGTTGCAAACAAAATCTCAGCAGCGAGCCTATTACATTGGAGTGAAACTACTGCTTGGGGTAATTTGGGGTAGTGTACATGTTGGTTTGCTGGCGGGTCAAATCAACGGTAATGTCATCACATTCGACCTGCTTAATAATTTGCTAGGAATACTGGGTGGAGTAATTGGTGGGATGCTTTATGGAGTGATTGGCGGCTTACTTTGGGAACGAGTGAATGAATCTACCAATCATTTCATAGCTCGATTGATTAATGGCCTACTTTTAGGGGGGATTTTTGGGCCAATTTTTGGTTTGGTCTACGGTAAAGTCATGTATGGACTCGCTTATACCGTGATTTACGGGGTGATTGGTGTATTCATCTATAACCCCCTCCACTTCAAGCAAGGAATAGAACCAATTAGTACACTCAAATGGTCTTGGCGAAAAGCGAGGCAATATTCAATTGTTGGGTTACTGATTGGGTTTGCGCTGAAGTTAGGAACATCAATGCCACTGATTTCCTGTCTAATTTTTGGGCTAATTTTATCCCTAATTTTTGGATTTGAAAAAGCGAATGAAGTAGGTCGAGAAACTGTCCCCAATCAAAGAATTTGGCAGTCAACGGCTAATGCTGGAAAGTTGTTTGTAAGTATTGGATTGCTTACTGGGCTGATTTTGGGTGTATTTGAGAATCCAGTGTTTGGGTTCGTTAATGGGCTGATTTTTGGGTTGGCAGCAGCACTGATTGGTGGGCAAGGTGCAGGAATTGTTTGCATCAAGCACTTCATTCTGCGTTGTATTCTTTGGCGGAATGGGTACATTCCTTGGAATTGTACTCGGTTCCTGGACTATGCGGCGGATTTGATTTTCCTGCAAAAAGTTGGCGGCAGTTACGTCTTCATCCATCGTTTATTGTTGGAGCACTTTGCTGGAATGAGCCTTAATTCGGGGCAACGTTGAGTGGACATTGAAGGCGAATTTTAGCGATGCGCCGAACTTTAGTTCTGAGGGGACTCAGCCGTAGATTTGCTTACGTGCGATCGCACCCCTGCAATTCCTCTTGATCCTGAGTTAGCTGGGAGAGACAGGTAAAAGGATAGAAAGTTACACTCCTAATAAGATAAGATTTTTGAAAGAAGTAGTATGGCAAGCAACTCTAATATCCAGCTGTTAATTGATTTGACCAAGGCAGGTCAAGATTTAGAGCCAGAAGCTTTGGAAGAGTTGACCAGCCAAGTTGTTGAGGAGATTCGAGGCGAACTGGTAGACGATGCTGAGTTAGTTAGAGAGTCAGAAATTCCAGAACTGGGGAAACCTGCGCTGGGCGGATTTATCCTTGGAGTGCTTAAGACTGAAGTTAGTCTCAAAAATGCTCAAGCCCTGCTGAGTTACTTGGGAGAGCGTTTCTACGGCAAGCCTGTCAAGATTGTCTTTGAGCGAAATGGCAATAAATACAGCATTGAGTACGGCAGCAAGGCACAACTAGAGGAGGCAATTCAGGCAATCGAAAGACTTGCCAAGATAGATTAGGAAGGCATCAATGGCTAAAGTCGCTCTGTTGATTGGGGTTAGCGAATATGGAGAAGGTTTAAAAGCACTACCTGCCGCCCCTAAAGATGTAGCAGCAATGCAGGAGGTATTACAGAATCCGGAGATGGGGGGTTTTGATGATATCAAAACGCTCGTCAATCCCAATCATTCGGAGATGGCAGTGGCAATTGAGCTATGGTTTCGGGAGCGTCAGCGAGATGACTTGGCAGTATTATTTTTTTCAGGTCATGGA
>DATNPV010000306.1:0-6090 GCA_036703055.1 Waterburya sp.
GGGGTAATCACTGCGGTTGACAATTTGGGCAATGAGTTGGCGATCAAATTCGGTTAGTGGAGGTCTAGTTTGAGATTGTGTTGCTACCATCGTCTTTATCCTCATTGTTTTGGGGTAGCCAGTCGCGTCGGTGTCCATTCGAGAGCGGCTGGCTTTGACTTTGGTAGAGCATCCTGGTAGGCAGTTGTTTAAATGTGTTCCGCTGCCTATACATAGTATAGCTAATTGCAAAGGCAGTGACTAGGCAAAATCTAGCTAGTTTTATGAAGATTTTGTATAGGCAAGTAGCTAGCTAATTTGATAAGGTGGCTGTATATGCAAGTAGCTAGGAGTTGTAAAGATGACAACTACGCCTCAACTGAACATCCGCGTACCAGTGGACTTAAAGGAAGCATTCATCCAGAAAGCTAAAGAGGATGGCACTACAGCGACAGACCTAATCATCGGGTTCATGCAGCAGTACTTGGGGATCGAGTCGAGATCGCCCGTACAGGTAGCAATCCCGACCGATATAGACAGCCGCCTATCTGAGTTAGAACAGCGCCTATCCGAGCGTATAGCAGCATTGGAGGAACGGCAGATGGGAAAGTCCAAGAGAGCTGCTTGAGCGAGGAGATAGAACGGCTCAAGACAGAGAATGAGGCTCTCAATCGTAAATGCAGTGAGCTAGAAACTGAGCTAGCTAGTGTAAGGCCAGAGCGCGACGATTACCGCGATACTGTGGATGCACTGCTCTCGGATTGCGATCGCTACCTCAAACGCATCAAAGAACTAGAGGCGAAGTTCACCCCAGAGACACGCGATCGCATCCTGGCAGAGCTGGAAGTGGGCAAGCAGTCGCCGTTGTATAAGAGGGTTAAAGCCTTGCTAGATAAATTAATCAAGGAACAACAATGAACAGCATTTTGACTGTAGTCCTTTCCGAAGTTCCTGATGTTTTTTGGGATGCTACTGATCCTGATGTTTACCAACCTGGTAAGGCTTCCATCGCTTCCTACGCTCCCTTCAATCCTGTTGTACTTCTCCTACTCTTGATCACTGTGGGGGTGCTAGTCGTTGTTTTGTTCTCAATCCAAAGGAAGGCGTAGTGCGAGACTTTCGGTTAAAACTTGCGCCGCAGTGCTAGACCGGTTCATCAACGAGGGAAAGAGAAATGGCTAAAAATAAAAAGACTTCTCGAACCTGGAGCTACAAACGCACTCCTGACGGGTGGGAAGTCTGTCTTGACGGTAAAAGTAAAGGCGTAGTTGTCAAAGATGGCCCTGACGATTGCCCCTGGAGTTGGCGATCTTCTGGCAAGAGTGGAGGGCCTCACCATACCAGGAATGAAGCCGCAGCAGCACTTTTAATTGCGTACAAACAAAAGTAAAAACAAGCCCCTGGCATTAACACCAGGGGCGCGAGTCTTGGGTGGGGTGCGATCGCTGACAGCGTTACTTCTTGGGGTTCTTAGGGGGATTCAGGGGCGGAGCCTTCAGTGAAACAAGCTGGGTTATGGCAACGGATGAGGAATGGATGATTTCAACAGTGGGGCCGGGGAATGTAATTGCAGGGGGGATAAGAATCATAGGTATCCTCTAATTCTGTGCAACCAAATTTATTTCTGGAGTCGCTGACCTTATGCACAGTCATTGGCGAGGGGCTTTGTGCTGGGTGCGAAGCGATTACTAATTATCTTCAGGCTCATACACCTGAACCTGAATAGAGCCACAGTAAGGGCAGCATGGCTTATCAAAATGTGGGTTGCCTGGGTCGCTGACAAATGATAGATAGAGTGGGTAACTTTCGCAGTGGTGACAGTAGTATTTCATTGCTTATTCCCAAATTTTTTGCACAAGTAATCAACGTAAGCAGAAGCGGCTTGATACTTCCTCCCACCCGTGCCAGCTTTGAGAATTTCAGAGATAAACTTCTTCTTCCCGCCTTCCACTTCCAGCGCCTTTTGATAAGCCCCAAACAGAGCTTCCTCCACAACTTCCGGAGCTTCCGGGAAGTACTTCCGCCACTCGTCTACACCCGGAAGTGCTTCTTCCCGTGCTGCTTCCGGCACTTCCGGTGTGTGGGAAGAACTTCCAGAGCTTCCAGGTACTTCCGAGCTACTTCCGGGAAGTTGGGAAGTCCTGGGAAGCAGCTCCTCTAGTTTTTCTCGAAGCAGGGTAGTTGAGCCTGAATCAGGCAAGTTATAAACAGGAATAGCGTGCCAAGAATCGGTGCGAGAGTAATAAAAAATCCGTCCTGTTGGTTCCAGTAATCTGCTGATTTTCTGCTCAAAACCATCCGGCACGAATGAGGCTGATACCGCAAGTTGGTACAGGCTTAGCGAGGCTTTACTGAGCAGAAAAATACGTTGAAATGAAGAAAGGGCGGCTTTCGTTTTAAATCCCAGGTCTGAGACGTAGGGAGACTGAGTTATTGCCCAGACGAAGCGACCTATGCCCATGTCCGGATTAACTTCCCCTGATGAACAAATCCCCACAACAAAATCTTTGAGTTGGTTCATGAACTGCCCAGCACATTTCTGATTTAGCGTCACGAACTCGTCAATGATGAGCAGCTTCCGATGCTTGGAAGAGCGATTAAAGCGGGTTAGGAGGTTAGAGAACGCTTCGATCGCGCCTTCAACGTCCACATCAAAGTCTCGCAGATCAAAATGGCATCGTTTATCGATATCAATTTGGCTCCAGTAGTGCCGTTCGGTCGGCTCATCTTTCGGGTCAATCAGCCAGATTTCTAAGTCGGGGTGGAGTCGTCTCAAATGTGCGATCGCCATTGACACCACAACCCCTTTTCCAACTCGTGGGGACGCCGCAACAATCGTGGATTTAGGAACTTTAGCCATCTCTAGCGCTATGTCAACAGCGGTTGAAGTTGGTTTGATTGGCGCAGGGTTGTCATCGGGTCGTAGCTCAGGTATTGTAACTTCTTCATCTGTTGTTTCTACTAGTTTTGCAGGAACGTCAACAGCATTTAGTCGAGTCGCGGTACCAATTTGCGATTGTGCATCATCAACAGGCTTGGCTTCTGCTTCAATAGCTTCGGAATGTGCTGCTTGTTGCTGTGGTACACTATTCGATTCTTTACGCCTCGCATAGCCGATATCATTCAAGCCTGCAACTATCACAATCGCTGCTAACGGAAGTCCTGCGATCGCTGCCCCAACGAATGCACCAACCAGCGACGCCACAGCAATGAAGCCCTGGTCTTTGGAAAAATGACCCAATCCAATGGGTGATTCTCCAAAGTCATTCTCAAACTCCAGTCCTTCTAAACTGATAGGAACTAACTTTCCGCCTTCTTCTTTCATTGGTAAAACCTCATAGAAAAGCCCCCAGAGTGACACTCCGAGGGCAAGTACAACACGATTGATTAATGAGCTATTGGCTTAACAAATCGGACGCCTTGCCATACTGTGACGATGACCCGAAAGCAAAGCTCAAATCCAAACATAGTGACTAGGAAGAAAACGAGGTTCCACCAATCGATTAAGCTGGCGTCCCAGTTCGGCGCTTCTTCTAATATTGCTGTCATGCCGCCGTTGTACGGTGGGTAACGGAGAAAACAGACGATAGTTTCGATGGCGTAAGCAACCCAGCGATAGCTCTCTAAGCGTTCTTTCAGGTTCGCTGGAATCCCGGATTCAGCGAGCATCGGCATTACTTCAATCAGTTGAACAATCGCCCAAAGGATACACCCTAGAATTGGAACGATGTTTGCAAACAACCATTCAATCCAACCGCCTAGCAAGGGGATAGCAACTAAAGAATCTAGGAACGGGATTGTGGTTATCTGTTTAGCAATGGCTTTACTCAGTTCAAGCCAAGGCTGGACGTTGATTATCATTAGAAATCCGATACCTGCGGTGAACAAAAATCGAGCAATACGAATAGCTGTAATGTTGCTGGCTTGAGGTGTTGCAGCAGATTGAGAAGATGCTGTTGTGTTGTTATTTTGGTTAGTAAATCTCGCCATTATCGTCGTTGCTCCAATAGTTTCTTGAACTGCGGGATGTCTGGGGTGGCTACCCGTGCTATGTCGGCGATAGTTCCGGCTTCGTTGACCACTGCGGTATCACCGAGCTTGTTGCAGATGAAAGCACCTGTCCTGATACTGCGGTTGAGCTTTGGCTCAACAACCGGCTCTCCAGGCTGGAAATAGGACTGCTGGCGAGAGTCTCTATCAACCACGAGAATGCAGTTGTTTCTATAGCGGTCTAGCGCGACTTTGGATAGCTTCTCAGCCTGCCGTGCTTCTGTGCGGTTGAGGCGAATGCGATCGCTAAATTCTGCTTGCTCTTGTCTGACTTGATTCCCCTTGGCTAGAGACTGACGAACGTTTTCACCTTGGGACAATGTGAGGATAGCGATCGACCCCCAGATAATGTGTGAAGTCTTGATTTTCATAAATCCTCCTGGCCCCTGGTCGCGCCAGGGGCATGAACCTTAAGCGGGAACCGCAAAATGTTGTAAGACTTGAGCCACAGACATTAAATCTGCATCTCGTTCGTCAACCATCGTGTACCGATCGCCCTCTTCGCAAATCCATCCGGGCTTGGTGAAGCTGGTCTCGTTGGGGTAGCAATATAGATTGAAATCGAAATGATTCGTAGTACCGCCAGGGTAGTTGCCCCAAAACATTTCGCCACTATCCCAGAAGGATCGCCAAGGAAAATCCGTCTCTGTCTCCGGCATCGGTGCTCCAGGTTGAGGATGCCAGTGCATGGTGAAGTTAATGCCGCTTTCCCAACCTGTATTCTTGATGTCTTGGTATTCAAAGCACAGGTAAAATTCAAAGTTCGGGTAGGCTCGGCGGGAAGTTTGCAACCATTGAGTTAGCTGTTCTTTACCAAAAATCAGAAGTGCCAAATCCTTGTCGATGTCCACATCGTTCTGACAGCTTACGATCCAATCTAAAACGCGGTAACGCTGCTCTGGAGTAAGACACCCCTCTTTGTGTTCGATAAGTCTGCAATCGTCTATCGTCAGCACATCAACGTGAGTGCCGATCCGGTAAAGCAAATCATCTGACGGATTTGAGTTGTATCGACGGATGCGCTCGGTCAGATATTCCCAATTAATGCTCATCTCTAACGTCCTCCATAAATGAGTTGGTTCAAGATGGCGAGGGCCAGCGTCAACTGACTGTGTTCGCTGAGCTGTTGGCCTAGTTGCCAGAGTTCACCGCCGTTTGCGTTGGTAAAGAAGTTGTCCTCAATAAAAACCTGTTGGGTGTTCGTGGCTTTTTCCACCAAACAAATCAGCACAGCTGCTTTATCATCATTGGTCAGCTCTTGCAGTTGCCCGCCGAATTTTTCTTGGATGCGATCCAAAACGTCAGCGTCTGGATGATCAGAGCGTGCGCTTGCGTAGTATCCGATTGACTCCATAATTGTGATAGTCCTTAACGATTGTTTTCAGTCGTTGGGTTGGTGTCAGCGCTGGAGCCGGTCAAACTATCAGCGCTGGCTTTTTGCTTTTGGGCTTCATGCAGTTTCCCGTCCTGCCAAGCCATGATTTCATTCAGATGCTCAAGGACTGGAGTCCAATTGCCTCCGGCGATCGCCTCCACTGCTAACCCCTCCAATTCCGTAAGCCAGGTTTCATGTTCCTGCCTGATATCTTCTAGATCAGGTGGCTGATCAGATGCATAGTTGCAATCCATAGAGTTACCTCCAGAATTAATTGGGTCATTACTCGCTCTCTTCGTCTTTGCTAAGTCGGATTAGTCGTTTCACTCGCTTCTTTTTCTGCGCTGGCTGCGATTTAGTTCAGTTCGTCGGTCCACAGTGCAATCAATTTTGGTCAATGTTTTCCTGGGATGCTTGACCGGGAAGGGTTTCGCAGAATGCTTGCCCAGCCTCAAAAGCCTCGATCCAAGTACTGAATTTCCGACCGGAGATGATGAATTTTTCGCCTTCACCTCCTTTCTGGGCTTCGTACAGCGCCCATGTGTAGCCATTTGAATAAACTTCGGGGTGGCATTTACAACCAGGTGGCGTGCCAAAACTGACTCTCATCATCATTCTTTTTCTCCGCAAAACGAGGTCTATAAGTCTGCCGATGCACCCCGATTTGTTGTGGCTCTGCAATCGCT